>JAIETF010000116.1 GCA_019745415.1 Candidatus Obscuribacterales bacterium | reverse complement strand
CACCGCCTTTAAAGATTTCGGACACAAAATTGGTGGTCGGCTGTGAAAGCCACTTACCACTTTGCAGCCGTGCAGCCGACTTCTGAAATTTTGTGCAATCGTCTTCTGAATTTGACATCTTCTCAATAAATATTCTTGTCAAGAAAGTATACTTAGTAGCGTCGACATCTATCAATTTTCCCAGATCGCGAAGACAAAGAATCCGGCTCAGGAAGTGCATCTTGCAACTTCTGAGACCGGCCAACAAGCGAAATAAATTGATACCGCCGAAAGTGGCTTCATTGTATCAGTTCAAACCCCATACAGAAATGGTCTTTCCAAAATAAAATGTCTAAATCATTCCACAAACCTGCAAGCTTCTTTGATGCTGGTTCTGACCATTACTCTCACCGCCGTTCATCCTAATATGAGGGGCGGCAACGATTCGCGTAAAAATGGGCCATTTTCTTCTTTGAAAGCCACCTCATTGCCCAGTACTTGGGGTCTGAGTAGCAATGGAACGAAAACGTACGTTAAGCTCGAAGGCCTGAGCCTGTCGAGGCGACCGAGGTTTCTGCCGTCAATATGGAAATGGTAGTGTCCGTTTCACTCAGGTACGATATTCGCCCCGCATTACTGCCTTAGAATGGCAAGTTTAGACCCCATTGCTTCCAGAAGCTTAAATGTTCGCATGTCCCGCAGCGCCCGGTGGGCAGCTGCTCGGCCAGGGCGTTATAGACTTGCGCTTTGCCTTTATGCCCTCTCTGCTCAAGAAATTTTGCATAATCCTGAAGGACGCTTCGACTCGTGCACCGGCTAGGTCCTCCAGAAAGGGTAAGCGCAATTTTGAATTGCTTCTCTGCCTCATCGTATTCCTGCATTTCGCTTCGTAGTTGGGCCAGCGATAACCGGCATTTTTCTGCTTCCATAGCAAGGAACCCCGAATTGCTGAGGGAGCTGATTTTTATCGCCTCTTCAAGAAGCAAAACACGCTCCTTCAGTGGTTCTCCGTTCATTTTAAAAATACCATTCATATGCTCCAGCATAGAGACGATCTCATAGTCATGGGCACCAGGAGCTTGCTTCAGATACTGGAGATTCTCCCGCATCAGCCGCGTAGAAAGTTTATGATTTCCCTGGTGAGAAAGTTCCACTACCCACATTGTTCTGGCCCGGATGGTCTCTTCAGCGTCACAGCCAAGAATGGCGCACTTAGTTGCAAGCGCTTCCTTCAACCAGGTGTTCCTGTATTCCGGCCAATAGCGCTTAATGTCCCAAACTTTATAGATTGTCTTCGCCGTTTTTTCGTCTTTCTGCCCTGCGCGCGCCCTCATATCCAGTGCATCCTGATATAGTTCAAGCTTCCGGAGCTGGCTCTGGCACCTATCTCCATAATCTTCCAGCAGGTCAGCAAGTTCCGGGGTATCACATCCACAGAGTTTCACCGCCGACGGTACTATCTCGCTGCTCAGCAGCAACGTGGGCAACACAATTAGAAGCATTGACAGTGCAACCACTGCATAACAGTAAGAGACAACTTTATTTGCTCCGGCTTGCTTGCGCATCTGCTGGTAAATCGCTACGAGCAAAATAGTAACCCCGGATTCAGAAGTATGGCTACGAAGTGCTGTAAACATAGAGCACGTGCAAAAAGAGTTACTTTTCCATTTCATTTTTTGCCCAGGCGCCTGGCTCCAGAAACAGAAAGTTGCTGATTGTTGCAACCAGCAGCTTGCAAAGTCACAGCCAAGAAACAATTGAGACAAAGGCTGTGACTTTGCAAGCTCTTTGGTGCAATATTTTGCACGATATTTGGTGCATCCGACCGGTCTAACCCTGCATCTGGAGAACAGTGATGCAAAATGCTAAACTCGAAGACCAAACTGCAGCAGCTATTTTAGAACTCATACCATACTCCTGTATATTGCACCAATTATCTTGCAAGCCACATTTATGTTGCAAAAAAGTGCACCATTTAAATTGCAAAATCACACTCAAGCAAATCGCTGCATTGCATAGAGATTGAGCTGAATTGGCTGACCTTGTGCCAGAGCTTTCTCCTTCAGACTAGAAATATATCCAGATAACCAAACACAGTCCTCCTCACTTGGTGCAATCAGCAACTCTTGAGCTAAAAGACTGATTAACCTAAGTAATTCGGACGCAGAGGACTCTGGCTGGTCTTTCTGGAGGAGAACGTCAACTCTATCGTGCCACTTGTCAGAAGCCGCCTTCTCGGACCACCTGCCGTCATTCACCTTTTTGCGATTCTCTCTCTGATCTCTCATTTTGAGTTCATACAAAATTCGGCGGGCTGCCAAACGACCTGGCGGCATAACTTTTGCTTCTACTGAGGAAGGGGGCTTGCTTTCTTGTGAAGCAGCCCCCTCCACAGCGTTATATTCGTGTAAAGCAGTTTCCAAGCGCCCAGAGCGAAGCTCTTCCATCGCTGGTTTCCAAAGTTCTGGGTATTTGTCGAGTGTGCGGCTGCTAACGCCACATTTAAGGATGATGTCTCGCGTACTGAACGGAGTGCCCGCTTCCTTAAAATCAGCGACAGCAGCAATGATTTTCTTCTGAGCGGTCGATGCTCGATTCGCATTGTTCTTGACCCAGGAAATCGGAACTACTGGTTCATATTTCTGCGCCTCTTTTCCGCGCCGATGGGGCGGCTGCCAATGAGTTGCACGTTCGATATGTTTCTGCGCTTCCGCGCGCCCGGAAGTAATGTCTTTGCTCATGCCATGGTGCTTGGCTTTGAGTATTTCCTCAATGAGCCACTTGCGCTCGTCTTCAAAGCCATAACCCCGAGGCTGAATCATACGCTCCGGATCACCATAAAACAGATAATGTCCTATGGCGAAGACTGCATCTGCACGCTGGCCAGGGGCAGACAATCCATATTCGTAATAGTGCCGGCCTCGAAGATAGGACTCGCAGTTTATTCCTGGCGGCAGTTTATAGAAGATTTTCTTGACCGATTTCTGCGCTTCCTCGCCTCCCTTGGGAGCAATTTCTGGTCTGAATGGGACGACTTCTGAGCGCGGAAGTTTTGAGTTTGCCTGAACTATTATTTCTGCCTTTGTTGCTTCGGTTCTCTCAATAAAGGCTCGCATTTTGTGAAAATGTTGATACGGATTCACTGAACATTCAATGTCACTTACAAACTGAAGTATTGCCTCGCTAGGGCTTATCTCATCCCGCTCTTCACGGACCTGTTGATTGTGTTCATTGAGCCAAGCAAATCCAGGCTGCAAAGGAAGTCTGAGGCCCTGTCCAAGTGACTTATCTCCAGGGTTTGGAAAAAGCTCGAGTTTTCCCTTTGCTACTTCAAAATCATGGAGAGTAAATAGCTTGTGCAGCTGACGGTATAGGTCGCGGCTGCTCACTGGAGAATCAAAAAAGATATAGATATGCCAACCACCGGAGTAGGATGACCGGTATAAGTTGAATCCTTCAATCCCAGCTTTCTGCAGGAGCGCGGAAATCTTAGAGAAGCCTGCTGCATTATGATAAGGACTACCACTATCTATATCTAGGACAGCATATTTGTTGGCTTTTCCACTGCGAGTTCCAATGTAATAGTTCGGATGTATGCACGCTGCGGCTTTGAGTATTTCGGTGTCTGAAAGGCACCAATTCTCTTGTGCGGAAAACCATGGTCCTCCGGCTATCGGACGCAGTATATATGCATATCTATGAAACAGCCCAAGAAAAGTTGAGACAGCTTCGTACGTGCGAGCCGAAAAATATTTTGCGCGAGAAAATCTAGCTGGCTGGGCTGTTTGGGCTGCCAGAGGTTTAAGTCCAGTCGTAAGCGTTCCTCTTTCTAATTAAAGACGAGTTGACCTAGCCGGATCAGTGCATTATGCTTGCGATATCTCAGGGCGTCGTCCAAACTCCTGAATCAATCGCATAACCGATCCGTTAAGTGATCTTCAAAAGCACCGCCTGCAAGCGGTGTTTTTTTCATTGGCTAGTTGTCGATTGCCTCCTTTAGGGGTTGCATGACGCCCAGGGCGTCATTGTGTAATACAGTGAAAAGTTTAGGTACAAAAACTTCCGGCTTGGTATCGACGGGCAAATCAGAACGAGCCCGCTTGTTAAGTTTCGGCCGCTCTTTCGGTAACTCAAATTGAACAACTCGAGGATCAACTGGAAAGAGCAAGAGTTGCTGACTACCAGGCGCTGTAGGCAAGGTAGCGGCGACAGGAAATTCGGCCGGCGGAAACTTCATGGTCGCCGATACGTGAATATCGATATCATGAGCGGCTTGAGACCGCTCCTTCAGTGTCTCTTCTAGGTCAGGTTGCCCAACTTCAAGTTCCATATCTTCCAGAGTCTCTAAGCCTGGACCCTCGTTCGAGGAAAGTGCTCCTTCAGTATTAGAAAGACTTTCCAGTACATCGGACGATACAGAGTTTGAACTTAAGTCATGCAAGAACATAGCCATTGCAGCTTCCATGCCAATTTGGTCGCACTCGACTTTGATAGAGAAATTGTCATTTAGCCAGGCAAAACCTTTCTGGAGCGGCAGAACAAAAGGTGTTCTGGCATCGTGAATGACGACCGCCTTGTTGTTCAAATAGGAAGCAATCACTGAGGTCGTATAGTCTGTCTCAATAAGCTCGGAAAAGGCGAGGAAAATCTGTATAGCGTTTGAGCCAGATTCTTTATAAAGAACGGGTTTCAAACCCCCAGCGCGAAGGTGCTTAACGACAAGTCTGGCAGGTTCAAGGTCGATATCTTCATCGCCAGTTGGACAAGACAATGCGAGAAATCTTGTCTTTTTATCCAGCAAACAAGCCCGCACAGTTTTTGAAGAAGAGCTCAATGACGCAAGTATCGAGCAATCCTCCAAATAGTGGAACTGACTCATGGCACGCCAGGTAGTACTACCAATGGCGCGGAAAGTCGAGCCGAAACGCTGCGGAAATAGAGCCAGGAAACGCTTCGGAAGCAGGTCGCCATCGAATTGCTCTGGTGCTATTACGTTGTTCTGGACACCTAATACTGAAGTGCTAATTTTCGGGCTCTCTTTCTAGGGAGATTTATCGGATACTTCGGTGAAGGTCGGAATCGTGGTCTGATATTTGATCGACATACGATTGGAAATATTGCCAAGTAGTCGATCGCTGCCACTATAAATGGTGCTTCCTAAAGGATCAACACTTTAGATCCTTTAGGCCGATGGGAAGCGGCATTTCCGCGGGCGGCGAAATTTCTGCGTTTGGGCATTGGTGGGGTATTGAGGCGCCAGTTAGCCTTTTGGATATAGATTGATCAATTTTTGATCTATAACGTTTCCGGGCCGCGGAAACGAATTTATGGCCCGGAAATATATAGGATTGAGTGGTTATATCAACCGAGGAAATGGGCTTTGCGATTTTGTAAACGCCGTCTTGGCTATCTATGAGCAACTTGTGGACTTTCTAGCTTAGTAACGAAAGGCACCACTAACGATATCAGAATAATATGTTTTGGCAAGCGCTTTTGAAGATTTACCTCGCCGCTTTTCCTAAATGCGGAAAATCCGAGCAAGAACTCACAAGTGCGGAAGGTCGAAAATGGGCACTTCCCAGCCCCGAGGAAACGAGCGAAGAAAGACACTTCCTCGCACCGAAGAAATGCCCGGAAGCATTTCCGCGCTTCTGATAATCGATTTCCGCATGCAGCGAAAGTCCATTTCCTCGCAAACCGGCAGCCCAGAAGCGAAGTTGAGCGACAAAAAAGAGGATAACTAAAGAACCGGCTGATAAATATTGCTACCGCATATGCCACCACAGCAAAGGCAGGTAAATCGAGGAAACAAAATTGAAGAAACGAGGAAACCCGAAATCAGCCACAGGGTAGGAGTTTCAGAATGCCCGGAAGTGCCACCACAGAAAAACTTCTGAGGTTTTCTGCGTCGGAATAACCACTTTTGATTATAATAATTCTGCGCTTTCCTTTTCGATATATAGAATCGAACAATACTAGATATGGAGCTGCTATATGAGAACGGTTACTGTCAAAGAAGCTGCTGATGCATTGGGCCTCACCACCCGGGCTATCACTTCAAGACTAGCCAAAGGCGACCTCAAAGGTACGCAGAAGACGAACGCCTACGGCGTAAAAGAGTGGCGAATCTATCCTACGAAAGAAATAGCCTCGAAAATGAAGCTAGATCAGGATTCCGATGTGGGCGAGAACGATTTCCCGCCCCTTGAAGAAGCTGTAGATGCCGAAACCATCTATGAAGAGGTTCAAGAGTCACAGCATCAAACATGGGTCGAAGAAGAACGCAGCCGGTTAAGACTTCTAGCCGAAGAGATGATGAAACCACTGGTAGAGACCATTCGCTCTCAAGAACAACAGCTTCAGGAACAAAGCCGACAGCTCAAACTCTTGCCTGATTTCCAAAAGCAAGCCGAAGATGAACGCAAAGCAGCACATCTGAAAGCCGTTGAGGCTGCCGCGCTCGAAAAACAAATTGAAGCACTGAAGGCTGAAAAGGAAGAATCTGATAGAGCGAAAGAGCAGGTTGCTGCCCTGGAACAATCTCTTAAAGAACAAGAAAGGGTTAAGAACCAGGAAATTGAAGCACTTAAGGCTGAGAAGGATGCCCAACTAAAGGCAGTCGAAGAGCAACTTTCAAACCTATCGAAAACAGTCCTTGATCTAAAAAAACCGTGGTGGCAGAAGCTCTTTAGCGCACCGCCGGCAGAACAATAGTATGAGGTAGCAGTATCAGTCATCGAGAGGAAGTTTTTCCAAAACTTCTAGCTGGTCTGCATGCGTGGTAAGGCTTTAGCGCATAGTCGTTTCAAGCTTCTTATGACCGCCGACTTGGGCAACCAAAACGACATCCACGCCATTGCGAACCAAGTTTGTTAGACAGGTGTGCCTAAGTGTGTGTGCGGAGACGCCCTCTAATTTGGCGCTCTGAGCGAGCGACCGTATGACGTGATCGATTGTATCTACCGACATACGACGACATCGGTTAGAAAGGAAAAAGGCTTCGTGGACTGAGCCCGGAAACTTTTGGCTACGCTCATCAAGCCACACTCTCAGTGCAACTCGACAGGAAGTATCTAGAGGAATTTCCCTATAATTTCCGCCTTTTCCAGCTCGGATCCTCAATAGCCCTTTTCTCTCCGTCAAGAGCACATCATTGATATTCAGGTTATTGCATTCACAGATTCTAATTCCAGTATTGAGAAGTAATATCGCCAAAGCACGGTCGCGTGGCCTTTTGCTGCGCTCGATAGCGCGGAAAAACTCTTTCTGCTCTCGGGGCGTCAGGGACTGTGGCACTAGCTGTGGCAGGGTTTCGCGGACAGCCTTGGCTTTTCCGAGCCCGAGGAAAACGAAGAAAGAGTCAATGGCCGTCAGGTAGGCATTTACGGTTTGAGGACTACTTTTCATTGCGACTTTCAAATACTGCTTGTAATCCCTGGTCACATAATCGCGAGAATGAACGTCAGTAAGAGCGGTGGGATATTTGTCCAATCGGCTTTCGAGAAAGCCCCAAAAGTGCTGGAGACCTGTTTCATAGGCTCGCCTAGTATGAGGAGATAGCGGCAGCTTTGCCAACTCCTTCTGATAGTCCTCAAACTTCCTGAGCACTTTGAGGGGCGCTGCGGGGCTTGAGATCGCCGGCACCGAATATTTAGTATCTACCGGAAGCGGCACTCTATTTCTGACCACGGTCAAACCCCTTTTCTAATATCAGGCATATTCTACCGAGGCTAACCCAGCCAGCAATCCCCAATATCAGGCATATTTAGAACAAGGATGCCAGACGCTGGGCAGGATCTGGCAAATACGGCAGTTGTAAAGAACTACGGTTGTCGATCGGTCAATACGCAGACCAACCCTTTGCTAGCTGCCAACGTTTTTCAAAGGACGTCGAGCTTGCTGCCGACACTGCTGGTGGCAGCAAAAAGTCCCTGAGCAGAATGCAAACTTCCGAAAATCCATAAAAAGCATCAACGAGCTTGCTCCTCTTTAGGAAGGAAAACCATTGCTTCTGCCGATCTTCACGTAGATAGAAGTTCTCGGTAAGGGCAAAGGGAGCAACGACCGGTAGTTCAGTATTGCGCCTCGAAAATGTTGCCTTGAGGGCTTCAGCAAGTAAATTGCCCTCGAACTCAAACTTGGAAGCCAAATAAAAGATATCCGCGAAATCCTTCATTCGGCTATTTGCAGCACCCAGCTTAACCATAGCTTCGAATTTTTCAGCAACAACAGTTTCGCGGGGATAAGAACGCACTCGCGGTGCCGGTAGCTCTAAAATAGTCGGATATATTGTTTCCAATGGACCGGGCACTACCGCATCACCAAATCCTATATCAACTTGCACTGGTATCACCGCTTTTGCAAGCTCACATCTAAAGGTGACTCTGAGTCCTTGATATTCATCACCTAGTTTAATCGCATCAAGAGCCATTGTTTCGGGCAAGAATTGCAATCCATCATCTGAGCAGGGTATAGATAAAATCTGCCGGAACACTGATTCCATAGAAGAAGCTGAAGAATCGCCAAACGCTAGTAGATCAACATCAAGCGTAGGCCGATACGGTCTTTCACTCCAGACAGAAAGCAGCAGTGCTCCCTTCAATAGGAAGCGGTCTGCAAACTCTGACACAGACAATCGATAAAGAGTCCTTTCGATTGCATATCGGATGAGTAGGCTGTTGAATTCGACATTCTGTTCCTTAGCTACATCGAAAAGACGGCGCCGGACCGAGTCTGGAATATTCTTCATTCCACCACCTGAAGGTAAGGCTCGATTACTTTTCCGATTCGACACACCTGAGCGATGTGCCAAATCTCGTCAATAGTAGCAAGTCTCTTTCTCTTGCATTCTCTAAGAGCTTCTATGGCTACGTCTATACCGACTTTATTGCGGTACCTAAAACAGTCAACCACAGTTTTGGCTGGAGAGTAGATTCTTATCGCTACATCTTCAACTACAGTGGTTTGAATACCTTCAGAAAGAGCCACCCCTGAAAACCTAACTACATGCAGCGGAGGGTATTCGACATTAGGGCTGCGCGCCTTATTGCCTATAGCCAACCAGACTTCATGCGGCAACTGGGTGGTCATATTATGGAACCGAAGTGCCGACAGGAGACAAACAACACCATTAGGAACCCGCTTTGCCACCTGCACCAGACCGTGATTTTCAGTCTGACTATCGGTTGTCCTTACTGTGTAGAGCCCCCTTGCGATACGGCTGACACTTCCGTTTGCTTCCAGGCGAGCGAGTTCCGAACGTCTCCAGCCCTGTTGAACTATTTCATGAGGGCGGATGATTCCAGACTTAGAGATAAATCGAAGTAGCTCTGATTGTCGTTTGGACATGTTACGTTTTGTCGGTATTTATATATATCTACCAACATTATGTATCATCCACGCCAAAGAAGTCAACAGGCGAGCACAAGCCAACCTGTGATAAACAAAAGGGATATTTCGTTTACTACAAACTCCCTACCCCACGACCCTCCTAGCCCTTGCACCCAAAACCACCCCGGTTATAATAAACAATATTGACTCATATATAAGTATTGTTCACATGCCAGGCAAAGCTAAAGTTCTTAGTTCTAAAGAGATCGGAAACGTTCTCAAGGTGCTCAAGTCACCTCGAGACAAACTCCTCTTCGCCACCGGCCTCTACACCGGTCTCCGCATATCGGAAATAATCTCAATCAAACAAGAACATGTCTACACCACCAGCGGTGGCATCAAAAATATTCTAAAAGTCACCCGCCTCAAAAAGAAAAACACCGTCTACTCAAATATTCCCATCCACCCCAAACTCCGCGAACAACTCCAGGCCTACAAGAAAACCCTGGACCACCTCGACGATCTCGGCACCCCATCGCCCTGGCTCTTCCCTTCCACCGACGACCCGGAAGAGCACATAAAGAGAGTCCGCGCCCACAACATCCTCAACGAAGCTTTTGATTCAATCGGCGTCGACGGCGCCTCAAGCCACTCGATGAGGCGGACCTGCCTGACCAACATGTCCCGCGCAGGCATCCCGCTTCGGACCATCCAAGAAATCTCTGGGCACAGCAACCTAAGCCAGCTTCAAGAATACCTGGCGGTCGATCCGGCCGATAGTCATCGGGCTATAATGACCTTAAAATATTGACTCAAGGATATTAGCTGAGAATGCCTTTCATACTTTGCTCAATGTGTTTCAGTGATTTTGGATTGATCCAAACTGCAATCAAACTTGGAGTAGACAAATCAGAAGAATGCGTAAATTGCCAGAGCTCGAAAGGTCTGAAGCTCAGCAGAGAAGCTGTCGAAGAGCTAGCAATGGAATTTTTCGTAAAAGGCTCATGGAGCAGAACTACCTTTGGGGGTTCCTGGACACTTCAATTGAACGATTACCATTTTCAAAAACGAGACTTTCTATTTCCAGACTGGCTAGAGTGTGACGCGCAACAAATAGAAAAAGCACTAAAGCAGGGATTCTTCTTATACGGACCACCAATGTGGAGAGTCGGATACGTTGATCAATTGGAGGCACTTCAGGGTTCAGGTAAAGAACGAAACAAGGTCCTAGATCAAATCTTTGAGCATTACCCGAGTTTTATCCTTAATCAGGAGAAAACAATTTTTCGGCTAAGAAGCAATCTTGATGATCCGCGAGAACCTCTTCAATTCGATTCTGCTCCTCCCGGCAAGAGCAAGGCCAGATTCAATAATGATGGTTTTCCGACCCTTTATGGATCCGAAGACCTAGAAATCTGTATTCACGAATGCAGAGTCACGATAGCAGATGAATGTTACGTTGCGACGCTCAGAGCTACAGAGGAATTCAAATGTTTAGATCTGACAGCCGAAGGGCCAATAGGAAATACACCTTTCGAAAGCTTGGATCTAGCCATCAAATTCCTTATGTCGGCAGAGACAGCCTCATATGAAATTCTTACGCTTATTGCAAACTCAGCAAGAAAGCGCCGGTACGATGGCATTTTGTTCAGGTCATATTTTAGCCAGTTGAAGTCAACTGAGATTCCTAATCTGGCTCTTTTTGGTCATCCTATTAGAAACGGAAAGATTAAGGTAGATAGCATCAATCGGCTTCACCTAGATGAAGCTAGCTACCGATTCTCTTTTGGGCCTGTTCACTGATGAAAAGATAGCCGATCAAAAAACTTGTGATAATCTGCGATATCACAAGATTTAAAACAGAAAAATCGGAGGACAATCATTCAGGCACTGAAGAATATTGATATGGTTGGCAGGCTTCAGAAACAGACTCTTTGTCACACAACGAATATCTTCAATAAAATCCTCAGCCACAAAATATGCAGCGTCTGAGACTAGCGGATTCACATATTTAGAAAGGTGAGTTTGGGAGGCGTTAGAACGATGAATCATAACTATCGAACGGTCACGCCCCCCGTTATTCCGCTCAGTTATGGATGGAACAACTGAGAACCGGTGAAGCAATCCGCATCGAAGAATGTAATACATTTGCTCGGGAAGATCTTGAGTCGTCGAGTCAAAGGTATTGCCACGCTGCTTTCTTCTGTTGGGATTTGAATAAGCAAAGTTGCCATAATCAGGCATCTCATCCCGAATGAAATCAATAAAATCGAATTGGTCTGTAGCACCGCCCTTTTTCATTTTGGCCATATATTCAATCAAACAGGCGGCTCCTGCGAATGCCCAAGGCGTGCCAGCGACAGCTATCAATTCTTGAGCGCGGTCAAGAAAGTACTGGCGAGCATAGGTAAGATCGGAGAAGGGCAAGGCAGTCGACATTGAAATTCATCCGGCTGGAATTTGAAAAATAATTATAGCTGCTGATGACAAGAACTGTACTGGACAGCTACATTGTTGCTGCCGAGACGAAATGCACAAAACAGAACACGAACTTGTGATAAGTGGCAATATCCCAAGTTTCCGGATTCTTTTCTTGCGATATTAGGGAACCGACTGCCGTCGGCCATGGTACGATTCCGGGAAATCTCTTGTGATATTAAGAACGCCCAGGCAAAACTTTGAACAAATCCCTCTTGAAAGCCGCGGCCGGCCACTTCGCAAAATACCAGGCATGGCTTGAGAAGCAACCTTTATCAGACCATAGCAAAAGAGCCTACCGCTCCAGGCTAAATCATTTCCTGGGCTACCTGGGCTCCTCTGATGAGGACTACAAAAACCCGTTCAAGGACGCAACTGAGCGCGATTACATTCTCAAGGATTACAAGCGGTTCCTAAAACAGAAGCACAAGGCCAGCCCAAACACAGTCAACGCAGCTCTTGCAACCGCCGACCATTTCTATCAGTTCCTTGGCTTACCTAAAACAAAAGTCAAGAGAGAAGACTTGCCGGCAGAAGCCCCCAGAGCTCTAACCAAAAACGAACAAAAAAAGCTCATCCGGGCAGCCGAATGCGCCAGGCGGGCAAAAGACCGGGCGGTCGTCACCCTCCTGCTCTATACCGGAATTCGTATATCAGAGTGCGCCGCCCTGAACTTAGACGACGTGTACGCCCAAGGGCGCAAGACCAGGATAATTGTTCGCAACGGCAAGGGCGGCCGCTACCGCGAAGTCCCCCTAAACGGCGATACCTGCGAAGCCATTCAGGCTTGGCTGCAAGAGCGAGCCAAGAGATTCGACGGCAAAGAAACGGAATCTGCCCTTTTTGTTAATCAGCAAGGCGGCAGGATGTCTACATCGGCCCTTGACCTAATTGTCCGCAAAATTGGCCAAGATGCCGGAATCGAGATTTCGGCCCACATTTTGAGACACACCCTACTGACTGCCCTGGTGCGCAACGGCAACGACTTAGTCTTGGTAGCAGAAATTGGTGGGCACAAGCGCTTAGAGACTACCAGGCGCTATACTTTGCCGAGCAGCGTCGATAAGCTAAGAGCCATGGAAGAGCTTACTGAATGAAAAAGAAGAAGCCTTATGCACAGAAACTTAGCACCAATGACTTGAACAATGGCGCCACGTCAGGGTCATCTAGCCAGAGTCTAGTTGGTTATGCTGAATTCTTTAGCTCTCTCAAACAGCAAATCCAAGAAGCGCAGCTTCGAGCGGCAGCCTCTGTCAATGCCCAAGTTATAGAGATGTACTACAACATTGGAAAGGCAATCGTACAACGGCAAGAAGACGCTGGCTGGGGTGATAGCATCCTAGAGAGACTAAGTAAGGATTTGACCTCTTCCTTTCCCGAGATGAAGGGCTTTTCTCAGCGGAATCTATATCGGATGAGGTCTTTCTATTTGGCGTACCGTGACAGTTCCGGAATTTTTGCCACAGCTGTGGCAAAAATTCCCTGGGGTCACAACAGCATTATCCTAGACAAGGCAAAAGACCCTCAGGAGAGAAGCTGGTATGTCGCAAAGACGGCAGAGTACGGATGGTCGCGCTCGATTTTGGAACTTCAAATCGAACAGGACCTATACAATCGACAAGGCAGCGCTATCACTAATTTTTCAAGAACTTTGCCATCACCTCAGTCCGATCTAGCTAACCAGTTACTGAAAGACCCATACAACTTCGATTTCCTGTCTCTGGACGCTGAGGCTCACGAACGCGACATTGAAAAATCGCTGGTAGACCATATCCAACACTTCCTGATTGAGCTTGGAGTGGGATTTGCATTTGTCGGAAGGCAATACCATCTGGATATCGGTGAACAGGACTTCTTCTTAGACCTGCTGTTCTACCATCTTCGCCTACGTTGCTACGTTGTAATCGAACTAAAGTCCAAAGAATTCAAGCCTGAGTATGCTGGAAAACTCAATTTCTATCTCTCGGCAGTGGATGATATTCTTCGGCATCCAGACGACAAGCCAAGCATTGGCTTGCTACTTTGCAAAAGCAAAAATAAGCTAATCGCAGAATACGCTCTTCGTGGAATTGACAAACCAATTGGAATCTCAGAGATTCGATTAACTGAATCCCTGCCTGAAAGTATGAAGGGCAGCCTCCCAACGATTGAAGAGTTAGAACTAAAGCTCAACGAGATTCCCAAGACCTCTAGGTCTGATGATTGATCTGGGACGGCCTATAAGCTTAAACTTTAGACCTTCCCCTCTTGTGTAGACAATAACATTACCGAAACTGACTGGTAACGAGAAATCAGTGACAAGCAAATGCAAAAACTGGAAAAATTGCCGCAAATCAGCTGTAAAAGGTCTAAAATCCCTGCTTTGACTTGTCACCCCATGAAGATGGCCGACATCCAAAAAACCTTTCCGCCAAACCTTCAAGAATCAGTCGAAATCACTTTTCACCCTTGGACGTCTGTGACCAAACCACAGGGTGGCCTAGAGCAAACCGATCAGCAGCGTTTAATTATGGTGCGTTACGATGGAAAATCTAACCAATGGAAATTCACCGTTTATCCGCTTCATAGAAATGATTTTGAACAAATTAAAGGCATATTTTTTGAAAAAGCAGGTATTTTGCTCAAAACGTTTTTGCTCAAACATATTCCCCCAAAGTCTGATGCTTTAGGGCGTTTCCCGTATTTAATAATATCTATAGCTAAAGACGAAATTCTCACCAGTGAACGGCATGGAATTTAAAACAATACCGAAAATGACCATTATCGGGAATATCTATAATAAGGAAATAGACAGGCGGGGAATTTGAGACATGGGAAAAACAGTTGCCCGAGCATCATTTTCGGTAAAGTCCAAGTCAAAGAAGAAAAAATTAGAGGGACCACCGCTTAAGATACCGAATCTTGAGAAGCGCTCCAGGGAGTATTTGACGGTTCCCGAGGTCAACCAGCTCATCAAAGCAGCTAAAAGCCTGGGCAGACATGGCGAACGGGACAGCCTGCTAATCCTGGTTATGTACCGGCACGCGCTGAGGGTCGGCGAGGCCATTGACCTCCACTGGGACCAGATAGACTTGAACCGGGGCCGGATGCATGTTAACCGGCTCAAAAACGGCGACGCGTCTGTTCACTACCTGGAAGGAGATGAAATCCGGGCTTTGCGGAAGCTCCGGCGAGACTATGCTTCCACAGAGTTTGTCTTCGAGTCTGAGCGCCAAGGACCCCTGACGACCAACGCGGTCCACAAGATGGTCGCAAGGGCCGGCGTCGAGGCTGACCTAGAATTGAGCGTTCACCCTCACATGCTTCGTCACGGAAAGGGCTATCAGCTCGCCGACGAAGGCGTCGATACGAGGGCTATACAGGCCTACATGGGGCATAAAAACATTCAGCACACGGTTCTGTACACCCAACTCAACCCGAAGCGGTTTAAGGGCTTCGGACGGGATGTCAAGCTGTAATCTTTAAACGCAAATGCCCTCCTTACGTCAGGCGCATGCGACAATTTGTGGAGCACCGCAGCTTGGACGTAGTCATGAAGTTATCGTCAGTAAAAATCACCAATTTTCGCTCCATTGAAGACAGTACAGAGTTTGCAATTAGTGACCTCACGTGCCTAGTAGGCAAGAATGAAGCTGGTAAAACGGCGGTTTTGCATGCGATTTATGGACTCAATCCATTAGGAGAGTTCAAGTATGATCAGGTGCGCGATTATCCACGCCGGTATTTAAGTAAATTTGATGAAAGGCATACCGACGGCGAGTCCAGAGTCGTTACCAGTAAGTGGCAGCTGGAAAAGCCTGAAATAGATGCCCTTCAGAGACAGTTTGGCCCGGAATGTCTCACTAGCACGATCATTGAATATTCATCGGCAATTGGGGCAAAGAATGGCTATTGCTCGGTTCCAATGAGTGAAACGAAATGCATCGAGTTCGCAAAAACCAAGCACAAGCTTGATGCAAACGAGAGTAAACCACTGAAAGAAGTGAACTCCACAAAGGAATTTATTCAGAGTCTTGAGAATGTTGCGACTCGCAGCGACAGGCAAAATGCGCTTCTAGCAGAACTTCAAGGTATGCGTGACCATTCATTTCGTGCAGCGGCAATTGATGTTTTGGCACCATTTAGACCAAAATTTCTATATACGTCACATTTTGAACGAATGTCCGGTGAAATTTCTCTAGCGAAACTAACGGCAGATAAGGCAAACAACACTGTCTCCGTCGGCGATAAGATATTTCTAGATTTTTTGGAATACGCCGGTACAACGCTTGAAGAATTGCAGTCCTCTACAAAATATGAAGAGCTAAAGGCGAAGTGTGAGGGTGCATCAAACGATATCACCGATGAAATATTTGAATTCTGGAGCCAAAATGAGGCGTTAGGAGTCAAAATTGAGCTGACGGAAGGTAAGGCTGAAGACAAGCCTCCCTTTAACTCGGGTACAGTGGCACTAATTAGAATTGAAAACAAGAATCATCGAGTCACAGTGCCACTTTCAGAGAGAAGTGCTGGTTTTATCTGGTTTTTCTCGTTTCTGTCGCAATTTAAACAGCTAAAAAAAACGAGCGGCAATGCCGTTTTGTTGTTAGATGAGCCAGGATTGACCTTGCACGGAAAGGCTCAAGCTGACTTGCTTCGCTACATTCAGGAGAGACTGCTACCAGAACACCAAGTTATTTACACTACTCACTCACCATTCATGGTACCTGTTGATCGATTGGCTGACGTGCGTGTTGTGGAAGACGTTCTGGAAAGACAAGGTACTAAAACGATCGTCAAAGGAACAAAAGTTTCAGCTGATATTTTATCGGTAGACAAAGCGACAATTTTCCCACTACAAGCTCATCTTGGTTATGAGATTACGCAATCTCTATTTATTGGAAAAAATACTCTTTTGGTGGAAGGCCCATCTGACATTCTTTATCTTCAGGTGTTTTCAAATGAACTTAGACGCAGGAAACGAGAAGGGTTAGACGCTCGGTGGGCGGTCTGTCCGAGCGGTGGAATAGACAAAATATTCCCTTTCTCATCTTTGTTTGGTGGCAATAAACTAAATATTGCCGTTCTCTGTGATTATGGAGCAGGAGACAAAGGAAAAGTTCAAAAACTTCGACAGAGTGAGATTCTCAAGACGAATCAAATTTTCACGGCTTCCGACTTTAGTGGAAAAACCGAAAGTGATATCGAGGATTTCATGACCGATGAACTGTATGCACATATTGTAAATGAGGCGTATTCACTGCAAAAGAAGGATAAGCTTCAATTTGGGAAACTCGCGTCCGCAACCTCGGGACAAATTAGAATTGTAAAAGCAGTGGAAGACGCGTTTAGAACGTTGCCTGCTGGGACACCGGAATTTGATCATTTTACGCCAGCAAATTGGCTTCTTTTGAATCCCAATGCGGTTACCGCAGACACGCCGATGATAAATAATGCTCTAGATAAGTTTGAATCTTGCTTTCATGAATTGAACAAGTTTCTGGTCTAATCTGGGCGTGCCATTAAACGTGTTAGCAATTCGACGCCCAAGAATCACCACCGCGCCAGATATCAAGCGCGGGTCAAATAACTAATGATTTATGACACAACCGGCACTTACGTAAATCTTGAAAAGCAGTATCCGACGGATGGCTCTATTTAGGTCATCGAATGAGAAAAACACACAGGTTAATTTCGGTGGTTGGCTAGAGAATGGTTGAGACCATGTAATTAACCGGAGAGGCTTGTATGAAATTTGAAAGTGTTTTAACACTTGTTACAGGTTTGTTTCTTTCCGCAAGCGGCATTTCTGCCGAAGAGCTGGTGAAACCAGGGAGTAAAGAAAGAACAGAAGGACCAAGGGACAGAAATCTATTTCACGTGCCTGCTTCCTTTATGAAGACAGATCACGTTGGTCCTAGAGCCCTTTGCTTCATGGTAGGAAAATGGCATGGTTCTGTAGACGGTGAACTCTGGGAAGAAGTTTGGTCCGAAAAGGACGATAAGACAATGATGATGTGCCTTAGAAACATACAAAACCAAGCTGGGGTGGTGAATTTTGAAGTTTTGGTTATAAGAGGAGGCAGACATGGCGGAACAAGCTATTTAAAAACACTCGGACCACTGCTAATAGAAGAATCACGTGATCCTTGGATGGGCGGAGTCGGGCAAGAAAGCGCAAATTCAGCATACCTAGCTCTCAACTTACATGGTGAAGATGACAAGGTAAAAGATAGTCAAAAATTTGAGTATACGCAGAAGAGCGATGATTTCGTTATTTTGAAGGTAACCAGAAACGAAAAGGAAAAAGTTATAGAACTGCACAAGTCCGGGTCTTAAGGTTTTTCTTCGGCGGCAAGCTTTTTAAAATAGCCATCAGAGCGCTTCTCGACCCAACATTTCGGGCAACCACTTTTATTTACGGTCCTATTCCTGACGCGAGCTTGCCAGACATGACGTGGGTTCTCCGAGCATTTCCACCAGACCATCAACCACTTTTGCGCTGGTATATCTTTAGCGGTTATATTGCCATTCCTGGTTGGGTGCAGTTCGTTCGCCAGTTCCGGATACAAAGCCTGAAGAGAATTGGTTTTGGATACAAGCCTCCAGGTGCAAAAGGGGCAACGAAGAATTTCTCCACTTTTTCGAAATGGTTTATACCAACTATGGTCAGGTCCATTAGGACAGCGCCACCAGACGAAAGTGGTGATTGTTAGCCGCTCTGGGTTTACTCCCTTGTTTTTCTTCTGATCAAAAAGCTTCAAGAGCTTAGGTGTACGGGATTGAGATCATCCGCACCCCGAATTGAGATTATCCGGAGTTTTCGGCTCACTTTAATTGAGACTATAAAGGCGCCCGGATGCATTTTAATTGAGACTGGGCGCAAATTGATTGAGACGGATGCAAATTAATTGACACCGGGCGCACTTTAATTGAGAATGGCGAAAACGCCTACTGCGTCAGTGGTTTGAGGGGCGAATCAATCCCGAAGCCATATTATCGGACTCGAAAGGTGTAAAGAAACTCGTTGCCATGACTCCGTTTTGAAAATCAGTTCTTATACAGGGTTTCTAGACATCTCAAAAGCCTATTCTTTCGTTCTAAGTGTAAAGAAACAGTTTGTGTCTAAAAAACGAACATATTCCTTACAGGCTGGGCGTCACCAGACTCGGTGGCGATAATCTCAATTAAATCGCTCCAGTCTCAGTTAAAGTGCTCCAGTCTCAAATAAAGTGCGCTCAGTCTCTATTAAAGTGCGCCAGCCGGCACCTATAGTCTCAATTAATTTGCGCCAGAAATCACCGATGATCTCAATCCCGACCTCGGATGATCTCAATCCCGTACAGCTACCGGCAGTTGCTCTCTCACGCTCGCGAATCTGCAATTCTCTTCTCCAGGCATTAAAGGAAGTTGGAGAGATGTTTTTCTGGCGACAGAATGCCGAGATGCTTACTCCGCTCGACGCGTACTCAATCAGTGCGTTTCTCCAAAACTGCTCTTTGTCTTCGTCTCTGGCCCATTGTCTTTTTGCCTGCTTCGCTTTTCCCATCGCATCTTCCCTCTTTAGTGATGCGTTTATCTTGAAACATCGGCGAATTTCAGGCTAGGGGCCGAACGGACACGATGATTCGAGAGTGGCGAAAACAGAATTATCAGGTTAAGCTGTTTTTTCTCTCCTTATCAAACCCAGAGCAGGCTATCGCGCGCATAGTTGAGCGGGTAATTCAAGGAGGACACTACGTGCCGGACGATGTTGTCCGCCGCCGCTTCGAAGCGGGTTTGGTAAACTTTAAAACGATCTATCGCTTCGAAGTTGACTATTGGCGTTGGTACGACAATAGTGGAGATATGCCTATCATGATAGATGAGGGAGAAAATCAATGAAATCAGAATCCCTGAAGGATCCAGATATGCAACACGCAACAACAGCTTTGAAGCGAGCTGCAAAACGTGCTCGGCAGATCGCTGCACAGACAGGTACAGCGGTAGTAGTAATTCGAGACGGCCAATTAATTCGAGAAATCCCAAAACCAGAACCCAAAGACCAAACCCAAAAAGAATCAGCTTAGTAACTCGGGCAGAAGAATTTTCTTGTCTAAAAACGGGTTTTCTAGACGGCTTCTTTTAGACCTAGAAATTCCTAAATCGCCGCAACTTGTCAAGAAGCAAGGGCAACAAAAAAACGAACGTATTCCTTACAGGCTGGGCGTCACCAGACTCGGTGGCGATAATCTCAATTAAATCGCTCCAGTCTCAGTTAAAGTGC
>JAIETF010000067.1 GCA_019745415.1 Candidatus Obscuribacterales bacterium | reverse complement strand
GCTTATCAGACCTATGAGATTGTCACAAAGTCTTTCAAAGGAAGCAAACAAGCCAAGACTGCCGAACAAGGCATGGAGGCGACACGAAGCAAAGCTGGGGCAGTAGCTGCACCAAATTCAGCTTCCGCACCGGCGACACCGGCAGCAGCCCCGATTGCAGTGCCGGCCGCACCAGGTGCCGTAGGGCTGGCTACTCGCATCTTGGTCATACCACCGATGAAGGGTCACCAGCCCTGCCTACCGGCCACAATCAAGGCAGTTAACGATGCAGTGGCGGCGGTACCGCCCCATCTGCGCAAACTGCTCGATGACAGTGGAGCCTCGATAGTGCTATCCCCCAATATTATCGACCGCTGGCCCGACACAGTAAAGGAACTAGACGAAGAACAAGAAGCCGAGACAATGGCTGAAGCGGGAGGTCGCATCTATGGCAAAGAGATGTGCGTCTATGAAAGAGCCAAGGTGAGAGGCTCGATGAACCTTAAAGAGGCTAGGTCACCCAAGTTGATCAAACAAACAGTCTTGAACATGTGCTTTCAGATTGTCGACGACATGCAAAATATCTCTAAAAGCCCTGAGTTGCGCAAAGTCTATGAACTAGACAAACAAAATGTCCCAGACTCACTAAGAGAAAAACTGGCGACCTTTATCAAAGAAGACGATTGGGGTCCGCGCGAAACCTGCTCTGAACTAACAGGTTCAATGCTAGGCGGCTCAGACGACTATACCGAAGATCTTTACCGTTGCTTCCCCAACACTAAAAAATGGCTAAAGGCCTGGTTGAAAATATAGCTATGGAATCCCCTGTTAATTTGCCCGATTGGGAGCGAAAACTTTATCAGCCGGGAGGCGGTGACGCCTTTCTTTTCTATGTTGTTTTCGGTGAATTTCAGCAACCGATGACAATTTCAGGCAGTCGTTATCAAACAGCCGGTCTACCCCCAGAAATAAGCCTGGGGCTATATGAAAGAGAAAGCGAAAGAGAGACTCTAGAGAGCTTTGTCCAGGGTTTTCTGGCTAGACGTTTCGCAAATGATGAGCCTGAAATCTATGACAAGGTGATTGTGGCACCACAATGTCTGGTGGTTAGCGGCACAGTAAAAGATCCCGATAATCTCAACTATTTGCGCGATACTCTTGGTGTAGTTTCAGCCATATTAGACAATGGCGGAATTGCCATATACGATCCGCAAAAGTTTCACTGGTGGTCGCCTAGTCAATGGCGAGAGGCAGTGCTCAAGCCGAGACAACCGCTCTTTAATCAGCATGTCTCAATTCTGATTTCACCTGAAGACGAGAAACAAGGCAAAGATGGACCGCTCTGGCTGCATACCAGGGGCATGCGCAAATTTGGTCGACCCGATTTAAGCCTGCGTAATCTGCCGCCTGAAAAAATCGAAGCGGGTGTAGACCTCTGCAATTATCTTATTGAAGACCAGATTTTAGGTCTGAATTTGCAAGAAGGACAGACTCTAGACGCCCCAGGGTTGCCCTTCGGCATCACCTGCCACCACCGCGGCGATCTGGAAGACCCAGACTTCAATAATGTTCATCTCGAAATCAAACTACCGGGAATTTGAAGCTGCCCGAGTTTATGTCTGCTCAGGATTAATTAGTCAGAGCTTGATTACTCAGAGCTTGATCTTTAGTCTATCTAAAATTGCCTTGGTACCTTGATTGCGCCGCAGCTCATCCTTAACCGAGGTCATCTCTTCATCGACACCGCGCTGGTTCATTCCGTCCAGCGAAAATCGCATAAGAGCATGAATCTCGCCCTCATAATCGAGTTCAAGTTGGCTAAAGACTTCGCTCACATTGTCAATGCGGGCAATCTGCCAAGGCTCCCAGCCGTGCTTCTTCAGCAAAATCTTCACTAAAAAATCGCGCCCTACTTTAGGGCTATAAAAGCGAAAGCTGACCACGGCTTCTTCATTATCATTACCTGTGGAATGTATAGAACAACCATCAAGCCCTTTGAAATCTTTGACTGTCAGACCTAACTCACCAAGCAATGCAGCAAGCACCTGACTGCGCTGGTCGGGTGGACAGGCCAAAAGCCTGCCTGCCAGAGTCTGTGGATGACTGCGCAAATAATAAATCATTCGATCTTGCGCCACCATCTTCATGCGTCGCAAAGAATCGTTGGCAGCATGGCCGGCCACATTGAGTAAAGTCTTGAGATCGTCGCCACCGGCTGCATAAGCGGGAAGCGAAAAGAGATCGAGCGGAGAGAAGTCTAGAGGGAAAAGATAACTGATCGAGAGACTACGATAGATGCCTCCGCGCAATTCGCGGTAAAGACCCTCAGCGGTGACAGCCACGGCTCCCCGTAAAACTTCTGTCTGGAAGCCAGTCAAACCCGGCGTCGAATAAGCCGGCTTGACCAATAGATCGTCGACCAAGCCACGCACAAAACCGTCCACGTCTAGTCTTTTCTCAAAAGTTTCACGGTCATGATCTTTCAGGGCGAAAATTGCTTCTTGGAAGGCGAACAAAGGTGTGGTGGTCCACAAAAAATAAAGTGTGGAAAAGAAGAAGACAAAACAAAATAGAATGGAGAATACTTTGCGCAATTTAGACACCGCTTAGGCTGAAGCTTTTATTTTGAGGCTTTATTTTACCGCCTTATTTTAATGTACCGGCGCAAATAAGTCAGCATCATAGTCCTTCGCTCGGGTGCCGTCTTCTATAGACACACCCTTGAGCTCACCAAGCAGCTGTCGCTCTTTAGCACTTAAGCCATTCACTCTGAACAAAATCGCTTCAAGATGGGGCAGCTGTTTCAAAGCAAGTAACCCCGGCACCGTCACCTTGGTATCAGAGAGATTGACACGTCTCAACTTCCTAAAGGCAAGCAGCTTTTTAACGCCACTATCGGTGATATCATTTCTTTGTATATAAATCTCTTCCAAATCTTTCAGACGAGAGATTCTATCAATAAATCTATCGGTGACCAAGGCATGAATCGGCCAAAGAACACGCAGTTTCTTCATCTTGCTTATTTCTTCGGCGCTGTCATCACCAAGACGAGCACCGTTCATGGTAAGACGAGTGAGAGCTGGCATACTGGTAAAGGCCCTAAGCCCAACCCGACTAATATCTAAGAAAGAAAGATTGACTTCTTGGAGCTTGCGCAAATTAGCTAACTGCTGCACACCCTTATCGGATACATCGGTACCTGATATATCCAATTCTGTAAGCTCGGTAAACTCACCGATAATTGCCGCGCCTCTATCGTCGACTTCTAGATGACCACATTCAAGACGGCGCAGAAAAGGCTTGCAGATGCGCAGAGCCTCGAGATGAGTGGCACCAAAGTAATTTAGTTTGACCTGCAAACGTTCATCGGCGCGCAACTTAACTAGCCCCTTCAGCGCAAAGGCTCTGTCTTCTACCCAGTTGCTGCCTGCACCCAGAGCCGGTCTCACGATCTTTGCTTTTCCGAGGCTTTCGGCAGGGAAACGCAAAATGACTATATTGTTTGGAGGCGACTGAGCGAAAAAAGCTGACGAATTAGTCAAAGCTGGTGAGAAGAATAAGCATGCGAAGAAGAAGAAGAGACCTAAGAAATAGCCAACCGCAGACAGGGTGAAACTAAAGTTCTTAAGTTTGCGCCGAAAATACAAGTTCTATTGCACCAAAGCAACCCGCCAATGACCGTTGCGGAGAGTGAAGTCCATATCTTTCGAGGTCAAGAATCCATTATACTGAGGAGTGCCGGGTTGCCCTTTGATCACCCCTCCTTCAACCATGCGAAAGAAAGAGCGGTCAGCACTGGTCCGTACATCCAACATGATGCTGGCAGTACCGATTATCTCCGAAGTCTTTGGCAATGCTTCCTTCTCTTCGCCGCCTCTAACGATGGCTACGTTATAGACCTTCATCACTTGCAGAGTATTGAGATCACCTTTGCCGGCAGTGACTTTATTGACACCAACCTTGAGTTCCGGATTGTTATTGCCCTGCCACTCGCTGACGAAATAAGAATTGAATTCTTTATTTTCAGGGTCGGTAATTAATTCTCTAGTCTTAAGAGCACGATGAGAAATGGCAAAGTTCTGCAGCCAGTTCGGGGCCACGGACTTGGTACCGACGAAGGCGCCCGCTCTTGATACAACCGTGACTGGAAGATACTTGACGCCAACCAGTCGCCCAAAACTCGTACAAACATTGTGGGTCAGAGTAATCTGACAATATTGCGGTCCTCTGAAAGCAGTCTCACAAGCATATTCAAGCTGGGTTTTATCCCCTTTATCGTCCATCAAATAGCCATCAATGAAATTACGGCGAGCAATTTGTCTGGCCATTTCCTCAGAACGTATCTTTTGAAAACTGGTCGGATCTAAGGTGGCAAGATAGAAAGCGCCGGTTAGGGAACAACTATCGGCGGCAGCCTGCAACTGGCTGCGTACATAAAAGGCGTGGCTTAAGTCGATAGCCACACCGCCAATTATGAGCAAACCAAGTGTGGTAAGCAGCAACAGAACCGCCGAGAAGGCCCCTTTTTGATTTCTTACTTTCTTTCGCTTCATAAGGACCTCTGCTTAGTCAATTTTCTCAGTTGTCTGAGCGCTCATTTTGAAATGCTTGCTGATGCCGAAAAAGTCGGGCTCGGGAAAACGCCTGCAACCGAACACCTCAGGCGTGAAGTGTACGCGCATTGTCACCGTGGGCGGTATCGCTTCAGGCGAGAATTCCACCAACTCGAACTGCTTATAGCTGTTGACCACGCCCGGATAATCTACGCTATAACAAACTTGTCCGTAATTCTTTCTGACTAAATCTGGATTGTGAATATAAGCCACGGCAAAACGGCGAGCAGCTTGGGCGCTGGCTTGTTTTAAAGTACAAAAAATGGTGTATGCCTGTACGCATTGGGTGACGACATAGACGGCAACAAGCATAAGTGGAATTATAAACATCAGAGAAGCAGCCAGCTCAGTCGATGCCTGCCCGCCCTTTCGATATGACTTTAAAGTTCTCTTGCTCACAATTAACAGCGACCTCACCAATACTGAAAAAGAGGCACAGTAGCCGATGATCTTATACAGACGCGTTTAGCTATTCCCAGAGGATCTGGATTAGGGAAACGAGGCAGAGGCGGCTCACCCAGGCCGGGCACATAAGTACAGGTCACGGTGACAGAACGAGGAAAAGGAGCAATATGCCAGCCCCCCTCCGGTATCTGAAACTGCTCGGCGCTGGTGACCATGCCGGGTATGCGAATGCGGTTCAAGATAAGCTGCTGCCGGTCTACGTTCTTAACAATACCTGGGTCTCTAGTATATTCGTCGGACAGCGCGCGGGCGGCAAGCTGGGAGGCCTCAGTCATATTGACTCCAATAACATAGGCGTGGGCAACTTGCAGTATGCCTAAAATAATGAAGACTATAATGGGCAAGAAGAAACAAGATGAAAGCACAGCTTCCACAAGAACTCCGCCCCGTTTTTTCCGAGACTTGCGAAAATTCATTTATAACTCAATGGAAATGACGAAAGAAAAGAATAGATTCCAGCTACTTAACTTAGATTCCAGCTACTCTATTCATGCTAGCAACGGTAGCCCTTGGCGTCAACCCCCAAAAACCGCACCCGATAAGGGTTTTGAACGACGAGATGTCACAAAAAAGCCATAAAGATGAAATCAAAAGCAGAAGCCAGTTGGAACTGGAATTGGCTCAGTGGAGAGCCGCCTGCGGCAGTTATCGCTTTGAATTGATAGAACACCTAGACAGGTTAGCTCTTATCTGCCATCAAGAAAACGACTATGAAAACGCCGCGGCTTACTATCGAGAAATAATTGAAATTAGAGAAGAGCGCCTGAAAATCTGTGAGCAGGCTCAGCTGCACGAAGCAAGTATAGCCTTGATGACAGCTTGCCATCGGCTGGCTTTGGTCTGTCGCATCAAAGGCAACTTTGGCGAAGCCGAAAAATTTTATCTTAAAGCCTGTCAATTGGCCATATCCACTTACGGCGCAGACCATGAAATTGTAGTGGAACGCCGTAATTTCCTGGCGGGTCTTTACTTTGCCCAGGGCAGCTATGAAGAAGCCGAAAAAATCTTACTTACCAGCCTCGACTTTTATAGCCAGAGACTAGGTGAAAAGCATAAGGTCGTAGCCCTCACCTGCTTTGCTCTGGCTCTCACCACCCGTAAGCTGCCCGGTGCCGAAAAGCGCTCACTAGACTATTTCAATCGCACTAAGGCTCTGACACTGCCAAACTTTGCTGGCTTAGACTTGAGCGACGGCGAACAATTCACCCGCGCTCTTTTGCATCTGGCCGGCGAGAAGTACCGAGCCGGCCGCTTTGAAGAAGCGGAAGAGCTTTTCAGACAGCTGGTCTTGAAAGAACTGAGCGAACTATGGCCGGAACACCCACTTGTGGCAGACAGCTATCAACTGTTGGGCGATCTTTTTAAGAGCTTCAATATGCCGGGACAAGCCGAGGAATTATATAAGGAAGCAGCCAAGCTGAGGCGGCGACTGGGGCGCCCGGCCTGCCTGGGTCTAGCGCAGAGTCTGCACTCGCTGGGCACTCTTTTGCTCGATAATCGCCGAGTCGAGGAAGCCGAAAGCTATCTGCGCGAAGCCTGCCAACTTAGGAAAGACAGTTTTCCGCCCGTACAGGTTGCCTCGCTTAAGGCGCTGGCCTCTGCCTTGCGTAAGCTGCAGCGAACGGCCGAAGCAATTGCCTTAGAAGAACAGGCAGAGCAAATTTTGGAAGATTATCGACCTTCTTGAGAACAGCCCTAAATTGCAACAGGCTTGAAACAATTTGCCCCTAGATTGTCTGCATAACCCCACTGATGCAGGAACAAAACCATGGTTGATACGATTCCACAGCCAAAATACGCAGACAAAACCGACGATGATCATAAAGGCTATAAACTCTTAGAAAACGGCAAAATTCAACCACCTTGCAATGACAATTCTTGTCCGATGCCGATAACAGAAGAGAAGTTCAAGGCGGAAGTACTGTCGAACCAGAAATCCAAAGATGAGTGGGAAGCCTGGAAAAAAGACCATAAACCAGGCAGCAATGAAACATTTTTACCAGGCAACTTACCAAAAGTCGAACTTTACGATTCTAAAGCCAAAAATGAGCCAGGCGAATTAAAAGACTTCAGAGACATCAAATCCAATCCTATTTTCTTGAAGGGTCAAAGCACAATCGACTGCCACAGACCCAACCAACAAAACGACTTCAAACCCTTCGACTTCAGCCAATTCGGCGCTGGCAAGAAAAATAGCGACCTGTTGAACCGCAGCGGTGCGGGTCCCGATCAAGATAAAGAGAGTCTCCGCAAGTTCTTTGAGCAAATAGTCAAGCCAGAAAATAAGCCAGAAAATAAGCCAGAAACTAAGCCTGAAGAAAAACCCAAAACAGAAGAAGGAGAACTGCGTAGCAGAGGCATCAAAATAGACCCGAACGTTGACGACAAACCAAAAGAAAACCCTGAAAACAAGGAAGAAGGAAAGCTAGACAAGAAAGCCGATAACGGCGCAGCCAAGCAGGAGAAAGAAGAAAACAAACAGGAGAAAGCTGAAGACAAACAGGAGAAAGCTGAAGACAAAAACGAGAAAGCTGAAGACAAAAACGAGAAAGCTGAAGACAAAAACGAGAAAGTCGAACCCAAGTCCGAATTTCAAAGAAAAATTGAAGCAACAGGAGCGTACACACTCGATAACATCCAACAAGCTTATGACGATGCCGCCAAGAATGGCGCTGGTGTAGCCATGGTTATTCTGGGTGAGAACACCCCGCACGCCAATGAAATGCTGGACAACTTGTCGCAACTACAGAAAGAGAATCCCAACCTGCGTTTTGTTGTTATCAATAAAGACGACGTGGCAGCCAAAGCCGCCGCCAACCCAGACGATAAGAGCATGCAAAGCTGGAAAGGCTGGATAGACGGTAATCTCAAAGATTGCAACGGTCAGCCTTTCGACTATCCGTTCACTTCGGTGCAGTCGCTCACCGCCGGACCCGATGGCAAACCTAGACCAGAGAAGGTAACCAGCACACACTGGGGAACCGATATCTCTGCCGGTCTGCAAGACCAAGCCCAATATGCTGCCGGCGGCACCAGACGCAACGCTAACCTCTTTAGCTTCAAAAACGATCAAGAACCATCCAGTCCATCTGACAAAGTGATCAAACCTTCAATTGAAAACCAAAACAAAACTGAACCCAAACCCGAGCCTAGAAAAGAGCCCGAATCAGAATCTAAAGTTGATCCCAAACCAGAACCTAAAGTAGAAAGAGAATCTGCCAAAATTGAGTCTGACAAACCCAAGAAAACTGTCTTTGATGGCAGCGAGTATAAAGAAGCACTGAAAGAAGCCAAAGAACACAAATTACCGGTAGTAATCAAAGTGGGCACTAGCTGGTGCGGACCCTGCCAAAACTTTGAGGCAGACTTGGCGCAAGGAAAATTAGGCAATAGCCTTGATGGCAAAGCCGTCGTCATTAAGGTCGACGCCGATAGAAATCCCAGTCTTGCCAGAGGCGTAGGCTCTTATCCAACCTTCAAGACCGGTTATGTCAACGACCAAGGTAATTTAGTGATCACCAACCAATTCGCAAATTATTCTACCCCGTCGAACTTCAACTCATCGGTGCAAAGAGGACTGAACTACGCCAGTCAAAGAATTAGATAGGTAGACAGAACAGATAGAAAAATATTATCCGGCGGGTATAGCTCAAAGAGCAGGAGCGCCGAGATGCAGGACAAATTCAAAGAACAAAGCCCTGAAAAGCTAAAGTTCAAAATTACTGAACCAGCAAAAGAGAGCGAGCAAGTGGAGGCCTCGCTCTCTTTTGTTGAGCAAGACCTGGGAGAGCCGTCTAAGCTGGTTGCTGCAAATAGAGACGCTTCTCAAAAAACAGCCGAACTGCACCGGGCATCTTATAGCAGACGCCTTACCGCCTGGTTTATAGACAACGCAATAGTCACTCTCATATGTGCCTTACCAATTCTGCTGCTATTGTCTCTAGGTTATGTATTGTCGCCCCATTACTCTGGTGCAAGCCCCCTAGAAAGTTGGCTGTCAGCTCTTCCATTCGGCGTTTCCACCCTCTTTGACTATTTGATGCCTGGTGTCGATTTGATGACGGTAGGTATGGCACTGCCAAGATTAGGCACAATTGGCTCGACCATGCCTATTTCTGAAATTCTCTCCGAAATCTGCTTTTCCACAGGTCTATGCATTCACTTTGTCGCCAATATCATTTATCAAACCTATCTGCCCCTAAGCAAATGGCGGGCTACTTTTGGCCAATTGATAATGAGAACAAAAGTGGCTACCGGCAACGGTGAGCGCCCCAAGAGCGCCTATGTATTTGCCAAGGCAGCCATGAAAGTTTTCTTTACCGGTCTAGGCTTTCCGATCATCAGCTCCATTCTCCTCTACTTCTCTCCAGGCTTCTTGCTCTGTCTAATGGTCTTCCTTGGCTTCGACCTCTCTCCCAGCTTCAGCAAAATGCGCTGCGCTCTAGATCGCTTTCTCTTCTATAGTTTTCAACATGGTACGGTCTTCCCAGCAGGCAAAGAACTTTTGCAAAACTTGGCTGGCAGCAAAGAAATACTGCAATATTCTTCTGCCAATAGAATAAGCACCAGCAAAGATCATATAAGAATAAGATATAAGCCTTACGCGGCTATCAGTCGCTGGTTCGAGCAAAGATTCAGCCAGACCAACCAGTGGACATCACTGGGCATAGTACTAATCTCATTTATCTTGTTCGCCGTACTCGCCACTATTTTCCTCCCCTTCTTAGACGCCATTGGCATCAACTTCGAAGGTATTATTGAGAACTTGAGGTTTCTATTGGAGAGCGGTAGCGCCCAGACTGCCGGTAGCGCCGGTAGTGGCACCTCATTCTTAATCTATATCAGCTATACCCTTGCCGCTCTCTTTGCGACCGCACTGGCAGCTCTTCTCGCCTTCATAGTCAAGCTCATGCTCAAGCCCAGTCATTTGCGCTTTGATGCCAATGGTCTCAGCTTCGAACGATTCAATGAAGTTAGCAATTCTTATGCTCAAGTATCGGCAAAGCAAGAGCAACGCTGGGAAGATTTAGAAAAAGTCTCTCTGCAAAGAGTGAGCGGAAGAAACATCGACTCGGAACCTGCACTTATTTTTGCTTGGAAGAGCGGCAAGAGAACCAAGGTTGATCTTTCATCGGTGCCGACCATGGATGAAAAGGCGGCAATACTCAAGGCAATCGACCGCTGGCGCAAAGATGTACCTATAGATGCCGAAGTAATCAGCTGTCTGGAAATGCCCTCTGAGTATAGCTATACCGAAGTGTGGATGCAGGCTCTCTGTGCGCCGCCAAAACGAGAGAGACTAAAGCCGCTCATAGAAGGAGCGGTACTCAAGGATGGGCAATATCGCGTACTGAAACAACTTGGTGCCGGCGGACAGGGCATCGCCTACCTCGCCAGTGACAATAGTTGCGGGCAGACAGTTGTGCTCAAAGAAATGCTCTTGCCGGTCTTTGTCGACATGGCGGTGCGAAAACAAGCTTTAGATCGCTTTGAAGGCGAATGCCGCATTTTAAGATCACTAAATCACCCGAAAGTAGTCAGTCTCGGTGATTTCTTCGTGGAAGATCACCGCGCATACTTGGTTCTCGAATATATTGAAGGCAAAAATCTCAAACAAGAAGTCAAAGACGGAAAAGTATTCACCCCTGCTGAACTCAAAGAGCTGACCCTTGAAATGTGCGAGATTCTTTCTTACTTGCATAGCTGTGAACCACCGGTGGTGCACCGTGATTTCACACCCGATAACTTAATGTTATCGAGTGACGGCAAACTCAAACTAATCGATTTCAACGTCGCCAACCAGCAAGAACAGACAGCCACCGGCACAGTCGTAGGAAAGCAAGCATATATGCCTTTGGAACAGTTTCAAGGTGAACCCTGCCCCCAGAGCGATCTCTATGCCATGGGCGCCACTCTCTATTTTCTGCTCACCGGTGAAGAGCCGGAAGCTCTCACTAGGGCGCATCCAACCAGTTCACCTTGCTTTCGCTACAAGAACCTGCCGCCCGACACCATCGCCGCGCTCGACAACTTAGTGGCAAAAGCAACAACCGGTGCCCTTGAAAAAAGATTTCGCACAGTTGAAGAAATTAGAGACTGCATAAACAGCATAGACTTAGGTGAGACTATAGATAGCTAATCTCTAACCTTTGAGTTTAGCCAGAGCCGACTGACAATTAGTATTCTGGGTGTCGCCGAACTGCCCTATTTGCCAGAGTGTCGCGGCTGCTTCACTGCGCAAAACCGGCTCTTTCGGCTTGAAAGCACCAATTGAACCAAAGGCGCGCTGCATATTGGAACCTTTCGGACCAGAGACATAAAAGTCTTGATGCACATAACCGGTGAACCTCTCATCCACTTGTTTGGCATCGCTGAACTTCCAAACGGCTTCCATCTGACTGCGCCAAGGTGGCAGAGCCTTGCCCACGTCAACGGCTACCTTTATACCCATTAATTCTTCTCGAGTCAGAGGTTTGTCAGGGCGAAAAGTGCCGTCTTCATAACCGATTGAATAGCCGGCATTGGCAAGAGCCTGAATATATCTATATTGGGGATGAGTAGGCGGTACATCCTTAAAAACCGGCTTGAGCTGAGGGGCGAGTCTGATCTTTTTAGATTCCGGTTCAAGCAAGTTATAAGCTTTAAAGAGCCATTCTATGTACTGAGCCCGAGAAACTGGACTATTAGGGTCGAATTTATCACCGGCACCGTCAAACAAACCAAGTTTACTGAGGTCCTTAATCATGTCAGCCTGGGGCACTTCTTCAAGGTCGATAAAGATATGCTCTTCGCTAGCCTTAGTACCTAAATCTGCACTTTTGCCTGCACTATTATCAGGTGAAGACTCCTGCCTAACCGGGGCGACTGCAGCGGTCAAACTTTTGCAGGCTTTTAGTTGCAAAGCCTGCTCGGCAATAGTGGCCTTGAGGCTGGCGTTCTCACGTTCGAGAGCGTCAATTTTCTCTTCTAGCTTCTTAGAATCGCCGCAGCCACCCAAAGTGACCGATAAAGCAAGGGGCAGCAAGATTAGAGCAAACCGCGAAAAAGTTCTCATGAATTCACCTTTCCCAACATAAGAGAGCGCCAGTGGAGAGTGTCAGAGGAGAGTACCACTAAGTAGCCAAAATTAGAGCGACTGCTCAAAATAATCCGGTTTACATAGCTGGGAAGATCTGGGCGGGCGGGTATAGCTCTTATGAGCGAGAAACAGCAGTACTGGAGTGACTGTCCAAATCATGAAAGAAGAACTGCAAGAAAAGATAAAGATAAAAATTGTAGAAGACACTGAATTGGAGGTCTCGGAGGTCTCTGAAGAGCCAAGCGATGCCGTCTTGCCGGAACAAGCCGCTTCAGAAGAACAAACTGATTTGGAAAAACCAAACGAAGTATCCGCGTCAATGGAGCTGAAGGCGGAAGACAAATCAAGTGAAGATACTAATGCCGCGAACGAAATCCACCGTGCCTCTTACACCAGACGATTATTGGCCTGGTTCACCGATAACTTACTTGTCTGCTTGCTTAGCCTTATTCCAATCAGCATAATGTACGCAACTGCAACGATACTTGCCCCCGAACTCCTGAATAGCGGTCGAGCGCCCAGTTTCTGGCAAATTATCGGTCTTTTCCTCATTGGCACAATTCATCCCTCCAGCAGCGCTGCGATTTCAATTCTTTTGCCCCTCGGTCAGGCGGCCTATTTTATCCAACAAACGCTAAGCACTCACAGCTTCAATCTTTCGATTTTTTTTGCTTTAGCCATATACGGTTTGAGCGGTACGGTCAATTTTCTCGGAAACATTGCTTATCACACCCTTATGCCTCTTACGAGACTGAGAGGAACGTTAGGACAAAAGCTATTCGGCATAAAGACCACCTGGCATAATGACAAACCCAGCTTCAATAGAGCCTTTGCACGGGCGATACTGAAAGTCTTTGCCATCGCAATTTTTGCTTTACCGATAACAATAGTTACTGCCAAAGCCCCGCCACTGGCGATACTAATTGCCGTTTTCGCCCTAGCTTTCGATGCCTCCCCATTGTTTTCGCGCATGAGAACCAGCCTGGACAATCTCAGTTTCAAGCTTTTTGGATTGATCCCATCGTACAGTAAAGGTGCGGAGATACTGAAGGACTTCAAAGATACCAAAAACGATGCTTTGAAATCACCCGAAAAACGAGCGCAGACCCACAAAGATCACATAATCATCAGATACAAACCATATGCTGCCATCAGCAGGTGGTTTGAACAGAGATTCTCTCAGACCAATCAGTGGACATCACTTGGTATTGTCATTGGTTCTTTCGCTCTCTTTTTTATTCTTTATGCAATATTCGAGCCGTATCTAACCGCCGCCGGACTTACCTGGGACAACATAAGAGAGACCTTGGCCAGATTCGCCGCGCAAGGGGCAGGCGGTGCTGCCGGCGCAGGAGCCGCTGGTGGAGGCTCGGTTTCATCAGTTGTCTTTAGCTATAGTCTGGCAGCCATATTTATTGTGACCACCCTGGCAATAATCAAATTCTTTGTGCAAGCTATGCTCAAGCCTACCCATCTGCGCTTTGACCAGAAGGGTCTGACCTTTCAAAGATTCAACGAAGCCACCAAGACTTTTGTACCGACTTCGTCAAACCGTTGGGAAGATCTCACCCATGTAGCCCTGCAGCGAGTGAGCGGGCGCTCGATAGATTCAGAGCCTTCCCTCATTTTATCTTGGGCCAATGGACAGACCACTAAGCTAGATCTTTCCTCTGTGCCGACCATGGACGAAAAAGCATTGATACTAAAGGCGGTGGACCGCTGGCGCAAAGATGTGCCTATAGATGCTGAAGTAATCAGCAGCTTAGAAGTTCCGCCTGAATATAGCTATACCGAGGTCTGGCTGCAAGCCCTCTGCGCTCCGCCTAAAAGAGAGCGGCTGAAGCCGCTTCTTGCCGGGGCAAGCCTAAAAGAAGGACAATACAAAATAGAGAAACAGCTGGGAGCAGGCGGGCAAGGTGTAGCTTATCTTACCCACGATCATAGCTCGGGGAGAATGGTCGTACTGAAAGAAATGCTCTTGCCTGTCTTTGTCGATATGACTGTGCGCAAGCAAGCCCTAGACCGCTTCGAGGGTGAATGCCGCATTTTGCGATCTCTAGATAACGAGAAAGTGGTCAGTCTCTCAGACTTCTTTGTGGAAGACCACCGCGCTTATTTGGTGCTCGAATATATCGAAGGACGCAACCTGAAAGAAGAAATCAAACAAGGACGCCAATTCAAAGCATCTGAAATAAAATCTTTAGCCCTTGAGATGTGCGACATTCTAGAATATCTTCATAGCTGCGAACCGCCGGTGGTGCACCGCGATTTCACACCAGATAATCTTATGCTTTCTAGTGAAGGCAATCTCAAGCTTATCGATTTCAACGTCGCCAACCAGCAAGAACAAACAGCCACCGGTACAGTAGTTGGCAAACAAGCCTATATGCCGCTCGAACAGTTTCAAGGCAACCCTACGCCGCAAAGTGATATTTATGCCATGGGGGCCACACTCTATTATCTCCTCACCGGTGACGAACCAGAACCGCTCACCACTTCTCATCCGGCAGACAGCCCCGCTTTTCGCCTCAAAGATCTAGACCAAGCCAGCATCAAAGCCTTAGATGAAATTGTGGCGAAAGCCACCAATAGTTCCTTAGAGAAAAGATTTCAAAATATAGAAGAATTGAGAACTGCAATAAAAGAGATCAATCTCTAGTTCGCCCCCTGTAGAGGATAGAAAATGGCCGAGTTTCAAATCGCCGTAAAGTATCAACCACCATCTCTCAAGAATGCATTCTTATTGATGTGCGTAATGCTGCCGGTTTGGAGCATTCTTTTGCCGCTTGGCTTTGGTATTGGTATGACTTGGTTCTTTATGAATCTATCTGGAGCGGTGGCACCGGTTGCCTTTACCTTTGCCATGTTCTGCCTGGCCCTCTATCTCGTTGGTTATACCGCTTCTGCCGCATCTGAAGACAAGTTTATTCATGTGCAAAAGGAGGGTATTGCCATGCCTCTCTTTATGCTGCCTGTGCTTGCTTTTAGACGAATGCAGCCCTGGCAAAACCTGAAGGCGGCTCATATAGTCACATCAGACAACAATAAAGTATTGCTGCTCACTTTCGACGGTCCTAGAACAGTCAAACTCAATGTTAATCACTTAGACAAAGAAAAGCTGGAAAGCTTCTTGCTTTCGCTTGAATTATGGGCGAAGGGCTGCCAACGCTCACCCGAGCTAATTGCTTATCAAACCGAATTGCAAGTGGAAGCCGGTAAAGGCGGAGGTCTCTCTTACACTCATATCTGGCAAGATGAGTTATCTAGGCGCTTTGCCACCACTAGTTTCATCCCCCTCGAACCAGATCAGACTTTACAGAATGGACGTCTAAAGATAGTACGACAGCTAGCTTTCGGAGGCTTTTCGGCGGTTTATTTGGCACAGCGAAACGGTCACGAACAAGTGGTCTTAAAGGAAGCAGTGGTGCCCGATAATGCCGACCCGAAAGAAAAAGAAGCTGCCGAGAGTCATCTTAAGCGCGAATCGGTCATGCTCTTTGGCATCAAGCACCCCGGCATAGCCAGGGTGGAAGACTATTTCGTCGAAGATGGACGCTACTATTTGGTTATGGAATATGTAAGCGGGCAAGACCTGAGGCAGATGGTCAGACAGCACGGCGTGCAAAGTCAAGAAAAAACTATAAATTATGCACTACAAGCAGCCGAAGTACTGAATTATCTACACCATCTAGATCCACCCATCATTCACCGCGACCTTAGCCCAGACAACCTGGTTCTAGACAATGAAGGCAATCTAAAGGTAATAGACTTTGGTGCCTCAAATGAATTTGTCGGCACCGCCACCGGCACTCTTATCGGCAAACAAGCCTATATGGCACCCGAGCAGATAAGAGGTAAAGCCACTCCGGCAAGCGATGTCTATGCCTTGGGTGCGACCATCTATTATCTGCTCACCGGCAAAGAACCCAAACCACTGACACCTGCACATCCTAAAGTCTTGGCGCCGGAAGTAAGTGAAGAGCTGGATGCCTTAGTGGCAAAATGCACTGCTTTCGAACCGGAAGAGCGCGTGAAGACAGCGCAAGCAGTAATTGATATGCTAAAGTCCATTCAGTAATTAGACAGCTTCTCTGCATGAAAGGTCAAAAATGAATATATGGTTTCCCTTTCTTTCATCACTGGCTATTTCTTTGCTTCTTTTTCTGCCCAGTGAAGCTGAAGGCGACAAGAGTAAGAATTCGGGGGCGGAAAAGAACACCCACAAAGTAGAAGCATTGAAAGCGAACGCCCAAAAGGCTGGCGGCAAAGCAAATTCAACCAATTCCGAAACGACAAGTCGTCCCAAAAACTATGCCGCCCAGATATTGACTCGCGAACTTGCCCGCGAAATTTTGGGAGGCTCGGTCAATGCCAGCCCCAGCAATACCTACAAAGATGCAGTGAACGGCAAGAGCTTTGTCAGCAATGCCAATTTTCTTTTGCGAAAAGACGAAAATCCTCCAGTCCTGGGACTGCTGATTAGACACGAAGCAGACGCCAAATCGGCTCTAGCCAAGTTCAACAAAGCTAAAGCCGAACTAAAGGGAGCACCGGTGAGCGGCTTGGGTGTGCAGGCCTTTCGCACTGCCAAGCCGCAAGAATTGCACTTGCTCAAAGGTCTAAATTATTTGGTTATCACTGCCGGTACGGCGGACAAGCCCGACAAAGTCATGGAAGAACAATTGGCTAAAGCTGTTTTGCCCGAAATCAAATTCTAAATCAGAGAGGACCGGGTTGCGCAATATAGAGGCAGCGACGGTCTCTGCTTGCACTCTTAGTTCAGGCACCGCCACGCTCTCAAGTAAGAGTCCCTGCAACATAGGACCAAGAGCATAGATGCGGGGTATGAGCATACCATCAGCGCCGACAAACTCGCCTGCGGCGGTGAGACGAGCGTCGAGACCGCTCAGTATAGAGTTGCCCTTGAATAAATCTGCTTGAGGCCCAGTACAATTGATGATGCGGTCTACATAAATAGTGCGTCGAACCTGACTGCCTCGCATTTGTAAGCGCACTTGCAGGCGCATGCCCACCGACACCACCGACTCTATACGGGCGGCAAGGGTCTGGCACAAGGGCTCTGCTCTAAGAAAGAGCGCACGCAAGCGATTAGCTATTTGTGGCGCCATTCGATGTCTATGAATGTCGAAATAGGTCTTAAGATGACGCTGAAATCGCTTCTTCTCGACGGCACTGAGGCTGGCCCAAAAGCTTTGAGTATGACTGCGCAGACCATCAAAAAGAAGGCGCCAACTTTCAGTATTATCATCAGCCCTCTCCCGCACCTGAGCACGCAAGTCGCTTAGAGCTCTCAGCACACTGCCACGCCGGGGAATCATCTCACTCTTGCGACCAACCAAAGACTGAACATGGGCACAAGGCCAGAGACCATGACGCGAAACAGTATAGATAGGACCCTGATGACCAAGATTTTCCAGCTCAATCAGCTTATCGACAGCGGTTAAACCAGTGCCTACAACCAACACAGCCTCGTCCTTGCTAATTTGCTCCAAACAACCTCTTTGCCAGGGGTTGTGAATATAGCGCCGGTCTCTAAATTCATCTTCTTGCAACCAGTTTGGCCTACCACCCAATAAATTTCCGGTGGCAATCACGACAAAGTCGGCTTCCAAGCAAGTCCCGCTCTCAAGATCCAGCCTATACCGACGACCAGCTCTTCTTACCGCCTTGACCTTATCTTTGACATGAGAAACAGACTTGCCGGCAGCGGTGCTCTGAAAAAGCGAAGCGATATACTGACCATAAAATTTACGGGGCAGAAAAGAGTCAGCTTGCACAGCGGCGTCAAAGCGGCGTGCATAGCTGAGGAAATGGTCCGGCTCATCGCTGAAGGCACTCATCTGCCCAGCTGGTACATTTAATAAGTGGTCATCACAGGTGGTGCTGTAAGCCAAACCAAGACCGACAACATCGCGAGGCTCGATGATTTTGATATCAATCTCGCACTCGCCCTTTTTCAGTAAATGCAGCGCTGTCATAGCACCGCTGAATCCACCACCTATGATAACCACCCTGGCTTTCATATGACCTCCTTTCACTTGCTGAAGCATCGCCTATATCTCTACTATGCTTCAGCCGCGCAGGCCCGTCCAATGAGCATTTCAAATGAGCTATAAGAAAAACTTTGGGCTTTCCTTAAATGCAGACAGATACTAGTTTGAGCGGGCAAACCGCTTGAAAGCCTGCACCATAGAAACACTAGGTTTGTCGCGATCTGTGACAAAGGTAAATTCGCGCCGGATAGGAAACTCAAGCGGCACAGTCTTGAGCAAGCCCAATTGCAGTTCTTTAGATATAGCCGATTGCGAAACAATAGCCACACCAAGACCGGCGGCGACGGCCGACTTGATTGCTTCGGTGGAGTCCATCTCGAGCAGAATATTCAACTCACTTGTCTTCAGCCCACCGCTCTTGAAAGCTTTCTCTATAACAAACCTTGTACCCGAGCCAGCCTCGCGCATAATGAGAGGTGCCAGCTTGATTTGCTCGAACGACCAGGCTTGGCTGGAAAGTTCTTGCCAGGTGCTGTCGCCTGAGACAATCAAGACAAGCTCATCGAGACGATAATCTTCGACCTTGATTCTCTTTCTTGAAACAGGGCCTTCAACCAGTCCAAGATCTATTTCGCCGCTTTCGAGCTTATCGGCAATATGCTCGGTGTTGCCCGATATCAGGTGAAAATGCACCTTGCGATGTTTCTGAGCAAAACGGGCGACAAGTTCGGGCACCACATACTGAGCAATCGTGGTGGAGGCACCGATACGAAGCTGTCCGCTATGTTCCTGCCCTAGCCCGGCCAGCTCTTCTCGGGCTTGCTCGGCTATGCGATGCACAGCCTCGGCGTGGGGCAGGAGCATTTGTCCACTTTGCGAGAGTACTATCTTTTGCCCGCTGCGATCAAACAGAGAGCATCCCAACTCTTGCTCGAGCGACTTAATCTGCAAAGTAACAGCCGGTTGCGTCAATGAGAGCACTTCAGCCGCCCTAGTAAAATTGCCTTGCCTGGCAACTTCCAGAAAGGTACGCAATCTATAGTCTTCGATCAAGATCTCTACTCTATACTCAATTAAGCCGCAGATTATACAGTAGGGCAATAGCAATTGAAAGGTCTGTCAAGCGACAGAAGAAAGACACAGCCGAAAGACTGTGTCTTTCTTATAGTTCTTAGCCGTCTGTGCCGCTTTAGGGCAACTTACCTATCTTGGTGGCATCTTTGCTTTCGCCCTTGAGCGAAGCCAAATAAGTAGCCAGTTTATCCAGCTCATCGTCAGTGGCGGCAAGCGGAGGCATAATGCCGTGATAAGGGTTCTTATCGGCTTCTTTCTCTTTCAGCATTTTGAGGAAGCCGACCACTGCGTCTTTGTCTCGGTCGCCAATCATTCTCTTCATGCTGCGATAACCGTCGACAGTATGGCAACTCATACACTGATAGCGATAGATTAGCTCACCGGAGTCACCCTTGCATTCGGGCGTCTTGGCTAGAGCCCCAGCCCAGCGACCTTTGTTGAGAAAGCCGCTATCAGTGATCTCTTGTATTTCAGATTTTCTGATACCGTTGGAATACATATAGTTGTATACAACGAAGGGCTTGCGCAGCAGTTCGCGCATCCATTCGGTGGTGCCGGTCACAGACAAGCCGCAGATCAAAAAGAGAATGGCGATGCGGAAAGTAAAGCCACGCGGATTTAGATAAGGACCGAAGAAGGCAAAGAGAACTATCGTGCCTGAAAGAATAAGGCTTAGATAGAGAGCCCTAGCCAAGACCGAGAAGTTGCCGACTCCTGAAGTCTGGATACCGGTAAAGATTGTGTCTACAGCAGCTTGAGGAATCTGCTTAAGGTAGAAGTAAGAAACAATCGGACCAAGGATAAAAATAGGCAGAAGCCACTTGGCGCAGAATCTCACCATATAGGTACGGAAATGAGGATCTTTGATGCGCGAAGATGTGACTAGAGCGTACATGCCGGCGATGGCGCCCATAATGAGCATGCGAATAATCAAGCCCGGCCAGTAAGTGGGGTTCAAGAAACCATCAAGCCAATTATGACTTTCGGTCCACTTACCGGGAGTAAGCATGAAAGTGATGATACCGTTGATGATGACCAGGGTGAATACAGAGAAAACAAAATAAAGCTTAGCTAGCTTCAAGTGAGCTTCTTTCGAAATCTTGTCCCAGGTGTAATAGTAGGCAAAAGCAGTTGCCAGTTCAGCCACAAAGAAGAGATATTCAAGGGCCCAGGCTAAAGTAAATATCTGAATCAGAGATGCCGTGCCATCCGGGCTCACAAGTGAAATGGAGAACCAAATTCCCACCCCGGTCATCGCTCCTGAAACCGTAGTGACAATAAGGAAAAACCGTGAGTGGGTTTTGAGATAGTCGTATAGATTTTCGTTCTTGCGTTTATATGCAAGTATCTCGGCGGCGGCGAGAAAGGCGCCGCCACCCACGGCAAAGTGCGAGATAAAGATATGGATAATTGAAATTATGCCTATGACCCAGGGTCCACCAAGATAAGGCACAACCCAAATTGGATAATTCATGACAGAGCTCCCCAAACACTGAGCGCCACC
>JAIETF010000013.1 GCA_019745415.1 Candidatus Obscuribacterales bacterium | reverse complement strand
GCCGCCAAATGGCAAGACTGGATAAGCAAAAGCACCAATAACGACAATCTGGCCTTCACAAGCTTGCAATCGGTCAAGGCTGGACCAGACGGAAAGCCGGTAATAGACAAGGTTGTGAGCACGCACTGGGGTGGCGACATCAAGGGTGATATCACCGACCAAAACCGCTACGCCCGCAAATTCACAAGCTCACATAGCTACAGCGCAAATGTTGCCGGTACTGAAAATGCTCAGACAACAAAGACTGCAGATACTGGAGAAGCCTCTACAAAGGGCACCAAGACCACAGAGGAGATAAAGAAGATGGAGCAACAACCGGCAGGCACACCTGAAGAAAGCAAAGAGAAAGCAAGCAGAGAAGAAGCAAGCAAAACTGCAGCAGATAAGGCGATGAGATCCAGGTCGGAAGAAGCTAGTCAAAAGCTGCAAAAGTACCTAAATGGGTCTAAGTACCAACTACCCTTTTATCAAATACCGATGCTCAGCAATGCTCGCCCTAAATGGTAAGCCGACAACAGATCGGTTAAAATAAACCTGTTTCGGTTTAAGAAAGGGGACTAAATTGGCACCGATCGACAGACAACTGCGTTGCCCTGGCAGCAGCCGAAGAATCTCCGTGCTAATGGCAGCCGCCTGCACTCTGCTCACCTCGACACAGACAGGGCAAGCTGCCGAAAAGCAAGCCCCTGAAAGTAATGTCCAAGCAGCCGCCCTGGTGCGCTTGGCCGGCACCAATGTCAGCCTTAAGCCACCGGTAGGCTTTACCATGTCGCAAACATTCAGCGGCTTTATCGATCCCCAAACTAATTGTTCTTTGATGGTGACCGAATTGCCAGCCCCTATAGATAAAGTGCTGCCTGGCTTTAATGCCGAAAAGATGAAAGAGAAAAACATGTTTCTCAAAAATCTTGAAACCAAGAATAAGGGCACTTATATGGGCGCTCTTGTCGAATTCAGCCAGAATGCACTCGGTACAACGGTGCATAAATATGCCCATGTATTCGGTAATGACGCCTTTACTGTTGTGGCGACGGCAACCATACCGGAGGGCGCACCACCTGAACTTATGGAAAGACTAAAAGAAGCAGTCAATAGTATCGTATACGATACCAACGCCGCTGCCAGACCGGTCGACGAAGGGCTGCCGTATAAACTAAACGACGGCGCTCTTCTCAAGAAAGCCAAACGCTTGCAAAACAGCCTTATTTTTACCAAAGACGGCAAATTTGCACCGCCTCAGTCGGGGCCGCTCTTTATTGCAGCTCAATCAATCGCCGAAGTGATGGTGCAGAACAAGGCCGAATATGCCAAGAAACGCATTCAAGATACAGCTCAGCTAAAAGACATCACAGTCGACACTGAAGAAGATGTGGCCATCAGCGGCCTCAAGGGACGCAAGGTCCTCGCCACCGGTCTCGATACCAAAACCGGAGCCAAAACCTTTATCTACCAAGTAATGCTCTTTCCCGACACTGGTTACTATTTGATGCAGGGACTGAGCGATGAAGCACAGCGAAAAGAGCTGCTTGTCGAATTCGACAAAATAGCAAGTAGTTTCAAACTGCTTTAGAAAGGTCTTGGGAAGTGCAACCTATTCAGTTTCAAGTGAAGAATCTCAGTTTACTTGCCGCTTTGTGCCTGGCTCTAGGCGGCGCGAGCGCAAGCTCCGCGCAACCCCCCGACAATGGCTCGGGCGGCCCGGCATTTCGCCCCTATGCGCCTCAAATTTCATACATGCCCGTCAGCCGCCTCAACTTTCCTCTGCAGATAGCAGCTTCACTCAAGCAGGCGGCAATAAATAATCGCGAGAAAACGTCTCATTCTAAATTAGAGACTAACCCCAAAGAAGCCCTGCTGGAAAAGGATGTACTCAAACCAACCGGCCGTTTTTTCAATAATCGCCTCGCCTACAGACCGGCGGCTTTGGCGGCGTCGGCTTATTTAGAACCGCAGAATAAAGCGGGTTTGCAAAGCTATAACGCCAAGAGCAGCGAAGCCGAAGAAAGAAGAAATCGCCTAGCCACCGAGTTAAAAGACCAAGAGGACGAAACTAGAATACTGGCTGCGCTGCTGCAAGTGGCTCAAGGACTTGGTATAGAGCAGGACAATCAGATTTACAGCAAGGGCAAAGAAAGCCTCGACCTTCTTTGCGGGAAGGGGCAAGGCGATTGGGCTGTTGAGAAGTTGAAGGGCTGGCTGCAAGAAAACAAAATTGCGGTACCGCTTAACGCCACCGTCAAAAGTGAAAGCAGCCTCGACGAGTTGGAACAGGTGGAGAACCTGACCAGAGAACTGACTGAACACGATGCCGAATGTTCAAGATTAAGAGCAGAACTGGGTGTGAACTGCCAAGATCCTAACGGACTGGAAAAAAGCTTGAGCGCAGTCTCGATGGTACCGATAATTTTCACAAGAGTGGCAAGCCTCGCCCAAAGCGGCATCGAAATGGGCAATGGTGGAGGGAGAATCAAGAGACTAGCCGACGTGCTATATCTTGGACAGGCTCTGGAGAACCGGGTTTCCACACTATCAAAGCAAGCTCATTTACTTGTTTCAGCACAAAAGATGGCAGTACTGACTCAAAACGAGGTCTTGTACGGATTCTCAAAAACCTACACCGATAGACTAGCCGGACATTGACATAAATTCTAGCTTAAGGGCTGATAATAAACGATAAAAGCACGAGAGGCTGGGCAAATATAAAACAATCATATTGCGCGTCTTTCCACCCTTACTATTCTGCCTTTTATTATTTCTGTTAGCAGACCCGCACCATGATCAAGAGAGACAGAGGCTTTCCCTGGCTCTTCTGCTAATCTAAAATGAGCTTCTTCAGATAACAGGCTACTATCCCCGGATTATGAACACCGACGAAGAGAGACTGAAAGTCAAATCTCAGAGCACTTCCCAGGCTCCGAAAGATTTCTATTATATTCTCGGCGTAAGCCCAAACGCTTCACCGGGTGACATTGTCGACGCCTATGCTGCACTTTCCGACAAATTCGGACCGCAAGCGATCACCTCCGACCTAGACCCGGAATTGCAGCAGCGCACCTGGCGAGACATCAGCACCGCCTATGAAACTTTGTCAGATCCCAACAGACGTCGAGAATACGACAAGAACAGTGCCGTCTTCAGACAGACTTCCGACGTGCGTGCTCTCTGGAATAAGGTAACTTCGGGAGTGCAGCAAGTCGTTCAAAGCACCCAACAAGCTCAGACTCAAGAAATAAAGAATGTGCAGGGCAAAATCCAGGCGCAGTCACTTGAAATGGAAATAGACGTGACCCTCAAGGAAGCAATTAAGGGCACCCATAGACAATTGACCATTTCGGACCCAAAGGCTTGTGAAGAGTGCATCAATCTTAAGCCGGTCAACCGCATGCAATGCACTACCTGCCGGGGAGTGGGCTATTTCACAGTAGAAAGAGTGCTTGAAATAGACTTTCCCAAAGGACTTTTTGATGGTCTAGAGATTAGGAAAACCGGTCAAGGGAAATGGGATATGCGTGCCGGAGCCTACGGGGACTTGATTCTCAAGATCAAGTTGAGACAGCACCCGGTTCTGGGTGTGATCGACCGAGATATTACTATCAATGTGCCTGTGACAATCTACGAAGCAATGCTTGGTGCCGAAATTGAAATTCCTACAGCCACAGGCAAAGTGGTCATGAAGATTCAACCCCTGACTCAGCCAGGCCGTGTTTATCGCTTGAAGGGATTAGGTCTGGCCGGCGGCGACCAGCTGGTCACCATAGACGTAGTGATTCCTCAACAGCTGTCGGCGGAAGAAGTTAAGTACTACCAAAAACTGAAAGAGCTTTACAGCGAAAAGAACCCCCGAGAACAACTCTTCCAAGCCATTAGCCAAAGTGCTTAGCGCTAGCCTGGCCAATCCCAAAAGATGGCGTTAAGTGAACCGCGTTATCAAGTTAACGAAAGTAACAACGTACCCCAAAAATATCTTAGCCGACACCCGCTTGGCATGCCGCCAGGCTTGGTTCGAAAGAAGAGCTCCATTAAGGCGAACAAATCTTCGTAATAGTGGCGCGCTTACGCTAATAACTTTACCTTCCTAATCTCTCTCTAAGACTATAAAAGCTTACTTGTACTGGTTCTCGGGGAACTATTAGGTTCTAGGGGTAATTCATCTCCCAACTTATCTGGCGTAATCACCCAAGACCCCAACCAATCCAGACGACCCCAAATACCCAGGCGGCTTCTCAAAAGCTAGGTTTCGTACAGCCTATCTCAGCGGAGCTTCACCCTAGGAACTACTTTGGACGCTGATTTGTTGTTCTTGGTCTATATCATGTCGGTGTGGTCGGGATGATTGAGTTTTCCCATTTAGTGAGCAAGACCCAGCAAGTCTTGCTCGACAGGGCTGCGTGCAAAGCCCGCTTACTTCGGTAAGTCCAACGCGGCCTCGTCAGACGGGGCTTCAACAACTTTTGAACGCCTCTCTGCTAGAGGCCAAAGGAGTCAATCATGAAAAACAGTATTTCTGTACGACCCTCCCGGCGCACGAGCACCCGGTCCCTGGACCGCATCATCAAGAAGCTCGGCGCCAAGAAGGGTATCGACGTCTCGAGTGCTCGCGCCGAACTGCGCGAGAAGATCAAGTCGCTGAATGGCAAGAAAGCCCTCGGCTATCTCGCCTATCACGGCATCATCGACCTCACCCTGCCCGACGGCACCACGGTGGCCATCCTCCCGGACTGGCACATCCCGGCGCACGACAAGCAGGTGAGCTGGATGGTCAAGGAATGGCTGGCGGACAACAACCCCGACATCCTGATCATCATCGGCGACGCCGCCGACATGTTCGGTCTGTCCCGCTGGCCCAAGGCCCCGGGCGTCATCGCCAATACCCAGCACGAACTGGACGAAGTGCGCCGCATGATGGACGAGGTCATCCGACTCTCGGGCGCCATGCATGTGTTCTACATCCTCGGCAACCACGAGGACCGGAACCGTCGCACCCAGATCGACCCCAACGGCAACGTGGCCGGTCTCATCGACCCGAGCACGAAGGAGCCGATCCTCAACTTCCACAACCTGATGGGTTACACCAAGGATGACCCCATCACCTTCATCTACGGTTCCCTCGGTGAAGGTGGCATGGCGGGCGGTATCGTCGTCAACGGCGACATCGACTTCATCCACGGTCTGAAGGTGCGTTCCAAGCCCGGCCAGAGCCCGGCTGCCGAATCCGACAACACGGGTCGCAGCGTCTGGCACGGACACACGCACCGCCTCGGCAAGCGTTCCCGCCGCACCACCAAGCGCGGCGTCATTCGTTCGTTCGAAGGCGGTCACCTGTCCGACCCGCGTCACTCCTACATGAGCTACGCGGTCAAGCCGAACTGGACGAAGGGTGTGAGCAAGGGCTGCGTGCACGGCGGCAAGCTCCACATCCAGCTTCTGCCCATCCTGCCGGTCGTCGGCGAGGACGGTCAGCGGCGCCACGCGATGGTCGACGGCAGCAAGGTCTACAAGACCGCCGTCTACTAACTTCAACCCACCAAGTCGAAAGAAGAGCCGCCACCGGTCTAAAGGTAGCGGCTCTTTCGCTTCGGCTTGTGTTTGTCAAACATTCCCACAAGGAGCAAACAAATGACTAACGCAAAGAAAACCGGCGGGTCGAAGTTGGCGCTGGCGACTGTGTCCGCGCCCAACTGGCCGCCGGCGTCGCTCACGCGAGTGAACGATCCCTACTACAAGTGGTCCCGTACTGTGATGTTCGACCTGCACGGCGTGGTGTTCGACTGGGAGTCCGCCTTCCAGGATTTCGCCTCCGCGCACTTCGGCTACAGCTTCAACGGCGTCAAGCGCGAGTTCTACGACATGGCGCGTGACCCGAACACCCCCATCAGCCCGGACCAGTTCAGCGAGCTCTTCCTCGAGTTCGTGCGACGCGCCACCGGCGGCTACGGCGACCTCTCGCCCCTGCCCGGCGTGGTCGAGCAGATGGAGCTTCTCAAGGAAGCCGGCATCAACATCGTCATCTGCACCTGGACGCCCGGCGCCACCGACGCCCGTCCGGACGGTTCGGCGACGGTCGGCACCGGCATCGCCCAGCGTGTCACCGAGGAACTCATCCTCAAGCACCTGGGTCATGTGGTCCACAAGAGCAACATCCTCTTCTCGAGCACTCACGCCAAGAAGCGGGTCATGCTCGAGGAGCGCATCCCCCTCATCGTCGAGGACAACGCCGAAACCGCGGTGGGCGTCGCCCAGTCCGCACTCGGCGCCATCGTCATGCCGCAACCGTACAACGAAGGCCTGGCGTTCCCCAACGTCCTGCGTCTCGACTCTTCTAACCAGCTCGCCCACGCTGTGCTCTCGTTCTTCGACAAGCTCGACGACGAGAACATGCTGGCGCCGGCATAACAACAGGAGTATGTATCATGGCTAACAGAGCAACACGGCTCAAGGGCGTCACGGTCGAAGAGATCGCCAAGACGTCCCTGGCAGAGGCGGGAATCCATACCGTCAATCTGCCGAACGGCACGCGCGTGGTGGCCATCGCCAACACGCTGTGGCCGATGCACGACCGCAACATGCACGTGGAGATCATGAAGTTCCTGGCTGACTACCAGCCCGACCTCGTGGTTCTCCTCGGACACATGGTGAACAACGAAGCCTTCCAGGCTCTCTTCGAGAGCGAGAAGAACTACCTGCATCGCCCCGAGCATCCGCCCGAGGTGAAGGCAGCGCTGGCGGCTGGCAGCTTCGACGACCAGGTCCAGTACCTGCGTCGCGAGGCGAGCAAGTACATCGGCAGCTTCGCGGTCGGCAAGGCCAAGGTGGTCTACATCCCTGCCATCCTGACCGAGCACAAGCTGGTCAAGCGGGTGAGCCAGGAAAAGGAACGCCGCGACAACTACGTCGACAACCATCCGGAAGCGGCGGACCAGCCGTCCGATCCGCTTCGGAAGCTGCCGATCGACTTCCGCAACTTCCTCTACCTGAACAAGAACCCGCGCGTCCGGGTGCTGCCGTACAACTCGGCGCTCCTGGCCAACAACCACACCCTCTTCATGATCGGCGACTTCAAGCGCCGCAACGAGGGTGATGCAGCGCTGGTCGAGTGGCAGCAGCGGCACTACCCCGCCATCATCCGCAGCCTCGACGGCAAGCTGGCGTCTGGTTGGTTCACCACCACCGAGCACACCCAGCCCACCCTGACGGTGCTGCAGCATCAGGTGCACGAGATCGGCTTCCTGTGGGACGAGGTCCAGAACGGCCAGCTCCGTGACTACGACCGCCGTGCCCAGGGCTTCTTCGCCGGCACCTATGTGGATGGCGAGCTCTTCGGCTCCACCATCGACATCCTCCGGGGCGATGACGACCGCCGGTCGTTCTACGCTCCCGATGGCACGCTCTACACCGAGGACACCCCGGGCAACATGCCGCATGGCACGACGCTCTCCCTCGACGACGAGCCGGTCACCGATGACGATGACTGGGTGCTGCGCGACGACGATGGCGAAGACGACGACGACGAAGGCGAGGAGGTCAAGCCTGCCGCCGAGAAGAAGTCGACTCGCAAGCCCGCCGCCAAGAAGAAGAAGCCGGCAGCGTCCAAGCGGAAGCGCAGCTGAAAAGCTGAGGCCGGCAACAACAAAGACGGGGCGCAGTCTCGACCACAACCTGGTTGAACTGCGCCCTGTCAACTTGAACGGAATAGTAAACTCGCCTAGCGAGACCTATTCCGTTCATTTTTTCGCAGTTTTTACTACATTCTATAATATACTCTATCAAAAGGAGAAGAGGGAAGAAAGCCAAGGCTTTCCTCCCTCAATCTCACACCCTGGCTCAGTCGATCTTGAAGATCGGCTCGAAGATCGGATTGACCAGAAGCTCGCCGTCGGCATCGCGTCCGGAGCCCTTCATGCGCAGCACGATGATGCCGTGGATGTTCCGCGCCGCCACCTGAACGGGGCTCAGGCGGTCGAGCCCGAGCGACAGGTCGAATCGGCGCAAAACCTGCAGCCGCAGAGCCTCGATCGCCAACTGGTAGGCGGGCAGCCCGATCCGATTGGTGCGCTCACGCTCCAAACAATGGCCGGATATGGAACTCGAGATCGCCGACTGAGCGATGGCGGAATGGAACCAGTAGCTGTTCGGCAGTTGCATGAGCAGCTTAGCCACCGGCGGCTCGAAGAAGACCTCGAGCAACTGGGGCATCGTCAGCGCCTGCCGCGGCGGCAGGTCCGAAACCGCCTGGTAGGCGAGTGTCAGCAGCTCGCTTTCCAAATGTCCGACCTCGACGTGATGCCAGAGGCTGCGGAAGCGTTCGCAGCTCATGGCACCGACGCTGGCGCAGGAAGCGAGTTGATCGACCAAAGACATGGCTATCTCCTAAAGAAAAGTAGGTTGAGGAAACCAGATCGAGAACAGAGAAAAGGGAGCGGTCAGGCCGCGCCGCGCAGAAAGTAGTAGCCGCGCCGGTAGACGATATGACCGCTGCCGCCGCCACGCGAGAGCCGCACCCAGTCGCGCTTGACCGTCATCCGTCGGGTCGGGAAGAGAGCCGGCTCGTAGGCGCAGATGGGCGCCAACACATCGGACAAGAAGCCGGACGAAACCTCGGGACCAGCTTGGATGATCAGGGCAGCCGGGTAGTTGGTCAGCAAACGCTCCGCCGCCAAACGTGCGAAGCGGCTGCGAAACTGCTGTTCCAGTTCTTCTTGCGAAGCCAGACCGGAGAACTGCGAGGCAGATGCAAGCACCCGTGCTTGCAGAGCGGCATCAGCGCGCAAGGCACTGGACATTTGCCGGGTCCACCACTCGGCCACAAGCCTGAGCATGACGCCGCCGGCCAGCTTCTCGATCTTGCGCAGGCTGTCCGGGTCGTTCAACCGAGACGGCGAAAGGAAGTGGACCTCGTAGCGGGCATTGTGCCGGAGAAACAGGGCACCGGTCAGGAAGACCAGGCAGAGCAGGAAACTGAGAAAGATGAGAGGATTCATGATTGTTTGCAGGTTGGTCGTTGAAGAAGCCGCTGAATGCAGCACTCTTAGTTCATGAACTGGTCTAATTCGTAATTCTGTTGTCTTTCTCCTCGAATGTTGGTTGTGGAAGATATAGACTGACCATATGGCTATAGAGCAGTTGCTAACAAGCAAAACAGCAAACTAAAGTAGTAATTCCACCAAGAAAATCCTATCCACAGAACAGATTGCAAATAGCGCAAACGCGCCAACCACGCCACTTTCACGTCACCCAAGCAAAAACGGCGACACCACCAGAAGTGGCATCACCGCAAAGTCATTTTCCACTAAAGTACCTGACAATTAGGTTAAGATCTGGTCGCATAGATTAATCGGTCAACCAAAATATAGAGACAGTCGCGCTTGAGTACCCCCACTTTCTATTACCGCATATCGTATCAACCACCAAAAGAAGAAGGAAGGCAACCGAGGCTGCCTTCCTTCTCTCAACTTAGATGAAGCGGGTGATCAGCCAGCCGCAGACCATGAGGGCAAGAGCCGCTCCCATGGAAGTGCCGAAGCTGCGCACATGAAGAACACCGGGCATGATCTTGCCGATCACGAAGATGACGACGGCGTTGACCAGCCAGGCCACCACTCCCATCGTCAAAATCGTAGCCGGAGCAGCAGACATGGCGCCGGCAGCGACGATGACATGCCACAGCACCTTGTTGCCCAGGGCCAGCACAACCACCCCCAGAATACCGCGGATGAAACTATTGCGCCGCACGGCCACACCGCCGTCGGTGACGAGCGGTACGACATACATGAGCGACACAGTCAACAGAAAAGTTTGCACAATCATGTGCCAGAGGTAAGATTCGGGCATTTTGTACTCCTACTTGTGAAGTTAATCTTGAATTTGATCGTCTTGGCGCTGAGGGCGACGTCCTTGAAAGGAGCCTGGGTCAGCCTCGCGCATACGACGACGCTCGCTCGGGGAAGCAAGAATCTCAGCCGCGATAGCCAGATCTTCCGGCGAGTAGTGCGGCACGAGCTTGTCGAAAGTGGTTTTGATCAGCAGGTTGTCTTCAACCGAGAGGGTCTCTCCCAGGTAGATGACACGATCACACTGATGCAAGATATCCACCGCTTGGTACGGTCCCCGATTGCCGTAGAGGAACCAGAAACCGGCTTCGCGCGTGGTCTTGCTCTCAATCTCGTAGAGAGCACGCACGATACGCTCGATTTCGATATAGTGGGCAACAGCCATGTCGCCAGCCTCGATCTGCTTCCAGACCTTATCGAAACGAATACGCGCCACCACAAAGCGCTTGGCACGACGCGGCGACTGCAGAGCTTCGGGGGAAAGACTCTTGAAGTAGCGGTAGCGGCGATAGCCGTATATGCTCAGCAAAAGCCCGGCGGCAAGAAGACCACCGTTGATCCATCCGTGCCAGCCATGCAACACGACTAGCTCACCTTCGAGGATGCGGTCTTTCTGGTCCCAGGTATTGGACGTGGAAACCGCTAGAGCAGGCAGCGAGACCGTATACTCTTCATTGGACGAGAGCACACGGTAGCTGATTGCTGCCTTGGTCGAGATAGAGGGGGCATACGAGAAGCTCTGAAGAGAGAGCTGGAAGCGCAGGATACGCCCACCCTCCTTAGTAGTTTCCTCGTACAGTTTGCCGCTGCCGCGAATCTCGAAATCACCTTCCAAGGCAATTGAATGCAGGTCGATCCGTGTGCCCGGCGCTTCCTTTATGTAGAGCACAACCGGCACGACATCGCCGATACGATAGGCAAAATCTCGCTCCAACTTCGCCACCACCACTGGTGCGGAAGGCGGCGCGACTTTCTCCACCGGCGGGAACACAGGCCATTTCACCTGGTCTCCGCTCAGGGTAAACAAACCAACCTGAGCGGCAAGAGCGACAGCCACCGTTACTAGAACGGCAAGGACAGCCGCAAGGCCGCTCATTTGAGAGTTCGTCTTTCTCATGACCGATCTCCTTTCAAAGGAGTGGACTTGCCCAAGGCCAGCTGATGTGGCAGGACCAGTCCAATGACCAGAAGAATAAAGGCACCGCCGAGGAACCATTGGAACAACTCTTGCTGCCCGGGCTTATAGGTAACATGCGCACGCGAGACCATGTCGGTCATTTTGAAGTCCGATGCCTTCTCGACGCGCACATAGCGACCCCCGACTCGGTTCTTAAGCAGCAGCAAGTTGTTCTCTTCCAGGCGGGTAGTGACGATCTCACCATCAACCTGATAGTACTTGCCGTTCTGACCGCGCCTGTCGCCCGGTTCCAGCATCTCGACCGGAATGGGAGACTGGCTGGTCTTGCCGATACCAACCACGATCAGGTCAATTTTGCGCGCTTTCAGCTCGCGGATGACCAGCTGCATATCGGCATCGGGTGAGTCGTTGCCGCCGTCCGAGAAAAGCACGATGACATTGCGACCACCTGGTTTGGCATCTAGGTCGAGCATTCGAAACGCCAGATTAAAGGCTTTCGCCATCTGACTGCCCTCACCAGGAGCCAGACCGACATTGACCGCGCGAGTGACAACCCACTTGAGGGGGTACATGTCGTCGGTGACGAAGGCCTGCGGAAATGCCTCACCGGCAAAGGTGACGATGCCGATCTGGTTGAAACCTATCGTGCCTGCCACCTCTTCGATGAGCAGATGACGAGCCATATCGAGCCGTCTGCCGGCAGCAAAGGGCTCGGGCAATTGCCCCTTATAGTCAGGCACAGCCATAGAACGACTGACGTCCACTATGGTCATTACATTCATCGAACCGACGGGAAACTCAACCTTGCCCGAATCACGGGTGGGTCGAGCCAGAGCGATGATAAGACAGGCGAGACAGAGGGCGAAGACCAGTGACTTGAGAACGAGCCGCCAGCGCGAAACCGGCTCAACGAATCGTTCAATCAAGCCAGGGTCGCCGTAACTATCCACCATGTGACGACGGCGACTGAAGGCCAACCAGAGCCCTGCTGCGCAAAAGAAGGGCAGCACGAGCAAAAGCCAGAGCACAATTGGGTTCTGAAAGTGCAGAAGAGTCTCCACCAGGGAGACGAATTTGTTGGTCTCCATGGTTAAATCCCCTTCTTTCCTTGCTGAGACTGACCGCTTCCGGTCTGGTCGCCTGGCTTGCCTTCCCCATCACCCTCGCCTTGTCCTTGGCCGCCGCCCCCACGCTTGGAGAGCAGTCGCTCAAGGTTGTACTTGGCTTCGAGATGATTGGGGTCGTGACGCAAGGCTTGCTTGTAAGCCTCGATTGCCATGAAGTTCTGCTTGCTGCGCTCGTAAGAAACGGCGAGCAAAAACTGCACACGGGCCCCGAGGTCGTGGTCGATACCGAGCGGATTCTGGTTTTCCTCGGTCATGGCCGAATAGGCCTTGGTGAGAATCTCCTGAGCATCCTGGTAGGCACCGGCTCGATACGCCTTCAAGCCCAGGTCGTATAGCGCGATGGCTTTGTTGCCGTCGGTGGACTGGGAAGCTAGGCCGTAGTCTTGGGTGACCATCGGCCAGCTGTATGTGTAGAGTCGTTTGGCACCGAAGCCCATAATCACGACTCCCACAAAGACACAGAAAAGCGCCGCCCCGATACCAAATCGAGACAGCTTCCTTGAAATAGTCATAGTAGAAATCTCCTTGGACTACTCGTTATGCACAAGCGCCTGCACACCCAGTGCCAGGAACAGCGCTAGAAGCGCAGCAAGAGCGAAGGGCATGAAGAGCTCCTTCCGCTTCTGTGCGCCGTATGTGCTGATATTCGAACGCTCAAGTTCGTCGATGGAGGTGAAAACCCTCTGCATGTCTTGGGCGGTTTCGGCGGCAAAGACATGCCCCCCAACGCTTTCGGCCAGACGCATGATGTCGGGATAACCCCGAGCCATAGTCTCACCGACTCCGATCACATAGAAGCGCATGTTGTACTTCTCGATGATGTCGGTGATTCGCGACCATGCGGCCGGGCTGAGACTGTTCTCGCCGTCGGTGACCATGATGAACACTCGGCTTTGAGCCTTGCCCAACTCATCGAAATGCTCGGCGGCCTTATCGAAAGGTCCGGGCGGGTAGTTACCGAAATTGGTACCACCACCGGTGCCTTCATCAACAAAGCGCACCTTGCGGTAAATCATCTTCAGGTCATGAGTGAGCGGCCACGACCACACAGGCGTATCGTCGAAGACCATGATGCCGATGCGATCGCCGGCCTTGGCTACGTGGCGGTTGCGCACGAAGTCCAGAACGGCGGCTTGAGCGACTTCCAGACGGGAATGCATTTCTTGCCCGCGGAAGGTCTCGACCGGCTTTTCCCCCACTTTGGGAGGCTTGCCCGGCCAGTCACGATCGAGATCGGTCTCACCGACCACAGAGCGCGGCAATGGACCGGTGATAGGGCTCGACATCGAGCCGGACTTATCCACTGCCACGATGATGTCGCGGGCTTTCACCGTGACGTCGCTCTCGTAGAAAATCTGCTGGGGACGAGCCAGAGCAGTCACCAAAGCCAGGAAGGCCAGGGTGAAGAGAAGCCCAGGCAAGTAGATGAGGAAACGACTGCCTGCCCTGGCGGAGAGCCCTTGCACGTCGGTCAAGCCAATCTTGCCGCGACGCCTGAGCACAAACCAGAAAACAGGCACAAGCAGAGCGGCAAGAAACCACTCCGGATATGCAAAAAGCATAGGAATACTCCTGTAGTTAAAGACAGACGCCTTGCTGCAGACGGCTTTGAACGCCGCAGCGCAAGACTGACGCACGTTTCTCGCAAAAGCTCGCAGATACCGGTCTAAAAGCAGAGGTCGACAAGGAACGGTAGTTCCGGGCGAAAACTTGCTCTAGGTTCGGGGGAGGTTTATTGCAAAGAAAACTGCTATTTGGTTGAGATTAAAATTCAGGACCAGCTTTGCATTACCTGTCATGAGATCTCAATCAGATCTCTTTACAGGTCTCTTATTTGAGAAGGATGTTATCTCAAGCCATCCTAGAACTCAGGCAAGAGAACAAAAACCAACCAGAGACAGACTTTCTCAACCAATTCGCTAGCTAGGCCAACCACAGTCTTTGCAGGCCGCTTTTTTGGGCGCCGGTCGGCTAATCGAGCCGGACTAGTTTTAGATTTCAGCGGTTGAATTAGTTGCTTTGCTGGGTAGGAAGCAACAGGGAACCATAATTACTATCCGCAGAGATTTATTACATGCCTTTGCACGACTCTTTTAAGACTTCCGCCGGCGCCAACATCAAGCTATCCAAACTAGCCACCATTCCAAGCATTCAAGATCTCGACTTTGCCATGGCGCAGGCTGGCAAACATCCCCGGGCGGTGATCGAATTACCCTGGAAAGCAGCCAATTCTCCCACAACGTTTGTGCTAAAAGTCTGCACGGCTGATGGCTCAGAGGAAGGACCAAGCTGGACCCTGCATTCTGGAGAATCGGCGGATGCGGCAGTGCTGTGGAGCCATGACAGCATGGACACTTTTCTCATTCAGAGCCTCATCTCAGCCGAATGTGACCCGACTAGAGCACTCAACTCATACGTCGACACAAGCAAACAGGCGCCACTGATTGAAGAAGCAAGTCCAGCTCCCAGACCAGAAGTCCCTGTGCGCTCTGCTCGCCCCGACTTGCCGGCCCCCGCCGATCTTGACCGCACCATGCTTGAGACACTGCAGTGGCAGATGCGACGACAAGAAACCGGTCTCTTTTCAGAAGCTTACGCCTACCACCTTCTTATTCAAGAATTCAACCGCTATCAGCGCTACCAAGTTCCTTTCGCCTTCGTAGTTTTCGAGCTGGCAGTGAGGCTAAACGACGGCACCCTCAGCCTACCTTCGGTAAGGTTGCTGCACGAAAGCGCCACGCGTATCCAAGGCGTGGGGCGCGTTCTCGACTGCCTTTGCCATTACAAAGACCCCAAGCTTTGCTTGGTCTTACCCCACACCAGCTGCAACGAGGCAGTGCAGCTTTGCAGCCGCATAGAACAATCACTTTTGCAAAGCCCGTTGGCACCGGGTCTTGATGCCAGCAATGTCTGCATAATCTTCGGAATAGCGAGCGTTCCCGACACTTGCGAACATCCAGGTATACTGATTTCTTGCGCTCTGGAAGCACTAGAACAAGCGAAACGAACAAATACCTCACTGGTGCTCTTTCCCAGCTCCTAGATCAGCTCCTATAGTGCGGCTAGACAAGCCTCCAGACAAGAAAGCGCTTGGTTCTTTTTCTAACTACGACAACAGCTGGCTTTAGACGCCGTTCTTTGCCGTTCTTTGCCGTTCTTTGCAGAGCTGTGACTTTCTATAGTAGTCAAACTGAAAAAGAAGAGCACAAAGAAGCCAACCCGTGAGGGTAGACAACTCCATGCTCTCCTTTGCCGGTCTCGCTCTTAGAGAGTGCTGACAAAACCAGGACTAAGAACGCAGCCACTGAAGCCGCTTTCTAAGCCAATTCTTGATCAGACGCAAACAGTGAGCCAACCAGCCGGTGAAGCGAGTCCAGACAGACGAAACAGCTCCGGCATCACCTGCAGGCACAGGCTGATCGACAGAGCCGCCTTGGTCGACTGCTCCTTCAGCCGGATCAGATGCACGAACTTGACAGGTAGCCTGGTCGACAGCGGGAAACTGACCCATCACTCTGGTGAAATGACCGTCAGTGGTCGGTACGCCATAGCTGCGGGTATAGATTTCGCAGACCACAGGTCCAACCTTACGCTCCGGATCATCATCGAGCGTATTCTGAAACTCAAACCAGAGCAATTCGCCCTGCCGAGGCGGCGCTCCTTTGACAAAGCTCGGCAGTATGTAGTCCTTATCGGAAAGCCGCTTGGCGCCGAGCTTAAGATAGAACTGCAGTCTCCGCATCCGCACTTTCTCGTCTTCGGCAGAGAGACCCTTCTCGCGCGTAGACTCGATCTCAAGAAACAGTCCCAGATGAGCGGGATAAGCTGCTTTGAGAATATCGAGCAAAGCACGCATGTGCTTACTGCCGACACCGCCTGAGCGTTTGCTCTGGTCAGTAGCGATATAAGCCAGAAGGGCAAAGTTGGACATTGGAGTGACAATGGAAAAGCAGAGCAAACCACCGGTTTCATCAGTGGTTCGATGCAAAAGGATTTTCTTGTCTGCAAGCAACTGCAGCAAATCGGAGAGAGTCATCCTTTCATCGACAGGAAAAGCAGCTTCGTAGAGCTGGCGCCAATCCTCCTCCTGACCGGCGCTTGGCAGACATAGATTCAGCTTGGATTCATTACTCATAGGTAAGCTCCATTCAGCTTTTAATTCCAACCGGCCGACCCCAACATGCGCCGGTGACCATCACCGTCGCACTAGGTCTACCGCAGACGACTACGCGACCACGGCGGTTGTACCAGCTCCCAATCAAACCCAATTCAACTCAGTTTGCACATGCGGCCAAAAATAAATAGCTGAGTTAGCTACTTTTCGAGTCGCAAGCGAAATAGGTTATTTGTTGAATGGTTTCTTGATAGAAGCTTTGTTGAAAAGAAAAACTGAAAGTTAGGGACTGAAACCTAACCAATGCTCTTATTCAACTCAAGATATGCCCAGGGCGGGCTAAGGGCGAAAAACCGACAAAACCTGCCATCTTTCCGAGAGCGGCTTACTATTTCTGCTTAAACTGTGCCGAAACGCCCAATTAAACGGAGTCGCTAGCCTCGCCAGCTTGACAAGCCGGTCTTCAAACTTTTCAAGCTTTTCAAGCTCTTCAAACTTTTCAAGCTCTTCGCAGTGAGCGCCAATACTTAGAAAAATGCCGGCGCACTTCTTCAATCCTCTCGTCCACATTGTGTGCGCTCTCGTCCCCAGTGACATGCCCGGCATCGGCCGCGGCAAAAGGCATAAGATACGAGGCATGCACTTCACCTTGTTCAGCCTCCGAACGGGCATTCAAGACTCGCATCGTGGCTACGGCCGATTCTGATAAAGACTTGACGTTATAGCCACCTTCTAAGAAGACCACGCAGGGTACCTGCAATTGCTTGGCCAAGTCAGAAACTCTCTGACTGAGCATGGCATAGCCGGCAGTTGAAATTCTTTGCTGCCCGAGAGGATCGTCTTTGTGGGCGTCGTAGCCAGCTGAAACCAAGATCAAATCAGGTGAGAACTCTTGCATCAGCGGAGCAACTAATTGGTCGAAAGCCGCCAAGTAGCCTCGATCACCAGTGCCACGCGGTAGAGGTATATTCATATTGCAGCCGCGCCCTTCGCCGGCACCATCTTCTGTGTACCAGCCCGAATCAAAAGGCCAAAACGGATATTGCTGAAAGGAAACAAAAAACACCGATGGGTCATCATAGAAAGCCCACTGAGTGCCATTACCATGATGGACATCCCAATCTATGATAAAGACTTTCTTGTAACCACAAGACTGCTGAGCATAGCGAGCAGCTACAGCTATATTGTTAAAGAGACAGAAACCCATCGGCTTATCTATCAAGGCATGATGCCCTGGTGGGCGAACCGCTACAAAAGCGGCATGCGCACCGCCAGTAGTGACAGCATCAAGACCGACCATACCAGCACCGCAGGCCAGCAGAGCTGTTTCATAACTCTCGGCACCCATATAGGTATCAGCATCGAGCTTAGCAAGACTGCCGTGCTTCTCTTTCAGCCGCTCAGCGCCCCGCTCTAAGTCTTCGATGTAGCTTTCCTTGTGTACCAAAGCCACCTGCTCAGGCGCAGCCCGGCGTGGCTCAAGCTCATGCACAGCGGCTGCTACTGCGTATTTGCTAATAACATGGTCTATGGCAACAAGACGTTGGGGTGTCTCAGGATGAGCATCTGGAGTCTGATGCTTCTGAAACCGAGGGTCCCGAACTAAAACTAACCTAGACATAGAAAACCTCTTGCCAAATAGACTCGCCAAAGCACATTTTACAACGTCGATAACTCACCAGAGCTCAAGTGAATTGAGAAACTTCTGCGCCAATGGCGACTTTACGCCTTTGTCAGTGCCGATTGCAGCCACCATTACCATTGAGGTTCTCTCAAAATTGCAGAAGACTTTCAATTTGTACTTTTTGGAAAGGTCTTTCATGGTGCCACTCAATTCACGCCCATAGAAGACACCGTTCTTGCAAACGATCTTCTTGCTTTCCACAGTAGCAGCCTGGTCCTCAACCCAGCTTCCGGCGAAACGCGAGAGGGCGTCCTCAACCAGCTTGGCTGCCGCCGCACCACCAGCGGTATTATCACCATCTCGCCCAATCGCACCACGATCGCTTACCAGAGTGCTGCCGAACAAGCTGCCTATAGACTCAGCTGTAGGCAAAGCCCCGGTCCCATCCTGGTTCTTAGCCAAATTGACATCATCAAATGAGTTCAAAGTAAACTCAGCCGCACTGAGACGGCGCTCTTTATCGGCGACCATCCAAGTGCGACCAAAGCTAGAGAAAGCAGGATAAAGCTGCTGTGACGAACCGGCTCGACTCGGCGAGCCGGGAAACTGAACCTTTGACTGGCAGCCCGGTAGAACAAAGGGAGAAAGCGGCAGCTCGTCGAGATTCTCGACCGGCTTCACTTCATTACTGAAGAAACCAGACTTGACAGGATCCGGCATCAAACCCTTAGAAATCAACACCTGACAAATGATGCTGACCGCCACTACAAAGATCAGAAAAATTACAACTATTCTTGCCAAGTCATCACCTCCAGACAAGGAAAAGTTTAACTCATCCAACTGAAGATAAGAACCGTGGACGGACCCGACCGAAGCAATACAATTGTCAACGACTTCGGAACCTTAAACAACTAGCCGCCTCCTAGCGCAACCGCTGTACTCTTTCAATCGGCCATTCTTCTTGATTCGCGGTAACTCACTCAACAATGCAAGTGACTCTGAAGCAGGATTGGGCATGGCATCGCTTATCCACTGAGGCAGAAACTTACGATAGGAATTAGCCAGCACTCTTTCATCCCTACTAAATCTAGCGAAAAGCAAGAGCAAGCGCTGCCGCAAACCTTCTCTATCCTGACAAGCAACTCGACGACCTTCCAGCCAAATCTCCCTCAACGCACGACCGACGTGCGTCTCGCCAAGTGCCTTTTTTCTATTACCAATCTCTTTAACAAACACTCGCTCCTCCACTTGCACGAATGGACGCCCTCCAGCCAAGGTAAAAACTTCTGGTCTCTCGAAGCTCGCACAGCTGCCTGTTGTAGCGAACTCCAGAATAGCTAGATTTGCGTCTTCAGTCGTCTGAGATGCCGAAGAAGCCGATACCAATAGCGGTGCGGCAAATGCTCTCCGTTTTGCAGCCGCTATTTCTAGACTCGAAATCAATCTTGACTTGGATGAACCAACCATGCGAAAAACGCCAGGCGTCAAGCGTTCCAGAACTCCAGACTTCACCGCTCTAGATAAGTAAGAATCGAGCGTGCTTCGCTTTTTGACAAGCGGAATCAAGTCCCTGGTTGTGAATATCTTGTCTACACCAAGACAAGCCAGATAACGCCTAACATAACAAAGGGCGTTATAAACCTTGTCAGCAGCGCCTTTGCCAGCCCTACGAGTTCTTGTCGTTTTCTTAATACCACCCATAAAGAAGACCTCCTCAACAGATGAAGATAAGCAAGAATGCCGCTCTGCACACAATAATAGAGACGAACTTTTCGAAGAAAAAGTTCAAAAAGGCAAGATTAAATTTCCCTCTTGGCAATTCCGAAATTTACCAAAAGCCTTGTCGTGAAAGGCATTGAAGAAACTGCAAGAAAAAATTCGGAATCTCTTGCAAAAACATGGAGAACTCCCGAGCAATGACAAAATCCGACTCCACGCAGCCTTATAGTAGTTTGTCGGCAAAAAAAACTAAAAGAACGAAGCGAGTGTTGCACACTCGCTTCGCAAAGAAATCGCCTCAGTCACCGGATTTCTTTATTCAGCCTGAGAACTAGTCCGTCATTACTTAGGACTTGTCCCTAGAACAGAAAAGAAGAAGGCCAAGAATCTCGGCGAGACAGAAGAGCAAGAAGACCGCTAGAACAACCGGCGGACCTCCTTCCCAATAGAGGTAGGCGATTGCGGGCGACAAGAGAATCACCCAAAACCAGAGTACTGTCGCCTGGTTTCGATAAAGAGATTTCCCCTTACCTACGTAGGCCGCGCAGACGAATCCGAGCAGACCGAGCACTGCGCTGATTATGAACAGTGTCAATTATTTCTCTCCTCTTATTGCAGAGCAACCACAAGCAAGGACAATGCCTTGCTTGTGGCGCCCAGATGACCTATTGAGGCGACCTACTAGCCGCCGACAATGTGCTTCATGTCGTTGAAGAGCCCTAGTGCAAAGAGCCCGATGAGAAGCACGAAGAAGAGGTTGGAGAGTACTGCCTTGGTCTTGGCGTTGACCGGCTTTCCGGTGATGCCTTCGATCAAGAAGAAGACGATGTGCCCACCGTCGAGCATCGGAACCGGCAGGATGTTCATGACCGCCAGGTTGATCGAAATGACGACCAAGAACCAGACGAAGTCGAAGACACCAGACCCGAGAGCCCCGGCGCCCATCTGAACAATTCCGACGATGCCGCGCACTTCCATGTCGGCGTCGGAAATGTTGGCCGGTTTTTCAACCAAGCCGAACATCATGCCGAAGCCTTTCACGGTCATGTCGAGCATCCGCCCCGTAACCGTGACCGATTGAGCCGCTGCTTCGCCGACGCTCATCTCCTTGTAATAGCGTTCGGCATTGACACCAAGACTGATACCAATGACGCCATCGCCGTTCGGGGTCACCGTTGTCGTGAACTCACCGCCGGGGCGCTTGACCACGACCGTGACAGGCTTGCCTTTGTTGTCCTTGAGGGCCTGGGAGAGATCGTCGGGAGCGACGATCTTGCGCCCGTCCACGGACACAAACTGGTCCTGAGGCTGGAGACCAGCATCACGAGCCGTTGTCACCTGCCCAGAGAGGTCCTTGATGAAGGTGTGGTGCACCTTGTAGTCGGGCTGACCCTGGAAAGCAAAGAGAGCGAAGAGCATCAGCACTGCCGAGACAAGGTTGAAGACCACGCCGGCGGCGGCAACGGCAATGCGCTGCCAGACCGGGAAAACGCGGAAATTCTTCGGAACCTCGCCGCCTTGCTTGGCTACTTCATTGAGAGTGCTCTCGTCGAGCAACTCGGGAATGGAGACATAGCCACCGGCAAGAATGGGGGCGATGCGGAATTCGGTTTCCCAGAATTTGCCGATCACCCAAGACCATTCACGCTTACCGAAGCCGATGGAAAAGACTGGAGTCTGCATGCCGCACAGCCGCGCCACAAGCCAGTGACCCAGCTCGTGGATGGTGATAAGCAGGCAGAGCCCGAGAATCATGATGATGATGGAAGGCAAGCCTCCCACGCCGGCCATCAGGTC
>JAIETF010000082.1 GCA_019745415.1 Candidatus Obscuribacterales bacterium | reverse complement strand
GGGTATATAAATTGCGTTCGTTACTCAAAACTTACGCAATCGGAACAAACAAATGAACAAGAAGGAACAGGAAATCCAGAGCAAGCTATTAGAACTAGAATCTACAGTACTGAAAGAAAGCACCGAGTTGAGTGTCTCAGAAAAGAATACCGATCTTCTCAGCCAAAAAGCTAAGGGAAAAGCCAGCGGCACTAGTGACGAAACAGTAACGAAATCTGACTCGGCATACTTCGGCGGACTTGGCTTAATCGTTCTAGGTCTAGTAATTCTGTTCCAGCATATCCATGTCTCCAACAGCTTTCTAGCTATGCTTCTTGGTGGCGGCGGATCCTTCCTGGTGGTCTTCCTGCCTCTCATGATAGGCATCGGCATGATGATCTACAACTCGCGCAACAAGTGGGGATGGGTGGTCACCGCCGGCAGTTCAGTTATGCTTGTGCTTTCTGTGCTGGCTGGTCTACAGATGAGACTAGACTCAATGAGCTTGCTGCAGATGATCATGCTCTTTCTACCCTTCGCAATTGGTGGTTCTCTTCTGGTAAAAGGCATGGGTGGTCCCAAAGGGGTAATGCAAACCGTCAAGCACAATCTCCCCAAAAAGCCGGATAACGAATAACTTTGACCAGACTTTTCGTCGGTAGTTTTCTGGCTGACGCCCAAGCTCTGGGACTAGAACTACAAGACTTTGCCAGCCAAATTGAAGTGAGTAAACAGGCAAGCTTCAAAGCCGTGCCAACAGCAAACCTGCATATAACCTACCAGTTTCTCGGTGAGGTCGATGAAAACCAACTTGCCTCGATAAAAGCTCGCCTCTCCAATCTTGCAACTGATATCAAAGCACCGCTACCAATCACCGTCACCTATGATACTTTGAGCGCCTGGCCGAGTCCCGAAAATGCGCGCGTCTTTGTCGCAGAGCCAAGCATCAAGCCACAAGCACTTATGGCCATGGGTGCCATAATTCGCAAGAACTTGCAAGAGCTGGTGAGAATAGATCCGTCGATTGAGCGCAATCTTGTCTTCAAACCGCACATCACTCTCTTTCGTATGAAAAATCTTGAGACCAAGCCGGTCTACCAATTGGCTGTGCAAAAGTTCCAGCCCATAAACCAAACTATAGAAGCTGTCGACCTGATCGAAAGCAAAGGTCACTATGTGTCAATTATGACTTTATAGCTGATTAGCTGAGTTCTTGAAATAACCAGGAGGGTAGAAGCGCACGGTCGAGGAAGTCTCAGCCGGCAAAAGACGAACACCCTTAATCATTTGCACTTTCGGCTTGGCCGGCAGTGCATTAATAAGCTCCGCACCGTTTTCTATTTGTGGTGAAGATGGAGGCAAAGCTTGGGGTAGAGTTTGGGGAGACGTCGGGGGCGTCGGTGCTATCTCAGAACTGTTTGGAAGCGCAGCCGGAGGAGTGACTAAAGAACCCTGATTTGACTCAGGGCGAACTTCTACTTTGGGTTCTAATTTAGAATCGGATTTAGATTCTGGTTTAGATTCTGGTTTAGGAAAAGTCGAACCAGCCTCGACCGACTCTGATTCTTCCACAACGCCGGTTTTCTTGTTTGTCTCAAGAGGCTGATGAATCTTCAGATATGTATTGACCGCGGGCTCAGGACGAGACTTCCAATTGCGCGAGTCGTCCTTGATCATTTTTGAACGATAGGCAATCGCCTGATTCTTGAAACCATTCTTGGTGGCAATGAAGCCGTCCCAATCAAAGTGTACAGGATCGGTGTGATCGCCTTGCTGAGCATAACGGTGGGTAATTATATTGGCGTCTTGCACGTTGTAGCGATTCTGCAAATAGGCGACAAGTTTGATCACCGAGTTCATCATCGCCGGCGGATAGTCCTGAGAACCAGTGTGATTCATCTCGATGCCGATACTATTATCGTTATTGATTCCAGGAAGAGTCTTGAAGATATTGACGTGCACAGTAGCCAAATCGGGATCAACGGCCTGATAGATGGTGCCGTCACGCTCAACGACATATTGAGCACCTGGATGCCTGATCCCCATGGAACTCCAGCTCTCAATCACTCTCACAGCCGAGATGGGAATGCCAGTCTCAGTGGAATGCATGACGATGTATTTAACAGGTTCACGGCGCCAAAAGATTCCACCTCTGAGCGGATGATATTTGACGATACCGGCTCTTACCAATTCTCTGGCAGCATAACTGTCGGCGGTGCCATTCTTGAAAGCAGTCGCCAGTCGATCAGCCTCGGGCTCAGACAAGGGCGAAGTGTCGAAAGCCGGCGGTCGAGCCATAAATATGCCGATTGGATAGGCATAACGTGTCTTAGGAGCACTGTGTTTATGGGCATGGGCAACTTTGCCGTGATGCCTGCCGCGGGCCACTGTATGTTTTCGGCCCGAGCTGCCCCTGGACGATGCGGTCTTACCGCGACGACTACCAGCTTTAGCTGAAGAGCGAGAAGAAGCTCTCACAACAGTCTTCTTCGCACGAGTGCGAGCCTCAGCCTGATTGCCTTCGAAGTTCGACAAACCCAGACCGGAAGCAATCAGTGAAAGCGAGAAAAGCGAGGCAAGCAAAGGCTTGAACTTGTCAGCAAAAAATTTCTCGATATTAGTAAACACGTGACACCCCCTCCAGCCTTCTGCATTATAAAAGATAAACTGCAAGTAAGCAAACAAATTTTTGAAAGAAACTTTCTCAAAATTCCGGTCGTGGAGCGGTTTTCAGCTAGCGATATATACAAACAACCACTAAGAGATTCCAAGCAGGAGACCAAAAACAAATCCCAAACCAAGACTCCGACAAAGCATTAGCCTGCTAAGCCAATAATATCGAGCGGTCCAAAAGCAGCCGCTTGATGCTAATCGATCCAGCCGCCGCCTAAAATGAAAGTATCGCTTTCATCGTAAATACCGAGCACCTGACCTGCGGTAATGGCAGGCTGCGCTTCATCGAACACCACCTTGATCTTGCCGCCGGAAAGAGGATAGACAGTACCGGACTGAGCCTGGGAATTGTAGCGAATTTTACAGAGGGCTCTGAATGGTTCTACCGGCGGTGAAGGGATGATCCAGTTGGCATCACTGGCGGTGAGTTCTTGCCTGAGCAATGCTTCTTTTGGTCCGACATAGACGACACGCATCTCAGGGTCGAGAGAGGTAACAAAAAGCGGCTCGCTATAGGCGATACCAAGACCACGTCTTTGTCCGATCGTGTAATTAAACGTTCCCTGATGCTCACCAAGAACTTGACCAGTCATAGTATGAATAATCGGACCCGGTTCGACAGTAAGAAAATTAGATAGATACTGCTGAGTAGTTGTACCATGCGGTATAAAGCAGAGGTCTTGGCTGTCAGGGCGGTCGGCAGTGACAATGCCGGCTTTACGAGCCAAATCTCTGATTTCGCTCTTGTCGAAATCGCCCAGGGGCAAGATGGTGGCATTGACCTGTTCATTGGTCAAGCCCCAGAGCACATACGACTGATCTTTGCGAATATCTTTGGCCTTACATAGACGTCTGCCTTCAGGGGTTTCCACTATACGAGCATAGTGCCCGGTGGCGATAAAGTCGGCATGGAGCAATTTTCGCCCATAATGCAAAAGCGCGCCCCATTTGACCAGGGTATTACAAAGACTGCAGGGAAGGGGCGTGCGAGCCTGAGCATAAGACTGATGAAATTGGTCGATTATCTGAGTCTTGAACATCTCACGCAAATCGACGGCATGATGGTCAATGGAAAGGTCTTCACAGACCCGGGCGGCATCGATCATGCCGGTGTCGCAACAACGGCTGCCCGACTTAATCAACCAACCGGTGACACCAACAACGTCATATCCGGCTTCTTTCATCAAAAAAGCAGTCACCGACGAGTCTACCCCGCCGCTCATGAGCACAGCCACACGCTTCTTACCCTGCGGCTTTTCGCGCACGGCTCTGGCGCCGGCAACATTGCAGACGGCTTCAACGGCTTCGGATGGAGGCAGTTCGGACATACTCATACGCCTAAATATTACTACAGCTCCAAAGTTGTCAGGCGAGGTCTCAGCCCGGAGCCCTCGCTTCGTCAAAAGAATTTACAGAAACTATGATAGTCAAACAGAGGGACAGAACGCTAATTCAATTTGAGCTTCCGGTGGGACTGCCGGTCAACTTCATGAGGCGGTCCCTTGCCACCCTGGCGTTCTGTCCGTTAGGCGAAGTCTTCAAGTAAGCGCGGTACTCGCTTACGGCATCGCGTGATTTCTCGGTCTTTTCCAAAAGCAGCGCCAAGTTGAAATGGGCAATTGCTAAAGAACCGCCTGACTGCAGAATAGCCAATCGGAAAGACTCGGCAGCCTCTTTGAGGCTCTCCCTTTCGCGCAGAATGACGCCCAGCATGTTATGTGCAGCCGGGCAAGTTTTACCCGCCCGACGAGCATCTTCTATTGCTTTTCTAAAGGCAGCTTCAGCAGAAACGTTGTCACCGGAGCGCCTAAGCGCCATGCCAAGGTTGTACTGAGCCTCGGTGAAGCCACTGGGACTGATTAAAATTGCTTTACGATAAGCCTCGATGGCTTTAGCCAGTTGTCCGGTAGAAGAAAGACAAAGTCCAAAATTTGAGTAGAGGACAGGGTCGGAAACACCGGCAGCGACCAGCATTTCATAACCCTTGACGGCCTCTTTATAATTGTTCTTCTTGAGAGCCAGATCAGCACGGGCGCGCAGCTCATTGAGAGAGTCTTGGTCAGGCTGAACCGAGCCGGCATTAGCCGCTGAACCGGCTGCTACTCTCGCGGCTCGGCCGGTCTTCAACTGCTCAATTCGATTGCGGGTCTCGCCTTTGTATTTTTCATCGCTTTCGAACTTCAAAGAACTTTCAAAAGCTTTGATGGCAGCAGCTTTATTCCCCTGTCTTTCTTCGATGAGACCAAGATTGAAATAGCTATAAGAAGATTGGGGTCTGAGCTGCAACGACTTCATAATGCTGCGGCGTGCGTCTGTTAGCCGACCTTCCTCCAGATCGACCACGCCAAGTCCGCTAAATGCCGCGGCATTCGAAGGGTCCAACCGAATAGAAGTATTGTAGTGCTCGCGAGCTTCCCTGAGAAAACTATCTCTTGTTTCGCGATCAGCTTTCTCGGCGGCATCGCGCAAAGCGTTGGCCAAATAATAATGAATAGTGGGATTGTCCTTGTCTTCTTTGAGACAGAGGCGCCAGGGATGAATGGCATCCTCCGGCTTACCGCTCGTATAGAGAGTCAAGCCTAAATTAGAGAGCGCAGGTACATAGAGGGGCTCTATGTTGAGAGCTTTCTTGAAATACTTGACGGCTGTTTCATTGTCGCCGCGATCGGCATATATACGCCCAATATTATTTAGGGCTTCCAGCATAGCCGGGTCTAATTGATGCGCACGCTCAAAAGCCTTGAGTGCCTCCTCGTTCTTGCCGGCCTTAAGAAAATTCAAGCCGGTCTGCATCTGCCTAATTGCTTCCTCTCGCCCTTGAGCAAAAGCCGGCACTGGCGAGCTATTGCAAAGCAAAGACAAGCAAAAAACAGCGGACAGACCAAGCAAAGCCCGCTCAGCCCTAGCCACCTGACATCCCCTCGCTTGTTTCAGCAAACCCAAGTTCCCTCGACTCAACCAGATTCATCATACTCCAGACTCGGCAAAGCGAAAAACTGCAACTGTAACAGTGCTGCACCAAGCCGGAGAACCATCCTCTCAAGATGCTAAAATGACATATTCGCCCGGAAATCAAGAAAAACAAGACATACAAGCTCTTCAGGAAGCCTTTTCAGAAATGCTGACAAGCAATCTAAATCTGGTCTCAAGACTACACCAGCTTTTTTTAGACAGCCCGCAATACGCCAAACTTTTAGGTCGCACCGCCCGAGGTGCCGCCCGCACCGAGCTCAACCTGGTCGGACTGACTGATTCAGCCAAATCGCTTGTCTTTTCAGTGCTTGCCCACGAGACCAGACGTCCGCTCATTCTGGTCGTGCAAGACAACCATACCGGTGCTCGCTACCATCAAGAACTATCAAACCTCAGTCGCTATCCGGTCTTTTTCTATCCATCCAGTGAAGTTTCGCCTTACGAACAAGTATTGTCGAGCCCCGATAATATTGCCGCCCAGCTTGAACTTTTGCGCCACATCATGAAAGGCGAGAACGAAAGCGAACCCTATATAGCTGTAGTCAGTGCCCGTGCTCTATCACAAAGAGTGCTTTCGAAAGAGCAACTCGAGCGCCATAGCCTTTCTTTGAAAGTGGGCGAACAGATCGATTCTACCGAACTAGGAAGAAGATTAGCTGCGCTGGGCTATTCAAAAGAAGCATTGGTAACCCTCAGAGGTGAATTTAGTATCAGGGGCGATATCATAGACGTCTTTCCCTCTTGTGGTCTGCCTATTCGTATTGAATTGTTCGGCGACGAAATTGAATCTATGCGCGTCTTCAACATCGATTCGCAAAGATCGATTGAGCCGACCGACAGAATCTCCATCCCGCCAAGATGGTGGGTGGTCCTCAGCCCTGACGAGAAAGAAAGAGAAGCCCTGGCTGATAAGCTGGCTGAAAAAACTGAAGAAGCCGCTGCTCACTTGAGCGAAAGTGCGGCGGAAACCCTCAAAGATGTTACCGGATCCGACATCGAGGCCCTGAGACTAGGACGTTATCCCGAGTCACTGGAGTATTACGCGCCCTATATCGACGAGGATTTCGCCACCCTAATTAGCTTTCTACCACCATCATCAATGGTGGTGTTGGACGAATGGGACAGCCTTCTGGCGGCACTAAGTTCTTACGATGAGAAGCTGGATAACACAATAAAGGAAGGGCTTGAAACAGGTCGACTCTTGCCCCTGCCGAGACTGTTGCATCTCAAAGCCAGCGAGATTGCCGCTTCCCTAAAGCCCATGCAGAGACTCTATGTCTCCACTTTGCCTCTAGTTATAGAAGAGGAAGCACCAAGCCCAAGTCAAGCTGCAGCACGAGTAGATTTTGACTGTCATCCCATCGAAAGATTCGGCAACCAGCTAAATGTCTTGGCTGAGAGAGTGAAGACCCTGCGCAAAGAGGGCTATCACATCTTGATTTGCACCGAACAGCCGCAGCGTATCATCGGGGTCTTGAAAGAATATGACTGCCAGGCAGTCTATATCTCACCGGACGGCGCCGACACCCATATCAGCGCGGAAGAGACGAGACCGGCTCCCGGCAACTCCATCACTCCAGAAAATCTGCTTGGAGATCTTAGCACCGCCCTTGGCGGCAGTACCGCAAGGAAAGAAGACCGAGACAAAATTTGGGTAGCAAGAAGTGGCTTCAGCCATGGCTTCAAGCTTAGCGATGCCGGTCTTGTCACCATCACCGATGCCGAGATTTTTGGAGTCAAACGCAAGCCGACTATATACAGAAGACCAATCATAGAGAAAAACTATGAACGCTTCACCTCGGTTTCAGACCTGAAGGTAGGCGACTATGTTGTTCATCTTAAGCATGGTATCGGTCAGTTTGTCGGCATCAAGCGCATAAGCATCGACTCTCAGCAAAGAGAACATCTCAAAATTCAATATTCGGGCGACGATGTACTTTATGTACCGGTCGACCAGATCAATCTTCTCAGCCGCTACCGAGGCGCCGGCGACGCTCCGCCCCGACTTTCACGCTTTGGCGGCGCCGAATGGGAAACCACCAAGAAACGCGTCAAAAAATCGATCAAACAAGTGGCTGAAGATTTGGTCAATCTCTATGCCATGCGCGCTAAACAAGAAGGCTACCAGTGCCCTCCCGACACGCCCTGGCAATACGAAATGGAAGAAGCCTTCCCCTATGAAGAGACGCCCGACCAGTGGCAAGCCATTCAAGACGTCAAAGCCGATCTGGAATCGTCCAAACCGATGGACAGACTTATATGCGGCGACGTTGGCTTCGGCAAAACCGAAATTGCCATACGCGGCATTTTCAAGGCGGTGATGTCAGGCAAACAAGTGGCGGTGCTGGTGCCCACTACAATTCTCGCCCAACAGCACTTCAACAATATCTCGGAGCGCTTTGCGCCATATCCGGTGCGAGTTGGGTTACTTAGCCGCTTTCGTACGGCCAAAGAACAAAGAGAAGTAGCTAAAAAATTAGCCACCGGCGAATGCGACGTGGTCATTGGTACGCACCGCATGCTGCAAAAAGACATCGCCTTCAAAGACCTAGGGTTGGTTGTCATAGACGAAGAGCAAAGATTCGGGGTCGGACACAAAGAGAAACTAAAGCAACTGAGAGTGATGGTGGACGTTCTCACCATGTCCGCCACACCGATTCCGCGTACTTTATATATGGCCCTCTCCGGTGCCCGCGATATGTCGACCATCAATACGCCGCCGACAAACCGCGCCCCCATCAAAACCTTTGTCGGCGAATATAAAATGCCTCTGGTTCGCACTGCTATCTTGCACGAAATGGAGAGAGGCGGTCAGATTTATTTTGTTCATAACCGCGTTGAAAATATCGAACAAATTGCCGCCGAAGTGAAAATGCTGGTGCCTGAGGCGAGACTGGCCATCGGACATGGACAAATGGGCGAGCGCGAGCTGGAAAACGTTATGCTTTCCTTCCTGGCTCATGAATTCGATGTACTCGTCTGTACCACCATCATCGAATCAGGTCTTGATATACCAAATGTCAACACGATCATCATTAATGACGCCGACAAACTGGGACTCTCGCAGATGTATCAGCTGAGAGGGCGAGTCGGGCGCTCTGAAGTACAAGCCTATGCTTATTGTCTCTACAAACCATCCAAAGTATTGTCTGAACAAGCCCAGGGCCGCCTGAAAGCGATCAGAGAATTCACCTCGCTTGGCTCAGGTTATCAGATTGCATTGCGCGACATGGAAATTAGAGGGGTCGGCAACATCTTAGGTGCGGAGCAACACGGTCACATGATTTCGGTTGGTTTCGACCTCTATTGCAAACTGCTTGAAGAGTCGGTAGCCGAACTGAAGGGCGAGTCAGTCGCCCAAGACTATGATACCGCCGTTGATATCAACGTCACCGCCTTCATTCCTGAGTCATATATCGAAAACGGCGAGCAACGCTTAATCGAATACAAACGGCTAGCTGACGTAAAGACCGAGAGAGAACTGGCCATGCTGGTAAGCGAGTGGAAAGATCGCTTCGGTAATATTCCCAAAGAAACCGAGCAGCTCATCCAAGTGGTCAAACTGAGATTGCTTGCCGCTGCCGCCAACGTACAATCGATCAAACCCGATATGCAAGGCATGCGACTTTATGTGCCCTTTAGATTGCAACAGTGGATGCCCATTCAAGCCAGACTGCCTAAACAGTTGGGTTCACGTACCACTTATAAGCCTGGTATAGCGGGCGGTCAGGGCTCAAGCCCATACATTCTAGTGAAAGCTCAAGGTGAAGAACCGGAAGACCAACTCAATCTCTTGCAAGACCTCTTGCAAGCTATAGTCGTCAGCACCGAACTTAATACCAGACCAGTCTGAGAAATTCAGGAGTAAGGAAATTGGAAATAAAGATGCAGCTAACCAATCTTAAAGCACTGGCTCTCTTGGCTGGGCTTAGCCTGGTCGTCAGCGGCTGCCAGAAACAAGATTCTGAAAGCGCCGATAAGACGCCGAGCTCTTCAAGCTCTTCAGGCTCTTCAGGCTCTTCAGGCTCTTCAAGCTCTTCAAGCTCTGCACCAAATGAAAAATCAGAGAATGCTGAAGAGAAAAGCGCTGGCAAAGAGAGCGCTCAAGACCGCAACGATGGCCAGCCGGTAGACCTGAAAGGCGCTCAGAATATCAATGTCGCCAAGTTGCCCGAGACCATGGAAATTTGCAAAGTGAACGGTACACCGATAACGGTGGCACAGTTCAAAAGAGAGTATCGCGACGCCATCATCTCTTTGCAAAACACCTTGAGCGCTGACCCTGTGCAAGTAGCCATCTTTGACAAGCAAGCAGAGTCGATGAATATAAAGCTGGAAGAAGATGAGAAAAAGAAACTGCTGGAGACAGCAAGAAAGCCTCAATCACTGGAGGGTATGACCCTCGACAAGTTTCTCAAAGCCAAGAAAATAAGCGAAGCGGATTTCGACAAACAAGTTTTAGCGCTTGGTCTAGCTTTCAAGGTCGGCTCTAAGTTAATTGAAAAGCAACTACTTAACGAGCTCATCAATCGCGAACTAATGCTCGCCGAGGCCAGAGCGCAAAATCTCTACAAGCCGGCATACAACGACTTCCTCAAGATCAAGGAATCACCGCGTTACAAGAAAATGCTCGAACTTTCCGAACGCACCCCAGAAGAAGTAAAGGAAGACTTGATCAACGATCGGATGCTGATGATCTTGCTTGAGAAGATCGCTCGCGAAAACGCGCCTTCAGATAAAGAACTTTTGTCTATTTATCAGAAAAATCAGAATAGTTTCAAGCATGGCGAATCGATAAAGCTCGCCCATATAGTACTGGCCGCACCCACTATCGATATGCCGCCTGTAGAAAGCATTAAGACTCAGCTGCGCAAGCAAAATCCGCAAATGAGCGAAGCCGATCTAGATAAAGAAGTGCTTGTGGTCAAACAGCAAAAGCTTAGACTGGCGGAAGAACTGCTGGCTAGAGCCAATAAGGGTGAAGATTTCAAAGCCCTGGCCGACAATTTTTCAGAAGATACGATGGCAAGAATGGCCAAGAGCGGCGGTGAAATACCGGAAATAGACATGAGCGAAGTGTCTGCTGATAAAGGCTCAAGCCCAATCAAAACTCTGGTTAATGCGGCCAAGGGGGTCAAGCCCGGCAAACTGGTCATGTCTCCGGTTGAAACCACCGTGGGCTACCATGTGGTCAAGGTTATCGATAGAAAGCCGGCCGGCACAACAAGCTTCGACGAAGCGAAAGAAGCCTTGAAAGAAAGCGCCATGGCTCAAAATATTGAAGCCACCAAAGAAAAGTGGCTAAGCGCCAAACGTCTGAAGTCAAAGATTGTCTTCAGCGATGAATTCACCAAAGCCTCAGGACTGCAGGCCCCAAAGCTGGGTCAATCTAAAGGCGAAACGCAAGTCAAGTAATCAATATGAGATAATACGCCCGAGCCCTTGAGGAGATGAAGAATGTTCGACCGTCCCGGAGTTACTAGAGCAGTATTTCTTTCAGTAGCCCTTGCTGCATTGGGCACCTGCCAGGCCAAAGCCGCCCCCGCCGGCAAAAAGGCCCCTAAGACAGTCAAGAGTGAAGCTGTCGCCAAAAGCGACAAGGTCAGCGAAGATGCTAAGGCTGCCCTTAAGGACGGTCTTAAGCTAATGTCCGAAGGAAAAGGACAAGAAGCTGAAGCCAAATTTTCCGAAGCAATCAAGCTCAGCCCCAACTATGCAGTAGCTTATGCCAATCGTGCCAATATCAGCATGATTCGCAAACATTTCCGTACAGCTCTAGCCGACTGCAACAAAGCCATCGAACTAGACGCTAAGCTGGCCATGGCTTATATAAACCGATCCTGGGCTTATCTATCTTTGGGTCACATGGAAAAAGCTCTGGCAGACGCCAGTAAAGCAATTGAGCTAGAACCTAAGGTTGCCGTCGCCTATGTGAACCGCTCTCATGCCTATGCAAAAATGGGCAAAAGCAAAGAAGCCCTTGCCGATGCCAGTAAGGCTATTGAGCTTGAGCCTAAGCTTTCGAGCGCTTATGTCAACCGGGCCCACGCTTATATCATCGAAGGCGACTTGAAGAAAGCTCTCGATGACTGCGATAAGGCAATCGAACTCTCCCCCCGCATGGCCAGTGCTTATGTGAACCGTGGTCGCGCCTTGCGTCTCATGGGACACTATGAAAAGGCAGTTGTCGATCTCGATAAAGCCATCGAACTTAATCCTAAGCTAGGCAATGCCTACTTCAACCGTGCTGAAGCCTATCAAAAACTCTATGAAGAAGACATGGCTGAAGCTAAGAAGCTTGGTTACTCAGCCCAGCCCAGCAAAGTAAGTAAGTAAGTAAGTAAGTAATTAAGAAAGTAAGCTAAGAACGAAAGAGAAAGAGAACGACATCAGTGCCGCTCTCTTTCTCTAAGTAATATAAAAACTGCTTACCAGCTGTAGGTCTTGATTCCGTAAAACGGATTGGCTTCAGACTCAGCCCCGGTAGCGGTGACACCACCTGACTCAGAGTTAGCACCGAGACCGGCGATACCGCCCGACTCCGATTCGGCTCCGGTGCCATAGACACCACCAGATTCAGAGTTGGCGCCAAGACCGGCGATACCACCAGATTCAGACTCGGCACCGGTGGAATAAACGCCACCAGACTCGTTGCCGCCGCCGATAACGAAAAATCCGGCTTCGCTATCAGCCGAAGCTTTCAAGGCCATACCCAGAGATAGACAGATTGCCATCCCGGAAAGAACCAGAGCCTTTACAAGCAGTCTCTTCTGTCCTTTTTTCATCAATCTCTCCTCCTCAATTTGCACCTTATACTACCAGAATACCCTTATTTCAAACTCGAGCAGCCGATTCTCGTAAGACTCTTGTCAATTATTTGATCTGGCTCGAGACTTTATCTGGTTGCCGCCCATATCTTTGGCTTCAGCAACAAGCTCGTTAAGAATGCTCAATAGTTCATCAAAGACCGTACCGTCATCAGGCATGGTAGCCACACCGATACTGAGAGAGCAGGCGCTCTTTACCGGTTCAATAGTCATCGCCTGCGATTGCGCCGCGGCATGTTCATTAAGCATGGCGATTCCCATCGATGAGCGAATTACCTGGGCCATTTTCACAGCTTCAGGGCCGTCCATACGGGGCAAGGCTACAATAAACTCTTCATGGCCATAGCGACAAATGACATCAACCGGGCGAGTCATAGTTGACACCACCGATGATACCGCACTCAAAATTGATTTCTCTTGCCCAACCGAACGAGCAGCTTCACCTTTCTTTGGGCCATCCACGTGAATCAACAAAAGCGAAATCTTGTCTTTAAAATAGCGGGCTCGCTCGACTTCTTCAGTGATGGCGACAACCCCGCCTCGTCTATTGAGGAAACCAGTGGTCGGGTCTTCGCTCTCATGAGCTTCCAAGCGTCCGCGCAAGGTCTCCACTTCAAAAAGCTTGGCCAAATGGTCTGAAATGGTGACCAAAGTATCCACCACAAGCTTATTCCATTTTACTGAATTAGATGTATCGGCTTCTTGCAATAGCAAAAGCCCAGCCAAGCGCTCATCTTTCTCGGCTTCGCTAAGCGATGGCCGCAGTTTGAGCGGAATCAAATAGACCCGTTCTTTACCGACAGCAGACATCACCTTGAGAAACATCTCGCGGTATTCATCATCAACTTCATCGGCAAAAGTATTGGCATCTTCAACGAGTGTGACGTCCTGAGGCAAGGTCATGAGATGACGCGAAAGCTTCTGCCCAAAAAGAGAAGTCAACTCTGGCGCTACAGCTTGCTTTCCACTTTTGACGTATTCAAAAATCTCTACTTTGCCGTCATCTTTACCGGCCAAAAAAAACATAGCCCGCCCGGCATAGAAAACCCTACCGATGCGATCGATAAGGCTTTGAATATCACCGGCATAACCAAAAGAAAGATGCTTACTGCTGCGCAAGACCGAGCAAAGCGCCTTAAGCACTTCATCGGCATTGAAAGGTGAAAAGTCGATTTCGTCTGTACGGTAGTTCAAAAGAATGGATTCTCTTTTTTCTCGGTCCAAATACTTGTATCGGGGCCGTGGCCTGGTATAACTCGGGTCTCGTCGTCAAGAGTGAAGAGTCTTGTTTTTATCGACTTGATTATCTTATCGAAGGAACCGCCCCAAAGATCAGTTCGGCCTATAGATCTCGAAAAAAGAGTGTCGCCTGAAAAGAGCAAGCTATCACTATCTTGAACGCAAAAGCAAAGACTGCCAGGAGTATGGCCGGGAGTATGCAAGACCTGGGTTTTGAGCTTGCCGAAATTTATCTCCTGGTCATCTGAAAGAAACTTGTCAACAGGCAGGGGTTCGTCGGCGCTCAGACCAAACATAGATGCTTGCTTGCCGAGCATGTTGTAGAGAAACTCATCTTCTTTATGCAGACAAATCTCGGCGCCGGTCTTTTCTCTCATGCCTTTACTACCCATTATGTGGTCGAAATGAGCATGCGTATGCAAGAGATATTTTGCTTTCAAACCAAGACTAGATAGTCTCTCGATAATGTCGTCTACGTCGCCGCCCGGGTCGACCACAAGAGCCTCGCCACTTTCGCTGCAACCCACTATTGAACAGTTGCAGCCAAGGGGACCGACAGGAAAGCTTTCAACTATGAGACTCATTCAAACATCTCGCTCACCGAACTATCGTCGTGAATGCGCCAGATAGCCTCGCCGAGAAGCTTGGCTACCGAAAGCTGCACTATCTTGGGCGAAACATTTTCTTTGTCATGCGGTATGGAATTAGTGACAATTAGCTGCTCAATCGGTGAATTATCAAGACGTTCATTGGCCGGTCCGGAAAGAACTGCGTGGGTGGCGCAGGCATAGACCTTTGTCGCCCCCTCTTTGATAAGCAATTCTGCCCCCTTGACCAAGGTTCCAGCAGTGTCCACCATATCATCGACCATGATGGCTACCTTGCCATCCACTTCACCAACCACACTCATCACTTCAGCGACGTTGTGCTTGGTGCGACGTTTGTCGATGATGGCGATAGGAGCGTCATCCAGTTTCTTGGCAAAGGCCCGAGTTCTTGAAACGCCGCCCACGTCTGGGCTGACCAAAACAATATCTTTCAGATTGAGCGAGCGCACATAATCAAGCAAGACTGGGCTGGCATAGAGGTGATCGACCAAAATGTTGAAAAAGCCCATGATCTGCGGAGCATGAAGGTCGAGAGCGACAACGCGCTGAGCTCCTGCAGTGGTTAAAAGATCGGCGATTAGTTTGGCTGTAATAGCTTCTCGTCCCGCCGCTTTACGATCTTGCCTGCCATAACCGTAATAGGGCATGACCACCGTGATGCGTCCGGCTGAGGCACGCTTGAGCGCATCAAGCAAAATCAATAACTCCATCAAGTTTTCATTGACTGGAGTGCAGGTCGGTTGAATAACGAAACAATCGACGCCGCGAACACTCTCTTGCAACTGCACATAAATCTCACCGTCTGAAAAGGGCGAGATTCTGAGCGGGGTCAAACCGAGACCCAGGTGCTCGGCCACTTCCTTTGCAAGTTCCGGATTGGCTGTTCCGGAAAGGATCTTCAAATCGAGCTTGGAGCCTGAAATACTCTGAGCTCTGGCGGGCATTTGAGCAACCACTGGCAAATCCTCATGTCCAATCTTGTCTTCGGCATCGCTAATTATAGGCAGTGCAAAGGAAGAAAAGAAGCGCCCTTTATTCACTTAGTAAAGCTTAAATGGCTGAAGACGCTAGCCTGACGGCAATTGCCAAAGATAAATCAGGATCGCGATCAAATTTAATCCACTTTACAATTAGAAAGCACGCCGCGCAAAGCGGTTTTCACGTGCAGATAACTGAGACCACCCTGCAAATAGGCGGCAAAGGGCTCACGTAAAGGTCCATCGGCCGAAAGCTCGATTGTGGCGCCTTCAATAAAGCTGCCGCCGGCCATAATCACTTGGTCTTCATAGCCGGGCATCTCGCTGGGCTCGGGGGCCACATGAGCATTAACCGGCGAGTAAGACTGCAAGACCCGACAGAAATCGATAAGAGCTTCTCTCTTGCCGAACTCAATTGCTTGAATGATGTCATAACGTCTAGCCGGACCAGCCGGATCAACCTTGAGCCCAACTTTAGCCAGAGCTTGAGCAAACAGCATCGCTCCCTTTACCGCGCCTGAGACCACGGAAGGAGCTAGGAAGAGTCCCTGCAAGACCAGACGATTTTGATTAAAAGTGACGCCGAGATGACCGCCTATGCCAGGGGCCGTCAGCCTGATTAGAGCATTGTCTACCAGTTCTCGGCGCCCGGCCACATACCCGCCTGTGAGAGCCAATCCACCGCCGGGATTCTTGATCAGCGATCCAGCCATTAAGTCGGCTCCCATTGAAACGGGCTCAGCTTCTTCGACAAATTCGCCATAGCAGTTGTCGACAAAAACCAGTGCCTCTTTATCGATTTCTCTCACCAATTTGCCAAGCCTTGCTATCGCTGTATTAGAAAGGGTAGGACGACTGGTCGAATAGCCCCGCGACTTTTGAATGTGAAAGAGTTTGGCTGGGGCTAGGCGAGCAATTGCCTCGCTAAGTTGGCTATCGGTCATGGTATCGACGGCGGTGAGATCGACCTCGACATAATTGACACCAAGATCTCGCAGTGAGCCTGAACTATAGCCGTTTGCACCAATGACTTTATTGAGAGTGTCGTAAGGCTTTCCAGTGAGAGATACCATCTTATCGCCTGGCCTTAAATTACCGAAGAGCGCGCAAGCGATAGCATGCGTGCCAGAAACCATCTGCATTCGCACACAGGCTGCTTCGCAGGCAAAGACGTCGGCAAAGACCTGATCGATGACCTCGCGCCCGTAGTCATCGATACCATATCCGGTGCGTTCGGCAAAATGCTCTTCGCAAATCCTATTCTTGCGAAAGGCGCTCAGAACTCGCTCTTGATTCTCAAGGGCAATACGATCCACCTCTTCAAAAGAAGCAGCGAGTTCTCTTTCTGCTTGCAAAATTAGTTTCAGGGCGTCAGCCATTCTCTAGTCCTTATACATATTAAATTCAGGCTGATTTGGCTCAAGCTAGTTTGGCTCAGGCAAATTCAGCTTGTTCTCTAGGCTTGTTTCTCTGGGCTTGCTTGCCCAAGCCTTATCGCAGCAGGCAGATTAATTATCTTGAGGCTGAAATTATAAATGAACTTTTTGCTTGCAAAAAGCGTCTATATATCATGAAGACAATTTATAGCCTGCTAAAAGAAATATTGTTTTGGGCAATAGCCCTGGTAAATGAAGCCCCTTGCCGCATTTGCTCGCGGACCTTGGCCTTCACCGCCAGTGAAAACTTCATTCATGCAAACCGCCATATTTGCCGAGAATGCCTGGCTTATCTAAGCAAACCAGAAACAGGCAAGCTTATATTAGGCTCAAGCGAGCAGTCCAAACACTCTCTAAGCAGCTGCAGCTATGGCAACAGCACTTTCGTTTACGTCGCCCTATCACCCTATGAAGACCTCTCGAAAGAGCTAATTGCCTTGATTAAACAAAAAGCAGAACACCACCTGCTCCTCGACCTAGCTTTTCCACTCTACTGCCTGCTCGACAAGATTACTTTCGCCCTTGAAGCTCAAAGAAATGAAATCTTCAATAGCTCAGGAGGAAGTTCGCCGACGACTCCAACACGGCCAACCTATCTACTCATTCCTATTCCTATGCACGAGAATAAGCTGGAGCAGCGAAAGAAGAACCATGCCAAGCTAATTGCCGGCCATCTCGAACACAATGCCCTGACACAGTCGCTGTTTAGAAAAAAGTCGCTGCGCCTTGAATTGGCAGAAGAAGTCCTCATGCAAATCAGAGAAACAAAGCCTCAAAAATATTTGAACAAGAGAGAACGTCGTCTGAATGTGCAAAACGCCTTTGCTTTAGGCAAAGGCGCGGCGAAAATCAAAGGCAAAGATGTCATTCTCATAGACGATGTTCTTACCTCTGGAGCGACTATGTACGAAGCGGTGAAAGAGCTCGGGAAGTCTCAGCCACGCAGCATACTAATCTGCACGCTGGCTAGAACAATCAAGCGGGTTGAAACATAGGTGCAACGCGGCAAGGACGCACATCTACTTTCAACCAGACCTTACCTGTAACATAAGGCTCTGTTTTCAGCCAGGCATCAACATCATCACGGTTGGCAAAATCGACTACCAAGATCGAACCCACCATCTTTTCATTCTCATCCAATAAAGCCGTAGCAAAAAGGAGACGCCCTTGGCTCTTCATCTTTTCCGCCAGTTTTAGATGCTCTTCTCTTTTGTGCAGGCGCCGCTCCAGCGCCTGCGCATCATCACCGTCATAACCGGTTACAACAAATTGCATTTAATTCTCCGCCTCTGCTCGTACTATTTCTTTGTTTTTTTAGCTTCGCCGATAGCTGCTTTAAAAGCGGCAACAGTCTCTTTGATTTCATTCTTGCCGTGCATGATAGACAAAAAGGCAGCCTCAAACTGAGAAGGAGGCCAGTAAACGCCCCGCTCGGTGAGATTGCGCCAGACGCTTCCGAAAAATTTGGTATCACATTTGAGGGCATCATCGAAAGACTGCACAGGCTCGCTGCTGTCGGTAAAAAACAAAGACAACATGCCAGGCACATGCAAGACCTGACCGGAAACATCCGCCTCAGCCAGAACTCCTTTCAGCCCCTCGGCAAGATCTTCGGTGGTCTGGGAGAGCTTTTCATAAAGTCTTACCTTGCCGGCTTGCAAATAACGCAACTGAGCCAGACCCGCAGCCATAGCAAGAGGGTTACCCGACAAAGTACCGGCTTGATAGACGGCTCCTTCCGGCGCCACCATCGACATTACGTCGCGCCGACCGCCGTAAGCGCCCACTGGCAAGCCGCCGCCAATCACCTTGCCAAAAGTAGTGAGGTCGGGCTTGACGCCGAAACGTTCTTGGGCACCACCGAGAGCCACCCTGAAACCAGTCATCACTTCGTCGAAGATCAAAAGAGCACCACTGTCCTTACAAAGACCGGTGAGGCTCTTAAGGAACTCGGGACTGGGGATAAGCAAGCCGGAATTACCGACGATAGGCTCCACGATAACGCAGGCAATCTCGGCGGTCTTCTGAGCGAATGCTTGCCTGAGGGCATCAACATCGTTGAAGGGCAATGACATGGTCAAACCGGTGAACTGTGTAGGCACACCCGGCGAGCTAGTGGCCTCGGACAAACCGAGAGTGGCAAGACCGGAGCCGGCTTTGACCAGGAAAGAATCGGCGTGCCCGTGATAACAGCCGTCGAACTTGATGACCAACTCACGCTTGGTGAAGGCGCGAGCCAGGCGCACCGCCGACATGCAGGCCTCTGTACCCGAATTGACCATACGTACCATCTCAACCGAGGGCACCAGGTCGCAAATCAGTTCGGCCATTTCTACTTCTAAGCGGCTTGGCGCACCATAGCTAGTACCATGCACGAGAGCGTCTTCCACAGCGCTCAATACACAAGGATGCCTATGACCAAGAATCATCGGTCCCCATGAACCGACATAATCGATATAGCGATTATCGTCTTCGTCGATCATGTAGGCGCCGTCGGCCGAGGCGATGAAGAGCGGGCTGGAGCCTACTGATTTACAAGAGCGAACCGGCGAATTGACTCCCCCGGGTATGCGCACTTTCGCTCTCTCAAATAGCTTATCGGACCGCTCACGACAAAAGGACTTTTCTCGGGTTGCCTCGGTGGTGCTTGCAGACATTTCAAACCTCTTTGGCGGTGGTTAAACCAAGTAGCCTCTGCACTACTGGCTCGGTCATCTTTACGGCTTTCTCACCGGCTTGGCGATGACGCATCTTATGCTCACTATCGAAAACGTAAAGGGCGGGTACATACTGATTTTCGAAACGATCGGTGATTGTGTGCCAGTTATCGATAGCGCAGGGCTGCTTCATTTCCCACTCTTTAGCACATTCCACCACAGCAGGAATATTGGTATCAGACTCTTGTCTAGGCATATGCACCGAGATTATTTTCAAACCTTTGAAGCCGTATTCGTCCACCCAGCGGTTCAAGTCGGGTAGCGACTCTTTACAGGCACCACAGCTCAAAGCCCAGAAGTGAATCAAGACTGGGTGGCCTTTGAGATCTTCATCCTTTACCTCAGTGCCGTTCAACCAATCATCAACGCCTGATAGCGATGGAAGCGGAGCATCCATTTTAAGAGCCATCGGTCAACCTCCAAATAACTAGTCAGGCTTAATTTTATCGCTTCAAGTCTCACTTTCCACAAAGTCTCGCCTATCCTTAACAAAGCGCGAGGACAAGCAAGAATAAACAAAAAAACCGAGAATCGCGGTTGCGACTCCCGGTCTTTCTTAGTCTTTTATCGAACTTAGACGGTGAGGGGCTTCTGACCCGGCTTCCAATCAGCTTGGCAAAGTCCACCGGTCTTGAGAGCTTCGAGTACACGAAGTGTCTCATCAACCGAGCGGCCGATGTTGAGACTGTGGACAACCTGATACTGCAGCACACCATCGGGATCGATGATGAAGAGACCGCGCAGAGCGATACCCTTGTCTTCCATCAATACACCGTAGTCGCGGCTGACATCTTTGGTGATGTCGGAAGCGAGAACGTAGTTGAGGGAGCCAAGTCCACCCTGAGCTTCGCTGGTGTTGATCCAGGCTCTGTGGCTGTAGACGCTGTCAGTTGAGACAGCGAGAACTTCGGCGCCGGCTTTCTTGATTTCTTCATACTTATCAGAGAAGGCTTTCAATTCGGTCGGGCAGACGAAAGTGAAATCGAGAGGATAGAAGAAAAGAACGAGCCACTTACCTTTGTAGTCAGTGAGTTTGACATTCTCTTTCAAGGTTTTCATGTCCTTGGTGGAAGGCATGTCAAAATCAGGAGCTCTTTTTCCAACTTGCAACATATCGGCAAATACCCCAAAAGCTTTGTGTAGGGACAAATATAACGAACTACATCTTAAGGTCGGTTTCTTAAATGCAGCCCATGTTTAATGGAAAGCTCACAATTACTCGTTACTACCAAGTGACTGACCGATTACAGCAAGAATGTTTGGTGAAAGACAATTATTAGAGAGCGCACAAAAGAGCCCATAAAAAGGTGCTCAAAAACAATAAAGATAATGCCAGCTTCGCCTGTGCCTAGTTTTTGACTTTATTCAGAGCCAACCAATCATTGAGATCTTTCTGCAAGCCGTTCTCATTGACAAACTTGACTATCAACGGGCTATTGGGCTCCCAACCGATGGTGAGCAGATGGTATAGATGCTCTTTGGGCGTATTGCTGTACTTGCTCCTGCCCAGTTCTGCTTCATTGACAGCGTCAGCCATAAAAAATTCTCATCTATTGGAAAGTGCCAATGTAAACCCTTATGTAAAAAGCATTGTACACAGATTTGACCCTTTTGATAGCTTTTGGTAGTATTCCAAATCGCTTGTCCGCTCAGATGAGGGGACTGACTCTATTTGAGCGGTAAGACCGCCGTACCTGTTTAGTTGAGCAATCTATTAGATAGGTAAGATTCGAGATTTTGGAGAAGAGAATGTTCGCCATTGTGGAAGCCTGCGGAAGGCAATATGAACTAGAGCCCGGTCGTTACTACGACATCGACATGACCGGCGAAGAAGAAGGCGCTACCCATGTCTTCGACCGCGTTCTAATGATCGTGGACGGAGATAAGTCGACTGTAGGTCAGCCTTATGTCAAAGGCGCTAAAGTGACCGGCAAAGTTATCTCCAAACTGGAAGTGAATGAAGCCCACGGGCGCATTCAATCCAACATCAAGAGCGCCAAAATAGTTGTTTATCATCAAAAGCCTAAAAAAGGCACCCGCAAAAAAGGCGGACACAGAGTGCAGTTCACCAGAGTAATGGTGGACAGCATCAGTGTTGATGACAAAGTAGTAGCCCAGGCCAAATAAGCCGGAATCTACTTATAAAGATTGAGGAGAGTAAATCGTGGCACATAAGAAGGGCGCCGGCTCGACAAGAAACGGAAGAGACAGCCAACCCAAACGTCTAGGCGTTAAGGTCTACGGCGGTGAGCCGGTTATCCCCGGTTGCATCATCGTCAGACAAAGAGGCACCAAGATTCATCCCGGCAAAAACGTAGG
>JAIETF010000039.1 GCA_019745415.1 Candidatus Obscuribacterales bacterium | reverse complement strand
ACCCAGGGTCCACCAAGATAAGGCACAACCCAAATTGGATAATTCATGACAGAGCTCCCCAAACACTGAGCGCCACCGCAGCGATTGCAATAATGACACCATAAACCGTAGCAATTTTAGAATTAGACTTAGACTGGCCGCTATCGAAGAATGGCACGATAACAAATCCAAGCGCCGCCACCGACATCAGCAAGATGCCGAAGAGTTCGCCCTCGATAGGGCCCACCATGGGTGGTACCAGCTTGAGAAACTGGAAAGGCGCAAGAAAGTACCATTCTGGCTTAATTCCCAGAGGGGCGGCGCCAAAGGGATCGGCCTCTGGACCTATGCCCCAAGGGGCAAGCGTCACCAAAATAAAGAGCAGGTTGAGGGCGAGAATCCAGACCAAAATATCTTTGAAGAAGAAATTGGGAAAGAATTTTTCATAGGTTTTCTCTGCCTCAGGAATACCCTTGAAAGCAGCCGGCTCTGACATGCCGTGCATTTGCACCAATAGAAGGTGCCCACCTAAAAGGGCAATCAGACAGGCCGGCAGGACCGCCACATGAATAACAAAGAAACGCGAAATGGTTGCCTGCGAAATCGCTTCACCACCCCTGAGCATGTCGGCGATAGTGCCGCCGATAAGCGGTGTCTTCGCCGCCACGTCGAGACCTATTTTGGTGGCAAAGAAGCTGACTTCGTCCCAGGGCAAGAGATAACCGGTAAAGCCGAAAGCCAGACAGAGCACCATCAAAATTAGCCCGCTATACCAGGTAAACTCGCGGGGTTTGCGATAGGCTTTCATAAAGTAGGCTGAAAATAGATGCAGCACCACAACGAAAATCATCAGGTTGGCGCCCCAGCTATGCAGAGATCTTATGAACCAACCAAAGTCAATCTGCGAATTGATCTTCAAGATCGAGGCATGAGCCGACTGTATTTCCGGCACATAATAGACCATGAGCAAAATACCGGTGACTATCTGTATACCTAGATATATAGCGGCGATGCCACCCATGTAGTACCAGAATGAATGTTTATGTACTGGTACTTTTTTCTTTTCCGCCAGGTGCAAAAAGGTGCTCAGGTTGAAGCGGTCTTCTAGAAAATTCAAGACCTTAGACCCTTTGCGCGTATCCCCTACCATAGTGCTTCCCTAACCTCTTATCAATTTATTTGCTAAGCCTGCGAAACCACAATTTTGCCGTCCACCACTTCGGCTTTCAGCGGCGTCAGCGGCTTCGGCGGCGGACCCGCCACATTCTTACCTGTATGTGAGTCGTACTGCCCGCCATGGCAAGCACACCATATAGCGTCTTTATCGTTGCGATACTGCACTGTGCAACCTAGGTGTGTACAAATAGCCTTGAATGCATGCAATTCACCATCGGGCGTATGAATAATTAGAGCCGGCGTTGAGCCAAACCTAAAGTTGCGACCAGAACCTTTAGGTAACTCGTCCAGCTTACAAACTTCTAGACTGGTCACCTTGGTTTCGGAGTCTTTATCTTGCGGCTTGGGCTTGAGATAACTATAAACCGGATATAAGGTCATCCCTCCCCAGAGTAAGGCAATACCACCAACGGCGGTGCGCATCAACTTGCCCCGCCCCACCGGCCCCTCGCCCAATATGTCGAGATCCCAGTGGCTATCAGTCTCGAGCTTATCTTGACCAGGTGTCTCTAGGGCTGTTTTTTCTTTATTGTCCGAATCAGACATCTTCTCTTTCCTTATGGCAAATTAGGTATTGGGCTGGGCTTCGCCTTCTTTGGGGGCATAAGCTTTAGCAACCAGCTTGCACAGCCAGACCAGATAGACGATAAGAGCAACAGCCGAAAGTACAAATGTGATGAGCAGATCCCACTGGGTCGAAACAGGCACATTATTTGGATTGAGATTGAAACTATTCATATGCCAGACCCGCAACTGATGACGATTGATAATCATCAAAAGAATGATCAGAGCGTTTGAAGTCAGTGACACAAGGTAAGCCTTGGCGTTGCCGCTCTGGCTTGCCAGCGCCGAAGTGACAACTGCGACAACGGTAAAGAGCATGGCTACCCCAAAGATTGCAGCAGCAATTGTGTCGCCCCCCATAAACTTGTGCATAAACTCAGGTGGCAGACTTTTGAGATACCAAAAGCCCACAGGCAGCTGCAAAAGTGTAAAGGCCAGATAAATGCGCGAGCCCAGCTTGATCATGTAGTTGGAAAATTCAGCATTGCGTTTGGCTATATAAAGACCAAATAAACCAAGTGTGATACCGGCGGTGGCAAAAGAAGCGACGAAAAAGTGCAAATAGCGCGGAATCAAACTGCCTTCAGACAAATTGAGATGCAAGCCGTTGGCATTCTGACTGTACATGGCAAGCCACTTTGCCGGAGTGAGCATCAAAGTCATATTGTTTGAGAAAAGGAAACCCACCAGAGCAAAACCCAGACTCATGACCAAAAGCAATGCCGCTGTCTGTACGGCGCCTGCTGCAGTTAGAGCCTTCTCTGACTTGAAATAGCGATAAATCACTACGTAAGACAAATAATACGAAATGATGATAATAAGAAGAACCGACAACCATGGCACTGCCATCAAAATTGATGAAGTGTAAAAGGCAGGTCCGTAGAGCAACTGCACAAACAAGAGTGGAACTATACCCTGGGTGACGGCAAATGAAATGAAGAGCGGCAGGGCGGTGGCCAAGGCTTTACCAGTGCGGAAGAGATAGCCTTCGCGATTCTCCTTACCGGCAAAAATAAGGGCGGCACTTAAGAAACCGCCACCCAAAACAACATTCATCGGTAGAGCATGCAAGAAGAAACCGAGTATGAGCAGTGTTTCTAAAAGCCATACCGGAGCCGGAAAAGGAATCGGCTGATATAACGGAACGATTGAACTAGGGTCCATATGAGGTTACCAATTGAGCCTGTACTTCATTCAATACTTTGTCACTATAAATGACTAGATTCATCGACCAAAAGGCTTTTCGATACAATCGGCAATTCAGGACAAAACGCCCAAGAATCCACTCAACAAAGGCTTTCGATAGAGGCACCAGATCAAAATCAACCACAAGAATGAGAGACCGTCCAAAGGGATGATTACCTATGTATGCTCCCGGTGTATGCACTCTAAATTAGCAGTGGAAAGACTGGAAAAAGAAACTTAAAAGACTGCAAACTCAAGCGGGCTAGGCAATGAACAGGCGGCATACTCCACATGCAAAACCCTCCGATGAAGTGGTTTTACAGACTTTGAAGAAGCATGAACAACCAAAGGCTTCATAGCAATGATCTGACCGGCAGCGGCAGTCAAAACTTTCTCAGCATTTCCGGCAACACCATTTAGACTGTAAGAATCTTTCTCTAAGCGACCTAACTTGTGGCTGCCGCAGATTATTTTCAGGGGTCCATTGTCGTTATCGCAGTCGTCAAAATGCAATCTCAAAGCGACCATTTCTTCTAAGACCGCCACCGGAGGCTGGACATGGACAATATCATCTTTCATCGACCAGGCTGAATAACCAGGGGTTTCTACCTTTCTTTTCAGGGCAATTGTCAGGTCTTGATGCCAGGTGACATACCAATTTCTCTCGGGGTTCTTATCAAAAAATATAGCCCTTACTGCCTTTGTGGTTCGCCCGGCCTCAGCCAAATCAGATTTATTGCGTCTAGTGAGAAAGAAATGAGCCAGCCTTTCGCCCTCTTGGGCATAAGCTTGCACCGCCGGGCAAGCAAGCATGCCGCGCCTACCAGCCTCGACAGAACCATTGGCAATAAATTGCTCTATCTCGGCAAGCAAAAATTCGTACTGCTTTTTAGGCAAAGTCAAGCCGGTATTGACCGCGCCATCAAACGCCAGCTGCCGCCCAGCCCGCTCTAGGGCTTCGTCAAGAGATTCGTCAAGAGCTTCTATAGAAAAGTCGGCATTCTGTCTATCTTTCATATGGGTTAAAATAGCACTTTATGAAGTCTAAGTTTGAGTTTGCCAAGCATAAAATACTAAGAGAAGGGCTAGCAGCAACCCTTATGACTGCTGGCTTGTTTGTCTTGCCAAACTGCAGCCTCGCCTCAGATCTTGCCAAGCAAAAGGCTAGCAATATAGATGATTCTGAGGCAATGCTTTCTAAGCTTATTAATGCCGAGATGAAAGTGCCGCCCCAAAATCTTCAGAGCAAACCCAGCAAAAAACAATTACAAGTAACAGTAAAGACTGGCGAAAAGCTTTTGCCGGTGAAGCAAAGCCTTCAGATTGAGAAAGGGGAAGTAAAGAGCCTCAGCTCAACCGATGCCGTACTTACCATAGAAACAATCGAAGAGAAAGACAATTTCAAAGTAATTGCCCGCATAAAAGGCGACCTTTGTGGACGGGTAGAGATTGCTTTAGACGAAGAAAATTTTTCTATCAAAGGCTTTGACAGCCAGACTGCTACCAGTGCAAAGCAAGATAAAGACCCGAACAAAGGCGAATTGATCACAACCGAATCAAGTACAAGCTTTGAACGCGCCTTTAGTCTGCCCTTCAAAGTGGCGAGCGATAAAGCGCAAGCTCTCGTTTCAAATTCAAGCCAAGAAATCGAAATAATTCTTCCTCGCCTGGAAAAGCCACCGGGCGAAGACATGTAGAAGTAGTAGAAAAGTAGAAGTAGTTGAAATAGAAAGCAAAAAGCTAGAGTCTATTTAGAATTACCTGATTGAGAGATACCTGCTTCAGATGACTGAGAACTGAGTATGTGCGGTGGCTTAGTATCCATAAAGACCAGACAGACAGCACCAACAATCAAAACAAAAGCCGCCAGATAGTTCCATTTAAACTGCTCTTTCAAATAGAGCACTGAAAATCCACTAAAGACAAGCAAAGTGATTACTTCTTGAATGACCTTCAACTGCGCGGTTGTGAACTGATAGCTGCCAAGCCTGTTGGCCGGCACCTGAAAACAATACTCCAGAAAAGCAATTAGCCAACTGACCAGAATCACTTCCCAAAGCGGCGCCGACTTAAATTTGAGATGTCCATACCAAGCGAAAGTCATAAAGATATTGCTGATGACGAGCAATAAAATGGCAAACATCTGAGGCTCCCTAGATTGGCTAAAACTGGTTATGCATCACTTCAGGAGGCGGCGGCTCGCCCTTGTCGTAATAACGAAAGATCATGCGGTCAAGCCTGAATGCATCGGGCTTGACCGCAAAGTCGCCGCTGAAAGGAGAAGAGAAAACAAAGACCAAAAAGATATTGAGCGCCAGGGTGAGAGCAACAAGAATAGTCATAATCACCTGCGCCTTGAGATGTTGAACGGCAAAGAAATAAGTAAAGATAACAGTGAAAGAGCCGCCCACAATCAAGACCACCCAGAGCAAGGGTGAAACGCCATGGGCAGCTGAAGTAATGCGGGTGCGACGATTCTGGGTCATTTCACAGACCTGGCTAATCAGTTCCTGGTGTAAAGCTTTTTCATCTTCTTCCGCGGGCTTTATCGAAGTAATTTCTTTCCAAATGGCCCAGACCGAACTAAATGCTTTGACGCTATAGCCGCCTTTCTCCATGGCTTTCCATTCTTCGCTGACAATCTCATCGGCATAGCGCACGCACAGGCCTTTTAATTTTTCTCTTTTGGGCTCGGGCAAACCATTGGCCAGCAAATATATATTGGCCAGACCGGATGCTTCCTGGTCGACCAATACCCTCAAGTCTTGGGCATGCTGCATGGTGTCGACCACGACAAAACCAAGCAGAACCGCATAGAGCGTGCCGACTACAGACAAGAGATAACCAGCTACTTCATGGTAAGAAACCAGAACTTCAAAACTGACTTTTCGACGCACATAAAGCATGCCAGCCACAGACAAAGCCGTGGTCAAACAAACTGCAAGAAAGCCTGCCAGATAAGAGTTCATCTGTAGAGATCTAAATTAGCCCTTTCGCCTGTACTTTCAGAAGAAGCAATTCGAGGAGACTCTTCGTTCGATGGGGCAACCGAAGCATCAAAACTTCTATCAATGCCTGAGGGCAGACCACGCCGCTCAAAGAGTCTGAGCCATTTTTCCAACCTGATTGAAAGATCGTGCCCGGCTGACAGATCGCGGTAAACAGCTATCGAATCGACACCGGTAGCCAGAACTGCAGTGGCGTTCTCTAGAGAAATACCGCCGGCGGCAACAATTGGAAAATCTAAGACTTTGCGCCAACGCAGCAAAGCAGTGAGCCCTTCATGGGCTTCTTTATGAGTCTCATCGTCAAAAACCGGTCCCACAGTTATATAGCTGGGCTTAAAGGCAAGTGCTCGGGCCACCTCCCAATAAGCGCGGGCAGTAACACCCAGCTTCATACCGCTATCTGAAAGGCGGGTGAGATCGTGGCTGACCAGATCGGCCTGGCCAAGATGCACGCCGCTTGCACCATGCTCGATGGCGAGGTCGACATAGTCATTGATAAATAGCTCACAGCCCATCTGACGACAAAGCCTTGCCGAATCTCTAATCTCAGAAGCTAAAGCATCGCCTGTCAAACTCTTGATTCGCAGCTGAATGTGCTTGACTCCAGCTGTAACCAGGCGCTCAACCATGGCAAAGGAATCGACGATTGGATAGAAGCCCAAATTGCTGGTGGGGCGGAAGGTCATGCGCTGCCTGCCTTCTTCACCGGTGAGGGTGAGCCAAGGCAGAGTCGACTGATCACACTGCCACTGCCCGTGCGACATGACCTGAGCACCTTTGCCGGGCGCAAGTAAGCTGTCTAGTGACTGGTTAAGATAAGAGCGAGCAATGACAAGCCCGTCCATAATGTTATGCCCCAAGCAAACCGCGCCGGCTAGAGCAGAAGACAGCGTCTCGCTTTTGCCCAAGGTCTCGCGAGTGGTACGGCGCAAACTCGAGAGCCAGAGTCCGCTCACGCCGTTGGTGAAATAGTCTTGACTGAAAGAACCTTTACGCCCGCCCCCAGTCAATAAAACAGAACGAGGACCGGCAACGACAAGCTTCATGCCCAATTCTTCTATGTACTGGTCTAAGGCGCTGCGGTCATCTAAGGCGGGCATCGGGCCGGCCTGCTCGCCCAAGAAATAACCGGCCTTGGTCAAACTGACAGTCATCATATGACAGAGCGGCAAAAGTTTTTCTTTAATGGACCGGAAAAGAGGATTATCGCTCAACGCAAGCGCCGGCTGACTCTCGGTGAAGACGGGGTCGTAAATGACAAAGCGAGGCTTTTCGGTTGAAATGAAGGAGATCAGTTCCTCCACCTGCTCAACCGAATCGATATAACCAATCTTCAAGGCGGTCACTTTTGAATCGGCTGACAGTGTCGACAACTGAGAGGCGAAAGCCTTTGCCCCCACCGCGGTCACCAACTCGGATCGGCTGGTGTCGGCGGCCATGACGGCACTGCAAACCCCAGCGGCATAAACGCCGAGCCCGCTCAGAGTCTTTAAGTCGCAAGCTAGCCCACGGGCTGAGCTGCCGTCGAAATTGTTAACCACCAGTGCTAGTTCTTTAGCTAACAACTTGCCCTCCCGCTCCAATCACGAAGATTAATTGACGATAGGCTAACAGTAGCTCATTTATTGAAGGCGCTCAAGAGCAAAGAGCTAAGAAGAAACAGCACAGCATGCCGTTTTCAACTGCAAAGACGATCTCAGCATAGCGATTGTATAGACAATACCAGACCATTAAAGACCAACTTAATATCGAAAGCATAACAATTAAAATTAGCGCCGGCGGGGCAAATTTTACTTATGAAACAAGGCTATAAGAAAATCGACCTCAACAGTAGAGCCGATCGCAAGCTCGCCAAAATTCTGTTTTATACTCATCCTATTTGGCTTGTGGGGCTTCCCTTTGTCGTTTTCACATCGACATCTCAGACAGACAGACTGATCCCCTACACAAACAATCTAATCCTAGACCTGCTTCTTCTTATCATTTCAAGCTTATGCCTGTTCAAAGCTTACAGTCTCAAAAGGCTGACTTTTACATATAACGCCAAGAAAAGACCGGCATCGATTGTCTTGCAAAGCAACGGCGAGTTGGCTATTAGAAAAGCCACAAGCGACAGCAGCACCCTGGTAGACAGCAACAAACTAGATTCGTCTCAGGTATCTGACCTGCTGGATTTCATCGAGGCCCACCCCCAAGTGGCAAACGCCGTCACCAAGCAAAACTTACTCAATCTGCGCAACCGCAAAAGAGCCGAAGAACGCAGCGCTAGAGCCCAAGAACTAGAGATAAGATTTTCGGACGGCTCCAATCTGCAGAGACTTTTGGAAGTACTAAGAGACCATGAAGCTTCTATCGCTGCTAGTTTCAAAGTATTCAGTTATCCGCTCGTGCTCTTTATCTTGCCCTATCTTTGTAAATCAGCCTGTCGCTGGTATATGGTCAGTTTCTGCGGTCTTTCACCCAACGCTACTTATCATGACGCTTTCGACGGCCATAGTGGAATCTTCGACATACTCTCTATCTTCCTCGGCCTGCCACTCTTTGTCATCGGGGCACTCTCAGGCGCAGTAAGTTTTCCCTTTGCCCTGGCCATCACTGTCTCATCTGGCAATATTTACGGGCAACTGGCTATAGCAGCCGTGTCATTGGCTGTCTTTGCCTATTTGCTGACCGAGCTTCTCAAGCCAAACAAAATCACCTTCTCTGACAAAGGCATCTGTCTTTGCACGCGCCTAGGCGGTCTGGAGTTTAACAAGAAAAGCCTAAACTGGCAGGAAGTGAGCAATGTCACACTGAAGAAAGAATCTATCGACCCGCATAAGTGGAAAATCTGTTTCTGGAAGAAAGACAAGTCATTTTTAGAAGCCAATTTGAGCGGTTTCATACAGCCCGATATAGGACTTTCCTTTCTGCGCTATCTTGAAAAATATATCGCCGAAATACCGCGCGACGCAGAGATTGAGAGTGCCATCAAAGGTACCGCTGCCACAAGCTTCACCGAACTTTGGCTAAGCTCACTGGCCACACCACCCAAGCGAGACAAACTGACGCCTCTCGAAAAAGGGCACTATCTAAAAGAAGGGCTGTATCAAATAGAAAACATCTATGCCGCCGGCGGACAAGGTCTTACCTATACCGCCGCTGCCCGCGAAGACTTGCAGACAGTGATCATCAAAGAATCAGTCTTGCCCCTATATGTCGACGAAAAAATCAGACGCAAGGCCCTCGAATCTTTCGAAGCAGAAGCAAAGCTATTGCAAACTCTCAGGCACCCCAATATAGTCAAACTCTTAGATTACTTTATCGAAGACCACCGCTCTTATTTGGTTTTGGAACGTATTAACGGCAGAGACTTGCGCGATCGCGTCGAAGCAAGTCTAGAATTGACCGGCGAAAGCGGTTTTGATGCCGAGACAATACTAAGCTATGCCCGGCAAATGCTTGATGTACTCGACTATCTACATTCACTTTCACCACCGGTAGTGCACCGCGATTTCACCCCAGACAATCTAGTGCTCGATCAAAGCAACCAGCTCTATCTAATCGACTTTGAAGTGGCTCGCCTGCATAAAGCCGAAAGCAATGCCTCGGCAACCATGGTGGGCAAGCATTCCTATATTCCGCCTGAACAAATCAGAGGTAATCCCTCTCCGGCTTCAGATCTCTATGCTTTGGGCGCCACTCTCTACTTCCTTTATATGGGCAAAGATCCCGAACCGCTAAGCCGTCTATCTTTGCAGGCAAAAGAGACAAGCTCAAGTTTTGAAAAACTGAACAACTTAATCGGATTGCTTACTCAATTAGACGAGAATAAACGACCATCAATTGCTCAAATCAAGGCACTGGTCTATAACGAAAAAGAAGAAAGAAAAGAAATTGAAGAAGAGCCACTGACCATCAAGATCAAAGAAAAGGAACTCGAAAGCGTACAAGAGGCAGCGGAGGCATGAAAAACACCGAAGTCTCAATCAACTATAAATCTAACGGGTTAGAGTCTTTTAGAGACTTGCTTATGTCCAGCATGACTCTCTGGGCAATCATAATGCCCGGCATATCTATTTATGCTGCCATCTACCAAGCAAGCGCCTTTTCAGTTTTCATCATGCTCGGCTCTCTTTTGTTTGCCGCCGTCTGCCTCTGGCTGCTGCTTCTTACTTCTGATAATCGTATAGTGCTCTCGAGAAGCGGGCTAAGAGTGCCCAGCCGCCTCACTCTCTTTGCCTTCGGCAGGGCCGAGATACCCTGGCAGCAAATCGAAGCGGTGAAAGTACTGGACGCCCTAGACCAAGACGACCGCCATTGCATAAGCCAGATACAGAAGCGGCTGCTCTTTAAACTGAAAGACCAAGACGAATTTGAAATCACCTTGAATCAAATAGCCGAGAAAGACGTAGAGAAACTCCTTCTCTCTCTTTCGGTCTGGCTGGAAGACGAGAAAGTCAGACCGCTGATGGCGGTGAAGTGGGGTCAGCCTATTGATATTGATGGCAAAGACAAGCCCGAAACCTATACAAACCTCTGGGAAAAAGAGCTGGAAAGCCGCTATACCTCGACCGCATTTATGCCGCTTGAACCAGGACATAAATTATTGTCTGGCAAGTTGAAAATTATCAAGCAGCTTTCTTTTGGAGGGCTATCTGCTGTTTATCTGGCTCAAAAGGAAGAGAAAGAACTTTGTGTCTTGAAAGAAGCCACACCGCCCCAAACAGCCAAACAAGCCCTTAAAGATAAGGCCGCCGAACTATTTGCCCGCGAAGCCGAACTCTTGATCAAACTTTCGCACCCTCAATTGGTAAAAGTAATCGACTATATTTTTGAGGACGGACGGACATATTTAGTGCTCAACTATATAGAAGGGACAAACTTGAGACAGTTGGTCAGAGAAAGAGGGGCACTAGAAGAAGACGAGGCGCTGGAGATCGTAGCCTCGCTCACCGAACCACTGGAATATATGCACAACCTCTCACCGCCGGTGGTGCACCGCGACATTAGCCCCGAGAATATAATCTTAGGAGAAGACGGCAAGCCTATCTTGATAGACTTCGGCGCCGCCAGCGAATATCTAGGCACCGCCACGGGCACCTTGGTGGGCAAGCAATGCTATATATCGCTGGAACAGTTCAAGGGTAAAGCCCAGATAGCAAGCGATTATTATTCACTGGGAGCGACTCTCTATTTCTTATTGACCGGCTCTGACCCGATACCACTAACTGCCTCAAACCCAGCCGAGAAGCGCCCCGAACTCTCGCCCCTGGCTTGCCAACTGACCAGCTCGCTCACTGCCCTAGATCTAAACGATAGACTTTTCGACCCGATTGCAATTAGAAACCTGGTGCAAAATCAGAAAGATATACAGAAAGAAAGTTCTCAGCAAGAAGAAAAAGACTCTTCAAACGAAGTTAGACTTGTCGACCGATGAAGTACTGAAACCGCGCTGCTCATCATAGGTTATGCGAATCGTACCATCGGCATTAGTCCAAAAAAAGATACCCGCACCAGCATTGACCTTGCGCAGTGTTTCATCGAAATTGGGGGCGATAATATCAATATCACCATCAGGGCGCAAGTGAAAGATCACTTCACCAAACTCAGTGCTGACGCGAAAATAGCCGCCATCGCGCAAAGTCTGCGTGTAGGAACTATCACTGTCGTAGAAAGTAAGATCGCCGTTTGGATGCTGAATTTTTCCGGCACCGCCACCTAAGTCTACGACCAGATCACCGCTTGACTTCGCGCCATTACCGCCGCTGGAAACCACCATGCCTTCCGAACCAGCTGTTAATTCTTTTCCGACTTGCTCATCTTTACCAGACAATTCATCAGCCAGAGCCTCTAAAGATAGCCCTGACAGCGGTTCTTGATTGGGGTTGCCGGAATTACTCATTAAAGACGGCCTTTGCCGGTTGAATGTGACCGATTTCATAATGAAAGCGGCGGCCCTAAGAGCCAGCGCTAATTATACAGGCTCGATTAATCGGTGGAGATATGAGTCAGGCCACACCTTCGCTTCTCTTGTCATTCCGCCCGCCAAAGTCTACAGAAGAAACACTATGCACAAATTGCACATCCAGCCGCTGCAAAGTCTTACGCGCCCGGTTGCAAACATATGGATTCTCATCATCGAGAAGCATAGCCAGAGATTCACGAGGCAGATCATAGTTTTCAGCCAGACTATATCTTACGTCTGGATTTAGATCAGTAAGCAGCACTTGGAGAATCGCCGGCTTGAGCCCGGAAGATACGGCTGAATTACAAGTGAGCATAAGGCGCACAGAAGACTCTGGATGCTTGCTGAATGCCTCCAAAAGCGCATCAGGCAGATGAGGATTGACAGCCAATAAAGAAAGTAGTGCCGGTCGATCAACCAATTGTTGAGCCATTTCGGCAAGAATATCGCTATCGGTTTCGGTTGAGGCTACCTGGTTGACCAAAAAAAAGAAATCGTCGAAAAGCATAATTACAGCCCCGGCTTGAAAGTAACAGCAGTGGCTCCATTACTACATTAGTACCAATGCCACTTTCTGAACATAGGGAAAACTCATATCTTGGGCCGGGCTAGCTATACAATTCGCAAAATAGCGTGATTTACACTCACTTTTAATCTAGCGCGGCTTTCCGCCTTTACAATAAGCCACCAGCCAAAACCCTCACTAATTAGGGCTTTCGAGACGCGGACAGAACAAAAACAAAAATCTATCAGCCTCAGCTCTTGGACCTTTCAAGAAAACCTATAGATCTTTATAGCCAAACCCCAACCTCACATCCAGCCAGTCGACTAATAATGGTTTCATACCGCCTTGGCGCGATTATTTCCTTGCCCTCAATTAAACAAAAGAGTCAGTCGATGGTTGAAAGCGAAGATAACCAGGAGACAGGAAGAGGCAGCAAACAGATACCCGCGCACGTGGTCAATTTTTTAAGCAAACTGCGCATATCGCAGGCCCAAAAGAACCAACCCAATCAACTCAACGAAGATCCCAAATCACCCATCCCAGATGAAAACTACGACCTGTCCTTCGCTTATTCCTTTAAGTGGGAAGAGCCTGGTCGGCAGATAAAGGAGGCGCTCAAAGTGTTATTGAACAGAGAAGGCGAAAATCAGACAGAAGACAGCGCTGTCAAAGTAAAGAAGCGCGGTAATCAAAACCCTTCGGGCGAAAAGCAACTCAACTCAGCCGCCTTGGAGGCAGCTCGCATCAGGTACCTTCTGGCGATTAATCCCAACACACCGCCGCCTGTGCTTGAGCATCTCACCCGCAACGCTCCCACATCATTATTAGAGCGCATTGCTGAAAACCCGCGCACACATTCCACTACCTTGGCTCGTCTTGCTTCCCACGAAGATTTCGAAGTACGAGCAGCAGTGGCCGACAATCTCAACACTTCCATCAAAACAATATGGAAACTGGCAAGGGATACCCATGCCGACGTGAGATTCAGAGTAGCTGAATGCTATAGCGTGCCCTTGGTGGTTCTCAAAGTTCTTGCCGAAGACGAGAATCCACATGTGGCTTTCAGAGCCCAGAAAACAGTCTGGCGCATCTTGAAAGAGGTGACCGAACTGCGCACAGCTTAGTCTAATGCTTACGCCATTGCTGTCTCAAAAGTCGATTTAACTCGGCTTGTATTTCACCCTCGGCAAACTGGGATTGCTTCATAGCGCATTCTTCCAGTTCATCTCTTTCTTGGCTGGTCTCATAGCTCAAAGGCTTGATCAGACTCATATGCCACTTGCTCGGCAAAGAGCCAAGATTGAGAGGGAAAGGCAACCAGGGGAAGAACGGTGTAATCGGAAAAGCCGGCAAGCCTAGGAGCTTGGCGGTCTTTTCCATATTGGTCAAAACCGGCACAGCCTCGTCGCAACCAAGAGTGGCCAGGGGAAATATTGGCACACCCATCTCGACAGCCGGCAGAAGCTTGGCCCAATCAAAAACATTGAGTCTGTCTCTGCCCATATAGGGCTTGGCTAGACCAGGCACACCTTCGGGGAAAATCGCCACCAGTTCGCCCTTAGAAAAAAGTCGTTTCATGTTGGCGCTGGAATAAGGCACAAAGCCAAGTTCCATCAGGAAACTGTGCAGGCGCTCGTCCTTAATCCAATCAAGCTCGGCGACAATGTGCACGCGGCGCGGATTTTGGCGGGAAGACATAAGAGCGTAAAGCAACATGAAAGCCGGCCAGGGCAGGAAGCTACCCGAGTTGCCGACGATTAGAGCGGCGCCATCGCGGGGCAATTTTTCCAGTCCGCTCACTTCCACTCGCCACCAGTCATGGAAGAGGAAGCTCAAGACCGGCTCGACACGAGCCAAGACTCGCATATCAAAACCATGATAGCGGTCTGATTTGGCGGACTGCTTGAGAAAATCGCGATAATTGGAGAGAAACTGACTCATTATTCATCCTCGTCTATTGCTTCGGCAATTTTTTCTTGTTTATAGTTTGAAAATTCTTGCTCGTCTTGGTCGGGCTCAGGGCTGGTGAAAAGTAGCTTTCGCTGCCTGAGCATACGGTTTAAATCATCTTGAATTTCATACTGAATCTGTCTGGCTAGTTTAATTACAAGCTTTCGATCAGAGGCCTTTTCAGGCGGATAATCGAGCTTGATTGGCTTATGAATATGTACCATCCAGCGAATCGGCAGGGGTATGAGCATGAGCGGGAAAGGCAGCCAAGGGAAGGTCAACGTAACCGGAAAGAAAGGCATTTTCAGGAAGTGTGCTATTTCTTTCAAATTGGTGAACTCTGGAAAGATCTCGTCGCCGCCCAAGGTAGAGACCGGTATTAGCGGTGTACCTGTGGCGATGGCAAGTTGCACAAAGCCCGGATGAAAATCGAGTACCCTGTACCTCTCTCGAAAGGGTTTACCAACTCCTCTAATGCCCTCGGGATAAATGCCGACAACCTCGCCCATTTCGATTAGTTGTCTAGCATTACTGAGCGAAGCTCTCACCTGCCCTGTGGCTTTCACCCAGTTGGAAAAGCCGGGGATATGGAAGAACCAATCGGTGACTAGATAACGAATCCTTCTCGCACTGCCATGGTTTGAAGCCATGGCCATGGAAATCATCGCCCCATCTAAGGGTAAAAGTCCCGAATGGTTGCCCACCAATATGGCCGCCCCGTCCCGGGGAATGTTCTCCACTCCTTTTACTTTCACTTTGAAATACTCTTCAAAGAGAAAGCGAAAGAAGGGCTCCCAGCGAGCATAAGTCTCAAGCGAAAAGCCGAACTGATCGGGGGCGCTGTAACGCCGCACAAAATCAGGGTTGGTCCGGGCAAGCCGGGCCACCGGGTCTTCGCTAAAGAGTCGCAGCAGGGATCTTTTCATAAAGGACTAACTAAAAGGTTACCGGCGGACGATTTTGCCCAAAAGCCAGAGAAAGCCAAGTACACCAGGTCCGAAAGAGACAATCAAAATGAAGCGCTTGAGCAGATAGCGCAGAACATGTTTGCCCTTTTCGGAAGCGTCTTCCATGCCGGTCTTCAGGTCCGAATCTTGCTCTTGAGTGTCAAATTCTTGCATCAGTAATTCACCTATTTAATCTAAACCAAGTTAGTGCTCCGCGGCTCAGTATATATATTTACTGCTATCTTTATAGGCAATTTTCAAAGAGGCTTAAGAAACATTAAGCAGCCCACAGAGCTGTATAATCGACAATTTATTAGCAACGCTAGAGGAAAAACCACGAAATGCAACCAGACTTCGAACAAATCATGCGCTCTATGTCTAAAGCCCAAGAACAGTTGATGAAAGTGCAAGGCGAATTGTCCAACACCGTGGTTGAAGGACAGGCAGGCGGCGGAGCTGTCAAAGTCACCTGCAACGGCGAGTTTAGCTTCAAAAGCCTGAAAATCAAGCCGGAAGCCGTGGATCTGTCCGACCTGACCATGCTGGAAGATTTAATTTTGGCTGCAGTCAACGATGCCAGCCGCAAAGCCAAAGAAGCCGGCGAAGAGAAGATGAAATCGTCTATGAGCGGTATTCCTATGCCCCCAGGCTTGTTCTAATCGAAAGCAAGTAATTAATCGTGTATTTCACTCCGCCACTGGCCAGGCTTATTGAAGAATTCCAAAAGTTTCCCGGCGTCGGCCCCAAGTCGGCGCAGCGGATGGCATTCTTTGTGCTCAATATGAGCGATAACGATGTTCAGAGTCTGGCCCGTGTGCTGGTGGATGCCAAAGACAAAGTCAAGCACTGCTCATCTTGTTTTCATTTGTCGGCAAACGACCCCTGCGAAATTTGCACAAATATACGCCGCGAAAAAAGCACCATTTGCGTAGTGGCTGACAGCCGCGATGTAATCGCCCTAGAAAAGACCAGAGAATACAAGGGTTTCTACCATGTTCTCAATGGTCTAATTTCGCCGCTTGAAGGCCGTGGTCCGGAGCAACTGCGCATCAAAGAACTTCTAGCTCGCACCGCCGGCGGCACCATCAAAGAAATCATCTTAGCCATCAACCCCACCATTGAAGGCGATGCCACTGTTCTTTATATAAGCAGTTTAGTCAAACCCTTGGGCATCAAGACAACCCGCATCGCCTTTGGTTTGCCTGTCGGCTCAGACTTAGAATATGCAGACGAAGTAACACTGACGCGCGCCTTAGAAGGGCGACGTGAAGTGTAGCTGCCATGGAAAATGCTGGCAGTACTTCATCAAAAGAGCGCTTGCTTGAACTGGCAAAATCGAGCACCTTTGCCCTAATCGACGGCAAGATTTCAGAGGGCGGACTGCAAGAGACCCTCTCAATTCTTGAGCCCGGCAGCATCATCGACCAAAAGTTCGAAGTTATAGAACTCTTGGGCAGTGGCGGTATGGGTTCGGTCTATAAGGTAAGACATCTACACTTGGGCAACCAAGTGGCATTGAAAACATTTTCAGGCAAAGAGGTAAGAGCAGAAGCTTGGCAAAGATTTGAACGAGAGGCGAAGTCGATTGCCAGCCTAAGACATCCAAATATAATTTCAGTTCTAGACTTCGGCATCAATGATTCAAGACCATACTACACAATGGAACTGGTGGAGGGAGAGTCTCTGGCCCAACGAATCGAAAGAAGGGGAGCCCTGTCCGAGCGGGAATTACTTTATGTAATAGCCAGACTGGCAGATGCCCTTTCTCACTCGCACAAAAAAGGCATTATTCACCGCGACCTTAAACCAGCCAATGTTTATATTGAACTTTCCGGTGATCAAATAAGCAATCTCAAACTAGCAGACTTTGGGGTGGCCGGTCTTTTGTCTCGCCAGGAAAGCAGAGGAGAAACAAAGAATTCAGACCAACGCCTAACCGCACCAGGAGCCGTTTTCGGCAGCCCTCTTTATATGAGCCCAGAGCAGTCGCGGGGTGAAGAGCTTGATGCCAGAACAGACATATATTCTCTTGCTTGTCTAATTTATGAATGTGTCAACGGCGTGCCACCATTTGTAGGGGCGACGGCTATAGAAACATTCATCTTGCACAATACAGCACCGATACCTCCTCTAGCAGCCAACAAAGCCAACAGAGAGCCTTCCAAGTGGATTGATGCTCTCTACCGCTCCATGATGGACAAAGAGCGAGAAGCTCGTATTCCAACCATGGATGAAGTGCTTGACACTCTGGAATTCAATGTAGGAAGGAAGAGCAAGAAAGTCGAAGAGGTCAAAAATGCTCCTGACTTAAGCAAGAAATCAACTGACGAAACAGCACCGCCGTTGCCACTAAAAGCAGTACTATTTGTTGGAATAGTAATTATTGCCATTGCGTCTATAGGCGGTATCGCCTACTATACCTTCTCTAAGACTTCAAAACCGATCCTCAAGAGTGGAGAGCTGCCGAAACCGCCTGAAGCAACCAAGAAACAACTGGAGGTACTGAACCAACCACTCAGTTATGTAAGAGGCCAGCACATCTATTTTCAGCTGCCTGAGGAAGATATAGGCGCAGTTTCGATAAACTTGACAGCCCAAGAAAAGAAGCAGTTCAGCTGCTCCACCAATGACATGGTGAAAATAGAATTCAACGACAGTTTTCCAGACAAACCAGAGCAATTAAACCTCTTTGCCCCTGAGTCTCTCTCCGGAATCGCACAGAGCCAAAGTATTACATTCGACTGGGGGGATGAATACTTTCCATATTTTGCCAGATTTAAAAGATTGGTCACATTAGAGCTAGACAAAACAAACTGTTCTGGAAAAGTGATTGACGATTTAAACGCTTTACCAATACTGCAAGTGCTAAGGCTGCGCAGTAAATCACTTAATGCCAGTGATATAAAGAGACTGAAGCGCTTAAATCAGCTGACCCTGCTTTCTGTCTCTTACATTGGCGTTGACAAAGAACTAGTCCAAAGACTCTCGCCCAAGAAGTTTATCGCGCTAGGGCTAAAGCATGGTTATCTGGAAGAAGGGGCAATAGAGGCGCTCGGTGAACTGAAAGGCTTAGAAGTCATAGAATTAGAAAAGCTCTCTTTGCGCAACAAAAATCTGTTGGCAGCTTTAAGGAACCTGCCAAATCTCCAAAAGCTAACACTCTACTATACAAATATCTCAGACCAAGAAATCCTAGCACTTAAGAATTGGCCCAAGAAGCTTGAAATAAAGCTAAAAGAGCCAGGTTTGAAGAGAGAAACATTGCGCCAACTGGAAATGCATCACAAAGTAATTAACGAGATAGACTCCGAGAAAGAGACTGAGGCGATTGATATTCTTATCGAGCCTAACCCTGAAAAATAAGCTTCAGCTTACGAGTCAAAGCCGCTTCAGACAGACCGACCAGATCGAGCAGAATATTTCTGGCACCATGCTCGACGAAATTATCGGGCAATGCCAAAGTGCTTATATCAATTGCCTTAGCATTCTTGCCTTGCTCTAGCTGGTTCATTCTATAGCGGCTTGCTTCTTCTAATACAGCGGCACCAAAGCCACCGGTGGCAACACCTTCTTCAACTGTTACTATGCGGCAGTCTTTGGCAAAGAAATCACGCAGCATCTTTTGGTCGAGGGGTTTGGCACTACGCGCATTGACGAAAGTAAACTCGACACCATGCGTATCTTTGAGAATAGGCAAAATTGCCGCCACTTTCTCAACCATGGCACCATAGGCAAAAACAACATTTGCCGCCTTAACTTGGTCGGCGGGCTGGTGCAGAATTTCCCAACTGGTATAGTCCAGCTTCTCGAAAGCAGTTTGACCTTTGCTTTCAACTAGCTTATCGAGCTCGGCGGCAGCGCATGCCTTGTCTCTAGGAAAGCGAATGGCCACTGGTCCCTTGCTTTCTTTGACTGCGGTGAAAACCATATTGCGCAGTTCTATTGCATCTTTAGGAGCTAGGACTGTCAAATTGGGTATGGCCCGCATGTAGGCTATGTCGAAGACACCTTGGTGGGTCTCGCCGTCTTCCACCAAACCACCTCTATCGATGCCGAAAATGACCGGCAGATTCATGATGGCAACATCGTGGATGACTTGGTCTAGGGCTCTCTGCAAAAATGTGGAATAGATTGAAACAACCGGCTTGAGACCACATTTAGCCATGCCGGCAGCCATGGTGACTGCATGCTGTTCGCATATGGCCACATCAAAGAATCGATCCGGATAAACCTTGCTGAACTTGACCAAGCCACTACCTTCGGCAGTTGCCGGGGTGATGGCCACTACGTCTTTGTCTAGGGCGGCAACATCAATTAGAGCCTGAGTAAAGACATCTGAATAGGTCTTGGGCTTAGCTTTGGGAGCCAAGACTCTCGGCTCGCTTTTCTCAGCCAGAGCTGGTTCAAGGGCGTAGGCCGGCACACCGTGATACTTAATAGAATCTTCTTCGGCAGGGGCATAGCCTTTGCCTTTGCGTGTAATCACATGCAGTAGCTGCGGCGTATCTTTGTCTTTGACCTTTTCCAGGGCTTCGACTACTGCTTTCACATCGTGACCGTCTATCGGCCCGGAATAATTGATGCCCAGTTTTTCGAAAACAATGCCGGGTGTATCGAAGCGACCTTTAGCTTCTTTCTTGACCATTTCAATCAGCTGCCAAACGGCCGGATTGAGTCGCGCCTCATCAAGTTGACCTTCGATAAAGTCGATTTTCTCTTTGATGTCTTTATAAAAGAAAGTTTCCTTGATGCGCTTCATGTACTGCGAAATGCCGCCCAAGTTCTCTGATATGGACATCTCGTTGTCATTGAGAATAATGACCACGCCCTTCTGAATATGGCCTAGATGATTGATCGCTTCCAGAGCCATACCACCGGTCAAACCGCCGTCGCCAATGACAGCGACAATCTTGCGGTCCTGCTTGAAATGATCGCGGGCCAAGGCCATACCCACGGCAAGCGAAATAGATGTAGAACTATGCCCGGCAATGAAAGCGTCATGGTCGCTTTCGGAAGGACTGATGAAACCGCTCAAGCCTTTGAACTGTCTCAAACTACCAAACTTGTCGCGACGCCCGGTGAGCATCTTGTGCACATAAGCCTGGTGACCGACATCCCAGAGAATAAGATCGTTGGGTGTGGTGAAAACTTTATGCAGGGCGATGGTTATCTCCACGACCCCGAGGTTGGAAGCTAGATGCCCGCCTGTCTTGGCTAGAGAGTGAATAATCTCCTGCCTGATTTCGGAGGCGAGGTGCCCAAGTTCCTCATGGCTGAGCTTCTTGAGCTCACTGGGAGTGAGCACCGCATCGAGAAATGTAGTTGTCGGCTTGACTAGTGTATGCATAGAATCCCCGAAATTCGCCGTCCGGCGGGCATTTCATGACCAAATAATAGCAACCCATAGGCAGGTCGGTTCATAATTTTTTTGATGGATTACTAGAAGTTTTCAAGAGAAGCAAAAGGGGCAGTTGGGCTCTACCTTCCGGCGAACCAAGCTAGCCCACAATTTGTCCAAACTTCCGTAATCTCTGTTCACAATATAAAAATTGTCTGAGCAATCCATCAAATTTTCGGTCAATTCTTAGCCCTTGCTAATTTGTTCATCAATAACACTATAGGGCCGAAGTGGTCGAGATTAATGCTCGAAGCGAGAAATCAAACAAAGATACAACCGCTGTCCAACAAATCTTGCCGCTTTCAAACAATATCTTGTTGTTCTCGACTTAATTGCTCTCGAACACAATCTTGTAGGGCTTGCCGTCAATGACCAAGAGCAGTTTCTTGCCCACAGACAGATAAGCGGCAGCATTCTTAAGATGAGTCAGTTCAAAATAACGCGCCGAACCAAACACCACAGTCTCTGGTGGTCTATTGCCGGCGACCGCTTTATAGAGACTATCTACATAGAAACCGTCAGCAGCAAGATAGAAAGTCTTGTCAGCAACTCTCTTGATGGCAGCAGTTTTTGCAGTCGCACCTTTCATTTTGTCATGGTCGGTTTTGCCTTCAGATTCGAAGTCAATTGACTCTTTCAATTGACTGGCTTTCTTATTGCGCTCAAAAGCATCTTTACCTGACACCACTCTAAAGTCTCGCAAAAGTGGGCTTTCATTGTTAATGGCAGCTCTTTGTGAAAATCCGGCGGCACTGCCGGCGGCAATACTTTTCTCGGCGGCAAGAGAAGAAGGGCGAGGTGCCGCGCCGGGTCTATTCATAGAGCCAAAAGAAAGTACCTGGTCAAATCTCGGCCTTACTATTCGATTATTCTCAGAGGGATCTGTCACCAAAAAGGAAGTGTAATTGGTGATAATGCCGTGTCGTTTAGATAATTCGATAATTTCGTCAATGACTTCTTTGTTTTCACCGTTTGCCTGAGCCACTTCGGTCAAATAGCCAATACGACGCATGGCCCAAAGTCTGGTCAGGTGACTGGAAGAAGCATCGGCACCGGAAAATTCAAGCGGAAAACTGAAGGACTTGAGAGCGCCGTTAACCTTTCCTGTAATTTCTAATTTAGCCGCCCCAGAGCCCTTATAGCGACCAAGCAAGAGGACCTGATTGCCGGCAAAAAGATCTTTCACCGAACGCGGATAAGTGTCTTTGACCGTGATTCCGTTGAATTTTATTTCGACATCACTCATCATCGGCGCCCGAATTTTGTCATAAAAACTAGAAAGCGCTACCTCTAAAGATTCACCAGGCTCGACAAACTGAGCCGTGCCATGATTGTCACTGGAAAGGCGGTTCAAGAGCCGAGTGTTGACGTCATAACCGACACCAAAGTCGAAGACTCTGAGATTTCTATTTTCTAGACTGGCGGCTAGACCCTTTAAAGAAGTCTCGCCCACAGTCGGTTCACCGTCAGTAAGCAAGACCAAATAAGCAGGCCGCTCTCCGGCCGCTTTCAAAAGACTCTTTCCCGAATTGAGGGCGTCGCCGATATTGGTGCCGCCTTTGGCCTCAAGCTCATCTATAAAGTCGACAGCTTTTCTTTTGTTTTCCAGATTGGCGGGCAGCAAATTAGATGCCATCGAATCGGCATCAGTATTGAATGGCACTATACCGAAACGGTCCTGCGCATTCAGCGAAGTGATGACATGCTTCAGAGCTTTTTTGGTCTGTTCAATTTTTTCTCCTTGCATAGAACCGGAAGTATCGGCAAGCAGAACAATATCTTTAGCCACTATCTGATTTTCAGGGACCTTTATAGGCGGTGTGAGCGAAAGCAAGAAATAGCCGTCCTCGCCTTCTATTTTGTGCGTGAGCAAATTAGCTGCCATGTCTTTGTCTGAAAGACTGTAATATAAAAGAAAGTCTTTATCACAAAGACTATTTTTCTCACTGTAATTGAGCTTTGCCCGGCGCTCTTCCGGGCGTTCCACTTTGATCTTGTGCGAAGGCGACCAAATTGTCTTGAGCCCGACCTT
>JAIETF010000054.1 GCA_019745415.1 Candidatus Obscuribacterales bacterium | reverse complement strand
GGGTTTCAAGAATTAACGAATTTAGCTATTGACAGTGAAGGGCGCTTCATGGAAGCGCGGACGTCCCGTCCGCCTATGCACCTGGAAAATAAGTCCCAGTGCCGAATCCTGAATCCTGCAGTATGGAGCCCGGCGTAGGAGATAAAGCTGACGGTCAAGGTGTTAAAATCGTTAGCCCATGCTGTCTACAACAATGCGTCAACAATTGCGTTGAACAAAGCGGAGAAGGTGAGAGGGGCGTTAGCCCAGAGAACCTTCGGAGCCTATAAAGTGAAATATCAAGCCTATAGTGAAAAAGAGCAGAAAAAGGACGAACATGTTCTAAGTTCAAAAGATGAGCTTATGCTTGAGCGTGTGCAGCGCGCACACTTTCAGTATTTTCTTGATTACCAGAACAAGGATACGGGGCTGATTCACGATCGCACTCGCAAATCACCTGCAACTATAGCTGGGGTCGGTTTCGCACTTGCCGCTTATCCAATTGCTGTTAAGCGTCAATGGATTTCGCGAGCAGACGCAGTTGAGTACACACTCAAAGTCCTTCGCATTCTTTCAACAGTGCCGCAGTCAGAAGCGGCTAGTGGCGCAAATGGTTATCGTGGCTTCTTTTATCATTTCTTGGATCCTGACACAGGTGTTCGTGCGGTTTCACCTAAATGGTGGAACAGCGAATTGTCTTCCTTAGACACCGCTTTATTAATGGCGGGAGTGCGCTTCGCCCGGAATTACTACCTTCGTGATACTTCGTCGGAGGCTGAGATTCGCAAGCTTGCTGACACTCTTTACGATCGAGTTGATTGGCATTGGCTTATGAGGGACAGCAAGCTAATTGGGCACGGCTGGTCTCCCGAGTCTGGATTGATTAAACACGACTACCATGGTTACAGCGAAGCGCTTCTGCTCTATTTGCTGGCGATTGGATCTGATACCCATCCTTTGCCGCCGGAGTCTTGGGCAGCCTTGTTCAAGGATAATCAGGAGGCGACCTATTACAAGCAGCACTATATTGCTATGCCTGGTACGCCCTTGTTTTGCTACCAATACCCTCACTGTTTTGTAGACTTTCGTGGTATCAAAGACGATATCAACCGCCGGATCGGAATTGATTACTTTCAAAATAGCGTTCGAGCAACGAAGGCCCAATATCAATACGCGATTGAAAACCCGAAGGGATTCAAGGATTACAGTGCACTTGATTGGGGTCTGACAGCATGCGATGGACCTGGTGACTTCAAGAAATCCTGGAACGGCAAGGAAATTGAGTTTCGTGGTTACAGTGAACGGGGCTGTCCGGCTGGATTTGATGACGGTACCATTGCACCGACCGCAGCCGCCAGTGCGTTGCCTTATTTGCCGGAAGCGTCTCTCAAGACCATGCGCCATTGGTTGGAAAAGCGACCCGAAATATTTTCGATGCATGGTTTCGCCGACGCCTTCAATCCGACCTTTGATCCTTCCAAGCCATCTGGCTGGGTTGACCCGGAAAGATTGGCGATTGATCAGGGGCCTATCGTGATCATGATCGAGAACTTTCGTTCCGGTTTTCCGTGGTGGGTAATGTCGGGCGACTCAGTCATCCGGCGTGGACTAAAACGTGCGGGGTTCAAAGGCGGCTGGCTCGATTAAGGCAGCTCTTCTGTATTAGCATAACCTCGCGAAGTATATACTCCCATGAGATTTTGCTCGGCTCATTTGGGCCGTATTATCGCGTGTGTCGAAAAATCGCGGTTTGCGGTCTGGAAGCTTTGGCAGGGCTTGAATTCTGGAGAAAAACTTTAGGCGTGCGTGCTGCGAAAATCTTTCCTTGGCACATGGTTAGTTTATAGGCTCGATGACGCATTTCCTGTTTCTCCCCGAATTTCCAAAGCAAGCCCGCATAGTTTTTTTTCCGCAACTGAACTTATCGATTTCCTCGCCTTCGCGTGTGGGATGTAGGTAGTCGTTGAGCGGTCAGGGTTAGTCTGCTCGATTTCGGATTGAAACTTTGAACGTTAACTCAGGAGATAATCCCATGCTGGATTTTCAATGGCTGGGCTCTCCCGTGGACATCTGGTCTACGCTCGAAGCCTTCTACCACACGCTGACCAATCAGCAGTTTCTTAAATTCCTCCCCAACGTGATCGCTGCCATGATTCTCGGAGCTCTGCTCGGCCTTGAACGCCGCAGCAAGCACAAGAACGCCGGCATCCGCACCCTGATGGTGATCTCTGGCGCATCTGCGCTAATCTCCTGCCTGGGCATGATCGCAACAGAGCAAGCCGGTCTTGGTGACCCGACGCGTATTGCCGCCCAGTTGCTGGCAAGCGTTGGTTTCATCGGCGCCGGTGTGATTCTGAAGCGCGGAATCGCGACGCACGGTGTGACGACTGCGGCTACCATCCTGCTCACTGTCGGGATTGGTATGGCTTGCGGTTTCGGTTACTTCTCGCTGGCCGTCTTCACGACGCTTTTGATGGTGATTGCGCTGGTAACAACCAGCCGCTACTTCCAGTCGAACGAGCGCTGCAATCCGATTACGGTGCAGTGCCCCCTCGAGAAGGAAGCCGAGATCCGGCAACTCTTCGGCGCGCATTGCTTGCTGCTCGGATTCGAGCGCAAGGGTGACATGGTCGAAGTCTGCTTGCAGCCGGAGCTGACGGTGGTGGAATATGAGGCTCTCCTGGAGCGCCTCATTCAGAACCCGCATGTGCTCAAGGTGCATGCTGAGGAAGAGACCAAGTAAGGTCTTGTGAGCTGGACGGAAGGGAGGATTGGCAAAGCTGATCCTCCCTTCCGACCGCTTTTTGAGATCTGGGATCCAAAACTTCCAGTCAACCTAGAGATCTTGGACCCAAACTTCGAAGGAACCAAGCCGCTTTTTGAGATCTTGGACCCAAACTTCGAGTGAACCAATTCGCTTTTTGAGATCTGGGATCCAAAAGTTTCAGTGAACCCAGGCGCTTTTTGAGATCTGGGATCCGAAAACTTCGAGTGAACCAAAGCGCTTTTTGAGATCTGGGATCCGAAACTTCGAAGGAACCAAGCCGCTTTTTGAGATCTGGGATCCAAAAACTTCGAGTAAACAGGCACTCTTTAAGATCTCGCCCTGGATGATGGCATGACGGTCATCCAGCGTATTTGCCCCACTTGGATAACGTGAGATTCAATAGCTGACTTGCACGGGTTCAGGATCGCTTCCGAACAGGGAGATTGTCCGAAAAGAGATGCGGGAAGGTGGTTTTCGCGCTTTGTGAAGATCTGTTACCGGGTGCCTCAATGAAAAAGATCTGTTGCTGATCAGGTCTCTTGGAGATCTAGTTTTAAACAAACCTACGTCCATCACTTCCTTGCGGTACGCATCTCAAACTATCTACCCAACCTCCATGCAGACCCTTCCTCAAACAGCTTCGGCTGTTTCAGCAAGGTCCCTGACATGGAAAGGGAAGTGATCGACTTTGCCAACGTGCTTTCTCTAACTGAAAGAGGACTGCAATGAAGCGAATCCTGTTTGCTCTTGCTACGCTGGGCGGCATCGTTTTCACGGCGCTGCTCATCGCAATGTTGACGGCTCCATCCGTCGACAAGGTTTCTTCGTATCAGCCACAGATCGCCAAGCGTTGGGTTGAGACCAACCCGAACAGGCCCGATGAGTTGCGTCGTCAACATGACCGCGATGAATTCGGCCGCCATACGATCGACATCTTCTACATGAACGACAACACCGGCAAGCTGGTCTACCGCTCTACCGGAGCGCTGGAAAGTGAGCTGATTGTGCGTTCGGACGGGCTGACGATTAAGTCGGCTGCGTATGCCGAGAACGGCAAGGATGTCGTCTCTGGTTTCGAGCTTCGTGTCGATGGCACTCTTGCCTGGAAAACTGACGTGGTGACTGATCACGTATCTTTCACCACCGTCTACTGGGCTGATGGTCAAACCGTTTACGGCACGACCTCGCACAACCGCAAAAGCTCGACCTGGGACATCATCGAACACGACATGCACGGCACGCCAGTGCTGCTGACGCAGAGTCGTGGACAACGCATCATTCACCGGCAGGTGGAGTTTCACGCTGATGGCAAGATCTTCCGTGAGCGTGTCACGAACAAGGACGAGAAGGGTCGCGATATCGTCAATCTCATCGTCTATCGCCCCGATTCCACAATCGAAGGGCGTCAGGTCTGGGAATATGTGCGCGAGTGCGACCCGTCCGGCGGCTTCCCCGACGCAAACGGCGTTATCGATCCCAATGCTGGATGCGTCGACATCTTGACCTTCAAGCGGGTTGAGCTTTTCTCCGCGGACGGACTGCGCATCGAGCGCGTTGTCGATATTTCGGAGACTTCTGGCAAGCCTTCGAAAGTGACTGACTTCAACGTCGATGGTAGTAAGACTGCACGATTGCTCACGTCTGACAAGGCGCTGGGTGAGTTCGAGCATCGGGTCTACCAGGTCAAGGAGTTCGATGTAACCGGTAAGGAGTGGCGTTCTATCGAGACTCCCAACGGCGAAGTGTTCCGACTGCACCAGCGCTTTCTTGCCGGCAGCAAATTCACCACGAATTTGCTGACGGACTGGAAGGCTCTGGAGACCGCAGTCAGGTTCAGCCAACCATAAGTTCGGCGCGGGCGTCAGCCCGCGTCGCCTTCTATCTTGATGAAAGGATACGCTATGAAGCGAGTTCTTCTTGCGATTGCGCTCTTCGGCATATCGCTGACAGCAGCGCTGTTTTTTACTGCGACCGCTCCTGATACGCTGGTTTCGTATCAGCCGGTGGTTGCGGCGAAGTGGATCGAGATGGATCCCAACAAGCCGAACGAACTGAAGCGCGAACACGTGCGCGACGAAACAGGGCGTCACACAATCGACGTCTTCGTCAAGGACGGCACGCGCATCAAGTTCGTATACCGAGCTAGCCGTGCTCTCGAGTCGGAGTCGGTGACGCGTTCTGATGGTCTCGAGACCAAGAACGTCAGTTATGGCGATGACGGCAAAACCGTCATTTCCGGCTTCGAACTGCGCGTCGATGGCAGCACGAAGTGGCGTACCGAAACCACCGGCGACAAGTCCGTCACGTCCGTGTTCTGGGCCGACGGCAAGCTCTTCGGTAGCACGGTTGTCGACCGCAAGGCCGGCAAGCGCGTAACTGTTGAGCACGACTTGGGTGGCGTTATGCTGCTGCAGACTGAGACCGATCTGGCGACGCGCTACATCACGCGCCAGCTCGAGTTCTTCCCCGACGGCAAGGTCTTCCGCGAGCGGTTGACCAGCAAGGACGAGAAGGGCAAGGAGAGCATCGAGATGCTCGTCTATCGCAATGACGGCACTCTCGAAGGGCGCCAGCTCTGGAAGAATCACCAATACTGCGATATGGGCGGCTGTGGTGAGAGCATGACCATCGACAAGGCCGAGCTGATGTCGAAAGACGGACGCAAGGTCGAGCAGGTGGTGGAGCTTTCGGCTGAGAACGTCATGCCTCTTCGTGTTCTGAGTTACAGGGCCGACGGCAGCACGGTGTATCGCGAACTCAAGTACGACATGCACTTGCCGGCTGATAGCCTGCGCGTGTACAAGACCGTCGTGCGTGACGCCAACGATCAAGTCGTGAGCGTTGTCGAAGATCAGAACAGCAGTGAGGTCTTTACCTTGGACCGGCGCTTCACTTATGGCAGCCGCTTCGAGACATACAACCTGAAGGTTTGGAAGGCGCTCGAAGAATCAGTGATCGCCAGCCAGCCCTAATCAGAAATTCGAACACTTGGAGAGGGAGAGAAGCGGTCTTAGAGCCGCTACTCTCCCTCCGGATTTTTCTTATTTCTGACCTTTTTTTGATATTTTTAGGCCTTTTTCTGACCATTTTGAGATGTGCTGTTTGACTTTTTGCATTTTAAAATGCTTTTTGTGTTTTAAAATACAAAAAGATGGATGGTGTGGTATCGCATCTGGTGCTTTCGTCTTTTGTTGCTGCTGGCATAGCTGTTCGGTTTCTTTCACTCCACTGGCTCCGATTTTGAATAGCTAGCCTCTTGAGAGCTAAGAACGCAGCAGTGAGACCGCTCTCAGTTCTAATTGTTTTTTGAGGTCGAAAACTGTATCTTGGCCTGCATTCAGGTATATGATTAGCGGGTTCTGAGACAGTTGCTTCGGTCGTGACAGAAGAATTATCAGCCTCGAAAAAGAAGTTTCAACTGGTGCTGCATCCGGCAGCATTTGCCATTTTGCCCGTAAGCAAGTATTGGGAGACTTGCGTTGGAAGCTTTATGCTGTCTCAATTCTTGGAGATCTTTGCTGTCTTAATAATATTCTCGCTCCTTAGTTTCCTATTTTTTTGGCTTTGCTTTCGGAAAGATACAAACAGAGCTGGTCTTGCTAGTACTTTGCTCGTTGGAGTCTTTTATTTTTGGTTTCCCTTCTTGTTTGCGGTGGTGCATCTACCCTGGGCAAAAGGGCTTGATTTCACAGTTATTGCCGTTATCTACATACTCTTGTGGTGCCAGTTTAGTGCTGGATTCTTGAAATTTTCCAAGAAATTGCCGCTTGCAAAGATTACTGATTTTTTGAATGTATTGTCCTGGGCATTGGTTCTGTCAGCTGTAATTCCGGCTTTGTTGAAGGAGAACGAGCTTGAGCAAGCTACAGCTGAGTCAATTAAAAAAATTCGCTCCGAATTTAAAGATGTCAAACTCAGCACAGCAAATGGAAGACCAGATATCTATTACATTGTGGTTGATTCATTTCCGAATCCGCACACACTAAAGGAACTCTTCCAGTACGAGAGCGAGCTGGTGAGATATTTGTACAGCAAAGGTTTCACCGTTCTTGATCGAGCGGTAAGTAACCATGATCGCACCGAACTTTCAGTGACGTCTAGTTTGAATATGCGTCTGATGCTGGACATCAAAAACAGAGGCGTCTTATATCAATTACTCCAGCGAAACGAACTTGCTAGTTTGCTGAAGAGTATTGGTTACAAGTTTGTGAATGTCAGCTCAAGCTGGGAGCCGACTAATTTCAATCCATATGCCGATGTGAATGTTTCAAATGGGATTTCAAACAACTTCAATGTAACTCTTATGCAAATGACCCTGCTGGGAGCATTCGAAAAGTCTTTCCATCTCATGGGAAATATCTATCGAGATGCCCGTCTTCGTTCAGTTAACGACAGGGAACTTATCAAAGCTATTCCAGGACCCAAATTTGTTCTCTTCCATACTCTGCTTGCCCATCCTCCATATTTTATGGATGAGCAAGGAAATGCGCGTTACCTGCCGCCTGAGATGATTAGTTATGAAGGTTGTCCACCCCGCGATGAGTATTTGGCTCAGGTCAAGTTCAGCGACCGGCGGCTCATAGAGCTTTTGGACACATTGCTTTCCGATACTACGAAGTACAATCCGATCATCATTATTCAAAGTGATCATGGGACTGCGACTCAACCTGATGTTTTGGAACGCTCTTACATTAACGAGCGGATGAGGATTCTGAGTGCATTTCACTTGTGCCCGCCAGTTACTGCTGTTCCACCAAACGGGATTTCGCCTGTGAATAACTTTCGTTGGATCCTTGATCATTACTTTGATGCCAAGCTTCCCCTCTTGCCAGACGATGTTTATATTGCCGTTCCTTTTGAAGATGGCTTCAATCCGAAAAAAGTCAATGATATGGTTAGTTTTCCCGAACGCGGAAGAGGAAAATAGTGCGGTTGGTGTTGGGGATCGGCAGCTCTTCTTTCAGTTCGTAGTACAGCGAAAATTCTTGGATAAAACTTTCCTTGTTATAGGAGTCAAATATATCTTCTCTGCTTGCAAGTAAGCGCTGGACTTGCGAGTCGTCCTTCGGCACGAACTCGATGATCAGGTGCTTACCCAGCTTTGCGAAGCATTCAGCGATCATGGCTAAGCGAATGTTTTTCGAGATTGCTAAATGGTGAATGAGGGCAAGTGCCAGCACGACATCAACATGCGTGCGCTCGAGGAATGATTGACGCTCCTGATTGTTCCAGCCAATGGCGGGGCTTGGAACCGTTAAGTCCAGCACAAGCGGGATAATGTTCTTGATCTTGTCTCTCTTGCAATTTAGATAGTTGCGATTAACGCACAAGTTGTCCATGTCTGTTGATATCACCAGCGGTGCGATGTCTGCCGCCACTCTGCTGAAGGTTCCTGTATTGGCGCCGCAGTCCCAGACAGTGTTTGGAGCAAGCTGGCGTAGCAAATTGCTGACGATCTGTTGTTTTGCTTTCAGGCTTTCATCAGTGTAATTGGTGTCATTGTAATAGTCTATCCACTCAGAGTTCTTATCGTTTAGTTTCAAGCTGCTGACACAACTAAGCAAGCTGTCTAGCAACGCTGTTAAGGACAGTTTGGACATGTTTGCAGCGCTTTTTTTCGTTGACTTTCCCTCAAATCTTTTTTGGGCATCGGCATGCATATAAAGATGCATCAACAACGCCGGTTTTAGCTTTGCAGACATTGGCAATAAGCGCACTGCAAGATCAAGTGGAATACCGTCAATGTAATGCTGGAGCAGGCTGTTCAATCGGAAATCCGTAAGGCTTTGAATCGCCAGTGCTGCCAAGAAATGTTCACAGAACTGGCGATATGCAATCCATGGATGTCCTTCGACGTAGTTCTCAAAGGATAGGGTATCAATCAATGTTGCTTTGCCGTTGTGGAACTGGATGTTATAGGCTGAGGCATCCTTCAGGATCATGTTGTGCTCAAGAGACGTCATGGCAATCTCCAATGTTGAGATTGCTGCATCTTGCAGTTGGGAGAATGACCATTCAAGCGGATGGGAGAGAAATGGCACGAGCTCAGGCTGGATCACCTTGAATGCACCGTTTAGCTCCTGCGTGCTCATTTCAAGTTCGGTGTGTTTGATCAGCAGTCCTTTCGCGGTCAGCTTCTCATACAAACCAGAGTCGATAAGGCGCTGATAGTGCTCCTTGTAGGAGTGTTCAAGACGCCTGAGAATTCGCCCATTCTCTTTGTAAACGTAACCGCTCGGATCGCGATATGATGCCGGTATTCGGTTTGCGCTTGCTTCGTTTCTTTTGATTTTCGACTCTGCCATCTCAACCCGCGTCTGGGCTTTGTTGCTCGTTTGCTACATGTTGCGGTAATGAATTAGCGGCTTCTTCTGTTTGTTGGGGCTCTCCGCAGACTTTTCCTTTGCAACATGCTGCTTTCAGATGGCGCCAGGCGGTTTTGAAAGTGAAGCCAATGGTCACAAGCCCGGCAACCAGTATCTGGACAAAATAGCTGCCTGTGCTGGGATCGACATAGGCGGAGGCTGCCTGTGCTGTTATGAAATAAAGAAAAAGCGCTAAAGCAACGCCATTAGTGATGCTTTCTGACATTAGCGACTCCGAATGTGAATAGTAAATGGTCACGGTAGTAAGTATTACTTCCGTACCACATACGGAATTGAATTATTCAGGGTGAAAGCAGTTTTTATCTGGCTCTCCAGAGGCGGTCAATTGACTTGTTTACTTCAGAAAATGGTTTTAAAAGTCAAAAAGCGCTGTGGCGATCGAAAAACATCGGTTTAAAAGTCAAAAAGCCATTTAAAAGACGAAAAGCGGACGGAAGAGGGGTGGACCCTGCAATCCGTCCGCTTTTCTGCAGGATTTTGGCAAGCACCTAAGCGCCTGTTTCAATCCTGCCGTGCGTTAGCACATCTCCTCGTCGGTCCAGAGCGACTCGGGCACCGGGTTGCCGTGCTTGTCCTTCAATGCGATGAAGTAGCACGGTCCGCTGCACCACGGTTCAGCCTGCACATACTCCACGAACACCCTGCCGTCAGGCATGGTGTACCGATGAAGCGGTGCGACCACCGGGATCCACGCGCCATGAATGACTCCGACATGCTCCTTGCGCGCGTTCGGCACCCGGCGCCAGCGGTTGAAGTTGACCTTCTTCCCGTTGGCGTGAATCCGGACTCCGACTTCGCGCACCTTTTGCTTGCCGGTGACGTGGCGGCGGGCCCAATCGTTGAGACCGATGTATTGATCGCTGCGTGCCATAATGACCTCCTTTTGGTCGATGATGGTTTGGAGAAGAAACTGTCCACCCGGCGGGATTGCGCGGGCGAACAAGACTGGCTCGGCGGGCGAGTTCAGGACGCTGAATCGCTGGTTGCCCAGGGATTGCATGCGGCCGCAAACACGCATAATGCTCAGTGTTAAGGCGCGGAAGAACAAGGTCTTCCGTCGCTGCAAACGAATGAATCGTTCGCGTTCTGAATCAAAGTGAGTCAGCAAAGCTGAATCAACTTTGTGAGCGTTTCTTTGCCGTATATCAGAGCCTGTCCGATGTTTCTTTCCAGCAGATTGCGATCAACAACTGCGAGTAAGCGGAGGAGTTGAGAGGGGCGATAGCCCAACGAAACTCCAGAGCGCTTATATTTTAAGTGGGCGTGAAAGGAACACGTTCCACTTGCTCATCGCTTAGTCGCCGATGATAACAGCCTCGATGTGGCTGTCTTCGGCGAGCTTAGCCGCGATGACGCGATGGCGACCGTCTTCGACGTTGTAACCGCCGCCGCAGCGGGGGCGGAGCACGACGCGGACCATGATGCGGCCGTCCTCATAATCGGAGCGCATGCGCTCGATCTGATGACGGTCCTTGCGCATGATGCGCTCAATGGTGCGCTCGGGCACATAGACGTCGTTGAGGTCGACGAGGACGATTTCGCGGTTGCTGCTGCCGCGACCAGCATCGTGCTTGTAGCTCACATTCCCTCCTAAAAGGGAAGCGCGAGCTGGAAGGATTAAGGCGAGCCGAAGCTGCCTTACGCGGAGCACCATGCTCCGGCCTTAGCCAGCCCACGCTCCCTATAGGAAAAGAGCGAGCCGCCAAAAGAGCACCATACGTGGTGATCCTTTCGTTGACGCTCCGGAGGTTCGCAGGGCGATCGCCCCTCTCACCTCCTCCGCGTGTTAGTTGAACTTGAAAAATTGTGGCGGAGCGCCCCTCACTAGAGAGGAGGAGCGCTCCGCGCTACGCAAACCGCGAGGACGCGGTTGGTACTAGCCGCGACGCTTGAAGATGCGACCGCGGAGAGAGCTGAACGCGAATGCGCCGAGCAGCAGTGTGATCAGCCCGCCGAGCACAGCGCCCGCGACATGCAGGCCATGCAGCACGAAGGGCTTCTCAGCCGCTGCCGCAGGAGCCTGCGGCTTGGTGGCGGCAGCACTGGCGTCAGCCATCTGCTCTGCGCGCTTCTTCACGATCTCCAGGAGATGCGCGTGACCAGCCAGAAGCTGCTCATCGTCCTCCGTGTTGACCGCGTTGCCGCGCGTGAGCTCCACCGCCTTATTGGGCTCGATGCCCGTGTCGGCGATGTAGGTGCCGTTCGGCGTCAGGTACTTCAGGTTCGTCACCTGAATGACGCCACCGTTCGGCATCGGCGTGTTGGTGTAGCCGACGGCCTTACCGAAGGTCTTGGCACCGATGATGAACGCGCGGTTGTTGTCCTTGAGCGCGCCAATCGTGATTTCGGAAGCCGAGGCGGTCGAGCCGTTGCTCAGCACCACCAGCGGTACCGTCTGCATCCACAGCTGGAATGCAGCAACCGGCACCGGCATGTTCGCCAGCAGGTGAGGCGGGATGCCTTCCACCACATACTCGTTGTTGTTGACCATGCGGTCTTCGCGAGTCGTGGTGCGGACGATCGTGCCCTTCTCGAGGAACATCCCCGAGACTTGCAACGCCATCGTCACCAGACCGCCGCTGTTGTAGCGAAGGTCGAAGATGAGCCCGTTCACTTCGCCGCCGGCCTGCAGGTAGAGCATGCCGAGGTTTTGAATGAACTGCTGGACGATCTCCTCCTTCACGAAGGTGGGGAGGCGAGCGTAGGCGATGTTGCCGGGCAGCATGCCGATTTCGACGCCGTTGGGGCCGGGTTTGGCGAAGGTCAGCTCGACGGTGTGTTCGGCGTTGTCGTAAACGGCAACGACGCTCACCTTCTCGCCTTCCTTACCCATCAGCTCCTTCGACACCTCAGCGGCAGTCATCGTGGTGATGTCCTTGCCGTTGATCTTCGTGATGACGTCGCCCTCGCGCAGCGTTGACTTCTGCGCCGGCGAGTTGTACATCATCCCGTCGATATGCCACTTGTTGTCCTTGTGGGGACGAAGCAGCATGCCGATCGGCATCTTGCCGTCCTTGAAGTTCTGGCGAGCGTCGGCGATGTCGGCCGGGCTGGTGTAGGTGGTCCAGCGGTCTTCGAGACTGCCGACCATCTCCTTGATGGCTGCATCGAGGTCCTCGGGCGTCTTGAGCTTGCCCTTGAACTTGTGCTGCCACTTGCCCCAGTCCTGCAGTTTCTGCCGGTCGGTGTACTCCTTGCCGACCTTCTGCCAGACTGCGCCGTAGAGGGCCTCCAGGATCTCTGGAGTGATGACCGGCTTGCTGGAGCCGCCGATCTTAGGGCCTGGGATGATGACGATTTCGTCTTCGCCATCCATCATGACGCCGCGCTTGGGCGCCGCCGGGGACTTCTGCTTGGCACCAGTAGCCTGAGCCGCGGTCGGCGGCGTCAAGCTTTCCGGCTGACTGACTTGCGCCAGCACCGGACCGGTCGCCACACAGAATCCCAGCACCAGAGCCAGGATGTACCGTGTGATCATGGAAAAATTCTCCTTTCCATTCAAGGAGGAGGCGGCACCGGATGTGGTGCACGCCCCCTCCTGAGGTCTGGGAACAAACCGGAGCCTTACTCGAGCTCCTCGTTCGAACCGCCGTTGGCACGCCGCTCGAGCTCTTTCTTGAACTCGTCTTCGTGCTTCTTGCGGTTCTCGTCACGCTTGACCTTCATCTCCTCGGCCGTCTTGATCATCGGGCCGATGAGCTCCTTGGCCTTCTCCAGCTGGAGGTCGACCTTGGCGTCGCTGCCGCGCTCGACGATGTGGTCCGGAATGACACCGGTCCAGTCGTTGGGAGTACGGCCGGGGATGAACTCGAAGCTCGTCACGTGCAGGCTGCGCCCGAAGGACAGCTGGATGACGGTCTGACCGACACCCTTGCCGTGCGTCGGCATGCCGACGACGACCGCACGCTTGTTGTGCTGCAGAGCACCGGACAGAATCTCCGACGCCGATGCCGAGCCTTCGTCAACCAGGACGATGACGGGCATGTCGGTCGGGATCACCAGCTTCGGCCGGGGACCGGTCGAAACTTCGATCTGGGAGGGATCCTGCTCGGACGGCTCCGTGCGCAGCACGAAGTTCTTGTTCAGCGAGATTTCGCTCTCGACGATGCGGTCGCCGACACGAGACTTCGTGATCAGCAGCGGACCGTCTTCGAGGATCATCCCGCTCATGGTCAGCACGTACGGCAGGACGCCGCCCGGGTTGCCACGCAGGTCGATGATCACCGCCTTGCCAGCAGCCGCCTTCTTGAGGGCAGCGTGGAATTCCGGCACGGCGTTCTTCGACATGAAGTCATTGAGGCGGAAGTAGCTGACGCCGGGGATGCCGATTTCCTTGTCGCTCTTGAACTTGACGACAGGGACCTTCACCTCGGCGCGCGTCACCGGCACCACCTGCTCCTTGCCATCGCGTAGGATGGTGAGCTTGACGGTGGTGTTGATGTCGCCCTTGATCTTGGTGATCGCCTCGGTCTGCGACTTGCCGACCAGGTCTTCACCATCGACCTTGAGGATGATGTCGCCCGACTTCAGACCAGCCTTCTCGGCCGGGCTGCCTTCGATGGCTTCCTCGATCTTGAGCTGGTTCTCCGCAGAGATAGCCAGCTGCTTCTGGATTTCGGCAAGCTGCTGGTCCTTGGGCATCTTCTTGATGTCCTGGAAGGCCTGCGACTTGACGATTTCCGCCTGCTTGGTCAGCGACAGGGTGGCGCCGATGCCGAAGAGCGTCGAGCGAACCTGGTCTGCCTCGGCCGAGGTGGCCTTCTTGTCGAACGAGTAGTCGAAGCGCTGACCGAACGACTGCGCCATCTTCAGAAGGGCCTTGTCGGTGCCTTCCTCGCTGTCGAGATCGCCGGTCTTGTCGAACTTGTGCTCCCACTCCTTCGCCCACTTCTCGACCGCCTCGGGCGTATCGAGCTTGATGTGCATGTCGCGCCAGGCTTCGAAGGCTTCCTTGTAGAGCTTGTAGCCGTCGAACTTGGCGGGGGTGGTCTGCACCACGGCCGGTGCCGGGGCAGTCTGAGCAGAAACAGCAGGCGCGAACGCCAGCGTGCTGAGCGCAATCAGAGCGCCAGCCAGAAGGTTCTTGAAGAGTTTCATTTTGATGACTCCACTTCTTAGAGAGGCTTGTTAGCCCCTCCGGTTTTTGGTCCATAGAGGAAGGAGGCAGAGCACTGTGCTCTGCCTCCTTTACCTCGGGAGAGTCCTGCGCCTCAGGGGCGCGGGCACAGCCGCTCGACTTCCTTGAGCAGCAGCAGCTTCTCGGCGCCCGTGAGCTCCGATTTGCTGAACAGCGCGCGGTCCAGCTTCGACAGGGCACTGACGGCGACCGTCAGCATCTCCGCCTTGTTCTCGTACTCGCTGAAGAACGAGTCGAGAGCGACTGCAGCCTGGCTGGTCGGCACCTGGGCGATGCCCAAGTACGCACGCAGCGCAGACGCGATGTCGTTCAGGTTGTCGTAGCTGAGGTCGCCCTTCTCCTTCGCTTCGGCCATCACCCGGTCGAACACGACCCAGGCGGCTTCGGCGGGGCTGAGCTTGCGACCCGGGCGCACCCGGTTCACGAAGAGCAGCAGGAGCCAGAGCGGCAACGGCAACATCAGCGCAACGGCCGCCACGTCCAGGGGGACGATGTCGGCGTTGGCGATCTTGCGCGTCACGTCGTGGTCCTTGAGAGCAGGCACGAGATCCGCGAGCTTGAACGGACGGACGAGGAACGGCTTCGGGCTGAGCTTCTCGCTCATGTCACCCGGCAGCAGATCCTTCTCGGAGTTCGAGACCGTATTCGAGGTGGTGACCACGAAGTCCGGCGTCGTGACAGGCTTCCAGTTCGGCGTCTTGCCGTCCGGCAGCATGTCGGTTGCGTAGTGGAAGTCGACGTTGAGCACCAGGTCCTTCTGAATGACCCAGCTGCGCATCAGCAGGTTGATCGTGTAGACGTCCTTGCCGTTGCGCTGCTCGGGCGTGCCAATCACCGGCGAGCCGATGACTTCGAAGTCCGAGCCATTGACGTTGAGAATCTTGCGCTTCAACGATTCGAAGTTGAGCTTGATTCCCGGGTCGACCGAGATGACCACCGTCACCGGCATCACTTCGCCGATGTGGTAGCCATAGTGACGTTCGGAGCCGACCACCACCATCACGCGTCCGGATTCGACGGACTTGACGGCGGGGTTGACCGGCACCGGGTCCGCTGCAGGAGCCTGCGGCGGGAAGGGGAAGCCGTCCTCTTCCTGAGCGTGTGCGGGCATGCTGCCGAAGCAGAGCCCGACAGCCAGAAGGGCGGCTGCCACTGTATGAATCAGTTTCTTCATGTTAGCCACCTTTCTCACATGTGTGAGGAGAAGAGGTTGAGAATCCTGGGAATCGCCGCGTCGCCCTCATCGGTCACGACAGTCAGCGACTCGCACATGCGCTCTGAGAGCGACGCCAGGACCTGCGCTTCGTGCTGCCGGAAGTTGGCAGTGAACTGGGCGCGGGTGCTGCGGCTGTTCCAGATCCACTGGCTTGCGCCGCGGTAATCGGACAGGTTGTAGAACCAGCCGATCGTCTGGAAGATGCCGGACGGCTTCGGCAGCTCGATCTCACGGCGGTCCTGCACGTAGATGCAGATGACGTCGTGGTAGAGAGCCATCTCGTGGAGTTCGTCCCAGTCCTTCTTGGACATGTCCAGGAAGTCGGAGACGATGAAGACCAGCGAGCGGCTGACCGGCAAGCCGGACAGCGCCTTGGCCAGCCCATCGCCTTCCGACGCGAACGCCGGCAGGTTGTAGGGGTCGGCCTCCAGGATTTCCGTGAGTCCCGGATAGAGCACGTTCGACGCCGAGCTGACGGGGACGTCGGCAATCGGGGTGTCGCGCGTGTAGACGATCAGACCAGCCTTGTCGCGGGTCTTATCGAGTGCAAAGAGGATCGACGCCGTCATCTCGGCAGCGAGCATTCGCTTCGTGGTACGGGTGGTGCCGAAGTCCATCGAGTGTCCGACCTTGACCAGGACGTAACTCTTCACTTCTTTCTCTTCCTGATGAACCGTCTTCCACATTTCGTTTTCGTCGGAGGCACGAGCGGTAACCGCCCAGTTGATGTGCCTGACGTCATCGCCGTCCTGGAAGAGGTCGATTTCACGGAAGTCGTAGCCCGGCCCGTTGAAGTTGCTCTTGCGCTCGCCAACACCAGGAAGCGGATTGTCCGACTTCCAGTTGATGGGAATGGCGCAGAAAGCCACTCGCTCGAGGATCTGTGCGATCTCGAGTTCGGTTGTTTCTTTCATAGGATAAGTCCTTTCGAACTGCGCCCTTTGAAGGGCTTCTGCTGAAAAACAAAGCGGCAAGCTACGAGCCTGCCGCCTAAGAACCATCAGAAGCCCCGAGCTTCGGGCGCGCCACCGAATGTGGTGACGCGCCCCGGGCAAGTTTTGAGCTTGCTTCCGTGGGGTTACGAGCGCTTCGGCTCGTAGTCCTTCAGGTTCTTGTGGAACTCGACCTTGGCGCCGAGCGTGGTGATCGCGTCGACGGCCTTGTACTTCTTGTCCATCTTCGCCCGACGGTTGAAGATGATGCGGTGACCGAGCACCGGGAAGAGCACGTAGAGGAGGTCTTCGGGCAGCACGAAGTCGCGGCCCATGTGGAAGGCGCGCACCTGCGACGCCGCAAGCAGAGCCTGCTCGGCGCGGGGCGAACCACCGACTTCCATCGACTGACCGAACTTCTGCACGTTGGCATCGTTCTGGTTCGCCGTCAGGAAGTCCTTGAACTCCTTCTCGTCCGGGCGCGTGGTGCGCACCAGGGTGAGGATGTACTCCAGCGCCGCGTCGGACACGTGGATGTCCCGCACGAGCCGGCGAACCTCCAGCATCTCCTCGACGGAGAGCGACTGGTTGGGGTCGATCGGAGCGTAGGGGTCCTTGCCGCGCAGAATGTTCTGCTGGCGCAGCATCTGCTTCTCTGCCTCACGCGGGGCGTAGGGCATGTTCATCTCGAACAGGAAGCGGTCGAGCTGAGCCTCGGGCAGCGGGTAGGTACCCTCCTGCTCGAGCGGGTTGCGAGTAGCGAGCACGCAGAACAGCTCCGGCATCGGGTAGGTCGTGCCGGCGATCGAGGTGCTCTTCTCCGCCATCGCTTCCAGCAGCGCCGCCTGAGTGCGGGGGCTGGTGCGGTTGATTTCGTCCGCGAGGACGGTGTTGGCGAAGATCTTGCCGAGGCGAACCTCGAACTCGTTGGTCTTGCGGTTCAAGACCTCCGAGCCGACGATGTCCGACGGCATGGTGTTCGGCGTCATCTGGAAGCGGCTCGAGGTCGAGCCCCGGATGGCGCGGCGGAAGGCGTTGGCGGTGACGGACTTGGCCAAACCGGGAACACCGGTGAGCATGGCGTGACCGTCGGCGATCATCGCGTAAGCCACCAGCTCCGTCATCGACTCGTAGCCGAGAACGACCTTGCGGACCTGGGTGAGAACGCGATCGATGGGGTTCATCGTGGTATTCATGGATGTCTCCATTGTTTCCATTCTGAGAAAGTTGGATGAGAAACAAGCGCGCGGGAGCGACGCTTACACAAACGGCGCTCCCCGTGCGGCCGGATTATTTCCGGGACCGCACGCGGCGCGCGAGTGAGAGCAACACGAGAAGAGTGCCGAGCGCGAGCGTGCCGCCTGCGAAGTACAGGAACAGCTCGGTCTGCTTCATCTCGATTCGCGAACCACCCAGCTCATTTGCCCAGTCGATCGGAACCGTCTGGGAAGCGCTGTCCAGTTCGATGTGGTGGAACTTGGCACCAGTTGCAGCAGCCAGGTCGCGGAGGTTGTCCGCGTCGAAGGAGGTGGTGATCGGTTCACCACTCTTTTCGTCCTTCATGTACCCCTGCAGTTTGCCGCCCTCGTAAACGGGGATGGCATTCTTGCCGGGGATCCCGACGCCGATGATGACAAGCTTGATGTCGCGCTTGCGCATCTCCTCGAGTGCCTTGGCAAGGCGCTCGTCCCCAGAGGCGCGGATTTCTTCACCCTTGTCGTTGGTGAAGCCGCCGTCGGAGATAAGGATGATGACCTTCTGCTTGCCGTCGACCTTCTTGCGGTCGAACATAGCAATGGCCTCTTCGAGACCCTTCGCGAAGTTCGAGCCGTTTCCGGGCGCCGAACCGACATCGACCCATTTCTCAAGCACGAAGCGCAGAGCGAAGAAGTCGGTCGTCAGCTCACCCTGGGCAAAGCCCTCTTCGGTGTAAGTGACGAGACCGAGCTGGTTGCCCTCGATCGCCTTCATGATCTTGTAGATCTGGTACTTGGCCATGTCGATGCGCCGACCCCAGGGCGAGTTGATATCAGGGCGCTCGCCAGCGTCAGCCGGCATCGCTTCCCGATAGTCCTCCGCCCCGGTCGACTTCGACACGTCCACCACAGGGATGGCCTGGACGGTGCCTTCCGGCACGCGCACAGGGGTGTTGTTGCTGGTAGGACCGGCGGCTGTCAGCACGATGCCGAGCACGACCACGCACCAGCCGATGGATTGGACATTGTCCACCCAGCGGCGCGGTTTCGGGCCGTACTTATACATGTGCTCGTCGTCGCCATAGGCTTTCTCAGCCTCTCTCCGAGCGTACCACCCACCCGCGAGGATGAGCAGTGCCAGAGGCAGGAGGCTGAGCAGCCAGAAGTACTCGGGGTGTGTGAACCCCAAGCCAAAGATGGTAACCATTGGCTAACCTCCTGCCTTAGATGGCGTTCGGGTTACTCTTGCCGGATCCGGGGCCAGGCTTCGTGCCCTGTGCGGGCTCGTTGCCTTCACCGTCTTTCGGTTGACCCTGTCCCTTGCCCTTGCCCTTCCCCTTGCCCTCCTTCTGCTGTTGCGAAGGATTCTTCTTGAACATGAGCTCGAGGTTGTGCTTCACGACCCAGGACTGTCCGGACAGGCGCTTCACGTCGGCGGCGGACAAGTCCTCGCCGTTCATGATGCGCGTCAGAAGCTCGTTGTCACTGCCGCCCGGATTCAGCGCGATGCTGTCCTTGAAAGCGGTAATGGCCAGGTCGGGCTTCTGCTTGATGATGTAGAGAATCGCCTTCTTGCTCAGCGCAAGCGCGGCGATCTCGTTGGACCGGCCCGGATAGAGGATGCTATCCAGTTTGCTCCGGTACGCGCCGGACTTGTAGAGGTCCAGCGACTTGTCGAAGGCGACCATCGCCTCATCGACCTTTCCTTCGTTCAGCGCGGTGACTCCCACGTTGTACGCCGCGTACTGGGGATTGACCCAGCTCTTGAGCGTAGCAGACCCGTAGAAGAGGCCCATGCCGGCGAAGAAAAGGAGCGTGAGCGCGAGGGCGCGCCAGCTCTTGATCAGATTCATGGCGTAAGCTCCTTGGTTTTAGGCGATCTGCTCGCGGGTGACCGCGACCGAGCCCAGGAAGAGAACCAGCAGGATGGCTGCCAGCGCCGCGAAGGGCGGGTAGACATCACGGTAGGTCGTATTCTTCTGAATCTCGACCTTGGACTTCTCGAGCGAGTTGATTTCGTCGATGGCCGCCTGGACCTGGTCCAGATCAGCCGCCGCGAACGTCTTGCCACCGAGCGCCGCCACCAACTTCTTGATGGGCTGCAGACCAGACGCGTTCGGATCCTTGGTCCAGTCGGGACCGATACCGAGCACGTAGATCTTGGCGTTCATGGCCTTGTAGTCGCGGATGATTTCTTCCGCTCGCTCGTCGGAGATAGGCGCTTCACCGTCGGTGACGAGGATGAGCACCTTCGTCTTGGCCTGGCCGATGTCCTTCCAGTGGTTGAGTGCCGCCTGGATGGGACCGACGTTTTTGTCGCTTTCGGTCGGGCCTTGGAAGTTGGTGCCACCAGCGGTGAACTTGTTGATCAGGTCCACCTTGGTTTCGATTACCGACAGGTCATCCGTCATCGGCCAGTGCATGTAAGCACGGTCGTTGAAGATGCCGATGCCGACTCGGTCGCCCTTGCGCTTCGGAATGAAGTACTTCAGCGCGTCGCGGGCGGCGTCAAGACGGCTATAAGGCTTGTCCGCCGGCCAGCCCTCAGGGCCTTTGCCGACGTCCTTGCCGTCCATCGAGCCGGAGTTATCGACCTCGACGAGCACGTCGCGAGTATCGACAACACGGGTTTCATGGACTTCCTGGACAACCGGACGCGACACCGTCGCGGCCATGGTCACCATGAAGCATGCGAAAAGCAGTGTCGGCAAGAAGCCGATCACCGGGAAGGCGCGCAGGTTTTTCTGCGCGGGCAGGCTGGGGTTGGCGATGGTCGGCTGGCTGTAGCGGCGAAGCCAGACAAGAGCCGGCGTCAGCAGCAAAGCAACAGCAAGACCAACGTACCAGTAAAGGAAGGTCGTCTTGAGCACGGGAACACCCATCAGGGTGAACGCCGGGTTCACGACAGCCCCCAATCCCAGCATCTCCAGGATGTTGAAGATTGTCATTTCAGTCTCCCGATTTCAGGGACAGTTGTCGTCTGCGTGCGAGTTGCCCGCAGAAGTAATGAACGGATAGCGCGAGCTGTCTGCCCACAGGCCCGACTAGCTAGCGCTTATCTCTAAGCAGTTGCCCAGCGCTTATTCAGCACCGACCTTTCTCTTGAAACGTCACCTTTCAGACTATTTTCTTTCAGCCGCTTTCAGCAGTGTTTTGACCCAGCCGCTCGAAAGCGAACTGTTTGCTGAAAGAAAATATCTGAAAGTTGTTGTGTGGGCTTGGTGCGACGTGTCTGTGGTTAATGGCAAATGATAATCACAATATAAAGACGGGCGGGCCATTTCTCCAAAGAAGCAAACGCTCATGTTCCCTGTAACACTCACGCCTGCGCTAGGCCCTACCGGCGCGGTGAAAGTCTGGAAACCCTCTCAAACATTAGGAAATTGTTGAGGATGGCAAGAGGGGATCTGATACTGGCCAGATATATAACTAGATATGCTTATAAGCATCTAAGTAGAAACGGAAGTCAAGAATATTAGCGCGGTTCTCGCAGCACCTCTTGTGAACTAAGTTTACGCGTTTTCACGACGGCTATTCGCGTCATTCATTTCCCGAAGATTTCGGAAGCCACTGGCTTCGCCAGCTTTGCGCGAGCAGCACAGTTTTTTGAAAAGTGATAGAACGCTCATCTGAAGCGGTTCCTGAGCTGTCGTTAATGATGGTTTGGGGGAACATTCCTCTTATGTCTTCTCCATGAAGATGAATGGTGAGACTACTGGTCATGTTTCATTCTTCTGAAGCAAGATGACGGTGATGTGACTGCAGCCTTAACTGAACTGCGGTTTGCACCAGTCCTGTGCCTGAATTAGCCAAATAGGTGACAAGGCCACGCCATACAATCAAACTGTTCCCTAGAAAGAATAGGTACGATCGATGACAGAGCGCATTTTTGCCATCCCGCCCTCGCCCTCAAGTGTTCCGAATGCTTGTCCGCGGCTTACTAATCTGGAATTCAGAAAGAGTTCCGCCGAATCGGCGTCAGCATGGCGGATCATCAATGCGCACTGCAAAGCAACCGCCATGTTCTCCACAAGGCGTCTTGCTTTCAGCTCGCAAGCCTCCATTTGCTCGCTCGATGGCTTAGAGGCGAACACCGATTTGAAAGATTGGACTTCTGACTTAATATCGGTGACGCTGCGATCCAGGGCAGAGTGCATTCCCTTGTTCTTTTCTAGCTCCACGAGGAAGGCATCGAGTGTTTCAGGTTCCTTGGCAATTGCGCGAAGCACATCGAGGCATATCACATTGCCTGATCCTTCCCAGATTCCGAGCAAAGGACTTTCTCTGAAGAGTCTGGGCATGGGGCCGGATTCGACATAGCCATTGCCGCCCAGGCATTCAAGCCCCTCTGCCACCGTTGCCGGAGTTCGCTTGCATATCCAGTACTTAGCGACGGCGCTGCCAATCCGTTTGAATGCCCTTTCTTGTTCATCATTCTGGCGGTCGTAAGCGCTGGCAACTCTCATCAACAGACGGACTGCTGCTTCTGTTTCCAACGATAGATCTGCTAGCACGTTTATCATCAAAGGTTGCTCGGTCAGAATCTTTCCGAAAGCACTGCGCTTGCTGCAATGATGAATGGCTTGTAGCGTGGCTTGCCTCATCAGCGCTGTTGATCCCGCGATGCAATCCAGCCTTGTGTGATTGACCATTTCAATAATTGTCGGAACTCCGCGACCCTCCTCACCCACCATAAAGCCGATCGTGTCTGCCAGTTCGATTTCACTCGATGCGTTGGATTTGTTGCCGAGTTTGTCTTTCAGGCGCTGAATCAGGATGGTGTTCTTGCTGCCGTCGGGCAGAAAGCGTGGCACGAGGAAGCATGTGACACCTTTTTCGGTTTGGGCCAAAATCAAAAAAGCATCGCTCATCGGAGCTGAACAAAACCACTTGTGACCTGTGAGTTTGTACTCTTTGCCGGGTCCGCCGATCGAAACAGGTAGCGCTTTTGTTGTGTTGGCTCTAACATCGGAACCGCCTTGTTTCTCTGTCATGCCCATGCCTATGGTGACGCCTGCTTTTTGGTTATATGGAAGAAAGCGGCTATCGTAGCTTGATGATTTGATAAGTGGCTCCCATATGGCGGAGAGATCCGCTTGTTTGCGTAAGGAAGGCACAACTGAGTAAGTCATTGAGATTGGGCAGCAATGGCCGGCTTCATTTTGAAAGTCCATATAAAGAAGGGCGGCTCTTGCGACATGCGCTCCAGCTTTCTCGTCTTGCCAGGGAAGTGCATGCACGCCAAATTCAACCGATTTGGCCATTAGTTGGTGGTAGGCAGGATGAAAGGAGACGGCGTCGATTCTGTTGCCGAAGCGATCGTGCGTACTCAAGACGGGCGGATTGTCGTTTGCCTGGGCGGCCCATTCAATTGCTTCTGCACTGCCGGCGTATCTGCCGAAGCGGGAGACGTGCTCAATTGCCCAAGCGGCATCATAGTGCTTCAAGGATTCTTGGAGGGCCAGGTCGGAAGCGAAAAGGTCGTAATCACTCAAGGGTGATGCCTGATTGAAAACGGAATGAGTCTGCATGGGCGTTTGCTCTTTAAGTTTGACGGCGTGGATTCTAACGCTAAGTCCGGCTCAGGGACAAGATCTCTTGTTTTAGCAGGCGGAGTGTAAGTATTCGGCGACCACAGGTCGCCACGAGAAGTGTCCAGGAGCAAGCAGTTACTGGCGCTTTTCGTCATTTT
>JAIETF010000015.1 GCA_019745415.1 Candidatus Obscuribacterales bacterium | reverse complement strand
CAAAAAGAAGCAAAAGGAGATGAATTCATGAGGGTTTTCAGGGTATTGACAGTTCCAACCGTCCCCATGGAAAAAAACGAACAAGCAAAAAAGCTAGAAGAAAAGGAAAGAAGAAGAGGAGACCGGCTGCTAAAGGCTCGGTCTCCTCTCCTTCTCCAGTTAATCAGCAGCAGAGATGGACAGAACTACTTCTTCTTGCCCTTCTTCTTGCCCTTCTTATTCTTCTTCTTGCCCTTCCTCTTGGTCTTTTCGACCGGCGAAGGACCACCACGACAGGGCAGGCAGCCTTCACCGGCTTCGACATCAGCTTCCGCATTGGCGTCGGACGCCGCAGCATCTGCATCCGCATCAGCTTCCGAGCTGTCACCGGAACCTTCAGCCAGAGTGCCAACCGGAGAATCCCAGGGAATAGAGCGGTGATTGGCATCCACAGCCACATAGGTAGCCGTGCCCTCAGTGACGTGGATCACCTTCCCTTGGCGCTCCACCTCCACAGTGATTTTGACCTTGATCGAAGTACGCCCCTTCTTCAGCACTTCGGTCCAGCAGGTGAGAATGTCACCCACCAAAACCGGACGCTTGAAGACAACGGCATCCATCGAAACTGTAACGACTCGATGCACGGTCAACTGCTTGGCGGCAATTGCACCGGCGATATCGATATGACTGAGAATGATGCCGCCGAAAATATTGCCGGACGGATTGCAATCCGCCGGAAACATTACCACCCGAACGGCTGGGCAGGTCTTGTGAGAATTCATGTTTTACTCCTCGCGAGTAGATTTAAGAACTCAGTCCCCAGACTCCTTCATGGTCAGACGCGCATGCCTGAGCGCTTTGAGCAGATTCTCAAAGGACTTGCCTTTGAGGGAGTTTTCGGTTCTTCGAGATTTGGAATAAGTAGTGACCGCGCAGAGCAGACACTGGTCGAGATAGAAATCTTTCAGAGCCCGCACCGTGTTGGCTTGAATTCGCTTCAGCTCTTTGGCAGCGGAAACTTTGAGAGAGGCGGCTTCCAGAGCAGCAAGCGAGGCAGCAACAAGATGACGAGCTTCCACATCGGAGATGCTCCGGTAATCAAAACCGGTATCACCAATGGTGAGGGACAATTTCTCCACCACCGACTGATCAAGCTCGGTCCAAGTGAGCACTTGGCTCAAAGGCCGGTCCCCGAGACACTTAAGCGGCTCTTTCATCAAGCACTCGGCAATAGCATCAATGACATTGCCTAGCAACTTGAGCGGCAGAGAAACAGCTTTTCCGTTGTCGCCTGCGAAAACCAGATACTCGGGCAAAACGCCGCCGCATGCCTGTTTCAAACGCAGATTCAGATCCGCCACCAACGCCTTCAACAGGGCATCGTCTTTAAAGCCCAGCCTTTGCAGGCAGGCAATTGACACCAAGGCGCGCAAGACATCAGGTGGATGCTTGTCCATCTTGCCCTTGCCACTGTCAGGCATGCGACCGCGATTGCGCAGGATGCCTTCTTTGTGAAGGGTAGCAAAGTAAAGCATCAGCCCGTTGACAAACATAGGACCGAAGTTGAGCAAACCAGCCAGATCGGCGGCAAGCTCTTGCGAATACGACTCGGCCAGATTTTCGAGAAAAGCAGCGGTCTTGACCTCACTATCGTCATCAAAGAAGAGCAAGGTCATCGGCAACTGGTTGAGTGATTCAGGCAAATCGCCGCTCTTACCTACGGCTGCTTTCACTGCCGCTTTCAACTTCTCTGCCACTTCCTGATCAAAGCCTGAGACGATACTGTAAACACCGTGCCCACCGACTTCATGACCATCCACCACCCAGAGAGGCACGGTGCGCATCTGAACAGCCGGCTTGGCGACTATCGAGATGGGCAGCTCACGAGTCGGAGGCAAGGTATAGGGACCATCGGCGCCAGGCAAGAAAAATCCCAACGGATCAAGAACAGGCCATTTGTTCGAGCCTGAGTTTTGTCGTTTGAGGGTCTCATCCTGCAGGAAGCGCTGATAGAGATTGGAAGCCAAGGCTAGATAAGCCTTGAGATGAGCCTCCAGAGTGGAGTCTTTCAACTGCACCAGAGGCTGGGCCAAGCTCTGAAAAACTTCCTTGAGTTGGTCGAGCAATGCCTGCTGCTTCTTGCGCGACATGAGCGAAACATTGATGCCGAATGCAGAGGTCGGCTTGAGCGCCTTTTGCACCTGCGCAAGAGCTTCCTTCAGCACATCGACATAAGCAGCATGGTAGCGAGAGGGCAAAAGATGAAAGCCGGATGCGACGATAGCCGATAGAGACTGCAAGGTCGAATCGGCATTGTTGACAGCCAAGGGCGCGATCGGGTCATGTACCGGCACAGCAGAAGCAAGCTCGTCCTTGAGCACCTGCCTGACCACATTGAAACTTCCGAGCCTGCGACCGTTAGGCTGTTTTCCTCTGCTCCCGGCTTTGGGATTGTTATTAGGCATGATTTCTCCTAAACTTCAGCCCACGGAGCCACTGACGACCCACCATCGCGGTGCAGTCGGCCGAGGTCTCAAAGGCAGGCTAATTACAGACTTAAAGAGATAAGAGAAGGTTTTTGGTGAACTAAAGAAAATACCTTTGAAACCTAACCTGACTCTCTGGCTATTTACAATCTCATGACCTGTTAATTAGTTAAGCTCTTAGTTAATCTAGCCTCAGAAAGTTAGCCTAATTAGCGCCAGCTGTTGACATCACCGGAGTGCGCGCACCGGTCCCTGGCGGAATCGCCACCACAGACAGTGTCACAATCCAAACCGGAAGCACTCCGGCATTATCAGACTTCACGCTATCTTCAGACAGGGCAATTATAATTCTGCTATATTCAGCCAAAAACCCACCACCACAAGCCCCTAAGCCGGAATACCGAAACTCTGTGAGCGAAGTCAACAAACCTCAATCTGATACTCAGCCTGATACTCAATCTGAAAATCAGGTTGAGCCGCTCAGGCGGGAGAAGCCAGAGCCAAACCAAAGAGAGACAAGAGCGGCGACGGAACCGGCTAAGCCAACAAGCCCTGCCATGCAAGAGAGACAGGGTCATCTGCTCATAGCATTAGTACTGGCAATGGGACTGACTGTCTTTCTTGGCATTCTCTACCTAGTCGTTTTCTACAACGAAAAAATTCCATACCTAGGAAGAAACCTTGACGACTCTCTCGATCGAACCATTCGCTACCATTCAGAGCGCCTGCCCCAGATTAATGACTGGAGGCAAAACCTTCAAATAGAACAGACCGTCTGGATAGACGAACTTTCACGCCTGGAGAGCGGCGACCCTAAATCAACCACTTTCAAAAGAAAACGAGACAATCTCATCTATTTAGCAGACTCGTTTTACAAGGACGAACCGCGCTTCGAGCAAGCTAGAAACGCCTATATCGAGGCTTTGGTAGAACCAATGGTCGAGCATGAAAACGGAGTCAAACTGCATCCTGCCGAGCTCTTAAGAAGAATCGGCTATTGCTCCCTGAGATTGGGAGACCTGGACACCGCAGTCTCCTATCTCAGCAAGGCGCTGAACAATCTAGAGCAAGAGAGAAAATCTTCAGGCAAATTCAAAGAACCGGGAATCTATAACTGGTCCCGCGATAACCTAGCCGAAGCCTATATCAGACAAAACAACCTGGCGGCAGGACAGAAAATTATCGATGCCAGACTCAAAGACATAGAGCTGACTAGTCCAGACACCTGCATTGAACCTCACTTGGTAGTAAATGTTGCCTTAACCAAAGAAAAAGAAGGCAAAATGTCCGAGTCGGTCAAGTACTTCGAGCAAGCATTAGCTTGCTTTGAGACCGAAAACAAGAATCGCGGTGTAATCAAAGGCTCACTGAACGACAATGACCGCAATTTAGCCAGAGTGCTCAAGGAATATTCCCGGGTACTGAGAAAAGTGGGAAGGCATCCGGAGGCCTGGTCTGCAATGGACAGGGCTGTCACTATTCTCGATAACAGCCCCTAATTTTGAAGCAGTTAGCGCAGCTAGATTCCCAAGGTGCTTGAACACCTTGGTTTTCGCTGTTTGGTTAGCGCTAGCGCTAGCTCTTCTGAAAAAGATCTAGTCAAGTGGTTACCCATATTAAATCACTTCGGTATAGATCTTTAGCCTTTAGAGAAGTAAGGCTAAGGAGCTTCTGCTCTTCGTGATCTCAGGTATAGAACGTCAAATAAAAAACCCCGGCGCCATCCGCTCATAAAATCTCCGCTTCCAGCGCGAGATGGGTAGCTCCAGAGTTTGACGTTTTGTTTTTCCGGGCTGACCCTGATGCCGCAGTCGTTTCGCACGACCATCAGGCCCCCGATATCTGAGCCTCGTTCACCTAGGGTGAGGAAGGAAAACCAATATTGTTCTATTGGGCGAGCTGTGTATTGCAAGCCCTCAATGCATGGGAGTATTCCTATGAACGAAAAAGTCAACGCCTTGAGCCTTGACCTCTGGCGCCGCGTCTGGCGTCTGGCCAAGCCATTCTTCACTTCCCGGGACCCCTGGGATATCACCGTGCCCGTCATCGGCACCAAGTTCTCTGTTCAGGAAAAGTGGAAAGCCTGGGGTCTGCTCCTCGCGCTCGCTCTCTTCCTCCTCGGCGTCAACATGCTCAACATCGGCATCAACTTCGTTGCCGGCAACTTCCAGAACTCGCTGCAGGCCTTCCTCAAGGCCGGCACCGACGTCGGAAAGCAGCAGATCGCCGAAGCCACGTACTGGAAGTACCTCTTCATGTACGGTGGCGTGTTCATCATCGGTATCTTCGTGGTGGTGCCCTATGCCTGGTTGAGGAGCGTCCTCATCATCACCTGGCGCAAGTGGCTGACCATCCACATCCTGAAGAAGTATTTCGAGAATCGAAACTACTACAAGGTGAGCAGCAACCACACCATCGACAACCCTGACGAGCGTATCGCCACCGACGTGGAAGGTTTCACTTCCGGCGCCCTCGGCATCGCTCTCTCGGTGGTCGACTCGGTGATCACCTTCTTCAGCTTCATCTTTATCCTCTGGATGATTTCCAGCACCCTCGTTGGTGTCGTGGTGCTCTACGCCGGCTTCGGCACCCTCATCTCGGTGCTGCTCTCGGCCAAGCTCATCCAGTACAAGTACAACCAGCAGCGTCTGGAAGCGGACTACCGATACAACCTCATCCACATTCGCAAGAACGTGGAGAGCATCGCCTTCTACCAGGGCGAGAAGTCGGAATGGAAGGAGCTCACCAATCGATTCTTCCTCGCCATCCGCAACAACATGTCGCTGATCGGCTACCAGCGCAACGTCAACTTCTTCACGAAGGCCTTCGACTACTTCGTGATCATCGTGCCCGCCTTCTTCATCGCGCCCCTGTTCTTCCGGGGTGAGGTGGAGATTGGCGCCTTCACCCAGGCCAACCTGGCTTTCGGTCAGGTGCTCGGGTCGCTGGCGCTGTTCGTGGCGGAAATCGGCACGATCAGCTCGTTCGCTGCCTACGTCAGCCGTCTGGGTGGTTTCCAGGAAGCCATGGACGCCAAGGATGAAAGCGAGAAAGAGGGTCGCAAGGCTATCGCCACGTCCATCGGCGACAAGATCGCCCTGGAAGGCGTCACCCTTCTGACCCCCGACTACCGCAAGATGCTCATCAAGGACCTCAGCTTCGAGGTTCCGCAGGGCACCGGCATCATCATCAAGGGTCCGAGCGGCACGGGCAAGAGCTCGCTCTTGCGCGCCATCGCCGGGCTCTGGAAGTCGGGTGAAGGCACCGTCGTGCGTCCGGAACTGGGTTCGCTCATGTTCCTCTCGCAGAAGCCGTACATGAACCTGGGCAGCCTGCGCGAGCAGCTTCTCTACCCCGGCAGCCGCACCGATGTTTCCGACGAAGAGCTGAAGGCCATCCTGGTCAAAGCCAATCTGCCGGAACTGGCCTCCCGCTATCCGGAAGGTCTGGACGTGGTGCGCCCCTGGTCGGACGAACTCTCGCCCGGCGAGCAGCAGCGTCTGGCCTTCGCCCGCCTGCTGGTGGCTCGCCCGCGCACTGTGTTCCTCGACGAGGCCACCAGTGCCCTGGACGTGGCCAACGAGGCTCTGCTCTACAAGACGCTGCGTGAGCTCAATGCCACCTTCGTCTCGGTCGGGCATCGTCCCACTCTCGACGCTTACCACGAGAAGGCGCTCAACCTCATCGGTGACGGCACCGGCTCTTGGGAGCTGAAGCAGAAGTAAGCAGTCAGAAGCCGGCCGTTTTAACAGATCGACGGCCGGATCAACGACAGCTCTAACAAAGCTCATCGTTGCTTCCTCCGGATCTAAGCAAAGGGGCTCCATAGTGGAGCCCCTCAAGCCAAAACCCTATCAAAAAGGAAAATTGCCATGAGCAACACCAACAAGTCCGCCGCCCCCGCCAAGCCCGCCACCACCGAGGAGAAGCTCGAGACCGTTCTCGCGCTCGCCACGGACACCGCCCGTAAGGACGTCGCCGGCGCCAGCAACCGTTCCGTCACCGCCGAGGCGACGCTCAAGACGAGCGTCACCGAGGGCGACGAGACCGACTGCAACGGCGTCACCGCCGGCGTCACGCTCGGCGTCACGTCCTCCAAGACGGTCAAGGGCGCGCCCGCCAAGGACGGCGCCAGCAAGTAACCTGAATCGGTAAGGTCTTCACCGTCCGCTCCGATTAAGGCGTAAAAGCTCCCGAACCCCCTCAAAAGGGTTCGGGAGTCTTTTTGTCCTTTAAGCAGTTTCAAGAACAGGGGAAAAGCCATGATCGATATCGGTATCATGGGCGGTGCATTCAATCCGATTCATTCCCGGCATCTCATGGTGGCTCAAGCCGCCATCGACCAGCTGGATTTGAACAGGGTTATCTTCGTCCCCAGCGGCGAACCGCCCCACAAAAAGTCGGGACTGCTCGACAAAGAGGCGCGCTTTGCCATGGTCAAAGCCGCCTGCGCCGGCAACAGTCGTTTCGAAGCCTCACGCAGCGAAATCGACCGCCCCGGTCAAACCTGGACAATCGACACTCTCTACGAGTTCAAAGCCAGGTACGAAAAGAAGTACGGAGCCCGCCAGAAGGTCAGGCTCAACTTCATCATCGGCGAAGACAATTTGCCGATTTTGCGAGACTACAGTCGCCGAGCCGAGTTTCTCTCGCTCTGCCGCCTGGTTGTCTCACCGCGAGCCACTTGCGATGCCGCGGCGCTGGAACGCTGGCAAGATGAACTTCCGGAAGCCGACATGGTGATTCTGGAAGCACCGGCCAACGAAGTCTCCAGCACGATGATTCGCGACTGGATCGACCAAGGACGCTGCGTGCGTTACCTGGTTCACGAGGCTGTCTATCGCATCCTCGTCAAGGAAGGCTACTATGCCCCCGCCCAAAACCATGCCTTCACCGGCAAGGTCAAAAGACGGACCAAATAGGCTAGAGCCGCTCTCATAAACTAAAAATTTCTGGAGGAAACATGCCTGCCATCATCATCTCTCTTTCTCTGGCGACCGCCGCGCTGCTCATCGCCTTCATCGTCAAGGCGCCAACCGCACGCATCAAGCGCGAACTCGCCAGCATGAAGTCGTGGGCCAACGGTCTGCAGGTCAATCCGCTCTTTGGGCGCGTTCCCAACGAGCACAAGGTGCTGCTGCGCGAAGCCTATGAGTTCGCCGCCACTCTCACTGCCAACGGCAAAGCCAAGCGCAGCGAGCTGCAAGAGGCGCTCACCGCTCTTACCAAGGCCTGCCGCACGGTCAGCCCCTATGTCGTCGTCGACTATGCCGAAGACGATGACAGCGTTTTGGCGGTGTAGAACATGGGAACCATCGGTGTTCTCCTTCTCATTGCCGTCTTGGCTGTCACTGTCTGGGTGACGGTGCGCACAATCCGCCAGGGTAAAGTCGGTCCGGAATACGGTTTGAGCTTCAAGGCAAGGAAGCCCCGACAGTAAGCCGGCGAAAATCGAGGTGGAGCATTCCTCCATCTCGGTTTTTTTGCCCGCATCTATTCATACATATAGTTGAAACAAGCAACCCCCCTTCGCCTTCACTTGCCCGTCTTGGTATCACCCACTGCATGGCCTAGGCTCTTTTATTGAGATATTTTTTCTACTATTTTCTACAGTGTTATAACGAACGAAAAAAATCTCTCTCTGCCTTAATAACAAGAAGACACGGAAGAGGGATGGTACGCGCATACCATCCCTCCCCGGAATTACTCAGGCGAAGCCTTGCTCCGGCCTAACTTGCCAGATTACCCGGCAGCTTAGCTGGACTTCTTCTCCACATAAGCCTTGCCGCCCAGGACCTTGTCCTTGAGCAGGTTGACGATGTCCTGGTGGTAATCGTCCCAGTCGAAGACCGGAGCGATCTGCACACTGATATCGAAAGCGCCGATCCAGATCGTGAAGACGCCCTTCATGGCGTGGATGGCGTTGACCACCTCCTTGGCCGCCGGGGTGAGGTCGAAGCGCTTGTCGCCTTCGAGGGGACCGGAGAGGACCAGAGAAGCAGTGTTCTTCTGGTCTTCCCGCAGAGCCTCCGAGACTCCGTACCAGCGGGTGGTGTCCTTGCGGGTACCGCTCCACTGGATGAGACCCTCGTGCTTCTGGCGCTTGCCGAGCTGAGCGATGTCGGCATTGCCGCCGAAGAGAGTCTTGTTGATGATGTCCACCACTTCGTCATGGTAGTCCGCGACCTCGTAGGCCGGGCTGATCTCCAGGTTGATGCTGAAAGGGGTGACCAGCACGCACATGATGCCGCGCATGGTGATGAGCTTGTTGACGATGCGCCGACCCTTGTCGGTGAGACCGCCGAAGCCATCCGATGCCTTGACCGGCTTGGTGTAGGAGTAGTTGGAAGTGTTCTTCTCGTTCTCCTGGATGGCGCTGGTGAAACCGTACCAGGCTCCGCCGCGAACGGAGGCGAAGCGGATGCGCTGGATGCTGTTGAGCTTGTTGGTCATTTTCTGAATCCTTGGTTTGGTGCCGAGACTTTGTTTTTGTCAGTCCGCACCGGTTGATTGTTTGGTCGTTTGGTTTTTGGTTCAGCGAACTTCCGATTGGTTGCTCGCTAGATACACAGGCATCGAGCTGTCAACTTGCCTGGTGCGCGCCAGACAAGACGGGAAGGAGGAGCGGCGACAAGAGGAAAGATCCAGCCATGTGCCAATCCTTGGTTTAGATCAAAGTCCTTGATCTACCTTCAACGGCTGCGAGCCTTGTGTGATTCCGCACAACTTAGCCACCCACCATCAAGACACACTTGCTCACTCTGCCAGGGAGGCAAGAGAAAAGCTTTGAATGGTGCATTAGATGTTGAGGAGGGACCTTTTAATGGGTGGTGGAATGTGAGGAATAATTTCACCCTACAGGAAAGTACGAGGCAATGCACCTGAACCTCGAAAAGATGTGCTAGAACTCGGTGCTAATAGAGAATCTCCATGGGGGAATCTACGAAGTCACTTTGCAGCGAACGCTAGCGAGGCTGGTGTCAGCCAAGCTGCCTGAAGCCAAGTTACCTTTTTGCAATTTCTGGCTAGCAAGTTCTGGCGAAGCCCCAAAGCTTGCACCGGTTTGCCGCCGAGTTCTCTTGACTCTCAAGACTAGCTCGAGGGCATCTAATCTAAGCTAGGTTTGCGCAGGAAAGCTCTAAAAGCAAAGGAAATGCTCATCGCTGAAAAACCTGCTCTTGCATTTACTGTATATTTTAGTATTTTATCACAAAGAAAAAGATTTTGAGAATATTGCTTGTGATTAAACTAAACGGCGGTCTGAAGCTAAGCTTCAGACCGCCGCCTGTGATTTACTTCCTTAACTTGGCGTCAGACCCGGATTCCGGGCTAGAGCCAAGCCTTGAAGCGATCCCGCCGTCGCGCCTCCAGCGAGCTGAGGTCGATGAGACTGGCCACATAGACACCGCTCTCCACCTCATGCCCGATGCTGCTCATCGAACCACGCATGTGGCGCACAATCCGCAGACTGACTCCTTGGCGTTCAGCCAAGGGGCCGGCTGCGTCGATGTCTCGACGCGAAATCACACCGTCCTTGTCGTTGTCGAGTAAGGCGAAGAGCCGATCGGCATCGGCGCTGATTTCACCAGCCAGAGCCAGTTCTTCCTGCACCTCCTTGCCAGCGGAAACAAGACAGACCGTAGCGGTGATAAGCACTCCCAAGAGAGCGCCCAGCGGCATCAGCAGGAACGGTCCGTCGTCCCAGAGCCCCCAGGCGATGGAGATCAGAACCGCCGAGAAGAAGGTGACCACAGTGATGTAGGCACCGATCACCGAACGTTTACCGCCCTCGTAAGCGGCCGTGACGAGCATGCCGAAGAGAAGGCCGAGGGCGAACGCGATCAGCGAGAAAAGAGAGACAAAGACCCAGTCGGCAGTGGAGTATTCATGATACATGTACTTTTTCCTTCTGCTTAGAGCGCCTCGTCCACAACCACTTTCAGGTTGGGGAAGAGCGCGCGCAGGAACTCCACCGCCGCCTGAAGCTGCGCTTCGCTAGGCTGATAGGTACCCGAGTTGCGGTTGACATGGATAACTCCGTCGGCATCCTTCCAGATCTCGCCGGCGAAGCGCACATGCGGGTGATAGCCCGACATGAGCACGTGCTTGGCCAAAATCCAGTCGACAATCTTGGCGCCGACATTGATGCGGGCCACGATGATGCTTTCGGTGGTGAGCACCAGGTTGTACTTGTTGGGCGCCCGCTTATCGCAGTGGGTGCGCAACATGTCATAGACGTCGCACTCTCGACGCTCGCCCACCGAAATGAACTCGGAGGCAAGCAAGTAGCGAATGCCTCGCACCACCAGCGGTGAGAAGAGCAAGCGCTTCTTGAGCCGGGTGACGAAGTCGGGACGCGGCTTGGGGAAGGGCTTCATGTCCTCGGTCAGGAAGGCGCCGATGTCGACACGCTGCTGGCGCCCTTCGAAGAAGGCGTGCGGCCCCCAGAATTGACGCAGGAAAGCCACCAGCATGGAAGCACCGGTCACCCTGATGTCGAAACCACCCTGGTATTCGACATCGGCTGGCAGTGCCGGCGCCACCGGTACTTTGACGGCGGGAGCACTCCGGCTCGATGCGAAGTAGCTGAACGGCGCCCGCGCCAAACCATAGAACCATCCAGCCACCTTGTTCTTCTTGGCTAGGCCGGCGGCAGAGCGGTCGGCGTGGCGGCAGAGGGTGAGAAACTCGGCTCGAGATACCTGGGCAGCGTAACGCTGCAAGGGCTCGGGAGTGGTTCTCACCACATCGAAATGAACACGCTGGCCGTTGAAGAAGAGACCTTCCTTGTGCAGAGCATGCATGAAGGAATGCGGCATGTACCGGCTCGTCAGCGCTCGACCGGAAGACGAGAAACCAGCGTAAGCCATGACGCGCAGAATAGCGTTAAGGCAGGTCCAGTACTTGATGTTGTTGTGCACCTGCATAGCGATGCGCAGCGCCTCCGCAGCTCCTTCGGGCAGATTGCGAAAGCGAATCAAAACACCCGACTGCACAAAGCCGCGGGTATCCTCGATGCGAGAAGGGGCGCGCTTGAGGCTCTTGCCGGCGAACTTCTGATAGCCGCCTTTGCCGTCCGGCACAACCAGGTAGGCATTGGGCTTGCCGAAACCGATGAAGATCTCGTCCGGACCGGCGAAAACATCACTGATCTGGATGATCTTCAGGTCGTCCAGGCTGCGCTGCCTGATGGCGGAAGCATCCACCACCTCTTTGGCAAGCGAGCCCCAGAGTTCGAATTCGGGACGGCGTTCGAAACGTTGTGCATAACCTGCGTTCATCAGTTCACCTCCGCAGTCGAACGACGCAGATATTTCCGCACCCCAGAGCCGACGGTGATCAGCCCGCTGAGGAGGAAAAGCCAACCACCGAAGGTCAGCGAGGAGGAGACAAAGTAGAAGCCGACCAGAAGGCTGGAGACTCCCAAGACGACACGACCGAAGCCGCGCACCGCCTCGCTCTTGAAAAGAAGCGAAAGGGCGGCAAGCAGAGCCAGAAGGGCGCCGATGTTGAAGATAAGCGGTGATACTGCCATTCAAATACCTCTAGTTTTCTTTTGTGGGGACAGGTTCCAGCCAACAACCGGAACCTGTCCTAGAAGTTCAGATTTCGCAGACTCAGCTCTTGAAGAGCTCCATCTGGTTGGGGTTGGGCTTGCGACGCCGCACCCGACGCTTCTTGAGGGCCGGGCACTGCGGGCAGGGCAGACTCTTCGCTTTGGCGACGGGCTTGGGCGCTTCGGCCACGGGCTTGGGCGCTTCGGCCACGGGCTTGGGCGCTTCGGCGACGGTCTTGGGCGCAGCTGCAGCCTTGGTCTCGGCAGACTTGTAGGTCACCTCGTAGCCGCTGTCCTCCTTCACCCAGACAGCCTTACGGCCAGCCAGAGTGATCAGGTGAGAGCGGCAAGCGACAGCCTTGTCTCGCCGAGCGATGGCGCCGACATAGCTCGCATCGACAGCGGCATGGCGACGCAACAGCAGACGACGCCAGCGCTTGCCGTCATAGACGCTGGCGCTGTAGAAGCCGCTGAATTCGACCGTCTGACCGAAGCGCGAGCGCTTGCCGGGCTTGTTGACGTTGTGCATGCGAATATCGCCGACCAGGGTCGTCGAGGGCGCAGCAAAACCAGCCACCTCAGCCAAGAAGCCTTCGAAATAGACACGACCGGAGAGCACAATGGGCTCGTTGATAGCCTTTTTCATAGACACCTCGTTTTCAGAGTTGAGCTTCTGCTCAGGCGTGACGCCCGGTGAAGCGATCGGAAAGTTCGCCCTGGTGTTGCACGATGACCGGCAGCATGAGGCGCTGAGAGACGGTGATGCCGTGGGTGGCATCGAAGTTGCGGCGCATCTCGAAGAGACGGCCGTCGCTCAGTTCGGGAGCGAAGATGGCACCGGTGGCAGGCACGATCACCGAACCGTCGGTGTAGATGTGGCCTTCACCCTGGTCGGTGTTGATGCGCTCACCGGTGTCCTGAGGACTGGCGAGCAGCGAAAGCGCGTTGACTTGCTTCATAGTAAGATTCTCCAAAGTTGAAGGGGTCGCCTCTTCGCATAGATAGAGGCGACCCCGGTTTAGGTTGTTTACACAGACAGTGATTTAGCGGCGATAGCCCTTGATGAGCTGCCGACGCAGAGAGTCGCGAGCGGTGTCGCAGACGCTCATGGCTTCCAGGGCGGTCAGGTTGACCTGGAGGAAGTCTTCCTCGCGCCAGCCGAAATGCTCGGCCAGCAACTTGTACTCGAGCGAGAGGGTGGTCTGGGTGAAGAGAGTGCCGTCGGTGTTCACCGTCACCCGGCGGCCGGCCCGGTAGAGCCGGTCGATGGGATGGTCGGCAAAGCTCTTGAACTGCCCGGTCACCACGTTGGAGGTGGGGCAGATCTCGAGGTAGCGCTCACCCTGCAGGTTGCCCCGCACACCGTGTCCGACCCGTTCGACACCGAGGCTGGCGAGCAGCTCGATGTCGCGCGCGGTGGGTTCGTTGGTCTCCCAGCCGTGCATGGTCAGCTTGATGCCCTGCGCCTTGACGCGGGCAGCAGCCGGCATCCACCAGTCGAGCACACCGGGGAAACCGCTCTCGTCACCGGCCAAGTCGAAGCCGCCGACATGACGCTTGTACTTGATGGCCAGGTCGGCCAGTTCTTCGGCCAGTTCGCCGTTCTCGTGCCGCAGGGCGCAGATGATCAGCTTGACCGGAATCTGCTTGCCGCCGAGCGAAGCCGATTCGACCGCCTTGACTGTGGTCTGCATGACCTTGTCGAGACGTTCGAGCCGGGTGCTCTTGTCGAGTTCGGCGAAGAAGGCGCCGAGGTGAAGCTGCGGACCGAAGCGCAGTTCGATGGCGATGTGCCCGTCCGCGATGGCATCTTCGATGCGCTCGCGCACGATGCGAGACAGGTTGTCCATGTCATGCATGAGCGGCAGCACGTGCAGAACGATGGCGTCGAGGTAGTTCTTGAGCGACTCGCGAGCGAAGCCGGCCACCCAATTGCCATAGGCACGAGCAGCACGACGACGGCTGGCAGCGACAAGACCGCCGCGCGACCGCGAGGGAGCACGCTGGGCGGATTCCGCCTGCCAGAGAGCGACGACCTCGGCGGGGAAAGGCATGGCAGCCTTTTCGAAGCCGATGCGCGACCAGAGGTCGAGCATGGTATAGGGGCGCAAGCTGCAGTCGATGTGCTCATGGAGCTGCAGCTTGGGCAGGCGCTTGTAGAAGCTGATTGGTTTCTTTTTCATAGGCTTCCTTTCTATTACACGTTAAAGCATCCGGTTCCTTCTGCCGAGCCGGTGCAGGTTAAGTTCAGTGCAAATCGAGCCCTGCCTTGGGGCAATCAATTCAAGAGGCAGCCTGTGCGCCACCTGGTGGTGGAACAAAAGCTAAACGAGAGACCGATAAGGCTATGGTTTCGGTTTCTTGACCTCGAGATTGAAATTTGACGCAGAAGTACCCCGACCCTATAGAATTTATCTTGACATGATCAATAGTGACGTAAGCTCTGCTAAGCTAAAAAAGTCGCGCTTGCGTGTGTTTTCTGCAAGTTTTTACTTATTTCGCTAGTCTTAGCTTATTTTTCATATGAGATATAAAGGCTAGCGCGCTTAGCTTATGGCTAAAGAAATGATACGCAGACTACCGGGTTTGCCTGCTTAGCACTTTAGAACCACAAACTGTGACGGGGGTCTCCTGTAAATTTCAGGGTTTTTGATAGCAGTCTCGCAGACAAAAAGGCGCTAATATAACCTCATTAACTCAAAGTGCATCAAAGCAAGAGCCTGATAGGAGACTTTTCTATGGCAATGGGTGGCAAGGCCGGCGAGGTCTTTACCGAAATCAACGTAACACCGCTCACCGACGTGTTCCTGGTTTTGCTGGTCATCATGATTCTCATTGCACCTCTGGTAAATCAGGCCGTCTTGAAAGTCGATCCGCCCGCTATTGACCCTAACAAACAAGAGCAAAAAGAAGACAAAGACACCAAAATCAATGCCGAAGTCAGCAAAACCGGCGAAATCAAGATCAACGGCAAAGTAGTCAATGCCGATACCGGTTCGGTCATGATTGCCATCAAAAATATTCAAACCGAAGCCGGCAAAGCAGACCTGCCGCTCATTCTTAATTCAGACGAAGACGCCCTGCAAAAGTATGTAGTGGCAGTTATGGATGCTGCCGCTGGTTGCAACATCAAAAAAATGTCAATCATGCCGCCCCGCAAATAGTCTACTTAAGCCATTTCGCAGCGAGCCCTTAGAGCGAGGCATGCGATGAAAACAATGAAACTGCAACTCTCAGCCCTTGTTTTGGCAGCTTGTATTGCTTTGCCTATATCGGCCAGCAGCCAAAGCAAGGTCGAACTGGACAACTATTTGCGCGAAAAAATTGCTTTCGAGAAGTTGACTCGGGTCGACTCACTTATGAAGTCCGGCAAGATGGTGGATGCTCGCCAAGTTTTATTGGAAGTGACCAAGCTCGATCCGAACAGCTACTCAAATGAAAGCCATGCACTATTAGCCGAGACTTGCTATTTCCTCGGCAATTTTCAGGAAGCGGTAAAGGAATACGACATCGCCATCAAATATGGTGGCAAAGATTGGCGTCTCTTTTGGAATGCCGCTCTCTGCAACATGCATCTCAACAACTATAAAAACGCTCTGGTCAAAGCCAACCAAGCCCTGAAGAGCAATATACCCGAAGACGCTAAGCCTCAGATTCAACGCTTTGTCAAAGAAATGTCTGAAAAAGCAGCGGAAAATCCCGGCAATTTTGCCCCGGCGAACATACACCGTAGCGACTATTTCGACCTGCTTCTGGCCGGAAGAGAACTGAACGTATGGGACAATGAAAAGCTACCTCTCAAAGTTTATGTCAAAGAGGGTACAGATCTAGCGGGTCGTCCCCTCAATCTTTATCGCAAAGAGTACCCGGCCCTAATTTACAGTTGTCTCGATATCTGGTCTAAAGCTTCAGGCGGAAAATTGAGTTTCTTACCTGTTAACGATGCCAATTCCGCCGATATGCTCATAGCTTTTAGCCAGACACCGCAAGACGTCACCCAAGTGAAAGGTGAGATTCCAGTTGAACAAGGCATTACCCGTTTTCACTTGAGCAAAGATGATAGTCCGGCCCCAAGTCCATTTCGGCGCATCCTTAAAGCCCAAGTAGAACTTCTCTTGGTTAAACCAACTTCTCTAAAGGCGCTTACAGTCGATGAAATGAAACAAATCTCCCTACACGAACTGGGACATGCCCTGGGCATCAGGGGGCATTCAGATAGCGCCAGCGATATTATGTATTTCAATCAATCATTCAGACAGCTACCAGCCCTCACCAAAAGAGACAAAGCCACCATAGCCAGGCTATACAGCGACTATCCCGGGCTGGAGGCATCAGGTGTTCTAGGCTTCAACCTGGCACCATTGGGACAGAACCAAGAAGATCGAGACAGCGCCAAATACAAACCTGACATTGGCCGGCAAAGCGGCTTCTGAGCGTCCTTCTTGAAATCTTTCAAACCCCTCAGGCGTGGCATAATTATGTCGTAACAAAAGTTCAGGGGTAGAGTCAAAAATGAAAACTGGCGGGGAGTCAACTACACACCGGGAAATCGACCGCAACCGACTCAAGTCTTTACTGGATAAGGAAGACAAAGTCTTCACTGAAAAACATCCCCGCTCTCTCGCTCTCTTTCAGCGAGCCCAAAAGGCACTACACGGCGGAGTTCCTATGAATTGGATGGTGAAGTGGGCATCACCCTTCCCCCTCTTTGTCAAAGAAGGAAAAGGAGCACATTTCACCGATGCCGACGGACTAACCTATCTAGATCTCTGCTTGGGCGACACCGGAGCGATGACCGGTCACGCCCCAGACGCTTCGGTTGAAGCGATTGTCGATCGCATCAAGCACGGTACCACATTTATGCTGCCTTCCGAAGACGCCATAGTCGTTGCCGAAGAGCTAAAGAACAGATTCAACCTGCCCTACTGGCAAACAGCCCTAACAGCCACCGATGCCAATCGTTTTGTCATTAGACTAGCCAGACAAATCACCGGACGCAAATACGTCTTAGTCATGAACTGGTGCTATCACGGTACAGTTGACGAGTCTTTTGCCACTATCACCGCCGATGGTGTGGGACCAAGGCGAGGCAATATGGGACCGCCGGTCAATCCTAAAGAAACTACTCGGGTCGTTGAATTCAACGACTTGAAAGCCCTGGAAGAAGCTCTTAAAGATAAGCAGGTAGCTTGTGTGCTCGCCGAACCGGCTATGACCAATATCGGCATAATTCATCCAGATGCCGGCTATCATAAGGCTCTTAGAGATTTAACCAGAAAATACGGTACCCTCTTGGTCATCGACGAAACGCATACGATTTGCACCGGACCAGGCGGCTATACCAGAGAATACAATCTAGAACCTGACTTCATCACTATCGGCAAACCAATAGCCAGCGGCATTCCAGCTTCAGCTTACGGCTTTTCGCAAGATGTTGCTCACCGTATTTCTGAAAACACCTCAATAGAAGACTGCGATACCGGCGGCATCGGCGGCACTCTTGCTGGTAATTCACTGGCAATGGCAGCTATGCGGGTCACATTAGAAAAGGTTCTGACGAAAGAAGCCTACGAGATAACCATTCCCCTAGCTAAGCGCTTCACCGCCGGAGTGGAAGAAGTGATTAAGGAGTTCGGTCTTCCCTGGATAGTGAAACAGCTGGGTTGTCGAGCCGAATACTGGTTCCGACCGGAACCTCCCAGAAACGGCAGCGAAGCGGCAAATGCAGCCGACTTCGATCTAGATCGCTATATGCATCTTTGCGCCCTCAACCGCGGCATATTGATGACGCCCTTCCATAACATGGCTCTAATTGCTCCCGCTACAACAGAGAAAGATATTGATAAACACACCGAAGTATTCAGAGAAAGTGTCGCCCAACTTCTGAACGTTTAAGGAGAAGCTTCATGTTCAGCTCCGGTCCAGGCTCTCAAAATCAGCCGCAGGGCACCCTGCGACCGGTCTTGCATGACACCCCCAAGGAAGAAGACCTCTTAGTAATGGCCGAGATTTCCAAAGGCAGCCGCGGCGTTATTGTCGAACAGCCTTTTGTAATTTCAGGCACGTTTCGCTTCTGCTTGCAGACTGTGGTGGGCAGAAGAATTGGTGAAGAAGAGCCAACCTGGTATCTCTACTCGGGAGAAAACCGTAACAAACTAGAGTGGATTTTGCAAACCAGCGACGTTTTGCAAGTACAAAGCGCCATATCCAGCACAGCATCAGGCTTTTCTCATAGCTCACTGATTTCACCGACAGCAAGCCCAAATATGTCGGGACAACCAGAACACACGCCAAAACCGCCCGGAATAGCTCAGAGCAATGCCTCCACTGGACAGGCCAATGTTCAGGGCAGCTGGCAGCCCACGGTACAACTGCCGGCCTATCCCGAAAGGCCGACGGAAAGACCAACCGAAAGGCCAAAGATTATGGATCCTGTAGCAGCCATAGCCAAACCTTCGGCGGCATCTCCTATGGAAGGAGATCTAGCCAAACTTTCTATTGAATCTGTGCTGGATTCGATCACTAAGGGCAGGATGACCGGTCGCCTAGAATGCAACGTGCGCGGCGACAAAATCGAAGTAGTCTTCGAAAACGGCAACGCCCGCCACGCCTCAAGCCCCACCGCCACGGGCGAAGACGCCCTTGTGGAGCTGATGACGGCAATGGAGGGACTGTTTCAATTCGTTCCTTCGGTGAGCACCGAACCGAGAAATATCTTCAAAAGAACAGAAGAACTCTCAGGTAAAGCCAAAAGTATCATTGACTTAGGCACTTTTTTAGAGAGGGCCGGCATCAAATTAAACAGCAAACTAACCAGAAACAATGCCAACTTGACCGAACAAGAATTCGAGACTGCGGTATCACCCTTAGTACCAGTTTCGCTAGATGCACAAAAACGCTTCTACCAACTTATCGACAATCAGAGTCCCCTCTCTCAAATTATTCAAGCAGGTAAATTCGGGCGCTGCGACTGGATTCCGACTCTCTACAATCTGATGAGCGGCTCGCTTGTTTCAGCCGAAGAAGAATTGGTAGATCAAGAAAGTCCAGCCAATCAGAACCTAGGCATAGATCGCTCAACCGCCGAGCAATTCGCCAGAAGCCATATATATTCCGAAACCGGCATCGTTACATTTCCAGCCTTGCTTTATTTTGTCGAACAGGAGTTCTACCGTTACGAATGTTTCCAGAGCCCCTTTTCGCTGGTCATGGTTAAACCGCGCATCTCCAGAAATGGCGAAGATTTGCCTATTTCCCCTGAACAAAAACAAGCAGTTCTAGCCGCCCTCTCCGGCACCAAGCGTAAAGCCGACCTGTTGGCGCACTTTCAGCAAGACGATTTTGCCTTACTTTTGCCGCAAACCGGCACAGAGGGCGTCAGAGCCTTTGCCGGTCGCTTGGTGGAAGCGCTCAATCCGGGACCAACACCTCGCGGTTTGACGGTGCAGCCGGGAGACCTCTTTGCCCTGACAATAGGCATCGCCTCTTTACCAGATGACAGCCAAGACTGGGTCAAACTAGTAGCCTTTCTCAACCAGAACTTCAGACGTTTTTGAGACCCCAATAACTTAATAATTAGATCGGCTAAATGCTTTGCCAGTCAAGGGCATGGTAGCATCGCTTGATATCTATTCAAGCGACCTGATTTCTATGCTCTTCAATAGTTTTTCCTACATAGCTTTTTTCTGTATTGTCTTTGCCGTTTACTGGCTTATGCCCGACAAGCACAGAAGACTCTTTCTTTTATTGGCCAGCTATTTCTTTTACATGAGCTGGAAAGCCGAATACGGACTTTTGATTCTGGCCTTAACCGTAGTCAACTACTTCCTCGGTTTGAAAATCGGCAATTTGCTTGAAGCAAACAAAGAGAAAGCGAAAAAATGGCTCCAGGTAGGCTTGGTCTTCAACCTCGGCTGCCTCTGCTTTTATAAATACACCAACTTTCTCATTCAGTCGCTTTTTGCCGCCATCGCCTTTGGTGGCAACATCAGTCACATCAAAGCGCTAGAAGCAGCACAAAGTCCAGCTCTAAACATAATTCTTCCCCTGGGCATTTCTTTCTTTACTTTTGAATTCATTCACTATATCGTCGACATTTACAGAGGCAGCAAGCCGGTGAAAAGTCCGGTAGATTTCGCTCTCTTCGCTTCTTTCTTTCCCTCTCAGATTGCCGGACCAATCAAACGCTTTCAAGACTTCATGCATCAGCTTGAAGAAAAACCCAGCCTCAAGCGTGAATATTTTCACGAGGGCATGTTTCTAATCATGCAAGGCTTTTTCAAGAAAATAGTATTGAGCGACAATATCGGAGTCTTGGTTGGACAAGGCTTCAATAATCTAGCCAGCCTTTCGCTCTTTGATGCCTGGATCACAGCCATCGGCTTCACTTTTCAGATCTTCTTCGACTTTTCAGGCTATACCGATATCGGTAGAGGTTCGGCCCTTTTACTTGGCTATAAAGTGCCCGAGAACTTCAACTTGCCCTTCCTCGCCCACAGCCTCACTAATTTCTGGCACCGCTGGCATATTTCATTGTCGACTTGGCTACGCGACTATCTCTTCATTCCCATGGGCGGCTCGCGCGGCAGCGCCTGGCAAACCCGGCGCAATACCTTTATGACCATGGTCTTAGGCGGTCTCTGGCATGGCGCCGACTGGACCTTCGTAATCTGGGGCACTTTGCACGGGCTAGGGCTGATTCTTTCGAAAGAATGGACCGACTTTGCCGCTAAACAAAGTTTCCTGGCGCCTCTAAGGCGTACCAAAGTTTGGCACTACTGCGGAGTTGCCTTTGTTTGTCTCTTTATCTGTTTGGTCTCGATATTTATGAGAGCTCCCAAACTAGAGCAAGCCCTTTGCCTAGTAGGCAAGTTCTTCGGCATCGGCACAAATATTGATGTCCCGGGAATCACCGGTGCTGTCACCACAAGCTTCCTGCAAAGCACCATCATTTACACACTGCCGGTCTATCTGCTCTATGCCTTTTTGCATCAGAAGTATCTGACCATGCAGAAATCTGGGCAAACCCTGCTGCCGGCGCCAATTTCCGCCTTGGTCAATCACTGGCAGACCTCACCGGCGTTACAAACAGCAGCCTGCCTCGTTCTTGCCGTATTCATTTCGGGCATGGCTCCCAGCCAGCTCTCTCCCTTTATTTACTTCCAGTTCTGAGGCCGATATGACGACCGCTCTAGATCAAAAAGAATCGCAATCAGTCATAGAGACAGCCGCTGCCCAAAACAAGAAGGGCGATAAAAAACCTAGCGGCAAAACAAGATTTGCCTTCGAGCTTACTCTGTATCTTGCCGCAGCCATGGTTGGGCTGGAGGGGCTGCTAGCAGCAATCGGCGTCGGTCAGCAAGAGATAATGATGCCCGAACCAGAACTTGGCTGCGTCCACATACCGGGGAAAATGGTGACTTGGCGACTGGAAGGCTATTCGAGAGGGAAGTTCAGCTCGGCCGGACTGCGTGACCGCGAAAGAGAAATTGTTAAACCAGCCGGCGTTTATCGCATCGCCGTCATGGGTGATTCTGCCGCTGAGGGCTTGCAGGTAGAACAGAACGAAACCTATGCAGCCAGACTGGAAGAAAGACTCAATAGTAAGCAAAAGCAGGGCGAGAAATTTGAAGTGATCAACTTCGGTTGTTCGAGCTATAGCACCGGTCAAGAATATCTTCAATACAAGCGCCAAGTGAAAGCCTACAAGCCAGATCTAATCTTGTTGATGATGTGCAAAGGCGACACCCTGGAAAACAATCTCAATCCGCAAGACAGAAACAAAGCCGAGCCTAGACCTTATTTTTATCTTGATCAAGCTGGACAGCTAGAGCAAGACAACAGCATTTTGCAAATGAATAAAGCCAAACTCTCGCAAGATGGCTGGTGTAACCAAACAGTCAACTGGCTAAGGGCCAACAGCAATGTCTACGGCATGGTCAGTCGTACTAATTTCAATCTTTTTCTCTCAGACAAGGCTTACTTTAGGCTGACCAGACTGCTGCAAGACATCTCACGCAAAGCTTCAAGCCTAGCCGGCAAAGAAGAAATTGCCATTCCGCTTTATGGACCGCAAAGTAATAGACAAGTCACTTTGTCCCTTTTGAGTCGCTTCAATCAAGAAGCAAAGTCAGAAGGAACTCGCTTTGCCGTCACTCTTTTCCCAGATGTAACCAATTCAGACCAAGACTGGAAAGACACCATCAAAGAGCTTAAAGCCAGAGCCGCAGCAGAAGACTTTGATGTTGTCGATTTACAGCCTCCATTCAGACAAGACAAGAACCCACAAGGACTCTTTCTACAGTATCATTTCTCCAAAGCCGGACACGAGCTTACCGCCGACACCATAGAAAAGTTCCTGGAGCAAAAGAAAATCAGATGAGCGAGCCCCCGAGCGAAGCCGAACTGACCAATCAGATTATTCACTACACCTGTTTGAAGAATTGCTATGGCAAGAAAGGCAACGCCGGTGCTTGCTGTACCATTCAAGATCGCGATTGGATTATCGGACCAATTACCGATGCCAATGAGTTTCTCGAGAGATTAAAGAAACACTTCGGCAAGAATTTTCGCTTCGACGAAGTATTCATACAGTACAACGAAGGCAAGAAACTCTTTCCTGAAAAGACAACCTGGCAAAACCCAAAGCACTATCCAGCCTTGAGAGTTTTGATGGATCAAGAGGGCATATATCCTTGTCCATTTTTAGGCAGCAGCAAAGAATGCACCATTCAGTCGATCAAGCCTGCTATTTGCAGCGCTTACCTTTGCGATCATCTCAAGACAGTCATCTCAAACGTTACCGGTAATCCCAAAAAATAGGGCGAAAGCGCACCAGTTATCAGCGAGATAAATAGAAGATGGCTAACACAAGAAGACAAAAAAGCCCTCGAACGAGGGCTTTTCAATAAATCAAACTGTGAAACTAGGCTGCGTTCTTATTTAGGTGAGGATTCTCTTCGAAAACACGCTTGAAAGCTTCAGACTGTTTGGCTTGCTCGCCTTGATCACCTTGGCTCATGGCATAGGCAGCATAGAAAGCCAGCTCACGCTCGCTATTTTTGCCGCTGACATCTTTACCCATGGAGTTTCCGTCTTTATTAGACTCGAATGGATTGCTAAAGTTCGCCATAGACTTACCGTCTAGTTCACGATTTTCTCTGTCTACCACTTCAAAAGGTCTGGATTTACTATTCGCCCCGAAGGCATCAGACACTTGATTGGCGGCGCCGACTTGAGCTTCGCGCAATGGCTCATCGAAAGTTTTGGTTCTGGCCTTGCTTATATCATCAAGAACTTCAGCCATGCAGTTTTCTTGTGCATTAGCGGTCGAACGACCCAAGAGGTCTTGCTCTTGACTGCCGCTATCATTGGTGCGGTCTGGATTTTTAGGTATCTCTGTCACTGCCATGGAGACTTTCCTAGTAAGCTACTCGACTATTAGACGTCA
>JAIETF010000084.1 GCA_019745415.1 Candidatus Obscuribacterales bacterium | reverse complement strand
ATAGAAGTTGGCGAAACCGAGGAGTTTTAGATGCGTCGAATCAAATGGTTGCTTTCCTCCGCCCTCGTGCTCACCGGTATTATGGTTGGCCCGAATGTGCTGGCCGCCGATATGCAGTCGGGAATCAAGAAATATAATGCCAAAGACTATCAAGGGGCGCTAAACGACTTTAAAGATGTCTTAAAAGCTAAGCCCAATGATGGTTTGTGTCATTATTACATGGCACTGTGCAACCAATGTTTGGCTCGCATCGGTGAGGCAAAACTGCACTATCAAAAAGTGATTGATGTTGGTCCGGCTTCGCTTAAGGCTAATGCGCAAGCCGGCTTAAGCCAGCTAGACAAAGTTACAGTGCGCTATGGCGGTGGTACTTCTGCCAGCACCAGCACCAGCTCTAGTGCAAGCTCAGCGCCTGTGGTGGTGGCTTCAGCTGCCGGTGCAAAAGACGCCAAAGCCGACGCAAAAACTGACGGCAAGCCTGAAGCAAAGAAACCCAACGTCAAGCGCATTATCATGTTTTATTCCGATTCCAGCCCTGGCTCTATGTCTATGGAATCTACCTGGGATGATGCCAAGCAAAAATACAAAGACATTGAGTTTACCCGCCTCAATGTTGCTGATCCTTCCAATGCCGAGATGTTAAGCCAGTATGGCGTTAGCTCTTATCCCACCACCGTGGTCATCGACCAAGGCGGCAAGGTTTTGCATAACCAAGCCGGAGCCATATTGGGCGATGCCTTTTCATCGATGGTGGACGGCTACCTCAAGAAGAAGTAAAGCTGTTTTCTAGAGCCTCACTCGGTTAGATCCGCTGTTTCATACTGGCTAGAGTTTTCTGTGCTTGGCTGGAGACATAGATGTTTTCATCTTCACAGAGCAATTCTAGAAGTTTGGCCGGCAGTTTGTGATTGGATGCCAGTCCCAGTCTGACATCTTCACTGTTATCCCGAGCCAGATTTTCCAGTACTTCCTCCGGGGTATTGATGTTTTCGGAGACGCCCAGTCTTACTTCCTGGCTGGGATCTTCAGCCAGTTTTATCAGCACTCCTGAGGGAGTGCGGGGGTTTTCAGCCACACGCGAGCGTACTCTTTCGCTGGGATCTTCTGATAGTCTGGTCAGGGCAATCGGGGCGGTGTGCTCGTTGCCGGCCAGTACCAGTCTGATTCTTTGCTCTTCTAGATTTTGTGAATTGTCACTGCAGGTTTCGGAATGCAATTGATGAATCGCTTTCAGCAATGCGGCGAGCTTGCTTGCTGAAACCGGCTTGGCTACATAGTAGTTCATCTTGAGGCGTAAGGCTTCCATTACATCTTCGTCGTTTTCAGAGACAGTGAGAAGCACTACTGGAATCGCTCTGAAGACTGGGTCATTTTTGATCTCAGCCAAGACCTCATGCCCGTTCTTGCGCGGCATATTCAAGTCGAGCAAGATAACGTCGGGCATGTTTTGATGGGTTTCCTTGAGCTTGCTCAGATACTCCATGGCTTCGACGCCGTCGCTCAACACATTGATGTTGTATTTAAGATCTGAGCGCTTGAGCGCTTCTTGAGTCAATCTGACATCGGAAGGTGTGTCTTCCACCAGAAGGATTTCGATTTCGTGTTTCATTGACTTTCTCCTTGTCTTTTCCACCGCCGGCAGTGTGAAGAAAAATATGGCACCGTCGCCTGGTGTGGACTCTACCCAGATATTGCCTCCATGTGATGTGACAATGCGCTTGCATATGGCAAGACCCATGCCGGTTCCTTGATACTTCGCCTTGCCGTGCAGGCGGGCGAACATGTCGAAAATCTTGTTGGAATATTTGGGATCTATCCCTATGCCGTTGTCTCTGACCGAAAACAGCCACTGAGTAGCGTTCTCTTCGGCCGTGATCGTTATCTGCGGGGTACGATCGCCTCTATATTTGATGGCATTGCTGATCAGGTTTTGAAATAGTTGGATGAGATGCAGCCTTTGTACTGCCACTTTGGGTAAGCGGTCTATCTCAAAGGAAGTATCGCTTTCTTTGATGGAAGTGCTTAGATTGCTCAAGACTTCGCTCAGAACTGAATTGCAGTCGGTGGCATGTTTTCCTTCTTCAACAATGCCTGATTCGGAGTGAACTAGAATGGCTCTAATTAGATTTTGCATGCGATTGGTGCCATCAAGAATATAGCCCATAAATTCTTCTTGGTCTTTGTCGAGCTTGCCCTCAAGGCTGTCGGCCAGTAATTTGACAAAACCCTGCACTGCCCGCAGTGGCTCTTGTAGGTCGTGGGAGGCGATTTTGGCGAATTGTTTGAGCAGTTCGTTCTTGCGCGTTAGTGTTTCAGTGCGCTCCTGCACTTGCCTTTCTAATTCCTCGTTAAACCGCTGTCTTTCGGTGATATCTTTTAGAAAGGCGCAGAAAGTATAGTCGGAGTCTTCACGTACTCTAAAGAAGCCTATTTCTACTGGGAATTCACGCCCGTCTTTGTGAGCGGCGGTGATTTCGGTGCTCATTTTAACGATGGTGGCATCGCTTTGGCTAAAGGCTCTCTCGGTTTCTTTGAGATATTGGCGGCGCAGATGATGTGGAATGATTATTGCCAAGCTGCGGCCCAAAACTTCTGCCTTGGTTCTACCGAAAGTAGCCTCAGCCTGAAGGTTCCAGTCGGTGATGCGCAATTTGGAGTCGAGCGAAATGAAGGCATCGAATGAGTTGTCCAGGATGATTTGTAAACGCTCTTCTTCTCGGTGCAGAGCGGCTTCTACTTTGTTCCGCTCTACTGCATAACGCAGACAGCGCACCACCGAAGATTCCGGTACCACTCCCTTGACCAGATAGTCTTGTGCACCCTGTTTAATCACTCTGAGGGCTCGATGCGGTTCCGGCAGCTGTGTGTAAACAACTATCGGCGTACCGCGCGCCGATTCTCTCATCTCGATGAGGGTGCTCATACCGTTGCTGTCCGGCAGCTCTAGGTCTAAGAGAATTCCGTCATACTCATGCTCTTGTACCTTTTGCCTCGCCTGCGCCAGAGACGTTGCCGTCTCTACTCTTAAACCCATTCGAGCCAGTGTCTCGATTCTTTTGTTATGGTCTAGAGAGCAGACGCGCGCCGGATCTTCCACAAGCAGGATGTTCAAGATATTCATACAACTTGCGCTCCCTGAATCTGACTGATAGCCAATTTGAGTCGCTGTTTCCATTATGCCACTACAGAGATATGCCCTCGGTTTTCGGGGTTAGTATCATGTTCCGCTTTTGTAAACTTGCTTAAGCCCATGGTTAAGAGTGGCTTGCCATGCTGAATATAATCGTGTCGAGTGATTTCGAAGGTGTGAAGAGACTTGAACGAATCTTTCTTTCTGTATAGAAGTGCTTAGATTTGTTGCGCTGTAATCGCAGTAAATTAGGCGTTTTTTGCAGAGTTCAGCCAGATCTATTAAGAGCATTTATCTTTCTCTTCTTAAGGCACTTTCTGGCAAGTCTCGCTCAGTAACCTACAGAAATTTTGTTTGCAGATATAACTTGGCGTTAGCGTAGACTGGGTTGTATTTCAAATATCTATAACCAGAGGCATTTTTTAGAGAAACCATCGGCTTGATAGACCAGCCTGTAAATTGCAGTTGTTGAGACAGGTTTGTTCTGTTTTGCTGAAGGTCATTCTCTCTTGCTTCGGTCGGTCGGCAGTGTAAGCCCGGCTGCGAAATCGGCTCGGTTCAGTTTTCGCGGCATGAGGTTGCTCTGCTGCTTCAAAGCTCAATTTGAAACTAGTCAATCGGGAGTATTCCTTGGCATTTTTCATCGCCTTCATCCTCAGCATCGTTCTAATGTTCGGCGGGCTCGTCGCCCTCATCTTCACGACCTTTCTGCGCAGCAACAAGCTCGGTCTGGTCGGCTCCTTCCTTTTGGGGGCGGTCTGTCTTTGTGCCGTCTTCGCATTCTTCCTTGGTTTTTCCGGGGCTGTGGGTTCGGTCTGCGGCAGCCTGGCCTTTCTGGCTCTGCTCTTCCTGAAAGAGCGCTTCAAGCTCTGAAACTGTCGCTACTAGAGTCTAGTTAGAGATCCCTCAAGACTCTGCTTTAGAAAGATCTGACCTAACTTGAAAGAGCTAGTGTCAGGTCTTTCTTCAGTTCTTTTGGTTTCTTCTTTTTTCTGCCTGGGATATTATAGAGAATAGTAGAAAATGAGAAAAAGACAATGACGGAGAGCTGCAACTTGCTGCTCCCCGTCATTTTTAGTGTCTTTGCTGAGCTGTTTGTCCGTTCAGAACAAGCTCAGTACGGGCCGTGGCTCACTTCACTGTCGACGTTGACACGATCGGCTTCCACAGCCGGCCGCGCTTCGACCTTGTACCAGTCGCTCTTGATGGCGAATTGCACGGTCTCTTCAGGCTTCTCGACGGTGCGCACCACCCGGTTCTCGCTGTTGAATTCGGTGCGCTTCACCAGCACGCCGTTCTCGAAGCGATAGTCGGTGCGGGTCTTGCGGCTCGCCGACTTGTGCAGTTCGACATCGACGAGCTGCCCTTTGTCGTTGAATTCGTACCGGCTGACCTTGACGCCCTCCTGGTTGTATTCTTCGACGAAGCGAATGACGAAGCGCTCGCTCTCTTTGCCGTCGGCGGTCTTGGTCACGACGCGGGCGAAATAGCGCTTGAATGCCACCTTGCCCTTGTCGGAGTAGTCGGTCCAGCCGTAGCCGAGAGTCTTGTATTCGTCGAAGACCCGGGCCTGCGTGCCGTCGGCTCGGAAGAGCTGAAGGGTGCGATTGCCCGGTGTCACCGCCGAAACTTCCTTCTTCACGTCGGTTCCCGGCCAGAAGCGGGTGACCGAGTAGCTGCCGAAGCTGCGGTCTTCCTGGTAGTCGACCGTCTTGCCGTCGGCAAGGAAGTAGCGGGTCTGCCAGTAGGATTCGTTGTTCGGCGCCATGAAGCGCTTGGACGATTCCATCGTGCCATCGGGGCGCATGCGATCCTGCTGGACGACGAAGCCGTCGGTGTGATGCATCTGGTTTTCCACCAGAACACCATTCTGGAAAAGCTTGACGGCGAAGTACCAGCGATTGCTGTTGCCGGTCGGCTTGACCAGTTCACCGGAGCGGATGAGATTGCCCTTCTCGTCCCAGACCTGCAGCGAGCTGGTGCCAACACCGGCGGCGGCAAAGTAGCGCACCGACTGTTTGGCACCCTGGCTTTCACCGGGCTTGGCCGGAAACCAGGTGGTTTCCTTGAGGCGGCGGTTGTCGGAGAAGCTGTCGTAGACCACTTCTTGCGTGAAGCCGTCCTTGCGCAGCACCTGGTCGGTGCCGCCGCCCTTGCCGTCGAAGGTGCGCAGACGACGCACTTCTCCCTTGCTCTCGTCGGGCAAGATGAGCTGGGCGCCGGCCGGTCTCGTTTCGGCGGTGAAGGGAATTTCGACAGAGTTGAAGAATCCTGCCGCGGCGACGCAGATGCCGACGGTCAGGACTGCCGCCGAAGCAGCGATGATCATGTGCAGTTTGCGCATGGTCTGTCCTTTTCTCAAATTGTTGACATAAGGGGTTTATTGTCACCATTTGCGCCTACGCCAAGTTCAAGCTCTTTCAAGGCCGGTTTCCGCATCAGTCACCCGTGTGGGTGATAGTTGGGGATAACGGTCTAGCGGCTTACTTGGTTTCTTTAGTTACTCGGGCGTTTTTGACAAAAGGTGCATATTAAAACAGTTATCAAGAGCGCTTTCTAGATGACAACAAAAGTATTGTTAAGCAGTCACTTTACAATCGGTTACACATTTCTCGTCATTGCTTTCTCAGCTCCGCTACCAAATCGTCCATAGAACCATAGCGGTCTTCCGGGGCTTTCTGCAGGCAGCGGAAGAGTACCCCTTCGATGGTCTCTGGTCTTTCTAGATCTGGCTTGAGCTTGAGTGGGCGCTGAGGCATTTCGTTGAGATGTTTGAAGATTACTTGCACCGAGTTTTCAGCCTTAAATGGAGCTTGTCCACACAAAGCTTCGTACATGACGCAACCTAGCGAATATATGTCGGAACGGGCATCGAGATCTTTGCCGAGGCACTGTTCAGGGCTCATATAAAGGGGGCTGCCCACCACATCGCCAGTGGCGGTTAAGCGCATTTCTTCGGTGTCCTCGCCGACAATTTTGGCGATGCCGAAGTCCACTAATTTAGCTTGCTCTTGCCCTTTGTCGTCGCGGCTGACGATTATATTGCTCGGCTTGATATCGCGGTGCACAATGCCCTTGCGGTGGGCATGAGACAGAGCGTCGGCTACCTGGGCGAAGATATTCTTCACCCTTTCGGTTCCTAGAGTTTTTTCGTTCCTCAGTATTTTCTCCAAGCCTGGACCTTCCAGCCATTCCATGACCAAGTAAGCCACTTTGCGCTCGGTCATGCCAAAGTCATAGACCGTCACTATGCTGGGATGCTTAAGGGTGCTGGCCGCTCTGGCTTCTTGTTCGAAGCGCTGCATATAGCTCTTGTTCTTCGCCAGGTGGGGATGCAGCACTTTGATAGCTAGCGGGGCTCCCGTGAGCTTATGGCGGGCCTTGAAGATAATGCCCATGCCGCCTTCTCCCACTTGCTCGAGTATTTCATAACGTTCGGGCAAATCGATGAGGTCTTTTAAGGGCCGGCTATCAAAAGGCGAAATTCCTTCAATCTGACCGAGTCCTGCGCCGATGCTATTGGCGGTCAATTGCCCCAATTTGTCCGGCGAAACAATAATCGACTTTTCCAGGTCGGGCATGGTGATGCGCACCCCGGCCTTGTCGATGCTGCCAGAAACTGTGATGTTGACTGGTTCTACAGCTAAGTAGCGGTTCACCAGTCTCTTGGCCAGAATAGCCACAGTCAATGCCAGACTCGGCGGTGCCGCGCCTCTTTCATACTGGTCATAGCGAAAATAGGCGAAGGCTAGTCTGCGCAAATCTAGTAAAGAGTCCCAGAAACCAGCTAGAGTCTCTTTTCTGTCCTTTCTGTTTCTTAAGTTGATCTTGAACTCTCTGGCATCAGGCAGGCTCTTGAACATAACAAAGAGGTCAGAGACCAGTGTGGCGCCAAGCACTAAGGCAAAGAGCACGAAAGTGGGATAGCCGCTGGCCGCTAAGGTTTCAACTAGTGATTTGCCAAAAAAGATAGTGTTTTGTAGGGGGCCCCAGTTGAGGGCTAGATGGTCGATGGCGGCAGTAGATAGACCAAGCAAGGCGATTAGCCAGGCGAAACGGAAACGGTCTTTCCAAAGCCAGGCGAGACCAAGGCTGCCGGCTGAAAGGCTCGACCAGATTGCATGCCCGGCGATCAGTCGGCCGCCTACCATTTCGGCTGTGGGCAAAAGAACGGTCAAGTTGTTCATGCTTTTGGAAAGACTATGACTGAAGGCGTCTTCCACTATGGCGAAACCGGCGGCGCTGGCGGCACCCATCAAGAGTATGTCGGTGGCGCTGAGAGTATGGCTGGAAAAGCGACGACCTAAGTAAAGCAAAATAGCCAGAGGCAGAAGTTTGGCGATTTCCTCCATCGGTACAGTGAGGAAGAGGCGCAAGGGTGAGTCGGGCAAGGCTTTAACCAGGGGAGCGGCCAGGGCAAGATTGAGACCCATGAACAGTCCGCCCGCAAAAAAGCAGATGGATAGCTTATGCAAAGAAACTGTTCTCACGGGCAATGTCAACAAAAGCAAAATAGCCAAGAAGGCTAGGTTGAAAGAGAGCCAGACGATTGAATGCACACCGGTCATAAAGAACACCGGCAAGAGCCAGAGCGCTAAGCCCAAGACCATAACCAGATGGCGCACAGCAATGCGACTGGTGCCCAGAGGCAAGCTGCCCCAACTGGCTACCTGCTCTACCGGCTGAAAGTCTTTTACTTCAGGCAAGGTTAATCACCCGGCTTTTGGTTGGGAGGGGCAATCTTGGGCAATTTTTTCAAGGCTGCCGGACCCTTGCCGTCATTTTTCATGACCTGAGTTTTGTCGCTGCCGGGTTTGTTTGTTTGGTTCTCTTCTTCGGTTGATCTGGCTATAGCCGCCTTGCCTTCCTCTGAGTCGAGAAATTCTTGAAAGGCGCTCAGCCCAAGGCGAGCGGCCGGTTGTCCCCGCAAACCTTCCAGCAAAGTCTTGATGCCATTCGGGCTATCTTTGCGTGCTTCCAGCAGTTGGTTATAGGCAAGTGTATATTTGCTTTTGCGGGCTTCGGCATCGGCCGGAAAACCGCTCTGCTTGGTCTTTAGACGGCTGCAGCCGGCCATGAGGGCGAAGGCGGAGAGCCCCGCCGCTAGAGCGCTGACAATGCAAATAGCTGTGGAATTGGCAAGATTTACGGCTACTTCAAACAAGTGTGGAGTAAAAGGCACGCTTATTTACCTAAAGTGAGCTCCAGTATTCTTTCATAGATACGGCTGAGTTTCTCTAGATCTTCCACGCTGACGCATTCATCAATCTTGTGAATGGTGGCATTGATTGGTCCAAGTTCAATCACTTCGCAGCCCATTTTTGCTACAAAGCGACCATCCGAGGTACCGCCGGTGGTACTAAGCTCGGCCTTGATATCACAAACTTCGCTGATTGCTTTCTGGGCTGAATCGACCAAGGTGCCTGGTCTAGTCAGAAAAGGTTCGCCTGAAAGTCTAAAGGTTAAGCCATACTGCAGTTTGTGTTTGTCCAGCAGTGCTCTTACCTTTTCTTCCAATATGTGGGCGGTTACTTCTGGTGAATAGCGAAAATTGAAGAGAATCTCGATATCGCCCGGGATGACGTTGTCGGCGCCGGTGCCGGCATTGATGTTGGAAATCTGGAAAGAAGTGGGTTGGAAAAATTCATTGCCCGAGTCAAAGGTCATATTGACCAGATCGGCAAGTGCCGGTGCAAAAAGATGAATGGGATTCTTGGCTAAATGCGGGTAAGCAATATGACCTTGCACCCCTTTGACGATCAAGTGACCGGTGAGCGAGCCCCTTCTGCCGTTTTTGATTGTGTCGCCCAATCGATTGGCCGAACTTGGTTCGCCCACTAGGCAAAAATCGGGAATCTCGCCCCGCTCTTGCAATACCTTCACTACTTTGACCGTGCCGTTGGCGGCCGAACCTTCTTCGTCGCTGGTGAGAAGCAGGGCTAGCGAGCCCTTATGATTTGGGAAACTTTTCACAAAGGCATAAATTGCTACCAGCATTGAAGCAATACTGCCTTTCATATCGGCTGCCCCCCGGCCATAGAGCATGCCGTCTTTGACTGTGGGCTCAAAAGGTGGACTCTGCCATTTATCGAGAGGACCGGTGGGCACCACATCGGTATGACCGACAAAGACAAAAAGCGGCGCCGTATCTCCCTTTCTAATCCAAAGATTGCTTGTATCTTCAAAGGGCATATGCTCGGCTTTGAAGCCCAAGGGGGTAAGAAAGTTTTCTATTAGTTCAAGGCAGCCTTCGTCGTGGGGCGTAATGCTCTTGCGCTTGATCAAGGCCTTTGCCATGGCCAGTACGCTCATCGCATCGTTGTCTTCAAAGTCGGGCTGGCCCATGCTTAGATCTCTCGTAATAGCTCGTTGATGCCTACTTTTGAGCGTGTCTTTTCGTCTACTTGTTTGACGATGACTGCGCAATAAAGGCTGTGACTGCCGTCTTTGCCTGGTAAGTTGCCTGCTACAACCACTGAACCTCTAGGAACTTTGCCATAGGTGATTTCGCCGGTGGCGCGGTTGAATATCTTAGTACTCATGCCCAAATAGACACCCATCGATATCACCGAACCTTCCTCGACAATGACGCCTTCGGCGACTTCAGAGCGGGCGCCGATAAAGCAGTTGTCTTCGATTATGGTGGGGCGGGCTTGCATTGGTTCAAGCACGCCGCCGATACCCACACCCCCTGAAAGATGCACATTCTTGCCGATCTGGGCGCAGGAACCGACTGTAGCCCAGGTATCTACCATGGTGCCACTGTCTACATAAGCACCGATATTGACGAAAGAAGGCATCAAGACCACGCCCGGTGCCACATAGGCTCCATGTCTCACTGCCGCCGGCGGCACCACTCTGTAACCACCTTCTTTGAAGCTTTCGGCATCAAAGCCGGCAAATTTGGAAGGAACTTTGTCGAAGTAAGTGCTCTCACCGCTGCCCATGACATAGTTGTCTTGTATGCGAAAAGAGAGCAAAACCGCTTTCTTGAGCCATTCGTTTACCACCCAGTCAGTGCCTTGCTTTTCGGCGACGCGCATGGCGCCGGTATCAAGCAGAGCCAATGCGTCTTTGATGGCTTCTTTCAGGTCTTCCGAAACATTGCCGGGATTGATTTCGGCGCGCGCTTCAAAAGCTTCTTCAATGGTTTTCCGCAGGTCTTCCAAGTTTCCCCCTATTTCTCTTAGTAAAAGTCGACGATTCTTTTCATAGCTTCAGCGCATTCATCAGGTTTCGCCACCAGGGCGATACGGACATAATTGGCTCCAGGATTGCTTTCTACTTTTGGTGCTTGCTTGCTCTCTAAGGCTTGTTTGCGCCCTAGATAACTGCCAGGTAAAACTGTGATATTTTTCTCTCTAAATAGCTCTCTGGCGAAGACTTCGTCGTTCTCAGCCTTGCTTGCCGATGTGGCCAGCCAAAGATAGAAAGCGCCATCGGGGATGGTGGCATCAATTTTCTTGTTCTGCTTTAGAATGGCTGTGCATTGCTCAAACTTCAGTCTATATAAGTCGCGGTTTTCCTTTACATGCACTTCGTCGCGCCAAGCTGCTGCACTGGCAGCTTGTATCGGCGGCGGCATCGCACCGCCTTGATAGGTGCGATAAAGTCTGAAAGTTTCAATGAGTGCGCTGTCTCCAGCCACAAAACCAGAGCGCATACCAGGCAGTGATGAGCGTTTGGAGAGGCTGTGGAAGGCCAGGCAGTTCTTGAAAGCGTCGTTGCCCATTGTCTTGGCTGCCTGCAAGATGCCGCAGGGCGGGTTGTTTTCATCAAAATACAATTCGGAATAGCATTCGTCTGAAGCGAGGACAAAGTTGTACTTGAGCGCCTTTTCAATCAAGGCGACCAGCATCTCTTCTTTCATCACTGCCCCGGTCGGGTTGCCTGGTGTGCAGATATACATAAATGAAGCTGCTTTCCAGGCGGCTTCCTCAACTTGATCGAAGTCGGGGAGCATTGTTTCTTTTTTGACTGGAATATAATGCGGACGGCTTCCCGCCAAGATTGCCGCCCCTTCGTAAATTTGATAAAAGGGGTTGGGCATGAGAACGAGAGATTCATTGCCTGGTTGAACAAAACACTGGGCTGCAGCAAAGAGAGCTTCTCTTGTACCGTTTACCGGCAGTATATGTTTTGCCGGGCTGATGCTCTCGCCAAGCTTGAAGCGCATGGAAAGCCAGGCGGCGATGCTTTCTCTTAGGTCGTCACTGCCGGCGGTAAGGGGATAGATAGAGAGACCGCCCAAGCTGGCGCTCAGTTTTTCCAGCACAAATGCCGGTGCTTCGTGTTTGGGTTCGCCGATGGAAATATTGATAGGACTATCTTTGTAGGCGGCATTCGGTTCAACCCCGGCTTTCAACAAAGCCAGCTTCTCGAAGGGATACTTTTGTAGATCTTTTAAACCAGGGTTCATGCTTTGTTTTTGAAATGGGTCATGAGGCGACGGGCGGTTTCAGCTAGTATGGCCGAGCCCATATAAAGTCCGCTTTCGTTGAGATCGAATTGTGGACTGTGGTGACTTCTCGTATCGCCTTCGATTTCTGCTCCCAAGAACATAAAGGCTCCGGGCACTTTCTCGGCAAACATTGAGAAGTCTTCAGACCATGTCTTGGGTTGCACGGCTATGACGTTTTCGGCGCCGATGAGATCTATGGCGGCTTGCCTCATCACTTCTGTGATTTCGGGATTATTAACTGTACATGGGTAGCCGAGCTCGTATTCGATCTTGTAATCACCGCCCATTATGCGCGCAATTGAGCAAGCTCGGTCGATTTCTTCTATTATGTGCTCGCGCACTTTCTGGCTGAAACTGCGGAAGCTGCCCTCTAGGATGACATAATCGGAGATGATATTACCCCTGGTGCTGGACGACTGAAACGAGCCGATAGTGATGATAGCCGGCTCAAGCGCCGAGATGCGGCGCGAGATGATCTGCTGTATGGCCTGCACCACTTGGGCGCCGACCACCACCGGGTCGACCGTTGTCTCAGGATAGGCGCCGTGTCCGCCCTTGCCTTGTATGGTCACTTTGAAGCCGTCGCAGGCGGCCATGGCCGGTCCGGGAATAATGCCCACTTGTCCGGCTTTCAGGCTGGCATCGGCATGCAAGCCGATTATGGCGGATACCCCATCTAAAGCGTCGTCCTCAAGCATGCGCCAGGCTCCCGATTTGCCATCACTATCGGTGGCTTCTTCGGCCGGTTGCATGACCATGCGCACTGTGCCGGCTAATTCGGCTTCTGAAAGCATTCTAGCCGTGGTCAGCCCGCATGCCATATGCCCGTCGTGTCCGCAGGCATGCATGACGCCCTGATTTTTCGAAATGTACTTGTTGGGATTGTCTTCGTCTATAGGCAGACCGTCCATATCGGCACGAATGGCAATAATAGGACCGTCCACGCCTTTGCGCTTCAGTTCACCCAGCACGCCGGTCTTGCCCACTTGCGCCTTGGTTTCATAGCCGTAAGCTTCCAGCTTTTCCTTCATCAGGCTGGCGGTTTTGAATTCATGAAAGCTTAGTTCCGGATTTTCATGCAAATGACGGCGCATTTCGATGAGTTCGGGTTCTAGAGCTTTGGCTCTTGTTAGAAAATTATCGGTGGGCATTTTGACATCCAGAAAGTTGATTCGAAGAAACTGCTTGCACTTTTGCGCTTAGACTAAGATATGGCAAAAGTCCAAATTAGGCGAAGAATTGAGGTCTGCCGCCGCCCGAGCTTGGTCTCCACTGAGCAAAGGCTTCTTCCACCACAGTGCCGGCAATCTTCAAGCAAATCTGGCTCAGGGCTTGGATTTGCTCTTCGGTAAACTTGGCATCGGTTTCTTCCAGAGCTTTTCTAACAACTCTTTCGGCTTCGGATTTGAGCATGGCGATTCTCCCGGCACTAAAACAAAAGTTTGTACAGGACTAGAGTTTAGCGCGAATGACTCGCTTTTTGCTCACTTTGGAAGCTCTGTGAATAACTTAGGAAAGTGCCAATTTATCGAGCATTCGGCTAGCCTGGCGCTTAACTTTCTTGATTAATTGCGAAAAGGCTCTCTTGAGAACGCTTGGATTTTGCAAAGCTTGCAGGTCGAAACTGGTCTTCTTGCAAAGGCTTTCAGCTGGTCTGCCTGTGCTTGTCTGAATGCGCTTTTCAAGTTCCTTCTGTTTGCGTTCATGCGTCTCTTCGATGATCTCTAAGAGTGCTTTGGCATCACTAAATCCTAGAATGCGAGTGCGGGGCGGCGCCAATAGAGACCGGCGCTTGGGGGCTTCCTCCGTCTCGCCTTTGCCTGCCGTCAGGCGCAGTGGCGCCGTGATTAAGGGAAGGCGGTCGGATGTGACGTGGTTGCTTTCTTCTTCTTCGCCCGGGATGTTGCTTTGTAGCGCAAGAGTGCGGGCTGTTTTCTTGAGTTCTTCAATTGTCTCTTCTTTGTATAGGTCGAATGAGCTGGAGGTGCCTTGTCTTGATGGATGCAGTTCGACGTGGAAGCCTCTGCCTTGGGTGCTCTTTTGGAAATCGACCTTAATAAGGTTGTCGGAGTTTTTTCTTGTTTTGAAATAGCCAATTGGCGGGCGGCCAGTCTGTTCGGCTTCGGAAACGGCGGCAAAAATCGGCAGTGAGCTCATCGAACTAACCTCGGAAAGTTTTCTATAGACGGGATGCCCTGGTGATATTTATTTGCCATCTTGGCAATGGTGCTTAAAACATGTCAGTAGCGCTTGAGAACAAAGTTTTTTTAGTCTGTTGGCGTGGTAATCTTCGGCTTAATGAGAATAAGTTGCATAAAACGTACCGATATCGGTTTGTTTTTCTACCGGAAAATCAAATTTTATGAGGTTTCAATAAACCTGGTCTTGCCTCCCTTATTTTAATATAGTAGTCTTTTGACATGAATGACATTTATTCTCAATAAATGCTACTTGCTCAGGAAGGCGGAATCTCTGTTTTTCTTCTTGTTTCGCTCGCAAAGACTAGCTGGAGCCATGTTTGTTTACACTATCGGTTTATCTCTGAGGAGAGGCTATCTTGGGAACTAATATTAATAACCAATTCAGTCGAAATTCTCTCAACGCCTATCTGAAGAGCGAAAAGTCTTTGTACGCTTGGATGTCCGGCTTTTCAAGCGAGACTCTGGAGCGACTGAGGCGAATAAATCAGGCTTCGAGTACTTCGCGTCACATAGTCGCTGCTATTTCTTATGGCTTTGTTGATCGAGACCTATACAGGGTCAATCGTTTGATTATCGGTTTAATGCTATGTCGGCATAAAGCTGAAAGGCAGGGCGACGTAGTCACTATCGAAAAGATAGAGCTGAGACTCAAAGAATTGCATAGGGTGATTAATGCCTTGGTTGGTCCGCCGCCCCAAGGGGTGGACGATGTGGCATGTCGCTCGGTCAAGAAGTAGCCAGCTATGGTTTAGTCGCGGAGGCTTGGTTTGCTTTTGAGCGTGGTGTTGTATGTAATACTATGCAATATAATAATATAAGTGAAAAGAAAACGGAAAGAGGACCTTCCGTTTTCTTGTTGGAGCGACCATCGGCTAGACCCCGCGCTTGAGCAGGGTGCAAGCCAGGCGGGCGATGTTGAGCGAGTCGTCGGAGGCTCGATGCGGCGTTCCTTCGAATTCGAGCCCGAAGCGCCGCAGCTTGTCTTCGAGCTTGCGGTTTCGGAAGTCTTGTGCCTGAATCGAGTAGAGCACCGAGACATTCAGCTCGGAGTCGCCGAACGGGCTTGCCATGCCGAACATCGAGCATTGCCAGTCGACGAACTTGCGGTCGCCGGCTGAGTCTGTGATGAGCAGGCGGTTCTGGCTGCCGTAGCGCTCGGTGAGGCGCCGAATTGCTTCTTCGAAGGGCATGCCCTGACGCTTCAGCGCTGCTTCGGTCCAGCCGGTCAGCTCCGTGCAGAACGGGCTGATGCTCGACATCGTTGGAATGACCGGCAGAGAGTGGGTCTTGAGCACCTTCATGCTGGTCAGGTCGATGACGCTGAGACCGATTTCAATGATTTCCTGGCGCTCGTCAGGCGGGAAGATGCCGCCCGGGTAACAGCTGAGCTCCAGGTCGATTGCGTTTGCTATATGTGTTTTCATAGTGTTTTTCTTTCTATAGACGGCAACCGGTAAGGGCGCACCGGCCGAATGGCTGAGGTGGCGCGCCCTTTCCTGGTGCTACCGGTTTGTTTTACCGGTTTGTATTGCCGGTGGGAGTGGTGTTACTGCACCGAGAACCGCTGCACGACTGTGCCGACGGGAACGCGGAGGTCGATGCGGACGGTTCTGTCCTTGGTGTCGTTGAAGATGCTCCAGTTGTTGAGAAAGGAGTCGCGATCCCATTCAATGCGGGTTACGGTGACGGTGCCGCTGTTTTTCAAGCTGCCGTCTTCGGTGATGTGCACAAGCTGATTGGCCGGCACAGAGTGGGGCACCACGCTGCCGTTCGCAGACAGCAGCATGTAATGCAAGGTGCGTCCACTTTCAATACTGCCGGAACCCATAATGAAGGTGCCCGTGCTTCCGTCTGCGCTTTTCATCGAAACGATGGGTTGCGGACCGGTGACCACTTCCTTTTCGGGCAGGGCGAGAGAGAGGAGCATGGCGATCGCGAGGCCGACCTCGAAGCAAAGCAGCCCGATTAGGCTGATTGCTAACCCTGGTTCGAGTCTGGCTGCCGAGAGCTTTCCCTTGCGCCAGAGGGTTACTGCCAGGGTGAGTCCGAGGATGGTGCAGGTGATAATGGTGTACATCGAAATTACTTTCTGAAATAACCAGTATCGGTATGACTACACTCACTTAGGCGAATGAGGTCATAGCGATATTGGCGGGTTGAGTTTTGCAATGGTTGAGAGAAAAAACAGGGGAGAGGTCTTGCGACCTCCCCCCTGTCGGAGGACAGGAGTTGCCCCCTGTCGTTTCAGTTTAGGACGGCAGGCGTCTTGTGCGGCTTAGGCCGTCTTGACCGCCTGCTTGCTGAGCTTCTCCAGCATGGCGAGCGCGTTCTTGCTCACCATGAGGGCCGCGTCCGCCGGCTCCATCTTCATCTCGCGAACGAGCTTCAGATAGGCCAGAGTGGCGGCGGCACCGATGTAGGGCGCGTGGATGTCGCCCTTGTCGGTGGGCAGCTCGGAGCTGTCCTTGACCAGGATTTCGGTGAGCGCTTCCACCTTGTCCTGGCGCTTCTTGGTCCACATGACCAGGTCGCCGCAGCTCTTGCCGCCGTGCGCCTTGAGCGGCGTGCGGATGATGGCCTTCGCCACCACCGGCGCCACCGCGATCACGTCGTCGACCGGCAGCTCGATGACCATGCCGGCTCCCGGCTTGGCACCCATCTGGCGGAAGGTGATCTTGGTGGGCAGCTCGTCACCGACGGCGAAGTCGGCGAGTTCACGCAGCTTGCGGGCCGAGTCGGGGAAGCCGATCTCGTCGAGGGCGGCCGCCACGATGTGCACGCGCACGTAGTCGACCGGGTGCTCTTCGAAGACCAGCGCCACCGAGCCGTTGCGGAGCTTCTTCAGCTCGTAGCCGGAACCGGTGCGCAGCAGGTTGACCTTCTCGGAGACGCGGCCGTCGCGGATCATCATGGCCGGGAAGCTCATCACCATGTTCTCGCCGAAGGCCGGTCCGTCGAACAGAACGCCGCCCACCAGGTCGGCGTCGATCTCCGAGAGCCAGTCGGTGTAGAGCTTGGCCATCAGCTGTTCGGTGGGCACCTCCTGCTTGCCCAGCTTGATGGTGTCGGTGTTGAACTTGAGCGTGCCGGCCTTGTGGGCAGCCAGCACGGCCTTGCCGACGGCGGCGGTCAGCTCCTGCTCCAGCCCGACCACGTCATGGAAGACGTTGTGACGCGCTTCGTGACCGAAGAGCGGCAGGTTGATCGGGATGAAGTCGAGCATCTCGTACGGAATCTGCACGGCGTGGGCGCCGACAGGTCCGCGCGAGCCCGGGATGGTGGCCAGACCCATCTCGGTGACACGGCCGAGGAAGACGTCGCCGATGCGCTCGGTGCCGGCGTCCACCGGAGAGGTGCCGCCGTCGACGTGCAGGTCGCCGCCCCAGTAGAGCTTGTGGCTCTGCTCGAAGAAGAAGGTGACTGCGTTGAGCAAGCTGGTGTGCTTGCCGTCGCGCAGCTGCTGGAAGCAGTCGGTGTACACCTTGAGGATGTAGATGATCTGCGACAGCTCTTCGTCGAGCACCTCGATGGCCTTCTGGACCACCGCGTTGATGGGGGCGCCGGGGTTCTGCTTCTTCAGCTCGTCGATGACCTGGGGCAGCGCCTGGCGGTAGCTGTCCTCGAGCTTGGTCAGCTGCTTGTCGAGGCTGTCGATGGCCTTCTGGTACTTGTCCGCCATGTTGGCGCGAGCCCAGTTGACCGCCGCGTGCATCTCGCCGAAGCGGGCTTCGTAGAGAGCGTCGAACTGACGCTTGATCATCAGTTCCTGCAGCCCGTCGGCGCCCTTGAGCATGACCTGTCCGTCGGTGTAGGTCTCGCGGGTCTGGCCGGTGGGCACGACCTGGTTGACCTTGAGGTTGGACAGATCGGGCAGGAGCGAGCTCACGCCTTCGGGCTTGCCGCTCTTGTCCGCGCCGGTGGTTTCGACCTTCTTCTGGCGGGGCTTGCGGGTCTTGGCCTTCTTGGCGGCGCGCTTCACCGACTTCTCGACCAGCACATCGATGGACGGGAAGGGGAAGTCTTCCTTGCCCTCACCGCGAACGGTGGAGGTGGTGTGGCCGCTGTTGCCGGTGGCGGTGGCGATCTTGGTCTTGCCGATCTTGAGGGAGAGATTGAGCTTGGACATAGTTAGTTCCTTTCGAAAGTTGTGGAAGCGAGTGCGAAGCCCCTCGCGTTCCGGTGGTTAAACAAACGCATGCTGCGCTTCCCCAAGGCGGAGCTCTTGCGAGTTCCGTTCTTGAGCCGATGGCAAACCTCTCGGATTCGAGTGCTCATCAACAGGCGTGAGAACGCAGCCAAAGCCCTCATCGCTTCATCCAAACTTGGCTTCTAATCTCTGACTTGTTCAGTCAGTGAAGGAAGCTGCGGAGATGGTGCGATTTGGTCTTAGGCTTTAGTTCTTGCTGTAATTGAGGAAACGAATGTATTTAGAACCTAAGTGAAATCAAGGCGGGGTAGTCAAGTGGTGCCTGCTGTGCTTCTAACTTGAGTAAAGGCTCTAAATCATCACTTGATGAGGGTTTCAAGACACAAGTCGTTTATGAGTCTCTAGCAGAGGCTATCGGAGGTTCTGTTTTAGGATTAAATTTCTTAGATTGCGTTAAGCACCGCTAGCGCAACCAGCCAAAAGTCTTCATTCGATATTTTGGTGTCAGTAAGTTTGGGAGCCTAATCGCTACTTGGCCTAGCGTCGCGAAGGCTTGGGCTGTTAAGCCCATCACACCTTAGCCTTGTCCAATTTTCGCGGCTGTATGGCGGCACCTGCCAGGCAAGGGTTTCGGGCTTATTCCGGCAGATTTGAAGATATATCAAGGTCAAGCTAAGCCAGGGTTCACCTGCATTGCGTGCCAGTCTTTGCTAGGTAGTAGTTCTTATCGTTTTCTGCGCACGCAAAAGATCCCATCAAGAACAAATAGACCTCACCAGCTCCAGTCGGGTGCCCTTAAAGCTCATTGCTCAATGAGTGAACGATATGCGCAGCAAACCCGTTTGCCTTCATCCGAAGTTACTCAAAATTGGCGAGGAAAATTATGCCAGCACCAAAGACAACCGGCGGCAAGCCCTACGACCGCTGGTTCGAGAACTCCATAATGACAGGCTTTGTCCTGTCTCTAGCGACCATCTTCGCCACCGCTCTCTGGTGGCAACCCGGTCAAGTCAACGCTTTCTGGTCGGCGGCGGCTATTGCACTTGGTCTTTCCGCCTTCATTCCGGTCTTCTCCAACTTGTTCGGAAAGAGAGGCCTGCCCAGGCTCTTCAAGTGCCTGGCCGCATCGCTCACCTTCTCGTCAATGGTGGTCGGCATGTTCGGCTTCATTTTCGGCATCGCCGTCTTGGAAAAGTTCCAGTCGGTGGAAGATGTGCGCACCTTTGCCGATCGCGAGTATTTCCTGCTCGATCCCACCTCATTCGGCTTTGTATCCAGTAAGCAAATCGACCTGATCGTCAAGCGGCAAGCCGAGGTTCGCCGCGGTCTGGATGCGGTCAAGCGCATTGAGAAAGACATCGAAGCGCTGCCGGTCTCTGCCATTGCCAGAGATTTGAGCAAAGCCGGACTGGCGGCGCCTCGCGCCCAGCTGGAAGTGGAAAAGCTCTCGGAAGACAGTGTGCGCCGTTTGCAAGCTGCCTACCGGGCCAGCTATGAGGTGGGTAAGCCTGCTTCTGGCTCTCTCACTGCCGGTAGTGTCAGGGGCGAGTATATGACCTCCCGTTCGGAATTTAAGCAGTTGCGCAGTGTTCTGGAAGAGCGTTACCCGCTCTGGACCCGACTGCTAAAGGCGCTAGGACAGATCTGAGCGCGCTGCTATCTTGGAGTTCGGGAATTTGATGGGTCGCACCTAGCTAAGGCGCTATATCTGTGCCTGTGTCTGTGACGGCTTAAGCGCCTACTATTGAAGAGGCAAGTTGGCGGCATCGCTTTAGTTGCAGCCAATTTGGGGTGGAAGAGTGTCTTTTAGGCAACTCTTCCACCCTTAGATTTTTATCGCTGTAATACTAAAACTTATAGTGATAGGTTTTCAAAAAAATAAACCGATATCGGTTTGTTGAATTATTCGTCAAATCGAAAAAAATGGGGAGGGAGAAAATTACTTCCCCCTCCCCCAAAATCAGTCGATCTCGTTGGTCACTTTGGCTCCGGGCTGGGCTTCTATCGTGGCGCCAGGAGCGGCCACAATTTCAGACCCGGCTTCGGCGACAACGTGCGAGCCTTCGTAGGCGTCAATCCGTGAACCGGACAGCGCCCGAACTTTTGCGCCGCTCTGGGCTTCGACGTAGGCACCTTCTTCGGCGACCACGTAAGAGCCTTGATCGGCGATCACTCGAGAACCTTTGCGCGCCAGCACGTACTGGTTGGCGGCCGCCGTGACGTTGTCGCCCGGCTGAGCGACAACGTCGGGAGTTTGTTTCTGAGTGACGCTCGCCGCCGGAGGTTGCTCCGTGTCGGTCTGCGGTCCCAGAACAATGAGTGCTGCAGCAGCCAGGGTGGCAAGCAGCACTACGATGACGGTGGCAGTGGTTTTCATGTTTTTTCATTTCTGGCTTACTGGCAGTCAGGCATAGCCTGTCCTGGTTTCAGCCGCTATTGCCCAGCTTGCGCACCGTGCGCAAGCTGTTAACCAGAGGTGATTACTGAATCTACGCCAGTGGCGAAATTTCAGAACCACCTCTGTGAAGAGTCAGCGGACGTCATCCTTGGGCAGGCTCGTGGTAGCACAAGCCTGATTGACGATGGCCATTCGCACATCTTCTGTGACCTTGTCAGCAGTCATGGGCACGATCTCGTTGATGTAGACCGGCTTGCCGATGGTGATGGTCACACCTCCACGCCACTTGAAGCCCATGGCGCCGTAAGGGCCGCCAGCGCTTTCTTCGTGACGCTTGCCGTAGCAAATGTGAATTGGGACGATGCCGACCTTGTCTTTGCCGTTCAGTCGCTCGTGAGCGCCGATGGCAATATAGGCCGAGCCCTTCTTGAAGGGCAGGTAGGTGCCGGAATTGGAGATCTTCCCTTCCGGGAAGATGACGAGGGCTTCGCCCTGCTCCAGAACCTTGATGGCAGGTTCGATGACGGTCTTGCCCTGGCTGCGGTCGACTGCGAAGCAGCCGAAGGCACCCATGAAGATGGCTTTGAGACCCCACAGACCGCGCATTTCTTCATAGGCGGTCATGTAGCGGGGCATGCGCTTCATGATGGCAAAGATGACCGGGGCGTCGAACATCGAAGAGTGGTTCGGGCAGAAGATAATCCGGCCGGGGGCGACCAGATTTTCCTTGCCTTCGATCTTGATGCGACCCACCTGTACAAAGACCCAAATGTTGGCGAGGAATTTGCCAACCAGCTGAAGTGGACGAACAGACTTCGGAATGAAGCCCGAAGTAAGGCACAGGTCCACATACTCGCGGAATCTCTGACGGAAACGTTTGATGGATCCGATCAGTCCCTGCGCGAGCTGTGAACCCTTGAAGAATCGGTGTTTCACAGTAGTCTCCTGACCTCGATTGGCGAGGGAGCTTGTTTCAGATGAAAGGGAGGGCAGTCTGGACGTGCATTCGCCTGTGCGCTGAATGGACGTGCTGGTACCGGCTTCGGTGAAGCGAAGCTGGATATCAGTTCAGAGTGTTGCCCTGGTGGATTAGAGGGTTTGGATTTCTTTTGAAAGAAAATGACAAGGAGGCCTGAACCCTAGCAGTTGCCTATTGACTGCTTCAATCTCTGAAACAAAAGCAAGAAGACGGTATCTGGCTATTTCTCATGATTTCTTTCAAGAAAGAGTAAGAGTAATCATCTCTTGATATCTCTTTGATTAATAGCTTAGCTTCGCTAGCCTTTTGAGACTTCGCTTAACCGGTGCGGCTGCAGATACTCAGTAAGCGCCAGCCGGCTGCTTGCGTAAGGTCAGCGGATTGTTAACCGACAGATTATGGGTCTTAATAATTTATTTGGTTTTCAAGAGGCTCATAGCCTATGGTGAGGTTATCGTTTATGCCTCTTATCAACCAGAGAACTTCAACCACCCAGCTTAGACCCCAATATGCTGTAATTCACATCTCTTTTGTTCGACTTGTCGAGCTAAAAATGAGACCGTGGTACTCTCAGCTAAGACAAAGGTCTGATTTGAAGTGCACTTGGTTCTTCGGCGTGGTTCAGGTATGACGTATCACCGGTCAGCTATGGTAGGGGTCGCAACAAGCGCCTTCGCACAGCTGGCTTCCCGCCTTAACATCTAACAGAAAGGAGGTCCGCATGAGCATTGTCTGGCAAGCTCTAGTACGTATGCTTACAGAACAGCGGCCTTCGCGGTCGCAATCTGTTGTGAGCAATCACGGCAAAGATTCGACCGTCTTCGAGGTGGAACGCAAGTTTCGTCTCAAGGATGGAGAGGCTCCGCTAGTAGCCACCAGGCTCAAAGCAATGGGCTTTGCACCTGTCGAAGCTATCGAAATGACCGACGTTTTCCTGCCCACCAAGGTGCCGGGTGAGATGTTGCGTGTTCGTTCGGAGAAGTCCGAGCTGCGCAACTGCACCGTGGTCACCATCAAGGAGTGGGTGCAACTTGGTCAAAGTCGAGAGCGACAGGAAACGGAAGAGGCGATAAGCGCAATCTCGAAATGGTTCCTGCTCAAGTTCGGGCAGTTCATTTCGGGTCGACCGCTTCTCTCTTTCAGCAAGACGCGCCTAATGCACGAGACTGATGGCAAGGGGGTCGTAATTGCCGTCGACAACGTACAAGGCCTACTGGAGAACTCCGGTTACTACGTTGAAATCGAGGTGCTCGTGCCTCGTGGCGGTGATGTTGAAGGCGCTCGCGCGAAGATTAGCGCGCTCGCCTCTGAGCTATTTGGCGACGAGAGGGAGTTTGTGCAGGCGTCCTACCAGGACATGCTCAAGCTCGCACGATCGCGGCCAAACAGCTGACGGTTTCCGCCGTCGTCACCGTCTCAAGCTGAAGGGTCAGGCTTGTAGCCTGGCCCCGGTAATCATCATCAATCGTGAATGGTCAGCCCCACCATAGTGGAGGCAGTTGAGGTCTTTGACTCGACTGTTTCCGCTGTGGACCTGGGAGCTCACCGAGTGTAAACCCGCGTCCGTCTCCAATCCAGGAGCCGGCGCCATCTTCATTTGGAGAACTACTATGTCTACAACGCAAACAGTCAAGACGGGTCGCCGCATCGACATCAAGGCGCCCACCCAGAACGAAGAACACATGTTCGAGTTCCTCAACAGCCGCGTCATCGGTCAGGCCGAAGCCTGCCGGGCGGCGGTGCGCATCAAGACGCGCGCCCTCAGCCCGCTCAAGCGCAGCGGCTGCGCCGGCTTCTACGCCTTCCAGGGCGAGCCCGGCGTCGGCAAGACCGAGCTGGTCAAGACCATCTGCCAGTACCTGCACGGTGATCCCAACGCCTTCGTTCTCATCGACGGCGGCCTGCTGCAGGACGACGCTCAGGTCTCGAGCCTGACCGGCGCGCCTCCGATGTACGTCGGCTACGAAGACCCGGACAAGGCCAAGAAGCGCCGGGACGAAGAAGCGAAGGCTCTGGAAAAGCTGCGCGCCGAACATCCGGAGCTGGCGGCCAAGTACAAGACCTTCAACCCGCGCAAGTTGCTCACCCGTGAGAACCTCGTCAAGTCGCGCGGCAACTCCAAGGTGCCGCTCAGCATCGTCTTCATCGACGAGGCCGACAAGATGAACCCCCGTGTCGACGACATCTTCCTCAACGGTGTGGTCAACGGCTTCCTCATGATGAGCGACAACGAAATCGTGGAAGTGGGCGATGTGGTCTTCATCATCGCCGGCAACCACGGTTCCACTCGCGTGGTCAGCCGCAAGCAGCCCATCGGCTTCCGTCAGGAGTCGGTGGCTGAAGAGCATGCTGAAGCCCGGGACCTCATCCTGAACGCCATGAAGGAGCGTCATCGTCCGGAGTTCCTGGACCGCATCGACGAGATCATCTTCTTCAACAAGCTGCAGCCGGAAGACCTGAAGCGCATCACGTCGCTGCGTATCGAGGAGGTGGTCAACGCCTACTACGAGCGCATGCCGCGTGGCACCGCTTTCACGGTGCGGGTGGAGAACTCTGCTCGCGACTTCATCTACAACGAGGCCATGAAGGCGAACGGCAACGCTCGTCGCATCGGTCGCGCGGTCAAGCAGCACTTCGAAGACGATCTGGCTCGGCTCATCTCCAAGCTGGTCGACAACGCCGAGAACATCACCATCGAAGACCTCTTGGTCGTCTCGCATCGCGAAGGCGCGCCTGAGCTCGATTGGGACGTGTTCGAAGACGAGGGTGTGCCCGCCGACGGCGACAAGCTCATCCAGGTTCGTCCCGACACCCCGGTCAGCCAGATCTTCCTCGGCCGCGAACGGGTTCGCAAGACCCTGAAGCTCAAGGCCAAGGGCAGCACCAAGCAGGTCTACAAGGTGGTGATTGCCAGCCAGTCGAAGGACGAGATGACCGAGAACTTCCGCATGTTCGGTCAGGAGCTGCGTGAAATCCTGGAGCTGCCGCTCGTTTCCTTCGAGATGGCGTTCAAGGCTCCCTGGGTTCTCACGCTCTTCGTCGAGTGCACCGTCGACCAGTCCAAGCTTCTCGAAGAGCACTTCGATGGCGACGGCGTGGTGACGGTCACCGACCGCAAGCCTTCCGACGACGCTGCCGCTTGAGCCCTAGAGGCACAGCAGTAACCTGAAAGAAGGCGCCACTCAGACTGCAAAGTCTGGGCTGGCGCCTTCTTTTTTTTTTTTTTTTCCATGGGGACGGTTGGAACTGTCAATACCCTGAAAACCCTCATGAATTCATCTCCTTTTGCTTCTTTTTGGC
>JAIETF010000115.1 GCA_019745415.1 Candidatus Obscuribacterales bacterium | reverse complement strand
CTTAAGGGTTTTTCGGTCTTGCATCCGCCGCAAAAATTCAATGTTCTCTTTTCAGACATAGCCGGTCTCAATAACAACGCCCCGGTCAATATCAACGGTGTACGCGTCGGCACAGTTGAACGAATCGAACTCTTGCAAGCCCAGGCAGCTGCAGATCCCCAAGCAGAAGCCAAACCAGATTCAAATCGCGCCATGGTCAAGTGCCATCTCAAGATCAATACCGAAGCAGTAACCATACCGGAAGGCGCCACAATCACAATTCAGACCCAGGGTCTGGTGGGCGCAAAGTATATTGAAATTACTTTGCCCGACTATACACCAGGCAAAGAACTTAGATATATCGGCTCGGGTGAAACCGTACGCGGACAAGACCCAATTAGAACCGAGCTTGTCCTCAACAAAATTGCCACAAAGCTAAACGACATTGTCACCTCGGTGGGCTCGGAAGAAGTAGGTGTGAGCCTTGCTGATGCTCTCAAACATTCGGGCGAAGCAGTAAGCGCTTTCAACCAAGCGGCTAAGAAACTCGATCGCAATATGGACCGCTTTGAAAAAGCAGCCGATACTTTCACCGATACATCTAAGAAAATCGGCGATGCGGCAGTTGAGACCAAAACAGCAGTGCACGGAGCCGGCGCCTTCTTCAACCGCGGCGAAGAAGCCCTCGCTAACGTTGGCAGCTTAGCCAAAGATGCCAAAGTGACTAACGGCAAACTGAGCAAAATTCTAGACAATCCCGGACTGAGCGGAGACTTGAAAGAAACAGCCACACTGGCTAAACAAACCGCCGATTCGATTGGAAGAACTGTACATGAAGTAAACGGCACCTTGAACAATCAAGCGGTGAGAGGCGACATCATCACCATGTTGAATAAGGTGAACGAAAGTGTCACTTCGATTGAGAGATCTGTGAAAGCAGCTGAGAAACTAGCAAACGATGAAAGCCTCAGAGAAGATCTAAAAGGCGCAGCTGCCAACGCCCGCGAAGCGATGGAAAGAATCAACAACATCTTGAATCAACCCCTGGTTAAAGACAATGTTGAAGGCACCATCGTCAAAGCCAAAGACGCTTTCGACAATGTCGATATCGCCGCCAAACAAATGCAGCAGATACTCGACAAACCGGCTCCGCTCTTGCAGATGATGTTCGGACGCCCGGGCAAGCTCAACCCTAAGAGCCAAAGCGCCGACAGCGACAAATCAAAAACAAGATAGAGAAAAAGAAGAGGACTAAATAAAAATGGCACTGGAGACGGTTATAGGGCTGGAAGTGCACGCTCAGCTCAAGACCAAAACCAAGATATTTTGCGGCTGCCCCACTGACTTTGCATCCACCGATGATAGCTCTGAGAATATGCAAACCTGCCCGGTTTGCCTGGGGATGCCAGGCGTGTTGCCGGTTTTGAACGAAAGAGTAGTAGAGCTAGGCATACGCACCGGCTTGGCACTAAATAGCGAAATAGCCGCAATCTGCCGTTTTGACCGTAAAAACTATTTCTATGCCGATCTGCCTAAAGGCTATCAGATCTCGCAATACGAGCATCCAATTTGCAAAGGCGGTCATCTAGAAGTAAACGGACGCAAAATTCAAATCAACCGAGCCCACTTAGAAGAAGACGCAGGCAAGCTGGTACACGCTGGTGCAGCTGGTTTGCACGGTTCTGATTACAGTAAAGTTGATTTCAACCGTTCCAGCATGCCCTTGCTTGAAATAGTAAGCGAGCCCGACATCAAGAGCCCGGAGGAAGCCAGGCTATACCTGACGGAACTGCGCAATATTTTGCGCTATATCGGAGTCTGCGACGGAAACTTAGAAGAAGGCTCTTTCCGCTGCGATGCCAACGTTTCACTGCGACCGGTCGGACAGAAAGAATTCGGCACCAAGACTGAAATCAAAAATATGAACAGCTTCAAAGCAGTGCAAAGAGCTATTCAAAGCGAGATTGAAAGACAAACCCAACTAATAGAAAAGGGCGAACGCATAGTTCAAGAAACAAGACTGTGGAACGAAGCCGACGGCAAAACACATTCTATGCGCTCCAAAGAAGAAGCGCATGACTATCGCTATTTTCCAGATCCAGATTTGATGCCGCTTTCTATTAGTCGCGACTGGGTAGACTCGGTGCGCGCCACCATGCCCGAACTGCCCGCCAGCCGCAGAGAACGCTACAAAACTGCGCTTGAGCTTTCAGAAGAAGACGCCGCTATTCTGACCGAAGATCGCAGTGTCAGCGATTTCTTTGATGAGACAATCAATTTGGGCGCCCCGGCCAAAGCCACGGCTAACTGGCTAAATGGACCTGTGCAAGCCTATTTGAACGAAAACAAAATCGAGCTTTGCCAGTCTAAATTAACGCCCAACAATCTAAAAGACCTATCAGACGCCGTCAGCGGCGGCAAGATAAGCTCCAGCGTGGCTAAACAACTGCTGGTCGATCTGCTTGCTCAAGGCGGACAGGTCGACAAATTAATTGAAAGCAAGGGACTGGCCCAGGTCTCAGATGAAGGCGCCATTAAATCAATCTTGCAAGAAGTTCTTGATCGCTCACCAAGTCAGCTTGCCGACTATGCCAGCGGCAAGACCAAATTGCGGCAATACTTCTTTGGCGAAGCGATGAAAGCCCTGAAAGGCAAAGCCAACCCGCAAATTATTAACAAGTTGCTCGATGAAATGCTGCCCAAAGCTTAAGTTAAGGCAGAATAATGGCGACTGAGGCATAATACTTTTACCGCGCACGAGGTGAATGGTTGAACGCCGGCTTACTTAAATTGATGGCTGTTTCGGCAGCTTTTTTGGTCGGCGCCCAAGCGCAGGCTAATAACTTTAAGGGCTACTATTCGCCTCAAGTTTTGGTCTCGCAGTTGCGCGACGACTGCACTTATTCGCCGGTGGGCATGGGTATAGTGACATCCAAAGCCGGCTTTCGGGTGCACCCTGTTACAGGGCGCGGCGATTTTCACAATGGTGTCGACCTTTCAGCTAAATTAAACGACAAAGTCTATTGCCTTTTAGATGGTATGGTGACCAGAGTGGGCTGGCGCGGCAATATGGGCGTAGCGGTTGAGATCTATCATCCTTATCCCAATGTAAGAACCATTGTCGGTCACCTCAACGCCTATGCCGTTATGCCCGGCACCTGGGTGACGCGCGGCAGAGTGATCGGCTATGCCGGTACAACCGGGCGTTCAACTGGAGTGCATGTGCACTACACAGTGATCAAAGAAGACACAAACGAGTATATTGAGCCACTGATGTTCATCAAACAAGTGCCATCATATGTGATGGCATTGCGTTCGCACCAAGCTCAACTGGCCAGTTCGGTCAATATGAAGAATTTTCGCAAGTTCGACACCAAGTTGATCGATACCGAAACGGTTGATCTGCCGGAAGGCGAGAAAGAAAAAGAGAAGACGCCGCCGGCTAGCATGGAGCCTTAGTAGAGAGTCATTGTCATCCTCAGTGGTGTTTCCCCCCCATACCACCGATTGGCTTTTACGGCATTTTTACAACTCAGTTTCTATCATCGCTCTAATTGAAAAATTCTGATTTCGGCTGAATACAAGTTCAAGCCGGCTTTTCTTGTTTGCATGCTTATGTGATATTACCGGTGGTGACAGGTCTGCTAGCGTCGCGCAAGCTAGCTCAGCCAAGCTTGCCTTAAATCAGGCTGTAGAGACTTCACACAACACCTTTATGTATTGTTTTAGCGTTCTCTCATTAAATATAGTCCAGATATTCGTCTCTTGTCTTTTTTCAGGAATCTCTAAACCTACCCCCTCACCTTTTGTGCCATCGAAGAACTTACAAAGCGACCTCCAGTCGCTGGGCCACGGTGCGGAAAGCAAGAAGACGACAGAGCTCTAGCGCTCCTCGAACCGGCATCGACAGCTGCCTGTTCCCTAATCAAATCCTTCAAACCCAACTCTCTGGAGAACAACGGAATGTACCAGACCACCCAGGATTTCATCGCTACGAGCAAGGCCATCAAGGAAGCTTTCCTGCTGAGCCTCCTCATCAAGAAGCCCCTGCGCATCAAGACCCCCCGCATCGGCGTGGTGCCCATGGTTCCCTGCACCCCCTACGCCACCTTCGTCAACGACCGCATGGTCATGCAGGCTTGTGACCCCGCTCAGCCGGCACCTTCGTCCTCCCGCACCCTCAAGCGCAAGTTCGCCGGCGAGAGCGTCAGCCTCGTCTGCAACTTCGACAGCATCGACGACCAGCTCTCGGCCATCAATTCGGGACGTCCGGTCATCTACTTCGAGGTGACCGAGAGCGGAGCACCGGCAACAGCAGAGGCCGTGAACGATGCCATCGGTATCTCCGTCGACACCAGCCTCGCCCCCGACGCCGTGGTCGACCTGCTCAACTACATCTGCGCAGGCGACGACTTCTCCGAGCGCAGTCTCTCCGAGCTGCACCGCGGCTTCTACATCATGACCCGTGGCGGCGACTTCCGCGTTCTCATGCGCCTCACCGACATGGTCGAAGCCACCCGCCCCGGCACCAAGGCTGCCGAATTCTGCCGCAACGCAGGACTCGACTCGGTGCTCGGCCAGGGCGTTCCCGACTCGGTCAAGCGCGAGATGTTCCTGGTCTGCTCGGCCAGCGCCGCCATCAACAAGACCGGCGGCATCACCCTGCCCGACATCAAGCGCTTCTTCCCCATGCTGGCTTCGGCCCGTCTGCAGCGCTGCGACGACCAGCCGCTCAGCAATGTCGACGGCACCCTGCGTCGCATCGTCGAGGTCTTCTTCAGCTGACGACTTCGCCCTAGGCTTCAACAAGAAGGAGAATCGGGGTTTCCCGGTTCTCCATTTTTTGATATTTTTTATTATATGCCGTCGTATGCAAACCAAAATGAAACAACAAAGAGACGGACCGTGGTCCATCTCTTTGCAAAATAAGCCATTTTGTCAAAACTATTTCTTATTCTTGCCCGATTCGAAGATTTCGCAGGTGCCAAAGCCCAGAGCCTTGCAAGCACGCTCACCAAGCTCTTGAATTTTCTCTGCAGCTTCAGCCCCACTTAAGGCTTGCTTGTTCTCGCCTGATTGACTGTTGACCCCATCTTTCATTCTTTGCATAGACTGAAACTCATCCAAAAGCTTGGCAGAAACACCGCCCTCTCTGTCAGCGTTGTGTAGTACGCGAGAATCATCATTTCTAGCAACATCTTGCGGCATATATCTGTCCTCTTGGTTTAGAAAATAGGGGTCATTCCAATGAAGACATGCTAATCCCGAGACATAACCAAGTAGTGACTTAGTTGTGACCAGACTGTGACTGCCGAGCAGTACATATATCTGCCGCGATATATGCCGCGATATAAGCCGAGCGCCGCCTCTTAAGCGTTGCGTCTTTGTTGCGTCTTTATTGAATCAAATAAAGATTGCCGTCTTGACTGCCGATACAAACTCCACCAGCAGTTAGTGCCGGCGAACAAACTATGGGACGCTGGGTTTTCAGCTTCCATTTAATGGCGCCGTTGCGAGTGTCGATAGCATAAACATTAGCATCAGGACTACCGCAGTAAAGCATGCTGCCGGCAATAGCAGGAGCAGAGGAAAGCAAGGGCACCGGAGAATTGATTTGAGTCTTCCAAAGCACCTTACCGGAATGAGCGTCCAGGCAGTAAAGCTTGAGGTCATCATTGGCGGCGAATATTTTTCCACCCACACCGGTGGCGGTAACACTGAATGATTCAGCGGCGCCTGTTTTCCACTTTTGCTTGCCGGTGGCTAGGTCAACTGCATAAAAGGCATGATCCCAGCTGCCGAAATAGACAGTACGATCCAGAACCATCGGAGATGCCATGAGTTTAGCACCAGTGCGAAATTGCCATACCAATTTGCCATCTTGGGTGGAAAGGGCATAAACATAGCCGTTATGTGCACTGCATATAACCACACCCGGCGCCAAACATGGCGATGAAGTAATACGACCCAAGCTTGACTGAGGTATACCGGCAGTATCTGAAACCTTAGGGGTTTCTGCACTGTTTTGAGAAGCAGGATCGGTGCTTGCTTCAACATTGCTTGGCGACTCCTGGGGAAACTGCCAACGCAATTGTCCAGTTTTGGCATCAATGGCATAGAGATGCCCGTCCCAACTACCAACATAGGCTACCGCTTCATGCACAGCCGGAGATGACGAAACTCTATCTTTAGTCTCGAAACTCCAGAGAATTTTTCCATCTCGATTATTGAGGCCATAGACCTTCTTATCTTCGCAGCCTACAACCAACACTCCATCAGAGATTGCCGGCGAAGACTTAACCTTATCGCCGAGTTTACTCTTCCACAACATGCGACCGTTTTGTTCATCAACCGCATAAACATGCCCATCATCAGAACCAAAATAGATAACACCTTTATATATCGCCGGCGAAGAATCAATCGGACCTTCAGCTGGAAACTTCCATTTGATGCTGCCTTGGTTAGCGGGTGGGATATCTATATATGAGTTTCCGGTGCGACTGGGATTGTGCAAGAACATTTGCCAGCCACCTCTATATTGGCTGGTCAAGCCCTGTGTAGCCTTAGCCGTCTCAGCAGCAGGTAGGGCGGCGGCATGTTGCACCGGCTGAGCCTTATCGGTCTCAGAGGTGGATAGCCCTGGCTGGTTGCCGGTTTGAACAAGCTGACCTCTGGTTCCGACTGAATTATCTTTTTTGATCGGAGCGCTAGACCGGTCGACTGCTTTTTTTGTAACCGGCTTAGTCTGTGGCTTTACCTGGGCCATCACCGGCATTAAATTTTGACTTGAAATAGCCAAACAAAACGCTAGAGAAAAAGCCTTACAAGCTAAATTGGCTTGCCTTGCCGGTTTTGGAGAGGATGTCATGAGACCTCACTTTTGAGCTCGAAAAAGATCCGCCGGTCAACTGTTGGGGAGGGCTTCCCAACCGGCTTACAACAAGAGTCAATTATAGAACTTGTAACCGGTGCTTTCACAAAATTGATGGAACCAGAGCTTCATTAAATGAGCAGTTTTGCAGCAGGCTTCGAACTGGAATTCATCAATGGTTCAGCAATCCGGGCTTTCAGGGTATCTCTGTAAGCGTGTATATATCTATCTTTCAGATACACCCTCAAAAAAAAACTTTCAAAATTCCAGTCAGAATCACTTGTCTAAAGAGAATCATGGTGTTATCATCCCTGGCTGTGGGTTGGAATGAGCATTTCCAACAAGGAGGAAATCAGAATGAACCGAGCTGAGCTCGTTGAGAACGTTGCAAAAGCAACAGGACAACCTAAGTCTGAAGTAACAAGAACCCTGTCTGCTTTCATTCACACTGTAACTGGCGCTCTCGCCAAAGGCGACAAAGTCACTCTCGTTGGCTTCGGAACTTTTGAGCGTCGCATGCGCAAAGCCCGCACCGGCCGTAACCCCAGAACCCTTGCTCCGCTCAAAATTGCGGCTGCTCGCGTTCCGGCTTTCCGCGCTGGTAAAGAGCTGAAAGATATCGTAAACGGTCGCGCTAAGCAACCGACACTCGATCTCGCTAAGCCCAAAGCTGCTGCTAAGCCGGCTAAAAAAGCCGCTGCTAAGCCCGCCAAAAAAGCCGCTGCTAAGCCGGCCAAAAAAGCTGTCAAAAAAGGCGGCAAAAAACGCTAAGCAACCGTTTACCCCAAACTAAAAGGGGTAAAGCTTGAAAATTAGCCAAAACTAGGTCGATATTCGACCAAGACTAGGCGAAACAATTAGGATGGATTAGGTAAGGTAATCGTCAATTCAACCCACATTGAAGGGCCCTTCTCGTTGAGAAGGGCCTTTCTCTTTGTCTATGCACCAGATGCGACACCGAATTATAGAGCGCAGCCAAAACGACAAGGCTGCACCAGATACGCCACCACGGTTTACAGCCATAGACCAAGGCTCTTCCTTAAGCCGAGCTTAGATTACACCTATAGCCAAGAGCGAGCGATAAATTAGCGCGAGCCTTGCGAGCCTAAGCGGTTCTCATCTTTACAGCCTAGCAAACCCTTACTACAAGCAGGCTTTCACTTAGCGCAGATCTACGGCAGGTTAGCTTTTTCTATATATTCACTCTAGATACGCTCAAGCTATGGCAATTGGTTGTCAACAAGAATCACTATCATGAGTGCTAACTCTTTCGCTCTCTTTAAGGCCGGTACTCCAAAGACCCAATAAACAGAAACATCAACAGCATGCTGACCGACTGTAAAGTCGCCTAGCTTCACCACGCTGTTTGAGAGACCTCTGTTTACAGCCTTTGCGCCTGCGTCCCACCACCTTCCTTCCTACCCATGGAAGTGGTCCGAACCAGGCGGCCTAACTGGCGCAGCTCAAGCGGGAGAAAGAAGCGTCACTCTGTATCAAGTCAAACAATCGCGGTGGAGCCGCCGATGGCAATCTCTCGAATGAGAGTAGCCCTTTCGTCGGTAGGCAAAGCCGCCCCTATGCATAGGAGAGCCCCATGCTCGACAGTATCTACCAATACACCATGAATCTTTCCAACTGGGTGCCAGCCTGGATGAACAACTGGTTTTCGCACCTGGTCACGTCTCCTCAGCTGATCGACTCCAAGACCTATCTCCCGCCCTTCCTGATGGCGATGGCTCTCGGCACCCTGCTGGGTCTCGAACGCCGCAAGCGTCACAAGGTGGCCGGCGTGCGCACCAACATGCTGGTCTGCGTCAGCGCCTGCTTGATCACCATGATCGGCCTGGTCGTCTTCGACACCAACCACATCGGTGATCCCGCTCGCCTCCCCGCCCAGCTTCTGGCCGGCATCGCCTTCCTCGGCGCCGGTGTGATCTGGAAGAACGGTTGGAAGACGCAAGGTCTCACCACCTCGGCGATGATTCTCTATGCCACCGGCATCGGCATCTGCTGCGGCTTCGGCTATTTGCTCTGGGCGACCCTGGCCTCGGTCATCGTCGTTGTCTACATGCAGCTCTCTTACTGGATCTTCCCCCCGGACGATACCGGTGAGCACGTTCTGCGCATCGTCTGCCCGCGCGATAAGTTCGAGGAAGCTCGTCAGCTCTTCCCCAAGGGTTCGGCTATTACTCGCTATTCGCGCAGCACCACCGACAGTCTGGAGTTCCGCATGAACGTCAAGATGACCCTGCGTCAACTCGACCAGATTGTCGCATCCAATGTCAACAACGAAGCGGTCACCTCGATCGAAGTCGTCGACGAATCGAGCGCTTGATCGCCTGAATTTTTCGAACCAGACGGAGAAGTCATGTTCAAGACCCGCATGCGCCAAGTTCTCTTGGCGCTACTCTTGCTTGCCTCGACTTTCGGCGCTGGTACCTGGTACGGCTACTCCCTGCCTCGCGCGGGAGTAGACCCCCAGGACTACATCGAGACCGTGGTCACTCCATACGAAAACGGGCTGGCGCGCTACCTGAAGTTCCTCGACGGAACCAAGTCGTCACTCCGCATCGCAGTCTACTCGCTCACGGAGGAGGAGATTGTCGACAAGCTCATCGAGCTGAAGGGACGCGGCAAAGACATCGTTGTCCTGGTCGACAAATCGCAATCGGTAGGAGGCGGCCGCAACAAGTCGGGCGTCTCTTACCAGCAAGCCCAGGTGCAAAGACTGCGTGACGCCGGCATCGAAGTGGTGATCGGCACATCCGAAAAGCGCGGTCAAATCATGCACCTCAAGGTGACCATTCGCGACGGCGAATGGGTGGAAGACGGAAGTTGGAATTACTCCAACTCCGCCGACTTCCAAACCAACAACCTGAACTTCATCCACTCGAAAAAGCGCGCCGACTTCTTCATGAAGTACTGGGCAAGCATGTACGAGTTCATGAAGAAGCAAGACCAGACCCCCTGGGACAAAACCGATTGAAATGCAGTTCAAACACCGACGCATCGCTCTCATCTTCAATCCCACCGGAGGTTCGGCTCGCAGCGGCAAGATTGCAGCCCTGGTGCAAGCGCTGTGCGAGCGCAACCTCAGTTGTGAGCAGTTGACCACCACCGCCGCACCAGGTTCGGCTCGAGACCTGGCGCTGGCGGCGGGCAGTCAAGGCGGCATCGACCTGGTCATCGCCTGCGGCGGCGACGGCACAGTCTGCCAGGTGGCGGAAGGTCTGTCGCTGGCGCAAGCGGGACAGAAAGAGCAAGGGATGCTCATGCCCATGGCGGTCTTTCCGTCCGGCACGGGCAATCTTTTTGCCCGCGCCTTCTACGCCTTGCCCGACCCGCAGCTGTTCGCCGACATGATCTGTCGCAGCGAGCCGCAGTCTATCGACATGATCGAAATCAAGTCGGCGGCAGCAAGTGCATCCGACTCAGAGCCTACCTCAACAACCCAGCGCTACATCGTGGCGGGCGGTTTCGGCAGGCTCTCCGACGCCATCGCCCTGGCCGACCCCAAGTGGAAGCGCTGGTTCGGCTCACTCGCCTACGCCTGGGGCATGCTCAAGGCCAGCTTCAACCCGCAGCCGGTCAAGTACCGCATCACCGCCAGGCAGTCGCCAACCCAGGCCACGCTCATGCAGATGGACTGCACGGCAGCGGCGCTCTTCGCTCTCAACACCCTGCCGCCCCAGATGATGGGACTGTCGCGAGGATGCAACGCCTCCGACGGCTTCATGGACCTGGTCTTGCTGAAAGCCAACACCTTTGGCCGGCTGTCGAGACTTTCCTATCGCTTCATGCGCGGTCGCGCCGACCTGTCGAAAGACTATGTGCGCATCCGCTGCGGTTGGGCTCGCATCGAAACGAGCCGCCCGGTCATTCCCAATATCGATGGGGATGCCGGCGCCGAAACCTGTTGTGTCGAGCTGCGCACCATTCCCGGTGCCGCTCGCATCATCGTCTCCTGACGTCAACCAAATCTCAAACCAAACTCTGGAGCTGTTAATGACAGAAACGATTCTTCTCTACGGTGCGGCGGCGCTAGGCGTCTTCGCCTTAGTGCGCACCGTTTACTGGTATCTGGAAGGGCGCAAGCTGCAAGTGAGCGGCTATATGACGCCGCCCTCCACCAAGCTGGCGCGCTGGACCTTCAAGGCGGTGGCCAATGTCGGCACGCGCCTGCTCGTCGGCCCCGTTGAAGTGAAGGGCAAAGAAAACGCCCAGTTCAAAGGGCGCGGTCTGGTGCTGCCCAACCACATGATCACATGGGACTTCGGTGTGGTCGGCAAGGCTATTCCCTTCTCGTATCGGCAGCTCTCCAAAGCCGCCGAGATCAAGAATCCGGTCATCGCCACACTGGCGGCCTGGATTGGCACAGTCGGTGTGCAGGTGGAAGGCGGCAAGTCGCAGGATGGCGGCGGTCAGGCAGTGGTCGACACCGGCGCCCGTATTCTGACGCATTCCAAGGGCAGCCGCATGCTGCTCTTCCCGCAAGGCATGCTCGTCTACAGCGGCGACATCAGCAGCAAGACCTTCCGCACCGGCGCCTCCCGCATGCTCATGCAGGCAGCCGCTTCCATCGGCGATGACCCGCTTTACGCCCTGCCGGTGGCCATCCGCTACAAGACCGACAAGCGCGAAGCCACCTGGCTGCAGCGACTTCTCTACCCGCTCGGACTGAAGCTGGTGCGCACCTTCCGCTACAGCGAGAAGGAGATCGGACCCGATGGTCAGCCGGTGCTGAAGGAGAACGGCAAGCCTTCCTACGTCAAGAAGTCAATGGTGCTCTACGGCGCCTATGTCTCGATTGGCAAGCCCATCGCCTACAAGGACCTGCCGAACGACCCGCGCGCCGCCATCGAATGCGTGCGTCAGAGCATCGAAACCATGCTCGTCGAAATCGACTCGCGTCGCCCCAAGGCCATCTGAGCAAGGAGACAGAACATGTCCAACTGCAATCACTCCAACTGCGGCTGCGCCCCCGACGACAAGTCGGTCATGCTCGGTCAGGCGGTCAACCTCACCCACCTGGCCCAGCACTGGCTCGGGCGCAATCGCCCCGAGCTGGCGGCACCCTTCCTCGACCTCGCACAGAAGCTGCTGCACGGAGCCGGTGCCACCAACAGCCCCGAGCAGTTCTGGCTGACCACGGTCAAGATCGGTCTGGCCGAGACCCGCAAGTCGCCTGCCACCTGCGTGCGGCATGCCCGGTCGGCGCTCGCTTTGGCGGCGCGCCTGGTACCCGAAGACGACCCGCTCATGGCCATCGCTCGCGGCAACCTGGGTCAGACCCTGGTGCTCAGCGGCGACCAGTCGGTGCGCGACGAAGCCCGCAAGCTGCTCTCGCAAGCCATCTTCGTGCTCTCCGACCCGAAGAGCGTGAGCGAACGCTACAACCGTTCCTATCTGGACGCCGGTGTGGCCGAATATGCCCGCGCCCTGCAGTCTATGGACGGGCTGGCCAGTCTGAGCTGAAGCTCGACTGACTGCTCGAACAGCCGCAGAAGGCGCGATTTTCTATCCGAATGGCTTAATAGCCCCAAGTCAACAAAAGAAGGGCCAGTGAAAATGAAAACCTGGATTTTGAAGGTCTGGAACAACAAGTTCGTTCGAGATCGGATACTCGCGATCATCTTTCTCATCTTGATGTTCGCAAACTTTACCGCTGCCTACCACGGCACGACCGACGGCGAGAAGCTGCCCGGTCTTGTCGGCGGCATGATCAGCCTGCTTGTCATTCTTGCCTTCGTCTTCGACGACTACGATCCCGATGACGAAGACCCCAACAAGAATCCCGACCGCTACAAGGGTCGGTTGCGCTAAGCAGTCTTCCACCTCAGTCAAAGAGAAGCACTCTTCTCAAAATTCTCACCGCAGCCCAACCTAGGGAAGAGAAAGAGAAAATGGAAAACGAGAACCTCGAAATCATCAAAATGCTTCTCCTGATTGGCATCTCGATGCCGATCGGTTATCTCATGACGGTCCTGGAAAAGACCGCCTGGGCCGAAGCTCGCCCCAATCTGACCTTCAGCCTGTTCATGCTGGGCATGGTGGGCATGGCCTTCGTCGGCGAGTTCACTCTCAGGGGCGGCTTCGTCCTGCCGGTTCTTGGTCTCTTTCTGGGCGGACGCATTCGCTCCTCCCAGGACAAGAAGAAAGCAGAGGCAGCAAGGCAGGTCATGATCGCCAAGGCTGTACAGGACCTGGAGCAGACTCTGCGCGCCAATTTGGTCGCCGGCGCTGCTCAACAGGTCGACATCTCCAAGATCGATCAGGAAGCCGTGGAAATTGTGACCAAGAAGCTCAACAACGATGGCTACTTGGTGGGGATCCTGCGCAACCACGATGCCAACGGCGTCACGGTTACGATGGGCGCCTACGACAAGCCCAAGGTCGGCTGACTCGGTCGAGACGACAATCCTCTGTGCTTCTTCTTAATCTGAGGCAGCACAGAAATAACCTGCGGCGGTGCAAGGCTTGATTTCTCAAGTTCTTGCACCGTCGCATTTTTTTGACCGTTTATACTATTGCATATCATATTGCGCAAAAAAATCATCTTTTCTTGCCTTTATACCTAGTCCCATTACTGCTTTTTCGATGGATCTCGGGCTTTCGCCGAACTTCTATTTGTATTCAAGGGCAGCTCAAAATCTTCTCCTATTTCAGCAACCTTGCGCCTATCTGCTAAAGCTTGATCTTTCTTGCCCGCCTTTTCGTAAGCGCCTGCCCGAGCGGCATAATAACCACCTCGTTGCGGCTCTAGCTCAACGCACGAACTAAAGTCGAGAGCTGCTTCCTCATACCTAGCCAGCTCCATATAGCAGCGTCCTCTGCCGTAATAGGAACTTACAGTTAGACCTTTCAAACTTTCACACTTGTTGTAGTCATCAATTGCCTTCTGCCACTGCTTAGTGTTCTGGAAATGCGTAGCACGCTCTTTCAAGAAACGAGCCGGCTTTTCGGCCACTGCTATAGCTTTATTCAGAGATTCCAGCTTGTTTTTTTGATCGCCTATGCCATCATAAGCAGTAGCACAAATGGAATAAATACTGGCAATATGATCTCGATCAAGACTATCTGGATTAGCTAAAACCAGCTTTAGATGCTTGAGCGCATCATTGTACTTACCAAAGTGGGCATAGCCTTCACCCAAAAAATAGTCTAGACGACGACCTTTATAGCCATAAGAATGACAGCGTTCAAAGTCACGCATCGCTTCATCCCAAGCCCCTAGTCTTCTATAGCAGCTACCTCTTTTATATAAGGTCTTGGCCAGATCTCTGGCAACCTTAAGTTCCTCCTGACTCCAAGTCATCTTGCCGCCATTGAGCCTTTTCAACTCTTTTTCTCCGGCGGCAGCCAGTTGGTCGTACTCGCCTATGGCAGCCTTAAACATCTTCTTTTCTTCGTAGACCTTTGCCGCCGCCTGCTTTCTCTCACTATCGAAAGCCTTGAGAGACTCAGCCCGCAATGGACTCTCATGCGTGATTAGGCCAAAAGAAAAAAATATGCTCGAGAGCAGAAGTCTAAGCAGACCGGTTGGGTAAAAACTCATTCTTTCACCTGCAAGCAGAAAGAAGCTATGATCTATTTTATGCTCTTGAATGACCGAATGACTATCTCAATTAAATTCAAGCTGTTCACATCAAACATCTTGCTTGTTTTGCTGTTTTGCCTTTTCTGGGCTGGTGAAGCTAAAGCAGGCAAAGACGCCGAATACCAGGCAACAGTCCTCCAACAACGCTCAAAATATAGCGGATTATCAGAGCTCTGGCTGGCACAGCCAGGACTGAAAATCGAATTACCGCAGCAAAATTTGGTCATTATCAGCTTGCGAAACTCTGAAGACATCATTGTCATCAATAAGCACAAGCGCGCTTACTATCAGGGCAAGGCGGCAAAATGGGTCTATAACAACACCGCAAGCGCTCTCTTAAGTCCAAGCGACGCCACCCAACTGAAATTAGGTATTCAAAAGTCAGGCACCATCAAAGGATTACCCTGCAAAACTTTCGAATTGCACGGCGAAACCTATAGACGTAAAGGCTCGGGCAATCAGAAGACCTGGCGGAAAGAAATGCTAACCGATGCCAGCATTACCTGTATGCCCGCAGGCACTGTCTGGCCGGCTGCCGCCACCATTGCCGAACGCCTTTTTGTCACACCCAAAACCGGGCTTTTTCCTCTACAAATGAATTTGCACAACGAAGATAAAAACCCGTCAACAAGACCTCCACTCGAGCTTTTGCGGGTAGAAAAGAAGAAAGTGAAAGGTAGTGAGTTCACCGTGCCGGCCGGCTTCAAAAAGAGCGACAACAGTTCGGTGCTCTTTCCCGAGACAAAACAAAGTTTGCTGGATGAATTCTTGAGATAGACCGATAGAAACAGCCTAATGGGGCTAAGAAGAGAGAGCCGGAAATTAGAAATCCTCCAGTTGACCGGTCTATTAACCTCAATCAAAAAGAAAGAAGGGCTGCTAGCCCTTCTTTCTTAAATGCCGGTCAAACCTTGGCTTTATCGATCGAGTCGGCAATAAAGGCAGCCCCCTTGAGAGCCAAGGTGGTGTCGACAGCATCGAAAACACCTGGCAGGAGCCTGGCCACCAGAGCCGAATAACCGCCAGTGGCGACGACGACAGGCTCTCCCTTTAGCTCAAGACGAGCCTGTGCCAGCCATGCCTGCACCATTCCCTTGAACATAAAGGTCACACCGGCTCGCATCTGCGTCTCGGTGGTATGCCCAAGAGCCAAGTCTGAAACATCGCCGCTCTCAGGCAGGCGTACTTCAGGCAAAAGAGCGCAGTCACGAGCCAGAGCGGTAAGCAACATTTTCACACCCGGACCAATCAAACCGCCGCCGACAGAGGCGTCAGATGAGATGGTGAATAAAGTGGAAGCCGTACCGAAACCAATGATGATCATCGGTCGACCATCTTTGCGATAGGCTGACCAAGCGCCGATAGCTTCGGCAACTCGGTCGGCGCCCATCTCTTTGGGCATGTCCTTGAGCACAGGCTGAGTAGCGGCTTCAATGACATAAACCAAGGCGCCCCGCTCTTTGGCGGCAGCGACAAAAGCTTTGCCGCAGTCAGGCACCACAGATGCCACTACCACCTCGGCATCTTTAAACTGCCAGGCAAGCGGCTTGTCATCGAGAGAAATAGACTTTAGTTCGGCCTCGACCAACTGGAAAGATTGAAGCGAAGTGGAGACTTTGCCCACGGCTCGGGCGCCACCGTCTTCAGACCAGAGGCAATACTTGGTATTGGTATTGCCGATATCAACAATCAGTTTCATAGTTCACGAGATTCTAGCAGAGCACCTGCCGAAAACGTAGATACACCGGCGCCTAAAATTCGGCGTCGGCTTCAGCGTAAACAGCAAGCAGTTGGTTGAAAGGAAATTCTGGAGAAAGTGGTGAGCAACTAGAGACGGAGAAGTGACTCTCTAGACATAGCAGGAGAGCCAGGGCAGTTTGAAGTCTCGATCAAGCCGCGAGCCAGTCAAGAGGCGCACTGCCACGATACAAACATCGTCAAGCTAGCGCACCCCCTGAGAACCCCGCCTAATTGACGCTGCCGCACTCATGCTCAATACGACGCACTTCGTCCTTGGTTACTTCCACAAGGGCAGCAAAAAGCTGCATGGCCAGTTCTTCCAGATTATCGGGAGTCTTTACTCGCTTCTCCCAGTCAACCAACTTCCAGAAGAACTCGCCGCCCTTCATCTTCACTTCCAAGGCAGCAATTGGTTCATATTGAGCCTCAACCACGGATTGACCCATGAGTTGCGGTGTAGGAACTAAATAAAATTCCACTACTCGCCCGGCCCCTCTCACAACAAGTCCAAAATGACGGTTGGAAATTCTGGCTCTAAAATAGGTAGCCGAAGCCTCTACTTCACGCTTGGAGTTGACCTGCAGCACTTCGGTCACATCTCCCAAAATGGTGGCAATCATCTGCATCGAAGTGCCGCGGGCAACTTTGTTGAACTCAAAAGAAAAGTAGCGCAAGTCTTGAAAAATCTTGTCGATGATTGTGGTGACAGCTTCGCGATAACGACGCTCGCGCGACTCGGCTAGAACCAGCTCGTCCAATCTAGACTCGATAAAGTGGGAAGAATCGGCTTTCAACTCATCCATCCAGGCAAGAATATCAGCCGAACGGTCTTGCCCAAACCCAGATATAACCTGTTCGGAAAGTTCCAAGTGGGCGACGTGAGACCCCGAATTGAAAGCAGATGTATCGGCCGCGGCGCCATGACCGAACATGGTGCGGTCAACATTGCGAGGAAGGGAAGACTGCCCTCTCAGACTACTTTCTACGAATTTACGTCTGTTTGTTGTATTGCTTTCTTTCCTTACCATTTTGCTCGTCCTCGTCACTCGCCACCCTTCTATTGAAGCCGAAAACCGCCGCCATTTCATCGACCAAAGCGTATTAACGAAAGTGTGTATGTCGGCCGGCAGTGCGTATAATGAACAGCTATGGAAACGCCCCGACTAATCTTTAATGTAATCACACTCTTTCCCGACCTCATCGACGGTTACTGCAATACCAGTATTGTCGGCAGAGGCGCCAAGGCTGGACTAATCAAATGCCTGAGCCACAATCCACGTGAGTTTTGCCAAGACAAGTATCGCCGCGTCGATGACACCCCCTACGGTGGCGGCGCCGGCATGGTGCTTAAGCCTGAACCTATTTTTGCTTGCTTAGAATCGATTGAAAGAGAACCAGGGTCGCCGGTAATCATCACCAGCCCCCAAGGCAAGCCTTTTAAGCAAGCCGATGCTGAGAAGTTTGCCCAGGCAAAGAATCTCACTATTATCTGCGGTCATTATGAAGGCTTTGATGAACGCATACATAGCCTAGCCAGCCACGAGATATCGATTGGAGACTTTGTCTTGACCGGCGGCGAGTTGGCGGCGCTCGTTGTTATCGACGCCGTGGCTCGCCTGGTGCCTGGCGTCTTGGGTCAGTCTCTTTCTTTACACCAAGAATCTTTCAATGAGGGCAACAGCGGTTTATTAGAAGGACCGCAATATACCAAACCGCCAATTTTCAGGGACATGGAAGTACCGGAGATACTAAGATCTGGAGATCACAAAAAAATTAATCGCTGGCGGCGGGAACAGGCTCTGCGCCGCACTTTCGAGAGACGCCCCGATCTTTTAGAAAGCGCTTCTTTGAATGAAACCGATAAAGCCTTCTTGAGAAAATTACAAGAAGAGCTATAATTCAATCTGGTATCATATTTGATTCTATTTTCCAACCGCATCAGTGAGGCGCAAGATACCCTTTGTCGGCATTTGACGGGCAAACAGCGCTAAAAATTCATCCCCTTATGCCCGTCTCTAGGGCATCTTACTTACTTGGCGAAAATCAGAAAGTCTTAGAGAGCCTGCTTGAAAGCGGAGAAATTAGGGGCGTCAAACGATTAGTCAACGAAAAGAAGAATGGCGAGTATTGCTGGTTTATATACGCCTGCGACTTTGAAGCTCTGCTGGAAAGACACGTTGAAACAAGCGAAAGACGCCTGAATCGCTTTGCCCACAGATCCAAATCAGCCACCAAAATCGATACCGAACTACACCAAAGCAATATAGCCATCGACGGTCTGGAAGATTTTTTTGGACCAGCAAAGAACTCCGAAACGACGACACCGGCTCAATTAGAGAGCGCGCTTCAAACAGAACAAGAACCAGAGACAGAAACAATCACCACCGATGTGGTGCATATCGACTCTTGCCGGGCACAAGACCCCAATCAAGATCCAACCACGGTATACCAAGTGGTTGAAGCCGATACTGTAGGTGATACCAGTTTCACTCTCGCCGCACAGCTCTGGCAAAAATTGCAAAATGCCGACCGCGAAAACGAACAGGTCAATCGCGAAATCAGAGAGTTGCGCTCTGAAATTGAGTCGCTTCGCTCTGAAATGGAATTGCTCAGACTGAAGTTTTTGGTCGCCCCTAATGGCGCTGCCGCCAGAGCTGAGACTTCAACCGAGTCGACAAAAGAAAATTCAATGACAGACTTCCTTAAGTCAGTGAAGCGCTTCTTTTTCGGTTCTTGAATCAACAGTTAGCGCTAGCCTCGCACTCCTGACAACACCCAGCTTCTAGAGGCTTTTCTCAGCTTCTTCTTCCAACCCTTGCATAGTTTTAAAAAGACTATTTAAAGTATCGCGGTCTTCTACTTCTTCCCGCGTCATCAATTTCGCTGTTCAAAGCTTCAAAACAGTTCTGTTCTAAACCTTATCGCTCATCGACCCGACCGAAGCTTCGGATCGATAGAACACATGCGAGGACACTATGACCAACGCTACTGAATCAGCTCAAACGACCCAACCGGCTCCCGCCAGCGCCGAAGGGGCACCACTCACTTTCAACGGCATCGCCAGCCCGAACGGACAGGTAATCACTTTCAAAGACGGCAAGCCTCAAACGCCAGACCAGCCGGTCATTCCCTTCATCGAAGGAGACGGGATTGGCGCCGAGATCTGGTCGGTCTGCCGCGCCGTCCTCGACAATGCCGTCGCCTCAGCCTATGGCGGCAAACGCAAGATCGCCTGGCTGGAGGTTTTCGCCGGCGAAAAGGCTCGCCAGAAGTTCGGCGATTCCCTACCGCAGGACACGCTCAGAGCTCTGCGTCATTTTGGCGTCGGCATCAAGGGACCGCTCAATACCCCCACCGGTGGCGGCTTCCGCAGCCTGAATGTGGCCATGCGCCAGACCTTCGACTTGTACCAGTGCGTTCGCCCGGTGCGTTACTTCAATGGCGTGCCTTCTGTGGTGAAGCGTCCTCAAGATCTCGACGTGGTTATCTTCCGCGAGAATACTGAAGATGTCTACGCCGGCATCGAATACAAGATCGACTCGCCCGAGGCCAAGCGCATCCTCAAGCTCTTGGAAGAGCTGGGCAACAAAATGGACGAAGACACCGGCGTCGGCATCAAGATCATGAGCCGTTCCGGCTCCCGTCGACTGGTGCGCAGCGCCATCGAGTATGCCATCAAGACTGGGCGCAAGACGGTCACTATGGTGCACAAGGGCAACATCCAGAAGTTCACCGAAGGTGCCTTCCGCGACTGGGGCTATGAATTAGGCAGAGAAGAATTCGCCGACAAGATCGTCACCGAAGCCGACCTCTGGAGCAAGCATAACGGCGTTCTGCCCGAAGGCAAGATTTTGCTCAACGACCGCATCGCCGACGCCATGTTCTTCGAAGTCTTGACCAAGCCCGACAAGTTCTCGGTGATTGCCACGATGAACCTGAACGGCGACTACCTCTCCGATGCCTGCGCCGCTCAAGTTGGCGGACTAGGTATCGCTCCCGGTGCCAATATCGGCGACAACAGCGCCATCTTCGAAGCCACTCACGGGACAGCCCCAGACATCGCCGGTAAGAACCTCGCCAATCCCTGCTCGCTCATTCTCTCGGGAGTGATGATGCTGGAATACCTGGGCTGGCAAGAAGCAGCCAAACTAGTGGTCGAGACGGTGGAAAAGACTATCGCCGCCCGCACTGTCACGGGCGACCTGGCTCGCTTCATGGCCGATGCCACCGCTCTTTCCACCAGCGACTTCGGCGCTGCTTTGATCGCCAACATGCCCCAGGGTGACCACAAGACCGGCAACGAGCCGCAGGCGGCAACCAAGCCAGAACCCAAGCCAGAACCCAAGCTAGAAGAAGCTGGGAAGATCGACGCCCCTCAATCACCAGAGCCGACCGCCGCCTAACCGGCATCGGAACAGTCAGAAACTCAGTTAGAGTAGCTGGATTATCGCAAGATATTCGGCACTACCCGCAATCCAAACAGGGAGGGAGAGCAAGAGTCTCTTCCTCCCTGTTTCTTCGCAAGAAACATGACCAACTACCACCACTCCAATCTTCAACCCGAAGCAATTCTGGCGGCACGCCAAGCCAATCACCAAAGTTCGGTGCAAGCCGTTCTAGGCGACTGGGCCGCGCGACTGACCAAGGGAACCCCACTTTCGGTTCCGCAACCGGGTGAAAGTGTCAGCCTCGGTTCCTTCACGGTGCGCAACTGGTGCGCCCATCACGAAGAAGCCCTGAAGCAACTGAGAGCCATGGGTTGGACTATCAAGAAAGAGCAAGCCAAGCGCAGCGGCTCTCCGATTTTGAACGCCCGCAAGCTCACCTTCAGCTACAAGAAGCCCAAGCCGGCGCCATTCGTCGCCGCCTGGCCTTATCCCACCCGCTGAAAAGAAGGGGAGTATTCCCCTTCTTTTTCTCCATACTTGGCTTTCTCATTTTTCTAGCGCTTACTACATTCTATAATATCACAAGAAAAGCACGAAACCGGTCTAGTAAATCCCTTTTCCTACTCGACCATATAACCAGCATTGCGCATGGTCTTGATTATTGAATCAGGACCTTTGTCTATTTTCTTTCTAAGCCTTGCAATGCACTGCCTTACTGCATCTTCAGTAGAATCAGATTCGCTGTGCCAAACTTTATTGAGCAGATCATCGACTGTATATGCTTGCCCGCGATGGCGTGCGAGAAATTCCAAAACTGCCATCTCTTTAGCCAAGAGTGCAATTTCCTCGCCATCGCGCAAAACTTTGAGCTTGCCAGGATATATTGACAGCGGACCCACCCTTAGATCGCCCGATACAATTTTCTCTGGTCTTCTTAGAAGACTGCGCACTCGGGCTGAGAGTTCGCGCAACGAAAAGGGCTTGCAAAGATAATCGTCAGCGCCGCTATCAAGCCCTTCTACCCGAGACTCTTCCTGATTCTTACCGGTCAGCATCAGTACAGGCAGGTGACCGCCGCGACTGCGATAATTACGTAAAACTTGAATTCCTGTTTGTCCAGGCAAACCCCAGTCGAGTATGACCAAGTCATAGTCATAAAGTTTCAACCTATCGGCCGCTTCCTCGCCCGAAACTACGGCTTCCACAGTATGATTCTCGCTGCACAAAGCATCGACTATGGCTTCCGCCACAAGCAAATCATCTTCCGCCAGCAAAATTTTCGCCAAAACTCTACTACCCTGCCAACCTATGCACAGTTTACCCATTTACCGAGAGAATTGAGTTAAACGAGTTAAAATAAGCCTGACTATGAAGCCAAAGGGTCAACGAAAACTAACCTTCTCCAGGCAAATCCTGCTCTTAATCAGCTTGCCCGTACTCACCCAGATGGTCTTTTTGTTCGCCTTAAACTCCAGCTTTCATTCACTGGAAGAGTCTTACGAGAAAGAAGCCAGGGCCAGCGAATTTCTTTCCGACATGGTCAAGTTTCTTTCAGATCTGATGAATTGCATAAGCGCCAAGGTTGTCTATCACATCAGCAGAGAAGAACGCGACGCACAAATATTCGATCGCTCCTACAAGTCGTTGCTGGCCCAGGTAGCGCCCCTCAAAGAAAAACAACACAGACAAAGTCACACTAAACAAGAGGCCGAAGCCTTCGATGGCTTGATGCAAACTCTTGATCAGTCATTTGCCCAAGGTGAATCAGCCGTACTCTCCCAAAGTCAGCTCGACACCGCTAGAGCCCTTTTGCAAACCAGACGCACTTTGCTTTCAGTCAATAGACTCTATGTCGATCTGCTGCAAGATATGCAATATCAGAGACGGGCTAACTCTGCCGCTAAATTACAAGCTCGTCATAACTTACTCAACCTGATTACATTGACTTTCGTCCTTAACATTCTTTTTTTGGCTCTGGCTCTTTTCTATTTCAATCGAGTCTCAAACAAAAAATTCGCCCAGCTCAAGAGCAATATTGTCTCACTAGGTCTCAACAAGCCATTACCATCCAAGATCTCAGGCTCGGATGAAATGGCTGAGCTAGATCAAATTCTGCATCAGACCTCAACTGTTCTCAAACAAGCCCGAGAACAAGAACAAGCCCTGGTGGAGAATGCTCTGGATGTCATTCTATCGCTAGATAAATCTATGCGCATCAATCGTATCAACCCAGCCGGTACAAGACTTTGGCAGATATCAGAAGAAGAGCTTCTAGGAAGATCGCTGGCCTCTCTAATCTATGAAAGTGACCGAGATTACCTGCATGCCAATTTGGCGAATTTAAACAAGTCCAACAACGAATGTTCTTTTGAAATCAAACTGGAAAGCCCTCAGGGACCAATCGACACCGCCTTCAATGTGCGCTACTCCGACGAACTGCAAACTTACTATTGCGTAGCCAGAGATGTCTCTAAAGCAAAAGAACTAGAGAGAATGCGTGCCGATTTTATGGCTATGATTTCGCACGACCTGCGCTCACCTCTTACTTCGCTCAATCTCACCCTAGAAATGCTGGAAACAGGTCGACTAGGCGAGCTACCAGAAAAAGCGAAGAGCAGACTGAGCCGAGCCAGTCAATCAGCCGCTCATCTTGTCGAACTGGTGAACGATTTGCTTGAATTAGAAAAATTCGAAGCTACCGGCATCAATTTGCATATAAGCAAAAGCGAAAGTCAAACACTTATTGAACAGGCTTGTGCCCTCGTTAGAGAACTAGCTGAAGCAAGCCGAATTAAACTGCAAGTGAGAGGCAACAATTATCCAGTAGAGTGCGATGCGCAGCGCATAGTCAGAGTTCTCACCAATTTGCTGACAAATGCAATTAAGTTCTCCGGCCCGGGCGAACTAGTAGAAATTATCACCGAGGCAGGCAAAGACAGCATTAGAATAATTGTTGCAGATAGAGGCAAAGGAATAGCACCCGACAAGCTTGCCATGATTTTCGAAAAATACAAACAAGTTGTAGACGAGAGCCAAGCCGACAAAAAAGGAAGCGGGCTCGGTTTACCGATATGCAAAGCAATAGTGGAGGCACATGGCGGTAAGATAGGCGTCAAGAGCCAGGTCGGACGAGGCAGCCAGTTCTGGTTTACCCTCTATTTGGCGGGCAAATGATGCGGCGCTCCTTTCTAGTGGTTGCTGCAGTATCTTTGCCTCTATTGCTTGCTGCCTTTGAACCACTTTTGCCAAACCGGCTATCCCAAGCCGCGGCAGCAAACAAAAGCGATAAAGCCAAATTAGAGACTGCCGCACTTTTCTTTAAAGCTGTAAAGGAAGAAGATCTCTTCATTGGCGAAAGGCTCTTCAATAAGATCCGCCAAGAATTGGGAAGCGAACAAGACTCTGAGATTGTTGCAGCCCAAGCCTTACTATATGCTCGCTGTCAATCTCTTCCGCAATGCCTCAACTTGATCAGAGATAGTCGCTTGACTGAAAAGCCCAACTTGACGAGCGAGGCATTGGCCAATCTGACTCTTGCCGCCTATCTTTCTAAAGACAAGAACCTGGCTATGCAATTTTTTCAAAAGCTCAAAAAAGCAGCCCCCCAAAAGAGCTTGACCGAGCATCTCGCCATTTTGACGACGATACCATATACAGTACTAGACAATGAAGCTGAAGCCAAAAACCTTCTCAAGAAAATGTCCAACCTGAGCTGGGGAGACAACGACGGGACGGCTAGAATATTGTTAACCAGACTGACAGCCTCTTATCAAACACTAAGCAGCGAAACCGCCTATCGCACCATACAAGAAATTCTTAAAAAGAAAGGCTCTGATAGCGCCATACTAATAATTTGCGCCGAAAACCTGCGCAAACAGGCTCGCTATCAGGAAGCCATAAAGCTTTTGGATAGATTGCTCAGCAAGAGAAATAATCACTGGTGGGGTCGAGAGCTGCGCGCCCGCATTTATATGGATCTGTACGAAGCCGGACCAGCGGCTGCCGACTGCAAAGAATTGCTCAAACAAGCAGCTTCGCCTTCTGACAGGAAACACGTTTTAGGATTGATGAGCCGAATATATGAGCATTCCTCTGATTACTTCAACGCCTATAAAGCCCAGAGCGAGCTATTGTTAATAGGTGCGGCAAAAACGACTCAGACAACAGAACCAGCCATAAGCAGGGAACTAGCACGTTCAAGCCCCAAGCTCTTGCTGCAAAAGGGAGAATTGGCAGTCAAATGCCTTGACCGGCTGGACAAGAAAGAATTAGTGCAAATCGCAACCAATATGGAAGCGCTTTTGGCTTACAAGCCTAATAACTTACCTGCTCTATATGTGCTCGCTTGCACGCAGCGAAAGCTAGGACTCAATAGCCAAGCACTGAAAAACATTAATCTCGGACTTTCCTCACAACCAGATTATGCGCCCTGGTATGAGGAAAGGGCCAAAGTTTGGCAAGGACTAGGCCAGAAGGACCAAGCGAGAAGAGACCTGGAAAAGGCAAAGAGCTTACGCTAAGGACGCCCAAAAGAGAAAACCAACCCACTCTTGACATGTCAACTTCATGTCAACTTGGGGCGGTACTTTGTTGCCATGAAGCGCATCGAGCGCAGTTTTCTACCC
>JAIETF010000074.1 GCA_019745415.1 Candidatus Obscuribacterales bacterium | reverse complement strand
ACTAAAAAGCTTAACAGTGAATAGCACTTCTGAACGAAAGCCGATTGTCATGTATTAAGAGTCGGCTGCACGACGCCCATATATTCACATCGGCTGTGCAATCGTCTTCTGAATCTGACAGAAGAATATTTATTGAGAAGTTGTGACTTTGTTTGATTAAATCGCAGAGAGTCAGCCTGTTTCGCTGCGCTGTCTCTCCATTTTCTCGTCTTGGCGCCACCGTCGCGTTGAGCTTGGGTTTTTGACTGTCTAGTTTTTCCTTGTTTGTGGCGCTCCGGAGCCAAGCCGAGGTGGCGATACAGCAGCGCTTGCTGCTGTTTTGGCTCAAGGAGGTACGCGATGAAAATGGCTCTGGACTATGGTTTGGAACTCACTAGCAATAGTAAGGTTGGTTGGGCTTTTAGTCTTCCCAGGACAGAAACTTGCATCAATGCAACTTCGCTTTGCCGGAAGCTTTGTTATGGAAACAGCGTGCGCTATCAGTCTGTGGGGGCGAAAGCTAAGCGTAGGCGGAATTTCCGCACTTGTGAGTTTCTATTGGCAGAGGGCGGACCGGAATTGTTAGCTGAGAATCTATCAGTGCTTGTTGATCAGGCACGTCCTAGAGATTACCTTATCGCAAGGATTACCGGAGGCAAGACCAAGATTCCATTCACCTTGAGGCTGCAAGACGTGGGTGATTTTTATTCCGTGGATTATGTTCGTGCGTGGTTTTTGACCGCTAAAAAGCACTCTGAGTGCAAGTTTTGGTTCTATACTCGGAGCTTTATTGATGCTGCTGTCTTTGCTGAATTGACCAAGCTCGCCTCATTGCCGAACTGTCAGGGTTGGCTTTCTGTAGATTCTGAGAACTTTGAAGAGGCTATCTTAGCTCTGTGCAAAGCTCCCTCTGGTGTGTGGAAACTAGCTCTGCTGCAGGATAAGGACTTGCATTCAGGTATTATCCCAGCCTTTGAGTCGCTTGAGGCTAGAGTTGATATTGTCAATTTCCCTTACCACAGAAGTGGCAGGCATGTAGAGCCTGTGAGGCATAGCATGCTTACCTCATGTCCTGCCGTGGTTGGCAGCCTTGCGCTGCAGCCGCAGAAAGACTCATTACGTCCTTGTCAGGCTTGTACTTTCTGTTTGCCGTGATCCTTTATCCGGCTTTTAGCTCTCTTCGTTCGTTTGTTCCTTGATGGAGATGGCTATTGTCCGGTGCATTTGCTGCGCCTTTGTCTAGTCTCTTCTCTTTGTCTGGTCCTTCGGGATTCGTCTTTGTAATGGCTAGGATGTCACTCTGGTGCGGTTGCCGCGTTTGTTTACTTGGTTGTTTGTTCCGCCGGCAGAGTTGTTTGGGGTGCTGCCTTGTGCCACCGCTAGTGGTTTTGTTTGTGGTGTGTCCACCTCAGTGCTGTGTTAAAACAGTGCCCTACTCTGGCACCCACTTTCTACCGTGCAAGGGTTCCCTCACTGTGTTCGGCGCTTTGCGCCCTTGCACTCTCGAAAGTAGGTGCATGGTCTTTTGGCACTTAAACACAGCACTTGGAGGTGCCAACTCATGTTCAATCAAATCACTCTAGTAGGTCGCGTCGGTCAAGCCCCTGTAGCAACTACTTTCACCGATACGGACAACAAGCTAGCCAAGTTTTCTCTGGCGGTGGCCGAATACTCCTCGAGAGAGGACAATCCTGAGCCAATGTGGGTGGATGTCGAATCCTGGAATGGACTGGCTGACCGTGTCATGAAGACCATCACCGAAGGGCGCGAGGTTGTAATTACAGGCAGGCTTTCAATCTCCAAGTACAGCAAGGAAGTAAACGGGGTGAAAGTCGAGATGAAGAAGCCTGTGATAAAGCTATCTGGGTTCCATCTTTGTGGAGCCAAGCCAAAGGCTGAGAAGGAAGAGGTTGAAGTTAAGCCAGCCGCAAGGAAGCGCAAGGCAGCCTAGCGGGAAGGAGGCGGGGCATTAGCCCCGCCTCCTTCTCTTGCATCTTATTTCTCTGTGTTTAAGCACATTAACGGTAGTTGCCGCCCTGGACTATGCTGGCTTGGGTTTTTGAGGGGGCTTTTGTATGGCTTTGGATGAACGATTTATCAATCCAATTGAGCGCAGTCTTTTGACTGATCTAGTTGGACTATATACCTGTGATCTGAAAACAGAGAGGCATCTACCTGGCCATTTGTTGTGTCTTGCTTGTTCTAAAGAAGCCATAGTTAGGGCAATCCTAGCTTATCAATTTCTAGATGATTGTTTGAGGGCTAAAGGAGGCAGGGAGTCTCTGGAGCCCTTGGAGTCGTCGAAGCCGCCGTAGCTTCCGACGCCTCCGTGGTTTCCTTTAGACCGTGCGCCAATGTTTACTAGTTCGATCGGTATCCCTTTGCCCCGTAGTTTCACCGGCAGCCTCTTTCTGTTGTCGTTGCCGCCGTTTGCCCATTTCATTCCCATGCTGGCACAAAGCGTACGCGCCGCCCTCCCGGCATCCAGCCCGAGCCCTCCTGCGGAGGGTCGCAAGCGAGGCTGGACACCGGGGCCCAGGCTGGCGCGCTGCGTGTATGTGCTGCATGGGTGCATGGGCACCCGGAAAGGGCACTTTAGAGGACAAGCAAATGAACACAAAGGCGAAAAGCGCGGGACGCGGAGTTAAGGGTCAGGTTGGAAGTGAGGCTAAAAGCTCAGTTCGGAGGCAAGATTTTCCAGGCTCTGGTAATTCGGATAAAGCGGCAAAGAGAAAATCATCCAGACCGCTTAAGAGGGAATATCAGTTCATCATTCCGCAGTACAGGCTCATTCTGGTTAAGGAGCCGGGAGTGAAGCCTGTAAGAATAACAAGCCCAATTTCCTTCCATCATTTCCTCAAGCCTCTAGCTCTGTACTCAGAAGAGCACTTCATAGCTTTCCATCTTGATGCAAAGTTTCAAGTGATTGGGTACCATGAAGTTTCGAAAGGCACACTGAATGCCAGTTTAGTTCATCCTCGCGAAGTCTTCAAGGCCGCTCTTCTATCCAATGCCTTTGCAATTATTGTTGCGCACAACCACCCGAGTGGTTCTATTGAAGCAAGTATGGAAGACATTGAGACTACAAAGACTCTCATCAAAGCTGGGAGAATCTTGGGCATCAGTGTTGTCGATCACTGCATAGTGAGTTCGGAGAGTGTGAATAGTTTGCGAGAGACTAACCCAGAATTCTGGGCTGACTGAATCTTCTGTTGAGCCGCTCAATTGAGCGGCTCTTTCTTTTCCGTCTCTTACAAGGAGCCTTATATGAAAACAGCTACGATAAAGGTAACCAGGCAGGAGTTAGAAACAGTGCTTTTCGCCTTGACCCTATTTGGCAGTGATGCCAGTGAAAGGAAGAAGGAGATGCTTCAGTGGTACCGAGATAACGAGGAGTTTGAGCTACTTGATAGTGAAGCCTTGCAGGAATTAATTGAGAGAGTAAGCACATCTAGTGCTGCCCCTCAGTGTATTGTTTGCGGCTGGGATGCTACTTCTGTCTTGGGCACTACAGAAAATAGATACTGTGATGAGTGCAAGCTTATTTAGTTTTGCTCCTTGCCGGCTGAATTAAATGGAAGTGTGAGTAGAAAAAGTAAAAACCTCCTGGGGCAGATACCCCAGGAGTTACATCCAGTTTTTCGAGCATTCCTGGTATCCAAGAAAGCTTCAAGGCAGGCGAGGAAAGTCAAAAGAAGATGGTAGTGCGAGAGTGGCTGTCTGTGTCAAAGGCGCATAGAGATATTACGCTTACTACATGAGAGCCCTAGTATGGGCTTGCCTCTTTTCCCTCTCCTTATGCCACAAGGGGAACGGCAATATCAACTTCGTCCCAGGGGACAATAAGCTTTTGGTCGTCGTCTTTCTGGATGAGCTCCAGCAGGGAGAGCTGTTTGACGTCCTCGTGAACGTTAGCATATGCACGGTCTAGCAAGGCTGCAAGTTTGCGGCAGCTCAAAGGTCCGTTTTTTTTGAGGTACTTAAGCAGCTCCATGCGCTTAGGAGAAAGCGTGCTGAAGAGATCTTCTTCGCTAGTGAAGTAGACACGGTGAATAGGCTCTTCCGAAGGCGAGCCTTTTGAAGCTTGCTTGAAAGTAGAGCGGGTAATCTTCTTGAACTCTTCCAGGCTGCAGATAGAAATCAAAATTTTGCGTTTATTCATGTTGGTTCTTCTCCAAAATTTCGTCAATATCGCGCCAGAAGTCATCCAGCAAAGTATCAATGTCCTTGAATGTGTACAGTCTATAGAAAGGAAAGAGTGCTTCAGGGAGCGAGAAGTATTCCTGCATTTAGAGCGAGGTGGAGAAGCAAGACAAGAATGGATGAGCTCAAGAAGGAAAGGAAGGGTGCTGAGCCCTTCCTTTCGTAATGTTGCGTCAATGCTGACTATTTGTCGGCAAGCTTCCTCAAAGCGCCTCCGTGGCGCTTATTCGTTTGTTTTAGAGCTGCTTCGAATTGTTTGCGGTTGCCTTCCTCGTCGGATACAGCACGAACGATGAGGCTTTTGCCGTCTGCTCCCATTGTGATTTCGACCGGTACATCATTACTCATATTCAGCAATTCCAAAATAGGCCGGTCGATAACTAGAGCCGAGCTATTGCCTAATTTGGTGAGCTTTTTGATAATTGCCATCTTGTGGTCTTCCTGTTTGCCTTGCATTTTTGATTACAATGTGTGGTGTAATCTTTCTTGCCCGTTTTAATCTAGGTTAGAACACCAATTAGGACTTTGTACCAGAAAAATGGTTCCATGTGACTATGCTGATGCGTAAGGACCGCAAGGCGCAAGGCTTTGCGAAAATAGTTATGTTTTTAATCCTGACCGGTGGCGGCTCGCTCACTATTCTGAATCTACTTCAGCAAGGTAGGCATGATCTTTCAGAAAGGCAGCTATTTCCTGGTTTGAGACCTTTTCGCTAGCCACGCGCACGGCGAAGTTGACCAACTCGTCATCGTCTATGTCCAGGCTGACCCCATTCATCTGAAGGAAGGTTGTTGTTGAAACCGCTGTTCTTTTGTTGCCGTCATTGAAAGACCGAAAGTAAGGCTTCGATCCAAAAAACCTATGGCTTCTTGGAATCCAGGGGCTTTGGACAAAGAACAGTTCTCGAAACGCTTATCAGTTCGATAATTCCGTTGATAGGTTGTGAGAATGGATTTTGAGAATCGGAAATAGTGATTTTGTGGTTTGCTGGCGTTTCCTGATCAGGCTTATCTTTAACGACCGTTTGTGAGAACGACAGTAGTAGCCACTTAGCAAGGCGGATAAGCAAAAACCAAAATTGTGCCTAGCAAAAGCAGCCTGTGATAATTCTTTCGCCAGAACAGTCATGCTAGCAAGTGGCATGGCGGATACAAAACGGCAAGGGCTGCCCGGTGGAGTGAGTTGTCTGGACCCGATAGGGTTTTTGTTCAACATCCTTATCGTTGGTCTAGCGAAGCCAAAAGCGCGCCGACGGCAAATCCTATTGCCCCAGACCAAAGCCACCATAGATGCCTGTGGGGCTCTTTTTTATTGATTTTCGTTGAATTTACCCGGCTCATTAGCGCTCCGCTTGGGCCTTAAGGACTATAGCAACAGTTCCGCCGATGGGGAGAACCGCTTTTGTTTTCCCTTTAGGCGCCAGTGAGGTTCTTACTATCTTCGAACTTGCTGGCAACGAACTGGCTGAGCAGTTATTTAGTGAATTGACACTCTCGTGGTTTTTGGTCATCGAAAGCAAGAAAATAATAATAGTAGTAATAGTAATAAAAATAGAAAAATACCATGCTATTATTAAAGTTGGTGAGCTATGGAGGGCTTGAAGATGGCTAGAGGGCCAAATATCGACCAGGATGAGCTGTTTGAGGCCGCCAACCGGCTCGAAGCGGAAGGTAAGGAAGTAACTGCACAGGCATTACTGACGGCGCTGGGGCGCGGTAGCTACACCACCGTTTATAAGCACCTCGACGCTTGGAGGGCATCGCGACCGGCGCCGGTTGCGGCGGTTAGTATGCAGATGCCCGACCCAGTAAAAAACATCTTTGCCAGCGCCTGGCGTATGGCTGTAATGGAATCGGCGAAAGAAACCGAAGCGGTCAGAGCTAAAGCGTCCGAAGATATACGCCAGGCCGCTGCTCAATTCCAGGGCGCCCTAGACGCGATTGAGAAATTAGAAAAGGACGCTGAAGAATCAGCCAAAGAGCTGGCTTCTGCAAATGAGCTTGCTGAACAGAGGCAGGCTGAGATAGTAAAAGTAGAGTCGAACTTAGCCGGGCAGAAAGCCACCTGCGAAGAGTTGCGCCATCAATTGAGTGATAGGGATAAGGAGAATTCTCGCTTAAGAGAAGAGCTGGAGAAAGCCCGCCAGGAGCGCGATAGCGCTATGCGAGAAGCGGCGGAAATGAAAGGACGCGCTGAAACTTTGCTAGTTCAAAATGAGGCGCTGCTGAAGCGTATCGGTGAGAAATAGAGAGTTGCCTGCTTGCTAATAAATATAGCGATTTAGTACATGGCATGAATTCTCTAGTTGAACTCCGGATGCTTCTAGGTTTCTGATTGCACGAACAATTTGCTCATAGCTCATATTTTTTGCAGTGTCATTATTTGGATACACCAAAAGTAAGCCTGGATAATTAGTCTTTCGGCCGGCTTCGCTAACAAAGTCAGCACAGTTAATAGTAAGAACAAGAAGGTCATTTGAGATTGCATGCTCAAGAACCTTCTTGTCGGTGCAGCCTTGTAGTCCAGCATCTGTTGCCGTGAGGACAATGTGTCCTTCTGTTTTTAGCTGTTCTACGAGCAAGTTCGCCTGGATACATTCATCGACGAGGATTCGCAGTGTCAAGTTCTATTCCTTTTTCTCTCAGTCGCCTTAACTCTTCCTGCGCTTCCATGCGAAGTAGCTCTTGGTGTGATTCGCAGTACTCGATGATTTCGTCTATGGCTACTGCTGGGAGATCCCAGTTGTCCATTGCCTGCTGTCTGTTTAGGTTGTTTGCTTTCATTGCAGTCCAGACCGCAGCCGCCGGTAGCTTTCTGCCTTTGACGTAAAGCTGCCTTTTCCATGGATGATCATGTGCAACCAGGTACATTAGGGGTTTTGAGTCGGGTTTTTCGATTCCCAGCATAACGAATCTCCTTAAGTCTTCTCCTGGATGACCTACGAAAAGCTGATTACCTTTCTTTAGTTCGGCAGCTAGAAGTAATGTAGTCCGCACTGCCATCAAAACAGCGTCTTTTTTAGTCGGTGCGTCAACTACCTGTTGAAGCATCTCAATGGCAGCCTGTTGTTCTGGGCTTACATCGAAATTTTCACGCTTGAGATCTTTCATTTTTGGCATTGGTTAAAACCTGAGTGGATTCTGAGTATATACTACCCGTTTATTGGTTGGCAATAACAAATGAGGTTTTCTGCGACCTTTGTTTGCTTAGCAACGGAGCGCCGGTACGATTAGCATTATGGATTTGGTATGGTCGCACCAGCTACCAGCCAAATAAACACGGAAAGTATGTCTAAGCCATTTTGCAACCCCAAAAAGCTTGACAGATCCAGTGTTCTGTCAAATTGCAGTTAAGCGCCTGTCACCCTTTCAGCCTGGTGAGCCAATTGGAGGCTATTTTCATTTGATAAAAAGACTTCAACACAAGTAATCGTCAAAAGAAAGCGTTATTCAACTTTGGAAATACAAATTGGCGCCGGTGGGCCTTTTACGATTCTTGATTTCCTTAGGCATGCTTTTCGTGCCCAGGAAGTCGGCACGCATTCCTGAAGCATTTCAGCCTGCTGACCTTTGCCTCCCCCGGCGTCTTCAAGCTTACCGGTTCGGCGCCACCGGCATCAAGACCGAGCGCCTGCGGCGTGGCTACGCCAGTCTTGACACCGGAGCCAAACCGGTCCCCGGAGGTCAGCCGGTGGGCGTCCACTGGACTTGAGGTAGAAGCTATGAACGAAGAAGTAAAAGAAGAAATAAAAGAGAAGACAGAGAAGGCAGAGCAGATCAAGGAGCTGGCAGAGAAGTACATAGCGGCATCGCGCCGAGATGAGCTTCATAGGTGTGCTACTGAGTATGACGTTTGCTTAGGTTGCGAGCTGATGCGAAGAGGGCTAGAGATGCTAGCGGAAGCGGGCGACGAGACTGTCTACATAGCTTAGGGTGGAGAGCCCCGGGACTTCGGTCCTGGGGCTTACTCTTGCTCTTTTAACTGTGGTTTGGGGCTGGCTTTGGGTTCGGGTCAATCCTAAAGAGCATAGCTGGTTGAGGTGCGCGCCCTGCCAGGGCGCTGACTGTGCGCAGGCTGCCAGCCCGCTGACCTTGCTACTTCTTGTTTCTCAATTGAAGCATGTGCGGGTGCGGTCAAGCCACGCTGCGCTCTGCGGGCTTGACTCGGAGGCTGCACATGCTGCTTTGGGTGCACAAGAAGTCACCTTCGGAGGTTAGAGACATGAGACAGCTATTTATACAGAGAGAGAAGTTTGCCTGCGCCCATTGTGCAAACGAGAGAAAGGCATCGATGGAAGAGTACCTAGAGTGGACCGACTTTATGTCCGCCGAGGAGTTCTTGTTTGATTACGACGAAAGGAGCCAGGCTAACACATACCCGGACCTGCACTGGGAAGTAAAGGCTGTGGAGAAGTACATGGCGAATAACCCCTACAAGTACTGCATGCGGCAGAAACTTGGGGAGCTCTTCCTGAAGGTGTCATCGAAGATAACGAGGATGGCGGTGAAGATAAGGCCGGAGGTTGATGGAACACTCGAGATGGAGTCTTTTAGAGGGCTTCCGCGCTTCAGGATGGAAGTGTCGGAAGTGCTAGAGAGGGCAGCAAGACCACTTCAGGCGCTATATCTCAGGCTCAGTTTCATAGAGTAGAGACAAGGGAGGACCCGGAGGAGTTTCCTCTGGGTCCTTTTATTTTGGAAGCAGCGTGGAGGCACCTGCGGTGCTGGTGTGCGCAGGCTGCCAGCCTGCTGACGTGCTCTCTCTCTTGGTTTTCCATTGAACCATGTGCGGGTGCGAGTCAAGCCACGCTTCGCTCTACGGGCTTGACTCGGAGGCTGCACATGGTCCCTTGAATCTGTAAGAGGAGAGAGCAGGAGGCTCAAACAATGACAGACAAAGAGATACTGATGAGTGCTTACGAGATAGAGATGGAAGCAAGAAACAACCCGGAAGAAGGGGAGCTTCGCGAGTACAAGAGGCTCCTGGAGCTTAGAGCGGAAGAGGAGCGCAGACTGAAAGAAGAATAAATAGAAAGCCCAGGTGAATACCTGGGCTAACTTTTGTCGATGTCGCAGCAGGTTAGGGGTTTTGAGTCTAGGCTCTTGCCCGCGGCATGGACAAGATTATCGCCTGTCGCCTGTCAAGCCACGCTACGCTCTGCGGGCTTGACAGGGCCATGGATCTTCCGGCAGGCATCAAGAGTTGAGACAGTTGCAAAGCGCCATTTCCTTAAACTCTATTGACCCTATTGGTGGTGCGGTAGTGGTGCCTAGGGTTTTCCCTATAACTTCTTAGGGGCTAGCCCCGGAATTTTAGAGTCAAAAGCTAAAGACAAAAGTGGCCGATGTATAGATGGTCAATTGGTGGGCGATGCGGGCGATCTTGAAAGGTTCATTTTGGGGCTAAAAAAGCCTGTGACTCTAAATGTAGTGGCAGTGAATGTTTGCAGGAATCTATAATTTATCTAATCGAAAGAGCCCTCTCTCAAGACCGGCAAAAGTAGGTGTAAAGGTCAGCTGGTGGGTGTTTTGGGGGAAGTTGCAAAATCAATTAGCGGTGGTATATTGCAGATAGTCGAGTCTGACCCTGATAAGTCGGAGGTCGAGACTGACGTCCAAGGGGGGCTACCCGGGTAGCCCCATGTACTTCAAAACCAAACTCCAAGCCGATGGCGTAGCATTGACCGAGGGCTTAGAGGAGCGGTACAAACCAAGAGACGGCTTAGCTAAGTTATAGCAAAGCCTAGGCTGTCTCAAGTTCTTAAATCAAAATCTTATTGCCGGTGCTCAGTGGAGCGCCAGCTTGAGGAGGCATATGAAAGACGGTAAGCGCACGTGCCGGTGCGCCGATGGACGGATAGTGTTCGGTAAGCACCGAAGAGAAGTAGAAGGCAGATGTCACTGTTTCAGATCCAGCTATGAAAGAAAGTCGCTACCGCAGTGCTTGCGCGAAGAAAGCGACACTGAAATAGAGAGAGCGCAAGAAGATAGTGGCAGAGAGCCTAATTAGAAAAAGAGCCAGGAAATGACCTTAGGCTCAAGTAAAAGAGAACACTGAGAAGAAGTGGCAGCAGCGCTTCTTGAGGAGGATATATGGGTCGACGAGTGAACGGCAGCGGTGCCGGCGGGCATGGAAGAAGGAACTTTTCCAGACCGGAGATTATCTGGCTAGACCAAGAAAAGAACCGCGAAACGGGAGAAGACATCTTAGAGTATGCGGGGTTGAAAGTAGAGGTAGACTTCGTCTTGAGGGTAGAAGAACAGCTACTCGACCACTATGCAAGAGAAATAAGTAAGAGCTTGCATGCAGATAAAATAGAGCAAGCTATCGAGAAGATGAGGTGTGGGGTGATACTGGCTCGGGAGAGTCGGACACTGACACCTGCGATGCTCTGTGCCTGGCTGTATGGACTAGACCTGGAGACCATGGGTGAGCCTGTATTTGAAGAAATAGTCAAAGTGGCTTGTTGGGCAAGAGAGATGCTCGATGTCGAAACGCTCCAGATGCTGATGCTCATGGCAGTGTTACTGAATGACGACAGGTGCAATGACGAAGCATTTATGGCATACGACACTATCCGGAGGCTATATGAGAAAGCCACCGAGGAGAAGTCGGACATGGAAGACGACAGGCTATCAGCTTAAGCCTGGAGGAGGTACCGGATGGGTACAGGGGACAGAGAAAGAAGACAGAAAGCGGCGGGATGTTACAGCCGCAAACTAGAAGAAGTCTTCGAAGAAGATTATCCAAAGGAGAATAAATATGGCAAGGAGAAGACCGAGGGGAAATCAGGAAGTCAGGACAAAGAAAAGACAAGTACACGGCAGAGCGACGAAAGCTCAGCAGATAACGATATGGTCACTGATGTACCGGAGGAAGAGTAGCTGGTAAACGCAAGTAAACGGCACTAAAAGAGAATAAAGAAGGTGCGAAGTAAGCACCATGGGTGAGGACAGGGGATGGATATCCCCTCCACCCGAAAAGAGCAGCCATCGCCGCACAAAATGAAGAAGTAGTGATAATCGGCGACCACCTTTAGACAGTCCCACCATTAGAAGCGAGAGTTACAGAGAGGTCTGAGCGAGTTGGGGAGTGGCAGGATAAAGTGGGCCCATGAATGCCGTATACGCCCGAGGAGTGAGGGTTTAGCGTGATACCGTGAAAGGAAATCGGTATACGAATCCTATAGATGCCCAAGCTACTTATTGTTTACGTGATACCACCGGTGGCGCTCGTAAACTTCAATCACATGTAATTAGAGAGTAAAAGAATATGCCAAGTAGTGAAAGAGCGAGGCCTAAAGTAAGGCTGGCATTTGCCTTGTCGTCAGAAGAGAAACTCAAGGTGGAGCGTTACGCGCAAGCCCTAGGTGTGACACCTTCGGAGCTAGCCAGGGAGGCGGTAGCGGAACTTATCTTCAAACTAGAGAGCCCGTCTACCGAGACCTTGCAGGAAGAAGAGAGTGAACTAGCAGAGAGGATGAAGAAGTTAGAAAACAGGCTAGCGGCGCTTCTAGCGAAGCTCACCAGGGCGTCTGCGCAGACCTTGTATTTTTCAACGCTCCCGTACTTACATGGGGGTTTACCGAAAGAGCCGCTACCGGAAGGTGCGATGAAAGCGCTCTGGTTTGAGAGCCGGAACTTCGCCGGGCAGTGGTTGAAGCGGGCAATGCCTGCCTCGGAGCAGGAAGAAGCTCTAGAGATTGAGCAGGAGCAAGGGGCGCAAGGGGAGCAAGTAGATAGTGAGGGTGGTCAATGAAGAGGAATTTGACCCCATTTACTTTGCTTGGCTTGGACGCTAGCTCATCGAAGACAGGCGGGCAGCAGAATATTGGGCCGGAGGGTCTGCTTGGCAAATGGAAGTTGAAAGAGTTCGAAGGCACCACCGGTAAGTTAGGGAAGGCGCCGAACTTAGGGCAGCGAGGAGCTGGCCGAGCAAGTAGAGCGTACGGAATATCGGCAAAGAATAGAACGGCGCATAGGTTGGCTGCTTTAGGGAAGGGCTTCAGAAGGGGGAGGGTCTGGGGGCAGCGGCCTGGTCGGACCATATCTACAGCAGGAGCCCGTCCGCGCTCTGTGGTAAAGAGTCGGTTTGTTAATGGCGGCAGTAAGCGTCGGTTGAAGGCTCACGTAAATTACTTGCAGAACAGGGAGAGGGCACCTTTTGAGAAGGAGCGCAAGTTCTTCACAAAGGACAGAAATGGGCTAGATCACACGCAGGTGCTTGAGGAGGCGTACAAAGCAAGAGGGCACTCAGTTGACTATCACAAGATAATTTTGTCATCCGGCGATAACTCCATACACCTAGAAGATCACGCAAGAGAGGTGATGAAGGAGTGGGAGGAGGCGCTAGGGCGCAAGTTGAACTGGTGGGGGATAGCTCATAGAAACACTGACCACTACCATGTCCACTTGCTTGTTGCAGGCAAGAGCTTGGATAAAAGAGAGGTGTGGTTAGACAGAGAGTCGCTGTCGCTCATGCGCGAAATATCCAATGACTACTTGGACAAGCAAAGGGAGATAGACAGGAGTCTAGATCTGGAAGTGCAGTACAAGTTAGGGCAGCTGGAGAGAGACTTCGATATATCGGAGAAGCTACTGGAGTTTGGGCGCACGCCGTTTTCGGAGTGGGTGGAGCAGGTACAGTTAGGGCTTTCGACAAACGCTGACTACCAAAGAGAGTGGAGAGAGTTAGGGTTAGGGAAAGTCTATGACCTAGGGCGTCCGTTTGAGGACCTCAAGCAAATGGACAGACCTGCTTCAGATATTGACCATGAAGAGGCGTCGAAGACCGAGCAGGAGAAGGAACTTAACTCTGCTGAGAAGACTTCCGAGAGAACGGTCGAAGAAAGCGAGAGGCTTGAAGATACGCAAGTCGATAGGTCTCTGGGTGACGATGAAGGAAGGGTCTCTGAGGACAGAGAGTCGCGAGACCAGATGGACGAAGAGAACCAGAAGATGAATGGCGGGCCGCAGCCTGGCGGTCTGATGCAACAAGCCAAGACTGAGACGCCTGGTAGCGACCAGGCAACTGCCACGCCGCAGGTGCAGGGTGGAGAAGAGAGGGACAAGCAGGAGCCGGATAGGGATAGTCGAGAGGACGACGACCGGCTGAATCGCCGCAGGTAGCGGCAAAGAGGATAAGTATGCAAGAGCTAGTAACAATAGCGCCGGTGGCGCTTGGTCTTCTGCCGGTACTTGTGGCGGTGAAGATATTGCAAAATAAGTTGGATAACCCGCCGCCAGTATATGTGGAAGCGCCGCCGCCTAGAGTCTATGCGGCGATAAAGAAAGCGATAGCTGGATTTTATCTTGGCGAGTATCACTTCAGGATAGTGACGGCGGACCCAAATGAGCTGTCACTGAGGGCGGTGATGGAGTACAGGGAGAGGCTGAGGCCGGAGCTTCAGCATTTTAACCCTAAAGGCTACAGGTTCCACCAGGTGCTGCTCGATGTGGCGCTGGAGTTGGACAAAGAGACCAGGAAGAGCAAAGTGCGGTTTGTGTGGACTGTTCATGCTCTTTTATTTCGGGGCAAGGTGTGGCTCGTGAAGCCGGCGCTGGAGTCTGTTATTGCGCAGGCTCTGAAGAAAGTAGAGAAGCCTAAGGCTCAGGTAGTCGGTGAGAGATAAAGGAGGTTTGTATGGCTGAAATATTCGGGCTAGTGATGTTGCCGCTGTTCGTTATTGTGGTGCTCTTCAGCATGGCGGGAGTGAAGTCTGATGTGCTAATGAAGTGCTTCTTTGAGCTTCTTGGGGCTTTGATAAAGGGGCTGCTTTTGATGGTGGCGGCGGTAATAAAAGGCATAGTGGAGCTTGTGGTTCTTGTGCAGATGACAGGACGGTTGAGCGGGCCAAAAGAAGAGAGCCTTGAGCGTGAGCCAAGAAGGCAGCGCATTAAGGTGACTGTTATCGATGATGGAGAAGGCTAATGGCTTTAGTTGCAAGAGTAGTCGAAGTTATTGAAGTGAAGAAGGAGGACTTCCCGAGAATAGCGGTCAATGCGCTAGTGTCGCTGCAGTATAGAAGCGAGATATATGACGAAGTAGACTGCCGCCTCATCTTCTATGACGATGCTGTTGAGTCGTACGGCATGGACACATGGAGGTGCAGGTATCAGGCTGTTCTTACCTGGAGAGAAGTCGAAGAAGGTATTGAGCTCGAGCTTAAAGTGAGAGAGAAGAACTACGGAGATACGCATGTAGAAGAGTGTGTGGAGAGAGCGCAGAAGATATTTCTCGAGCTCCTCTCTGGTGCAGAAAGAGCGAAGGAGAAGCCGCAGCCGCAGGTGCCGTGGCAGGCGAAGTTCGCGAAGATAGAGGAGCTGGTTGACTGTGGTTTTGTCGCCCAGGGCGATGACAGCTCAGATAGAGAAGAGCGAAGGAACGGCTTACTTGTAGGAAGGCTTTCTGGCAAGAAGCTCTGGTTGAAAGCGGAGAGTAAAGTAAGGCATGTGCTTGTCTGTGGTCCGACAGGCTGCGGTAAATCAACATCGGTCTTTATTCCGAACTTGATAGAAGGGTTGGAGAGCTCGGCGATAGTGACGGAAGCGTCGCCGGGCTCCCGGCGCCCTGTGCTATACGGGCAGACTGCAGGTTGGAGAGCAAAGAACGGTCAGCGCATTATCTACTTCAACCCAGATGACGATATGACAATGAGGTTGAACCCAGTAGATCTTGTGAGGACTTTTGACGACGCGCAGATGGTCGCTGGCTTGATAGTGTCGAACACAACAAGCGAGTCTCATATGGGTGACCAGATATGGAGCCAGGCGGAGACGCATTTACTGCAAGCTTTGCTGCTTCATGCAGCAGGTAAAAGAAGAGAGCTTGAAGGCAGAGCGGAGAAAGGAGACGGCGCTAACTTATCTGAGCTCAGGAGGCTACTTAGAGCAGGGCCTCAAGGTATGGAAAGGGAGCTTAGAGAAACAAGGCTCACTGTAGCGAGAGCGGAGTATGAGGCTTTCTTAAATAATAGCTCCCCGAACTTCAGGTTCGGAGTGGTGTCGGGCTTGCTTGCCAGGCTGGCTATTTTTGCCAACCCGAGGGTCGCTGCCGCGACTGAAGTCACCGACTTCCCGTTAGAAGCTATGGCTTCTGAGCTCTTCACTCTTTATCTAGCTGTGCCTGTGCACAGGCAGGACTTCTTGCCTATTGCGGCACTGGCTTTCAACTTTGTCTTCACTTTCATTCTAGGGAATCTAGACAATTTGAAGCACCCGCTGACCTTGTATCTAGATGAGTTCACAAACTATGGAGCAATCCCTGGGATAGGGCGTTACTTGACTGTAATTAGAAATGCAGGGATAGGGGCGGTACTGGGAGTGCAAGATGTGGCGCAACTGGAGCTTGTGTACAAAGAGAAGCTCGCACAGATACTGTGGAGTCAGCCTCGAACCAAGATTTTGTTTCCGCCGGCAGACGACAAGATGGCGGAGAGAATATCGAAGATGTTGGGCACAGCAACTGAGCAGGAGATAGTAGCGGCAAGCGGGCAGCTATCAAATAGGCAGTTTCCGAGACCTCTAATAGACCCGGCAGAACTTCTTAAGTTGGAGAAAGAAGGACACTACTTGCTCATTTCAACAGCGAGCCCGGCGAAGCTTGAGAAAGTAAGCAGCTGGAGGGAGTACTCGCAGGAGACGAAGCTTGAGCCGCCGCAAGTCCCTCCCCTTGTTGTAGATAGCTTGGAGCAGATGTCTTACCGGGAGTCTCTCGGTAGACAAAGTGAACAAGCGCAGCAGCCAGAAGCAGGCGGCGCGAAGAAAGAGGGAGGCTCAGAGCCCGCACCTGTTGAGGTCAGTGTGCCGAGTGCATTTGAAAGTGCGTCAGAGGAAGCTGTGGGGTCTCCTGAGGCTCCAGATACCGAGCCGGGTGATAGAGGGGCAAAACCTACCAATGAGGAGCGCGATGAACCTGAGGGAGGGTTCTGGTCGAACCTTCGAGGTAAGTATCTGTAGCTGGCCGGATCTGTTGATTGTAAAACTTAGTTGCGGTGCGGCTTCTAGGGGTTGTATGTTTCGTGTTCGCAACAACGTTGCAAAATCGAAACATTGTAAGATTAGTCCCAGCCTATGTTTGTGACATTAGCGATAGCCGTGTGTATCACCCATTTGGGGGATAAGGCGCATGGAGAGCTGTGGTGAGTGCAGTATCATCTTTGGTGGCAAATCTAAAGGCAATGTTAATGCGGGTTTCAGGGTATTCAAGATGGCCCGGGTTTGCTAGCGAGCGTAGTGGATTTTGAGAGCCGTTAAAGGTGACTACAAAAACAGGTATCGGTGTGATGTCATGTGGGTGTATATACTTTGCTGGATTGAATTGGCTGGGTTTTCGGCCATACCGATAGGGCGCTATTAATAAAAGGTGTCTAATCGGAAAAGGTTTGAACTGGGCTGCTTGGCGGGGTTATTTTGGGCGTACAACATTCTTCCGATATTTCCGAGGCAATCCTGAAAAACCCCCGCCAATTCTGCGTTAAAACCACATAGCCCTTATCAGTGCCTGCGCTGGAGCCTTTCACGACCATGATTTGGATGTCTATCATTAGAAGCGCGAATACATTGACATGTCGCGATTTTCTAGCGCAGCAAGCAGACATTTTAGGAAGCGGCCTATCCCAATAGTGAATTTGTCATCGGTCAAATAGAGCACGATGACAGATTCAGAATATTGAATATTACGCACGGCTAAGGAGTTGTACGGGGTCTTTTCAATGATGTTTCGGACAAATTAGGTAGACCTAAAGAAAGTAGGTCGCTGTAAAAAGGAGTCAAAATGGGTGACTCAGAAGACAATTCACCTTTGCCCAAGCGAAGGTGGGGTTTGCGCTTTGCTGCGCAAGAACCGCCGCCTGGCAGCAAAGACACTGATTCTTACTTCGAGAAGCTGATTCGATATATTCCCGCCGACATCGTGGCAGGCTATGTGGCCCTCGACGGCATCTTGAAAGAAGGCGGCAATAGCCCGCTCTGGTTGACCTGGGCGGTCTTCATCGCTCTTCTTTCGCTCACACCTTTGTATGTCTGTTATGTCAAAACAGAGCCGCCCGGCATCGTGTCGAGCAAGACCTTTTATTGGTTGGCTTCGACTCTGGCATTTGCGGTTTGGGTGTTCGCCTTGGGCGGACCGTTTGCAGCAACCTTCGCCTGGTACAAGCCTGTATATGGGTCGGTTCTGCTTATTCTGACGACGTTGACCTTGCCGGTCTTCGAAAGCATCTTTTATAAAGGAACGCCGCCCTCACCGCCGGTGGTGCCGCCTGCGACTGTTGGGAGCTTGGCGCAAGTACCTGCGCAGGCGCCGATTCAAGCACCAAGCCAGGCACCTGTGGCTGTTGTTCCTCCGGTTGCACAGACAAAAGGACAGTCCTCGGGACCGCAGCCCGGGGCTCCCGCAGAACCTTCTATAGGTCCTTCTGTAGACCCATCTGTCGGACAAAATTCGACTGCCGAGCCCGGCAAACCGAAATAGATAAATAAGGAAAAATGATGAAGTATAGATCTCTAGCAGCTGTTGCTGCTATCACTATTGCCGCGCTCTCGCTTGGCGGCTGCGCAGTTTCGCCAGCTGTCGGGGTGCATACACTCGAGCCGAGCAAGCCGACAATCACCACCACCGACGCCTCGGCGCGCGGCATCATTGTGCTGCCCAAGCCGGGCGGCGGCAGTTATGTCTGTGCCGAGCCGTCGCCCGATGTGGCCATGGCTGCTGTGGCAAAGATGATCGCCGAGGTGAAGAGCCAGAACCCGGCGATTGATCTGAAGACTCAGCTGGAATTTCAGACGGCGGTGGTGCAGCTGGCTCAGCGATCGCAGACCTTGCAGCTTTTGCGCGAAGGTATGTACCGCGCTTGCGAAGCCGGCATCAATCAGAACCTTAGCGCTGAGCAGGTAATGAAGCTGCACGAGATGGCGATGCAGGCAGCACTGAAACTGGCTGAGTCTGAGCTGACGCGCAACAAGGCAGACCTGGCGAAGAATCTGCGTGACCCGCAGGTGCGGCAGTTGTTCGAGCAGATGACCGGCGGGCGCTAGCGTTCTCGTTCGATAGAGGGGCTGGTCTTAGGGACGGCTCCTCTATTCTTGCTAGCTGTGCGCAGTAATACAGAGCCAATCTGGCGTTCGGTTTGGTTTAGTAGGGTTGGCTCTGACCTTGCTGCGTCGATTAGCAAGGCGCCTATCGGTTCCGGGCGAATGCGGGACTGCTTTCATCCAAAATCGAATCAACATTTAAAAGGAGCACCGATATGGTGACTTACAACTATGACAATCGTGGTCGGCTGACCTCGATCGTCTATTCGAGCCCGGCTCGCACCATCACGATCAACTACGACGCGATGGGCAATCGCACGAGCGTCGTAACGACCTGATAAGGGCGAAGCGCTCTAAATACCAAAGTTGTGCAAAGAGGGGTGGGCAAGATGCTGCCCCTCTTTTGCTTGCAGATACAGATGAAACGAAGCAAAAGGTAAATACCATGCTTAGACACAAAGACACGTTCCCTCCCGGCCGCACTATTCCCCCGGGCCATTCGCCGATTCAGGGTCGCAACAAGGCGATCAAGCCGCAGGATGCCAGGCGCGTCATCGAGAACCGTAAGCGCCAGGGCAACAACTTCTTCGCCCCGCAGTCCGTCATGTCGCTGGCGGCAGGCGGCAACCCGATTCCTCCGACCTATACCAATCTGGCGGCGGCGCTGGATAACGATGTCGACAAGATTTTCGCCTATGTGCGCAACAACTACAGCTTCTTGTCCACGTTTGGTGGACAGAAGGGCGCATACGGCTGCCTGATCGACAAGATCGGCAACTCATTTGATCAGACCTCACTGCTGATCGCGCTTCTGCGGGCCGCCGGCTATACCGCCAATTTCATGTTCGGCGTGATCAAGATCACGGCACAGCAGGCTGGCGACTGGCTTGGCACCGACCCCGCTAATATCTGGGCGTCGCGCAACTTGCTTGCCAATGGCTCCATTCCTGTTGACGTTTCTTACGACGCCAATACATTCACCTATTACCTGCACCTTAGCCACTGCTGGGCGAAGGTGCAAATCGGGTCGAACTGGTACATGTTCGACCCGAGCTACAAGTTCCACACTGCGATTGCGCCGATTGACCTGGCAACTGCCACCGGGTTCAATGCGACGACTCTGCAGAACGCGGCTTTGTCAGGCGCTACGGTCACTTCCGACTACTTCCAGAACGTCAACACCACCAATCTGAAGTCAGAAATGAATCAGATGACGGACAATCTGCGCGACTGGATCAAGACAAACAAGCCTGACGCAACGATTGACGACATGGTTGGCGGTCGGAAGATTATTGCCGACGATACGCAGCATCGTGACGCGACGCTCCCTCATCGCGACCCGACTGACGTGCCGGTGGAGTGGACCGACATTCCGTCCTCGTACAAGGCGTCGTTGCGGGTGCAGTACGACAACCTCATCGACCATACGTTCTATTCGGAGGACATTTGCGGTCGGCGCCTGACTCTGTTCTTCAACGGCAACCTGGAGTTGGAGCTGCGCCTGGACGGCACGCTCATTGATACGAGCCCGGCGCAGCTGCCCGGTTCGTGGAACTCTGTGCTGTTCACTGTGGAACACCCCTATGCCTATGGCTGGGGAGACCAGAGCTGGTATCAGCAGATCTGGGCTGGCAACAACTGTCTTGTGGCGCAGAACTGGGGCAACACGACTTCCGCAATGGCGGAGATGCACGCCAAGTACCTGGAAGACAACACCGCAGCCGGTGGTCAGGCGGGCGACGAGAACGTGCTTGGCGAGGCTCTGAGCGTGCTCTGGCACACTGCTGATGCCCATGGTCATATCATCTCGCGTATTGCCGGCGGCATCAATAATTGCACAACCGTTTTCCACCATCAGGTGGGTCTGGTTGGGCATGGCGAAGCGCCGTTTATGGACCTCGGTGGCGTTGCGTGGTCGACGTCTGCGAACGACAACGACTACACCAAGACGCAGCCAACCGACCTGGTGGTGTCGATGCGCGGCATCGGCTTCGAGTCGAACAGCATCAGCCAGATTCCCAACGTTGGCGGCGTCAGCACCAACACGGTGATCAGCCAGGCGAACGCAGCAGGGCAGAAGCTCTACTTTGGCGACAGCACGAACTGGTCGACGAATGTTCGCCCCAACCTGGTGAACTACTCGACGCAGGTGCTTGATGATATCGAAACCTGGTACATCAACGCCGGTTGGAAGGTGCTCATTCACGAGGACGGGGCTACCGCCCAGAACCAGTACCAGGGATATGGCTTCTACGCCATCAGCCCTTATGGCGGTACTGTCGGGCTGATCAACGGCATGCTCATGGGCGGCGGCGGCGACGCGGTGCAGTCGGTGGGCGACAACGTCGCGAACTCGCTTGTGAACGATCCGCGCGCGCAGAAGCTCGATCGGGTTGAAGTCGGTAAGAAGTCGCAGTTGGAAGTTGACTTTGTTGTCGACAAGTACAGCGGCGGTTTCAACTATCGCCATGCCGATGTTGCACTCGGAGCGCAGCCTGCGCCCTACACGTTGCCGTTCGTGCGCAGCTTTAGTAATAAGAAGGTCTCGAAGGTCACCCAGATGGGTGCAGGCTGGACCCACAACTGGAACATCTACTGCACGCGCAGTAACAACGGTTTCATGTCTTCAATCTTTGGCGACGGCGAATCGCTGGCGGCGAACATGGCTGCGACCTACAGCATGGTGCGTCTGATCAGTCCCAATCCGCAGAACGCCACCAGCTTTATTCTGTCGTCGCTTGCCACGACAGACGTCAACAAGATGCTCACGTCGAACTCAGTCACTGTCACCATGGGTGATACTGATTATAAGTTTGTGCTTCTGACCGACGGCACATATGCATCGCCCAAGGGCGTGCGCATGTCGCTTGCTTGGGTGCCGCAGCAGAATGGTCCGTATGCAGGTTACTTTATCTTGCAGACCTGGGACAACGTTCTCTACACGTTCACAGGCGGCAACAAGATTCAGAAGATCGAGTACTACAAGGACCCGAGCAATCAGGTGGCGGCGTTCACTGTCGACTTTACCTATGGCGGTATCGACGACAGGCTGCTTTCTGTGGCGCACTCGCTCGGGCAGACGCTGACTTTTGAGTACTCTACGCAGCAGGGCTTGCTCTACTTCATGCAGCAGGTGAAGCTCAACAACACGATTGTGGCGACTTACGATATCGAAGCCTCCACAGGTAAGCTCTTGAAGTTTACTGACCGGGCAGGGGTTGACACTACCTACGACTATGACGCCAAGAAGCGCATGCTTGGCGCAACGGTTTCGAAGGTGGGTAATTCTGCGCGGCAAGAATACACCGTTGCTTACGATACTTTCGACCGAGTCGCCACGCGGTCGGCCAAGATCGATGGTACGAACACCCTTACCACAACCTTGCGTTACGCAGACAATCAGGTTCGAGCAGAAACGCCGAACCAGGAGACTGTAACAACTATCTTTAATTCGGAAGGCAAGCCGATTGAAATTCAGGTGGGCGGCACTTCGATTTCGGCAGGAAGTACTAAGACTAAGTATGTCTATGATGGCCTTGGCCGAGTAGTGGAAGAGACCACGATCGGCATGGGCACCACCGTATACACTTATGATAACGAGCACCGCGTAAAGAGCAAGGCGGTTGTTGGTCTTGGCTTCGCAGAGCAGTATACGTATCTGCAGAACACAGTGGTGCCGTTCCAGGAATGGGTCACTCGTACTGACAGACGCGGCAAGCTCTGGTCGAGAACAATCGATACCAAGTCAGGTCGGATTCTTACTGAGACCGACCCGACAAACAAGACCACGACTTACACTTACAATGCTTTGCAGTTGCCGGAAACAACAACTGATCCGACCAATGTTGTAACTACTAACACGTACGGCGGTATTGCGCTCACTTCGAGGAAGCTCAACAACACGCTCACCACGAACTTTACTTATGATACGTTCACGGGGGCGAAGCTCACCGAGCAGAATCCGCGCGGTAACACCACCACGTATACCTATGACCTGCGGAATAATGTTCTGACGGTGACTGGTCCGCTCAACTTGCTGACCACCAACACCTACGATGCGCTAGATAAACTCCAAACCGTTTCACGGCCAACAAGCTCAGGCACTCAGACCACCACGTTTGCCAGTGACTGGTTCGGTAATGTGAAACTCGCCACCGACCCACTCGGCAACTCTTCGACTAAGACCTGGCTGAACGGGACACTGCTGACGCAGTCAGTCGACGAGGAAGGTCGAATTACCGACTACCTCTACAACAGCAACGGTGACCTTACTTACATCTACAAGTCTGGTGTTCTGGAAGAAGAGAGGACCTACAACGGAAACCGGCAGCTGACGTCGGTTAAGGACTCGAATAACAACGTCACAACGTTCGATTATGATGGGTATGGACGTCTCTACAAGACAACCTACCCTGGTGGGACGTATGAGCAGTGGACGTTTGACGACAACAACAACGTCACGAACTATCGCAACCGGGCTGGGCAGAACACTGTCTACACCTATGACGACGCCAATCGGCTTTTGACGAAGGCGCCTGCTGGTCAGGCGACGATCACTTATACCTACGACAACGCCGGTCGCATGCTCACGGCAAGCACGCCCGTCGTGTCCGGTAACCCTTCTACCGGAGTTTACTCTAAGGCGTATGACACCTACGGGCGGCTGAGCAGCGAGACCAACCCGCAGAACCAGGTGATCAGCTATCAGCGCGACAACAACGGCAATGTCACCCGCATCACCTACCCGAGTGGTTACTATGTGACTTACGAGTACGATGCGCACGACCGCATGACCGCCATCAAGCTGAACGGTGCGACGACGGCAGCGGTGAGCTTCACTTATGACCAGTCGGGGCGCCGTCTCACCAAGACCTATGCAAACGGCAACTCGGTGAGCTACACCTACGACCTGGGCAACAACCTGACCTCTCGCGGCATGACTGTGAGCGCGGGCACCGTTACCTGGAACTACACCTATAACAAGGTGCACCAGATGAAGACCCAGAGCGTGAGCGACACCACTTACTTGTGGACGCCGCCCAGCACTGGTACAGTGAGCTACGGAGCCGCCAACAACCTGAACCAGTACCCGAGCGTCGCCGGCGTCAACTACAGCTACGACACGAAGGGCAACCTCACTGGCGATGGAGTTTGGACCTATGGCTACAACACCGAGAACATGCTCACCTCGGCGGTGAAGAGCGGCACCAATGCGTCGTTTGTCTATGACCCGTTCATGAGGCAGACCCAAAAGACCGTCGGCACCACCAAGACGAAGTATGTCTATTCGGGCTCGCACCTGATGGAAGAGTACGACGGCACAAGCAACGCCCTGCTGCGCCGCTATGTCTATGCAGGCGAGAACGAGCCGGTCTTGCAGATTGCCTCTAACGGCACTGTGACGTACCTGCACCACGACCACCAGGGCTCGGTGATCGCTCAGGCGAACACCTCGGGCGTGGTCGGTAACAAGTACAAGTACTCGCCGTTTGGCGAGGCGACCTCGCTCACTGGTACCACCATCGGTTACACCGGTCAGCGTTGGGACAACGAGACGGGTATGTACCACTACAAGGCGCGGTACTACCGCCCGACCATCAACCGTTTCTTGCAGCCGGACCCGATTGGGTACACCGAAGATCTGCACCTTTACACCTATGTGATGAATGATCCGATGAACCGCACCGATCCGACAGGCTTAACGCCTTGGGTTGGAGATTTCATTTTGGATTCCTTCAAGGGAGATGGTGCCGCACAGCACCAGGTTAACGCTGCCATAGCACTTGTTGGGGCTGGTATGCTTATCGAGGGTGCCGCCGCGTTAGGCGCTTACGGATTTTTGCGTGCTGTTTATGGAATAGGTGCAGGGGGGGGTGGGGCTTCAGCCGGTGTAGGCGGCGCTGCAACTGCTGTTACAGGGACCAGCATTGCAGTTGGTAGTAAGCTAGTGGGACAGTCCGGCTCTACGGGGTCAAAGCCAGCAGTGACGTTTATGACCGATCCAAACGGAGTTTCTGTTCCGATGTCACAATCGCGATTGAGAGATGGATTCCTGCGAGCTGGTTTCCCTCGTGGAGAGACTCCTGGCGATGGGTCGTCAGTTCCCGGCGGGAACGGTATTGTTTTCAAGGTTCCACCGACTCAGGGTGTAGCTAACTCTCAATCTACCTATGTCCGTTCAATGAACGGTTCAGGCTCTGGTACATTTCAAGGACCGAGAGCTATAATCACAAATGGAGGTAATCAGGTTGCTTTACCTTCTGGAGTGCAGGTTAACTCCAATATGAAGTTGCCATCAGAAACCCATTCAAATTTCCTGAAACGGATGGGGCACTATCACGGAACACCTTAATCAGAAGGAGATTGAATTGTGAGTGAATCGGGACTTTGGTTGAGAGAAGCTAAGGTATTGAATACTTGGTTCTATGGGGCCACTTTAGAAGGGTTCTCCGTCTCTCGTCGAATTCCTCACCGGTTTGAGTTCCTTTTCAATTCCAATTACCCTGCCGCGGGCGATTTCCAGCGGTTGCACTTCTTCTGCGAAAACTGGACTTTCTGTGAGGATAAAACGGACACTCAGTCAGTATTTAGGAGCTCTTGTAAAGATGAAAACGTAATTTGTGCACTTCTTGTTTCGCACCAAGAACTGTCTGTCACAGAAGCCAGGCTCATGTCGGATGGGGCTTTGCAGCTGGACTTTGCGAATCAGTCGACTTTGTTTGTTCCAGGTCACCTGCAAGATGATTTTTATCAAGAACAAGCTGCTTGGGTTGTGAACATACAACCTGACACTCCAGATCCCGTGAATACATGCTCTGAGCGAATTCTGTGTTGTAACGGCGCACTGTATGGTGTCTGGAATCCTGCAATTCTCAAACAGTCTGGAGCCGATGGGCGTCAAAACTAAGCAGAAGCTCAGTTAACATACCGCCGGTGTCTTTTTTGGCAAAAGAATTGTTTATGCCGGCTCATCGATGTCCGTCTCGTAGTAACCGATATATCACATCTGCAGTTTCACAAGCTGTAGATGCCTAACTGGAGGGGGTCTTGGGAAATGAATTTTCCAGCCCCCTCCCTTTTTTGCCTCTTTCTATTTTTGGGGTACCTGACTTTTTGGGCGGTTCAAGAGTGATCTTAGTTGCTGCCCTTCGTATCTGTAGCGGCGCGAAATCATAATTGGTTGGGCGCGACATCATCCGCACTTTTGGGCTCACATTAACTGACACCAGAAGTGGTCGCGGATTCAAATTAAGTGACAATGGGCTCACTTTAAGTGACACCAGCGCAAATTAAATGACACTGACGCAAATTAAGTGACACTATCGCTGGTGACCAGGACAGAGTAAGGAAAACGA
>JAIETF010000061.1 GCA_019745415.1 Candidatus Obscuribacterales bacterium | reverse complement strand
ACGGCAAGACTGCCTAACAGAAAGGGAGCCCGCAATTTTAATTGTCGTCCGTACGCAATTTTAGTTGACGTTATTCAGTATGCGATTATAGGCAAAAACAGGAGCAAAGAATCTGGGTATCTTGCATGGTTGAAAGGAGCCAAGATATAGCCCATTGAGTCGAAGAGGGACTGTGGGAACGAGAGACTGGATACTGTGTATGAGCTCCTGTATCCAAGCAGGTAGCCCCTGATTAGGGCAAATATAAGGTCTGCCAACAGAAATTGAACTAGGAAACTTTGCTTGAAATGGAGTTTCTGACTCTTGGGAGCGACTACGTAAAGGAAGAGCATCACCATCGGTAGTATTAATGCTGTTTCTTTGCTTAGTAGCGCCAACATAAAGTATGTGAGAGAAAGGTACTTACCTCTGCTGGTCTTTAGATAATTTAGATATGTGCTAATTGATAGCAAAGAGAATAGTGACATTAAGCCGTCGCATCTGCATGTGATCCAAACTACCGTTTCCTGTGCCAAGGGATTAACAGCAAATAGTATCGTTGCTATCATTGCCGCTACTGCAGGCTTCGTTGCTTTAGCCCAGCCGGCAAGTTGAAACGCCAGTATCCCAACCATGTAACTGGTTAGGGCGTGAATTAGGCAGTTCGATAAATGAAATAACCAGGAATGCACTTGAGACTGGGTGCTATCAGTCAGTGAAAACAGGTGTCTAGAAATCATGGCTTCAATCAGGAACGATACTTCGATTGCTGGCCTATAAAAGTATCCGATACGAGAAGTTTGAAGCCATGGTCCTGTGAAATTCTGGACAAGAAAGTCTAAATCGCCGTCTGCACTTAGCTTAGCGAAGAACACGTGAATCCAGTCTTCGGAGATTAATCCCAGAAAAAGGCTTTGACCGTAGGCGAAGACTGAACCAATGATCGCAAGGGTGAATAGCCAAAGCTTTAGGAAGTCATTACTGCTTCCAGGATATTTTTTCACCGACGCTCTTGTTGGAATTCGCTGAGTTAGTTTTTTGGTCAATCTTAACCATTATCCACTGCTCGGTGGTATCTTTGCCTTTGTGCACAAGGGCGCTGCACTGCGGATGCAGGAGGTTTGATAGACCCGCTTCGTAAACAACTTTGGTATTGCCTTCGACAATCCACGCTGCTCGCATTGTCTTCTTGTCCACTTTGCCACGGATGGGTTTGTTTTCGTCAGTAAGACTGTTGAAGTAGTTACCCCGAAGAACACCTTCTTTATTTACGGCTAATTGAAACATAGTTGTGGATGGTTCGCCGTTTTGGCTTAGGGCATAAACCCCTAAAGGTTTCCACGAAGTGGCAGGTCCAGTATTCGTGGGTTGCCCACCTGAAATTACGGCTGGTCCAGGGGTAGTGGCCAGTGCCTGAGCCTGTTGGTAATAGTCGGCGGCAGTTGCTACAGGTTGCGATCCGTAGTAAACACTATCATTTTGATAATAGATGTTGTCTCCGTAGTCGTAATCTGTCGGTGCATCTACTGCCGGAATTCCCCAGTATCCAGCCAGGTCTCCCCATCCGACGTAACCCCATGGATAATAGTCACCCCAGCCCCGATACCACCAAGAGCCTGGATAGCGATTCCAATATCCGTTGCGGAATATATCGTATCTGTTGAAAGCATTTCTCAAATCTGAGCCTCTACCGGTGAGATATGCTGGTGAGAGATTTCTGGTAATTGCTCCATCTCTCATGCCAAAGTTAAGACCATCACTGGCTAGTCCGTCGTTTCTGTTATCCCAAACCTTATCAGCACCAGCCCGTAAGTCCGATTCACTAACTCTGTTTAGAGGACCGTCGTCTCTTCTAAGGGAATCGTCACCGAATCCACGATCTCCAAAACCGCGGTCACCGAATCCACGATCTCCGAAACCGCGGTCACCGAATCCTCGATCTCCGAATCCTCTGTCGAATCCTCCACCCATGCCGCCTCTGAAGCCACCACCAGCGTGACCGCCCCCGCCTCTAGCTTCGCAAGGAGTCAGTAAGCAAAAAGAAGTGCACAACAGGATTATTCTGAAGACAGGCAACAATCTAGTTTTCATTTACTTTGCCTCGCTTTTAGCGCATCTAACCATCTGAACTGCTTTTCCATCTGCTAGCCTATTCCCGGCAATATATCTAGAACTGGAATTCCAGACAAATGAGTCAGGAGACAAGACTTTGAGATTGTAGACTGCTCCGCTTTTTAGTCCTGAAACCTCGTAGCTCTCTGCCATCTTTGTCCACAGATTTCCCTCCTTCACCCAATAGGCGGTTCCTACACCGCCATTAGCGCTGAAGATCCATGATGTGAGTAGCCCGTTCTTCGGATTAATTCCAATTTTCTCTTCCGCCACGAGCTTTCCATTGACCAAATAAGACACTGAGAGAAACTTACTCTCAAGCTCTCTTACTTTGACATCCATCGAATTATCTTTGTCTTCGGCTTTCCAATCGCCAATTAGCCAAGATAGGTCTGATAGTTTGACCTTAGAGTTGTTGTTTGTTTCCATCACATCGAGCATGAACCACTGACCGTCGCGCTTGACGTGCACCGCTAGGTAGTTTTGCTCACTCAAGTTCTCTGCAACTGTGGTGCCCTCTTCGACTGCGACCGAATCATTCAGTTGTCTAATCTTGTCTATCTTGACCTTCAAGGATGGGTGCATCGAGCCTGAGAGAATCGCCTTAAAATATCTCGCAATTGACTCCCTTCCTGAATATTTATTGCCGTCTGCATCTGTGAATGTTCCATCTGCGGCCCAGAAGTTCGCTACAGTTTGAAAGTCTCCAGCTGAAAATGCTTTGGCATAGTCTTCTGCTTGCTTTCGAATGGTTGTCTCATCAGAATCGGCGGCTAATACTGGCAACGAGAAAACCGCAGATAATCCAAGCGCTATAAAAAAGATAGAAATTTGTGGAACTCTCAAAATTGTGACCTCTTGGCTTGAGACGCCTCTATTTTACTTGATGTGATCGTCTGACAACGCAGACCGCAAGAAAAACGAAAAACTCTCATATAGGCTTTCTTTTGCAAGACAATTGTGTTGGATGGTTCTCTGAAAATCCTCGGTGCTGCTTCTCATTACAACTTTGAATTAATCTTTCTGATTGAACTTTTTGCTTGCAGAATACGTCTTTAAGATAGATGGAGGGCTGCACAATGGCTGGAATTTTTGAACAAATAAGGATGTACGTCTTTTCGCTTAGCAAGGATCAATTTTTCTCTACAAAAGATTTGATAGGTATCGGCAAAAGAAGCACCATAGATAATGGTATCGCTAGATTGGTAAAACTGGGAATCGTTGTGCGAGTAGCTCGAGGATTGTTTGTCAGGGAAGATTTTGATCTAAGTATCTTGACCATTGATTCTATTGTGGCTGCTAAGTCGAAAGCATTTGGTAGAGAGATTACTCCAGACCCGGATAATCCAGGAGAATTCTTGACGAATGGTTCTACCAGTTCATTCGATACTATCTTGGGTCGAGTTATTGTTAGAGGCGTCTGTCCCAGGAAAATGAAGTTGGCTCGAAATTCGCTAGCGTCGCAGCTCCTGCGTGTTTGGGATGACCTGAAGTGGAACAAAAGTTGCCAAAGAGTAGTAGCCTGCATCAACAGCTTGAGAAATAGCTATCGACAAGAAGCCCTAGGAAGGTACCTAAGGTACCTCCCATCATGGATTACAGATCAGCTTTCGATGACAGCAGAACCTAGCTCTTCTTAGCTTTCTTCTTATCCGCTCCCAGTACGCCTCTCAAGAACTTACCGAGCGGATCATAGAACTCATCTACTACGCGCTCTTTGAGCGGAATAATGGCGTTGTCTGTAATATGAATATCTTCGGGACAAACTTCGGTACAGCACTTTGTGATGTTGCAGAAACCGATATGACCTTCGTCTTTGAGAAACTTCAATCGGTCGGCGGTATCTAGCGGGTGCATCTCGAGGCTGGCGGTTCTGACTAAGAATCGCGGTCCCATGAAGGCATCCTTACGGTCATGATCTCTTAGAACATGGCAAACGTTCTGACAAAGGAAGCATTCAATGCACTTCCGGAATTCTTGAACGCGATCGATGTCTTCCTGGTAGAAGGTCCAGTCTGCGTCTTCAGCAGGAGTGAAAGCGGTGATACGCTTGTTCACTTCATAGTTCCAGCTGACGTCGGTAACCAAGTCTTTGATGATCGGGAAGGTCTTGATCGGTTGAACCATAATCTCTTCATCCGGACGGAATTTATCCATACGGGTTTTACACATCAAAGAAGGCATACCGTTCACTTCGCCGCTGCAGGAGCCGCATTTTGCTGCCTTACAGTTCCAGCGCACGGCCAGTTCGGGATCGAAATTCTGCTGGATGTAATGAATAGCATCCAGTACAACCATACCTGCTTCAACAGGCACTTTGTATGTCTTGAATTCGCCTTTTTCTCTGTCGCCTCTATAGACCTTAAGAGTGGCTGTTCTAGCGGAGGTATCAGGCATTACTGGGCTCCTTCTTCTTGGCAAATAGCTCTTTCAGATCAGCTGGCATCTCTGGCAGAGGGGTATGTTCCAGCTTCATACCGCCGCCGGACAATTCCACTGAAGTGTTGACCTTGCCCCAATCGGCTTCGGTGTTGGGATAATCGAGCCTGCTGTGGGCTCCTCGACTTTCTTTTCTCGACAGGGCGCTTCTGGCAATCGCTTCGGAGCAGACGAGCATATTGTGCAAGTCTCGGCAGAGGTGCCAACCTGGGTTGTAAGCTTTAGAACCAGTAGCCTTGGCTTTCTTTGCCATCTCCTTAAGCTCTTCGAGTTTGGAGATACCGGTTTGAAGATCGCCCTCTTCTCTGAAAATACCAACGTATGTTGACATTACTTTGTTCAGTTCTTTTGCGACATCATAAGGATTAACGCCGTCGGTGCGCTTGAATGGAGCCTCCATTTCATTGATGGCTTCTTCAATCTGACCTTTGTCAATTTCAGGATGACCTGTCAGAGCCTTCACGTAATCCGCGGCACCTAGTCCGGCCCTTCTGCCAAAAACCACTAGGTCGGAAAGTGAGTTTCCACCCAGACGGTTGGCACCATGCATGCCTCCGCTCACTTCGCCGGCGGCAAACAGACCGGGCACCCTGGTCATACAGGTATCGGCTTCTACACGTACACCACCCATGATGTAGTGCATAGTCGGTCCCACTTCCATAGGGCCTGCAGTGATGTCTACATCGGCAAGATCTTTGAACTGGTGATACATCGAAGGCAACTTCTTCTTCACACGTTCAGAGTCTTGATAGCTGATATCCAAGAAGACACCGCCATGGGGAGAGCCTCTCCCTTCCTTAACTTCGGTGTAAATAGCTCTAGCTACGTTGTCTCTGGTAGACAATTCTGGAGGTCTTCTGGCATCGGTCTTTTCTCCGGAAACCGCTGCGTTTACCCATTTAACAGCTTCTTCTTCAGTTGCTGCATAATCATTTTTAGTGGCTTCAGGCAGGTACTTGAACATGAAGCGTTCGCCTTTGTTGTTGCGAAGAATACCGCCTTCACCTCTGACGCCTTCCGTCACCAGAATGCCTCTTACGCCTGGTGGCCAGACCATACCGGTGGGGTGAAATTGCACAAACTCCATGTCGATTAGGTCAGCACCAAGGTCATAGGCCATGGCATGTCCGTCGCCGGTATACTCCCAGCTGTTGGAGGTGACTGTGAATGATTTTCCGACGCCGCCGGTAGCCAACACAATCGCTTTGGCTTTGAAGAGTATGTAACGTCCGTCTTCTCTGTAATATCCGAAGGCTCCAGCTACCCTGTCACCATCCTTAAACAGTTTTGTGATCGTACATTCCATGTAGACATCGATGCCTTGGTGCACACCGCGGTCTTGCAAGGTTCTGATCATTTCTAGACCGGTGCGGTCTCCGACGTGACAGAGTCTTTTCCAGGTGTGACCGCCGAAAGCTCTTTGGAGAATTTTGCCATCTTTTGTCCTATCAAAGACAGCTCCCCATCTCTCGAGTTCTTTGACCCGGTCAGGCGCTTCCTGGGCGTGCAACTGTGCCATTCGCCAGTTGTTCAACATCTTGCCACCATTCATGGTGTCTCTGAAGTGAGTCTGCCAGCCGTCCTGTGCATCCACATTGGCTAGGGCGGCTGCAACGCCTCCTTCTGCCATTACAGTGTGCGCTTTTCCGAGCAAGGACTTACAAATCAGTCCTACACTCACGCCTTGGGCGGAAGCCTCGATGGCGGCTCTGAGACCGGCACCGCCGGCTCCGATGACTATGACGTCATGTTCTTTTATTTCGTATTGGCTCATGATTAAAACAACTGAAATGCGAGGGATGTATTTTGGCATGCCATGCGGATGTAGACATCAGTCAAGGCTACCGAGATGAGAGAAGTCCAAGCCCATTCTTGGTGCTTCTCGTTGAGAGCAGTAACGCGCTGCCACTTCTTGTAGCTGTGCTTGTTTTCCGGACAAGAGAAAGTGTTGAGATTTCCACCAACCAGGTGTCTGCAGGCGTGGCAGCCAAATGTGTAACCTGAGAGCAGAATGCAGTTAAAGACCATTACTATGCTGAGAACGCTCATATGCAGACCATTGTCGTACCAAATTGTCTTGAGAGCGTCATACCAGAGGATGCCTACGATCGGAACTGCGAAATAGAAAGCATATCTGTGTAGGTTTTGCAGTACGAAAGGAAATTCGAATTCGCCCGTGTAACCCTTTCTTTTGAACCAGGTAACTGCACAACCAGGCGGGTGCGCGAAGTATGACCTGTAATAAGCCTTCCTGTAGTAGTAGCAGGTGGCTCTGAAGGCGAGAGGGAAGGGAAGGATAAGCAGCGCCGGGGAAAATGGCAAGTCTGGGAAGAAATGCTTCATATTCGGCGAATAGAATGGAGACAAATAAGGTCCGAACTCATAGAAGTTGTTTTCAAAAGCTCGGTAGGTAGCGTAGATACCAAAAGCTGTGAATACAACAGCAACGAGTAAAGGCTCAAACCACCAGTTATCTGTTCGCGCTGTGGCGCCGGAGTAAGCTGGTTCACCATTAGAGGCAGGGACCTTCTCCGTCAATTTAGTTTGGGTCATATTCCGTGTCCTTAGTACTCTCAGTCAGTTGAGCTAGATAATCTTCAAAAAATCCGATCGGCTTTTCAAGAGATTGCTTCCTGACAGTAAAGATTATAGCTACCTGAGATCACGGCTGGCACTAGTGTTATCTCATATGATCTGGGTTTACAAGCAGATACGACTACAGCCCTTCGTCTAGGTCCTTTCCAGTTGAATTTGGCTAAAGGTCGACCTCTTACTTAAATGAAGAGTAGGTCCTTCCATTGACTGGCTGACATCTCTAGGACATATCAACTGAGCTAAATTGCATTTTGCATTTACAAAAATTAAGTTGGCTTTCTATGCCGGACGGAACTGTCAGGTTTCTTCCACGTCGATTGGTTTGAATCAGAAAACAGATTAAGGAAAAGGATTTTTTCAATCCGTTTCCTAATATTTCAGAACTGAAAGTCTTATAAACACCCGAACAAAAGGCAAGGTGAAAAATGGCTAGAGGTAACCAGGCGAGACGGAAAGCGCGGAGGGCGAAGCCCCCTGTAGAGTCTTGTGATAGGCAAGAGAAAAAACTGGATTTATCTGGAAGTCTGGCACTCGCTTTCGAAAGGAATGCCGAGATTTCTCGCAGACTGGACAGAGCCATTCCTCTTAATACAAACGAGTGGCTCCGAGTAGAACAGCATTTGATGCGTCTATCAGAGTTCGTGCCAATTGAAATGCTTACTGGGCTTACTGAGGTGATTGCGCTTTATGCTGACGATCAAGCCCGAAGAGGCTATATACTTGGGCAAGATGATAGCGAACTTGCCCAGAGAGAGATTGCCTGATTTATCGGTGGCTTTTGCTGAGCTGACGCTGTCGGATTGTTGAGCAACTCTGGAAACAAAATTCGATGACGGATGCCTCTCTCCCACTCAATTCTGTTGAAGCTCTTAAGGATTTATTGCTCAGGGCTGCCGAGCAAAGAGATCTCAGAGCTATTTCATCTCTGTACAACTTTTATGTAAAGTCATCCACGGCAACTTTCGCTTGCGTAGAAGAGACATTAGAGGAGCGCACGAGTTGGTTTCAGTCCCATATTGATAACAAGAAACCTGTCTATGTTGCCGATCTGCACGGACGCGTATTAGGTTTTGCCTCACTCTCCTCATATAGCAACAGGTGCGGCTATAGAGATACCTGTGAAATTTCAATCTATATAGACCCTGTTTGTGTCTCTCGTGGTATTGGCAAGGCACTTCTAGATAAGCTACTTGAAGATTGTCGCCAGCAATATCACGTTGCCCTAGCCCTTATTTGTTCGGAGAACGAACACAGTCTGAGGCTTTTCCGTTCTAGGGGATTCGAAGAGGTTGGCAAGCTGAGGCAGGTTGGGTACAAATTTGATCGTTTCTTGGATGTATCAATTTTGGAGCTGATCTGCAGCGGTAGCCGAGTGAGCAGCACGGCGACATAATGCAAATTGCCAAAGTATTGCGCTTGTCTGCTTTGTGCGCAGCTCTCGTTCCGGGCGCTATCTACCTTGCGTTGTCTCCGCGCAATTGCTTGCCGATCTATAGGAACCTCTTGTTTCATCCGTCAACTTTTGAAAATGACCTTGGAGACCAGCAGTTCCTTGAGCTTTTCGGAGAGATTCCCGAGCAAGTCTACTTCTCTAGCGGACTAAATCTTTTGCATGGACTTTATTTCTCCGATAACTTCACCTGCGAGCCAGCCGGTGTCGTTACAGTCCTCGTTAACCATGGCAATTCCGGAAATATTCTTGACAGATGTAATCTGGTCAAATGGCTGAGAAAAAACAAGCTTTCGGTCTTTATATATGATTACGCCGGATTCGGATTGAGTGAGGGGGTTCCAGACACCACTTCAATCGTTACTGATGGCGTCAGTGCGTTTGATTTCTTAGTTACAAGGGGCGTTTCTCCTAACCGAATAATCTTATATGGAGAGTCTTTAGGTGTGGCTGTATCAACCGCAGCGGCCCTTGTCAGAAAGCCTGGTGCCATGTTGCTGCAATCGGGTTTTAGCTCTTTGCGTCAGATTGCCATCGATACATTCCCACTGCTAAGTATTTATCCACCAGAACTGTTTCCGTCTCCTCCCTTAGACAGTGCAGCAATACTGTCAGGAAATCATCCACCTATACTTGTTGCTCATGGTATGAAAGATCCGACGGTTCACTATTCTCATGCTCAAAGGCTCTTCGACGCAGCATCGAGGAAGAAGAAACTTCTCCTATTGCCTGACGCTGTGCATAACGATCTTGTTACGAATTTCTCGGATGAGATGACTCAAGGTCTTTTTTGGTTACTTTCGCACCTGAATTAGGCATTAACTACTTAGTGTGTTCTTGGTGTTTTCCAAACAGGAGGCCTCCTATGGAAAGCGAAGACAGTGAGTCAGGAAGCCGTTTGAGTTTTGTATTAAGTAGTCGGAAGCTCTGGAAAGAGGATTGCGAAGCCTTGTCTGCCTTGATTAAGGGGCTATATAAGGTCGCGTCTGGTTGGCAGTCTAGGGGGAAACTTCAGTGCGCTAGGAGAATTTATGAGTTTATCCTGGCAAGGCAGGGGGCTTGCTCAATACCAATTTCAGTCGAAATTCTTATGTCCGAAGCAAATTTGGCGTTGATTTGCCTTCGTGAAAAGCATTTTCACGAATCCGAGGCACATTTCCAGCGCTGCATTGAACTGAGCAAATGTCTCCTTCACGAGGAGACTGAGATTTTGCAGAACCTCATTGATGAGTATGTGGGACTTCTTCGCAAAATGGGGCTTTATGGTCAAGCCGATTTCTTCATGAGCTACAGTATAGGATCTTAAGCAGGCTGTACTTAATCCCGGAAAGAGAAAACCGTCGAGAAATCTCTCAACGGTCTTCTCTTTATTATTGCAAGAGTCCAATTAGGCTTTACTCAATTTTCTCTCTCGAATCAAGTTCAATGCGGAACCCGCTTTGAACCAGCCTATCTGTTCCTCGGTCATGGTGTGCTTAAGTTCGATGGTTTCTTTGGAGCCATCTGCATGCTCAACAAGCATTTCTACTGTTTTGCCAGGTGCTAGAGAACTTAGACCCCTTAAGCTGACTCTATCCGTTTCACGAATCTTGTCGTAGTCGGCAGGCTCCGAAAAGGTAAGAGCTAGGATTCCTTGCTTCTTAAGGTTAGTTTCGTGGATACGGGCAAAGCTCTTCACAACCACGGCTTTACAGCCAAGGAAGCGAGGAGACATGGCCGCGTGTTCACGGCTAGAGCCTTCTCCATAGTTCTGATCACCGACCGCTATCCAACCAAGTCCCTCCGACTTGTAATGTCTGGCGACCTGGGGATATGAAGCTCTCTCTCCGTTCAGTACATTGAGCCCAACGCCGGTTTCTTTTGTGAAGGCGTTTGTAGCACCAATAAACATGTTGTCTGAAATTCTATCCAAGTGTCCTCTAAACCTTAGCCAAGGACCAGCTGCTGAGATATGGTCAGTGGTGCATTTGCCCAAAGCCTTCATCAAGACTGGCAGTTTCTCATAATCTTTGCCGTTCCATGGAGCAAAGGGTTCAAGCAGTTGCAATCTTTCTGAATCAGGCTTCACGACGACAGAAACCTTGTCTCCGTCCTCAGCCGGTGCAATGTAGCCTTTGTTCTCGCAAACGAAGCCGTTCGCCGGCAATTCGTCTGCTGTCGGTGGTGATAATTTCACTTCGCCCGAATCAGTTTTGATGGAATCTGTCAGGGGATTGAAGGAAATTCTGCCTGCCAGAGCAAAGGCTGTAACGATCTCGGGGCTGCCTATGAATGCCAAGGTCTCAGCATTTCCATCATTTCTCTTTTGGAAGTTGCGATTGAAGGAAGTAATGATCGAGTTCTTCGTGCCGCTCTCAATATCCTGGCGCTTCCACTGTCCTATGCAAGGTCCGCAAGCGTTAGCCATCACGACGGCGCCAATGTCGGACAGTGTTTTCATTTGTCCGTCTCTCTGGATCGTCTCGTAAATCTGCTCGGAACCGGGTGTAACAAGGAATCCACAGGAACTCTTCAGTCCTGCCTTTACGCCTTGAGCAGCCACATGTGCGGCTCTGCTCATGTCTTCATAAGATGAATTTGTGCAGCTACCTATCAATGCGTAAGAGAGTTTTTCAGGATATCCCTTTTCTCTAATTTCTGCAGCAAACGCAGATATCGGTCTTGCTAAATCAGGGGTGTGTGGTCCGACAACATAAGGTTCGAGCTTGTCCAGATCGATTTCGACAATCTTGTCATAGTACTTATCTGGATTTTGAAATACTTCCGGATCTGCTGTGAGCTCTGCTTTGTGGGCATCAGCGAGGTCTGCAATCTCTTTCCTGTCAGTAATTTTGAGATAGGCTGCCATTCTCTCGTCGTAAGGGAAGATTGACGTAGTGGCGCCTAACTCTGCGCCCATATTTGTGATTGTGCCTTTGCCTGTGCAAGAGATAGATCCGGTTCCTTCACCGAAATACTCGATAATGCAGCCAGTACCACCATCAACTTTCAGTTCACCGGCTAGCTTGAGAATCACATCCTTGGGAGATGTCCAACCGTTGAGTTTACCCTTGAGGTGCACACCAATCAGCTTGGGCCATCTTACTCCCCATGCCTCTCCCGCCATTACGTCTACTGCATCTGCGCCGCCCACACCGATGGCTATCATGCCTAGACCGCCTGCATTTGGTGTGTGTGAGTCTGTGCCGACCATCATTCCGCCAGGGAATGCGTAGTTTTCCAAAACTACTTGGTGAATAATACCTGCTCCCGGCTTCCAGAAGCCTATGCCGTGCTTGTTTGAAGCTGATGCGAGGAAATCGTAGACTTCTTTATTTTCATCGCAGGCTCTGTCCATATCTTTGTCTGCACCATCGCGTGCTTGAATCAGGTGATCGCAATGCACCGTCGATGGTACTGCTACTTTCTTCAATTGAGCCTGCATGAACTGAAGCAAGGCCATTTGAGCCGTTGCGTCTTGCATGGCTACGCGATCGGGTCTCAGAAGCGCATAGCTCTCTCCCCGTTTCAGCTCACCTTCCGGATAATGGTCAAGGTGGGAAGTAAGTACTTTTTCAGCTAATGTAAGGGCTCGTCCCAGTTTTTTTCTGGCTTCAGCATGCTTGCTTGCGAGCTTTTCGTACAGTGCTTTTACGTCCGATGCGTTAAGTTGAGGCATTTTGTATCTCGTCTTTGGATGGTCGAAACTAGCGCACCATTTGCCGCTGCGCGCGGTTGATGTTGCGTTAAGACGCTATTTTACATTGTTTTATAGCCAAAATGAACCGCTTGCCAAGGGATCGGGCTTCATTTCCAGTGCCCTTCAAGGCGCGAGAACTGCGTTTACTGCTTGCTCTAGAGCGCTATCTAGTTGCCTCTGATAGACTTCTTTCGATTTCAAAGGGTTCCTTATTTCTAAATCAGGCTTCACTCCCACACCTTCAAGAGAAACTCCACCGATAGTACAAGTAGAAACTGCTAGGTAAAGAGCAAAAGGCTGCATTCTGCTGCTCGGAACTCCCGCTCTTTCTGTTTTCTGAAACTCAGAGCGAAGTGCAGTTTGAAACTCAGATGATGTATTTATTTCAGAGCTAATTGCCTTTAGGTTTGCGCTATCAAAAAGCCTTCCTGCAACAGCGGACCCTGCTGTTTGCTCCCCGACAAGAACAGATCGTTTGCTGCCTTTGAGAACATATGCCAGCAACTCTTTGCCGCTTGTAGTCTCACTGTCAATCAAAGTTACGATTGGCTTATCGAAACAGAAGCTTCGCTTCTTTGTTTGTCCGTCTCTTCCTCGATATTCAAGGTCTGGATGAAACTTCTTACTCCTGAAAACACAGTCCAGATCAGTTGTGTTTGCTCCCCCATATCCCTGTCTAAGGTCTAGTACCAATGCGTCCAATTCGTGATTCATGAGCAAATCTTCGAGTGGCTCTTTGGTGGCGCTTCCCCCTGCAAAAATATGCACATACCCAATCTTTACCCTACGTTCGCCTGCAAATCTCTCGTAAATTGTGAAGCTTTTCTCTAGGGCTTGTAGATAGAGCTCGTACAGGTCAGTCTTTACCGGTACGATTGACAGAGTCTTTCTCAAACTCTCTCTCTTGATGCTGACAATGATGGCACGCCCAGTCTGATTTACTAGGTTTTTATAGCTCCAAGAACTATTACCATCAACTGTTAGAATCTGATCGCCGGCTAATAGCCCTACTTTCGCTGCCGGTCCGCCATTTAGAACATAGCTTACGGTGCCTTGTTTTCGTCCATAGCCACCGGTCGCAAATCCACAAAAGTATGGCTGCGAGTCTTTATCTACGACCTGAAAAAGAGAGCGCAGAAAGTAAAACGCCTCGTCATCCTCAGTGAGAAATCGACAATGGCTAGTTTTCAGGCGCCCGAGAGATTGATTGATATTTTCAGAAAGTTCTCTCATCGCTGAAGCGCTTCGGGCTTCGAGCTTCATCGTCTTTGTAAAGGGGAGCCATCTTTCTTCAAGGAGCGATTTGTATAAGAATTTCTCGCGAACCAGAGAGTCCACAATCTCTGCAATAGCTACGTAGCTGTCAGATTTATGCCACTTTTTCTCTATCGGTCTCGAGAAGGCCGCTGGCAAGCTTCCGAAGAAAACAAATAAAAGTATGCAAAGTCCTAATCTATATATGATAAGTGACTTTGTCTGGATGGATTTGATAGCCAATTCTCTCCTTTCTTAAGATGTTTTGGCTTTGCATCGGTAGTTTCCCTTAGGGAAAGGCAGTTAAGTAGAATATCAGAATCTCTATGGTCACAAGATGTTTAACTGCAAAAGCCCATCACTTTACGTTCCCACTCTCTATTTCATTGAGGGGCTGCCAAACGCTCTGGTTGCCCTATCTTCTGCCGTTCTATTTCAAAATCTGGGCTGTAGCATCGAATTTATTGGACAGGCGACTACGATCCTAACTCTTCCTTGGATGTTGAAATTTGCATGGGCTCCGTTGGTGGACATGTATGGCAAGAAACGGCAATGGATACTGGTGGCGCATACGGTGCTGGCTTTCATTGCATTGAGCCTAGCTATAGCGGTTCAGCAAGCTAGCGAGAAGAGTCCACTTTGGCTCATCTATTTGCTCGCTTCGATTATGGCGATAATGGCGATTGCATCAGCAACCCAAGATATTGCCATGGACGGGTTTTACATCGAATGCTTAGATAAAGAACAGCAGTCATTTTTTGTTGGTGTGAGAAACGCGGCTTATAGGCTGGCAATGCTTTTTGGTCAGGGGTTTCTTGTTTTCTTGGCTGGTTATTTGTCCCATAATTTTGGTATTGGAACCGGCTGGAGTGTTTCTTTTCTTATCTCGTCTTTTATTTTTATTTTGGCCTTCTTTTTACATAGGAGGATACTTCCGATTGCCTCAAAGTCAGATAAGTCGAAGTCTGGTGTAGTGGAGGAAACTGTAGAGACTGCGCAGAAAATCAGATTTATAGAAGTCTTTAGTACTTTCTTCGATCGTCCGCGCCTGTTACCGATTCTTGCCTTTGTTCTTCTTTTCAGGCTCGGCGATACTTTGATGCTCAAGATGGCAACGCCGTTTTTGCTTGCCAAGGTTAATGCTGGCGGTTTGGGCATTTCAACCGAGACTGTAGGATTGATCTATGGTGGTGTGGGAGTTGCCTTACTGTTTTGCGGTGGTATTGTGGGGGGCTATTTGGTATCAAAGTTCGGTCTCAAACGAACTCTTTTGCCTGCTGCGTTGGTGCAGAATGCGGCGATAGTGCTCTACTATGTCATGGCCGTCATTAAGCCAGGAGTTGTCGTCGTCGCCGTTTTTAATGGTTTTGAGCAGTTTGCCTATGGCATAGGATTGAGTGCCTACACCGTTTTTCTGCTCAGCCTTGCCTCTGATAGATTTAGAAGCGGTCATTATGCAATAGCCACTGCACTAATGGCTCTTGGCGGGCTAATTCCGGGATATTTTAGTGGTAGTCTTTGCACCTATCTGGGATTTGAGAAGTATTTTCTCTTCAGTTTTTGTCTCTCTATTCCTGGTATGATTGCCATCCCGTTTTTGCCTATGGCAACTGAGCGGGAACGTTCTGCATAGACTTTACTATTGGGAGAAATTCTTTGAATTATCGCCGACTTGGAAAGTGGGGAGCCAAGGTCTCCTCAGTTGCACTAGGCAGTTGGCTCACCTATGGAAATACTGTAGACGAGAAAGCTACTGTTAAGCAGATTGCCAAGGCCTTCGAACTAGGGATTAATTTCTTTGACACGGCTAATGTCTATGCCCAGGGACATTCAGAGATTGTCGTAGGAAAAGCTCTTAAATCTCTTCGCCGGGAGTCTTGCTTTGTCGCTACCAAAGTCTTCTTCCCTATGGGTGACGGACCTAACGACAGAGGGCTGTCGAGAAAGCATGTTTTTGAGCAGTGTCATGCCAGCCTTAAGCGTCTTTCTTTGGACTACATTGATCTCTATCAGTGTCATAGATTTGACCCTGAAGTGCCCCTTGAAGAGATTGTCGCCACTATGCATGACCTCAGTCGACAGGGCAAAATTTTGTACTGGGGTGTAAGTGAGTGGAGCGGCTCTCAGATCGAGGAAGCATGCAAGGTAGCCAATGCCCTTGGTGCGATGCCACCGGTTTCTAACCAACCCTGTTACAACATGCTTACGCGCAACATTGAGGCTACAGTTATTCCGACCTGCGAGAAGTTGGGTGTAGGGCAAGTGGTTTTTTCGCCTCTTGCTCAGGGGGTCTTGACTGGTAAGTATGCGGTAGGACAACCCATACCTGAGGGAACAAGGGCTGCAGACAGTCGTGTAAACATGTTCATGCTCGGACGCAGCCTGATGTCTGATGAGACCCTGAATCTAGTGGGTAAGCTCCGCTCCGTGGCGGAATCCTTGGGAATTTCTCTCAGCCAATTAGCCCTAGCTTGGTGCCTAAGACAGACTAACGTTTCAAGCGTCATCATAGGGGCAACCCGCTTGGCACAGATTGAAGAGAATGTGAAGGCTTGCGACATCAAGCTGGATTCGGAAATTCTGGCTAGAATCGAATCTATACTTGGACCGGTTCCGGCGAAGTAGCTACTACGGCTCAGTCCGAATTCCTAAAGAGATGGGTCAAGGAAGGGTTGAGTCAAGATTCAAGTTTGTGCCTACTGGGCACAAACTCAATGACCTGCTTAGGTGAACTATGCTCATAAACAAATCAAATAAACCGACTTTATCTGCCCAATGGCGCACTTTAGCAGTGGCAATAATGCTTGCCGGCAGCTTGAGTCCCTATGGACAGCTGGCGTGTTTAGCCCAAGATCCTCAAGTTAAGAGCGACTGGGCGGTAGATGAAGCTCCAAGGGCAAAGCAAATTCCGGAAAATTCTCTCACCCCCTCTACTGAGCAGATTAGCAGATCGGGCATAGCCGAGCCGTCTGCTGCGAATGCTACTACAGGCGGTGCAGCTAATACCGGCGAAACCACCAATGCCGGCTCAGACTCCAAATCAGGTAGTTCTCTCAGCTCTCCCTCTGCCAACACTGCCGCAGGCTCAGGCTCGTCTTCTGACTCAAATAGCAGTTCTGGACCGTCGGCCGCTGCCGATATTCCAATGGTGGTGCCGGTTGTCAGTCCTTCGACAAAGGCTGTAATTGAGACTGAGGCTAAGAAACCTGCAGTGGAGGCGCAGAAGACCACTGCACCATCAACTGTAATCAAGGCTGGCACAAGCTCAGCCAGGCTTTTTGGCAGGATTGAGCAAATTACCAGTGGTAAAGGCGCCAATTTTCCTATTGTATTCAAGGCGGCAACGCCTTCTCTTGATACCAGTTTGACTGCGTCCGCTCTGAAAGGGCAGGCTCAGGACATAACTATGTATTCTGGCACAGTAGCCAAGAGTTTTCCCGAAGATTATCGCGGCACATGGGGCGGTTCTTTGAAAGTGTGGACTCTTGAACAGGCACCTATCTGTTTTCAGATAGACCCGGAAGAAGCGTCAAAAGTGCAGCGTATTTTTACAAATAAGGCCGAAGGGTCGGTGAACTTCATGTTTGCCAATGACACAAAGGGCGGTATTTATCTTGCTCCGGCGCAGATCATGTTTCAGGTATCTGGCAAAGCCGTCGACTTAGACAAGCAGATGACGCAAATGATGGGTGGGCAGAGTCTTGCTTCGATGGGACCGATGGGGCAGATGATGGCACAAATGGCTAATTCGATGCCGGTTCCGATTATCTTCGCTTTCGGAGACCTTCAGACCAGTTCTATGGCAAAAGGACTATCAGGAAACGAATTTGTCCAAAGGACTATGCGAAATACCGTCAGGCAGCTGTCTAGAGATGTCATAGAGCAGCAGATAATTGCCCAGATGAATGAAGTTATGAAGGCTACGGGACGTCCGCGTGTTCGCTACGAGGAGTCTGTTATCCGATTTACCAAGGTGAATCCTCAGCAGATGTATGTACAGGCGGCCCAGGTCGTTTATGGTCCCGACCGCAAGTTTCAACAGAAAATCGTCATGTATGGTTACGTAACACGTGGGCAGGTCGTCAATACTAATCCGTACTCTGGTATCATGCAGATGCCCGGACTGCCAGGCATGACCCCTGGTAGCCAACCGAGTGGCGGATTCCCCCAAATTAATCCAGGTTCAATACCTGGACTTACACCGGGGCAGAATCCTTTTGGAAACGGCGGTACCATTCCTGGTCTGCCGCCTGGTTTCAATCCTTTCCAGGGGTTATTCGGTCAGTAAGAAAACAAAAGAGAACAATGAGCACCACCTATTCACCAGAGCTACTCGATGAGTTAGCACAGTTTGTTTCAGAACTGATTACACAGAATGATTATCCTGGATTCGAAGCAAGAGCATTTAAGGTAGGATTACCCGACAGATTTTTTTCTGCTAGTTCCAAACTTTTTGGTGCTGCTCTCGAGCATGATTCTGTTTTTGTCAGATTGGTTGCTTTGCGTTGGTTTGAAGAGAAGCCGGGCACAATTAAACCTTTTGTTAAAGCAATTATCGAAAAGCTCTCTGATGGAGACGAGTATGTGAGAGCAGAGGCCCTTCACGCATTAGAGAAGTACCATACTCCCACAAGCGGCAACGCCCTCTCTTGCGCAGAGCTATTGGTAGACCAAAGCACTTTAGTCAGAAAGGCTTCGGCAAAGGCATTAGCAAAGATGCTCCCTCGCGTCAATGAAGGAAGTGCAAAAGAACTTGAAGATGTGAAAAAAACAAATCTTGAAAGAGTCCACAAGTTGCTTATGGATGCTTACTCTGACAAAGATGTTTTGGTTCGGCAGAAAGTGGAAAAGGCGATGCGCAAAAGTGGAAGTTTTGAAAGAGCTTGACTTCGGCTCTTCCTTTAGACTTTTGCCATTCTTTGCAAAATTGATTTGAGTACAGTCAGATAGTCTTCGTCATTTGTGATGCGGCTATAGAAGCCGTGCTCGAAATACTGTTCAGTGAAGTTTAGATCGTAAGACAGAGACTTGATTAGATCGTCAAGTTGTCTAGAGATTTGTTTTTGGACATCTACAAGGTCTTTTAGCGAGTCTTTTAGACCAATGATGGCATCAGTTAGCTCGTTGTCTCTAAAGCCTCCGTCTTCGGGCTTAAAAACCATTTTGCGGACTCTTTCCGGACTGATGTAGATGGCTCGCATCTTTTCATGAATAAGGGCATTTAAGTTGTATAGGCAAGTAGCCAGTTCATGGTAATGACCTCTGATCATCTTTTCTTCCAGGGTCACCCGTTTTTCACTCAGTCTGCCGATTACTTCATGCACTCTGGCTACTAGAGCGAGATTTGCATCCATGCAGGCCAAAATCTCTTTTACGGCAAACTCCTCATCCTGACTATGAAGGTTCATTTTTGTCTCCGACTAAAGAATAACGGCTGCCAAAATTGGCAGCCGTCATAATCATTACACACTTTATACCTAATCCGACCCAATCGATTTATGTCGAAGAACCGGTTGTGCTGCCTGCGGGGGTTGCGGTCGAGAATGAATCGCTAACTTCCATGGTGCTTACTGAAAGGTGTGTACCTTGCTGTCTTCTGAAGTTATCCAGATATCTGCGAAGGGCTTCACGTATCAGGTCGGAGCGAGTTCTGTGCTCACATTGAGCGATGAAATCAACTTGCTCGAGCATAGCGGGTGGCAGTGCGATCAGGACCTTTTTGGGCATATTCGATTCCTCATGGAGACTTTTGGGGTGACGAAAACCGCCTCTGAAGTAGCGACTTGCTTCTTTAGAGGTTTTCAGTTCAACGGTTCTTAACTATAGGTAACCGCTTCTTGGGTGGCGAGTGGATTTATCAACCACCTTCAACGGCTATTCAATTTACACATGAAAGTCGATATCGTAAAGGTCTAAAAGGGGCATAAATACGGAAGTTCCAACAAATACACTTAAAAGGTTTTTTGGAAAGTCTAGATCGTAGACCTGGTAAGACTCTGAGGGAATTGGCTTCAAAATTTCAAAAAACGGTATAGATACTAGGTCTTCCAAAGGACATATCTAGCTATTGCACTTATGAAAATTTGTGCTAAGAAACAGCCTGAGATAGCCACTTTTGAGGCTTGCGCCTTCTGGAAGTGGCTTGGGGACTGGTTTTGCTTGGTGGAAATGGTGTCTTATCTGCCTTGCCCTCGACAGGCTCTAGATTGCTGGCTTTGGCGATATCTCTCTTATGTCCTAAAGTACGGCTGACGCTATGCCTTTGGCATTAAATGATATCACTAGTGGTATCACGCTTGTATATGTCAAAAACGAGAGGTCGGTTGGGTGAGCTTCTTCAGGTTTGAAAGCCACACCAGCTCTGGTTTTGGAGCCTGAGAAAGCGTGGCTCTGGACCTTGCCTGAGTTTTCTACAGGATTTGCACTGTATATGCATTATCTCTTGGTTTTAAAAAGTCAAGGCTTGGTAAAAAGAGAGGAAACATTGGATCATTGAAGGCGTATCACTTATTGGATCAAATCAATGCTTATCGCCAGTTGGAATGTCAACTCTATATCTGTAAGGCTACCCCATCTGCTTTCCTTTTTAGAGCAGTGGAAAGTCGATCACCTAGGTTTGCAAGAATTGAAATGCACTGATGATAAATTTCCTTACAGCCAAATTGCTGAGATTGGCTACAGCAGTCATGTCAAAGGCGAGAAGACCTATAACGGTGTGGCTCTCTTAAGTAGAAACAACTCAGAGCAACGTTGCGAACTCTTCGCTGATGTGTTACCCGGAGCGCCGGATCCACAACAAAGTAGACTAATCGCAGTTCATCTTCCTCACTGCGATCTAAATATATTGAATTTGTACGTGCCAAACGGCTCGGCGGTCGGTTCTGAAAAATACGAGTATAAATTGAAGTGGTTTGAAGCCTTGTTGCGTTTTGTGGAAGTTAGCTATAAGCGAGATGCTCGCTTAATAATCATGGGCGACTTTAATATCGCGCCTACCGATCTAGATGTGCATGATCCCGAGCTTTGGAAGGACCAGGTCTTGGTCTCGCAACCGGAGAGGGACTGTTTCAACAGACTAATCGATTTAAATCTTGTTGATAGCTTCAGAGCATTGAATCCAGAATCAGGTCTTTTCTCTTGGTGGGACTACAGACAAATGGCTTTTCGCCGCAATCATGGGCTGCGTATAGACCATATTTTGGTTTCTCAACCACTAATGCCATTAGTAAAAAAGGTTTGGATAGAGAAGGCTCCTCGAAAACTCGAGAAGCCTTCAGATCATGCACCTGTAGTTATTGAATTAGACCTTTAGCTCTATATCTAATATTTGAATAGAATTTCGGAAGCCTCTACATCGCTTAGTCCCGGGAACTTTCCTTCTATTACTTGGTCGGCAAGCTTGCTCACCGCTTTGAAATAGCTGTCTGAAGGTCTTTCTCCGGTTAACTTGCGCCTCAAATCTTGACAGAGTATATCTGCGGCGGCTATCAGGGTTTGATTACCTTCTGAATGCGCATAAAGGCTTGTCACCAAGATAATGACTGCATCTTGGATGCGTGCGCTCATTTCGGCGATTCGGCACTGTCTATCAGCCAGCTTCAGCTGGTGCTTAACCATATTCTGCGATAGTTCCAATGGCGACTCGGAAAGAAACTCCAGGGCATAGTCAACGTGCGACTTTAGACCCTCGTCCATTCCTGGTACTTCATGTTGGTCTACGCCTTCCAACTGCTTTCCGACCCACCACATTGAATAGGGAATTAGCTCGTTTCTCAGAGCAAAGGCGTGACCAGGATTGAAGGGGTTAAATATCTTGATTCCAGATGCTGCCACTTTCTTGCCGATGGGTTCGAAATAGGAGACTCCATGCTGCTTTGCCAGCGACTTGAAGAAGGCCATACCCAGCATTTCGCCTTCACCTTCATAGATGCAGGGGGCAAGGAAGTCATGTATGTTGTCGCCGAGCAGGTGACCACTCAGGAAAGACCTTCCTCCATGTGTCTTCATGAAGAGTTCTATGGCGCATTCTTTCTCCGCTTCAGAGCCGAATATTTTCGCAATTATGCACTCCAATTCGCCGCGATAGCCCTGGTCAAGCAGCCATGAGCCCCAAGCAACAAGCGCATCTGCTCCCACAATCAAGGCGGCAGCTCTCGCTATTCTTCTCTTCACCAACTCCCTAGTTTCGATAGCCTGACCATAGGTCTGCCTAAATTTCGCCCAGGGAAGCATATTGGCCAGCATTATGCGCATCACCCCGGCAGCAGTGGCGCAAAGAGCAAGGCGACCCATATTGAGACCGTGATAGGCGACTGTAAGTCCATCTCCTGCGGTGGGCACGAGCAGGTTCTCTTTCGGCACTTTGAAGTCTTTGAACTTTAGTCCGTTATTGAAGGCATGCTTAAGTGCATGCAGTGAATATGGAACCACTTGGAAGTGTTCATCTTCCTTCTCCGGCAATTCAGCGATCAAGGCAGATGGCTTGCCGTCTATAAGACAAACTAAACCAACGGTTCGTCCCGGCACGGCGTTTGTTATGAAGAGCTTCTCTCCATTTACCACATAGTGGTCTCCCGATAGCTCAGCTTTAGTCTTCAGCGCTGTCAGGTCAGAGCCGGCTCCCGGCTCGGTGAGGGCAAAACCTGAAAGGGCTTCTCCGCTTGCCAGTTTCGGCAAAATTCTCTTTCTCTGCTCGTCCGTTCCAAAGGTTCTTACCGGGTCAACAGCGCCGATACAGCCATGTACAGATGCTAGACCGGCGGCAGTGGGCTCGATTGAGGCAACCTGGCTGAGAAAGGTCATAAACTGGCGCACTGTGGCTCCTTGCCCACCGTACTTATCTTCAATGAGCATACCCCAATAACCAGCTTGAGCCAGTTCATTGAATACTTGCTTGCTTATCTTGCCTTTCTCATCGAGCATAGTGCCGGCTTTCTTATGTTTGCGCAGCAACTCCAACGACTTCTGCATAGACGGAAGACTCAAAGAGCCTTCCGGCATCTTGGGCGGACAGAATAGTTCCAAGGGAACCTTCGCATCCCAGACAGCTTTGTGGACCGGGCTGTTCGATGTTTTGTACTGCTCGGCAAAGAGTGCTTCGACCTGGTCATCAGCCCTATCGACTGCGCCGGTTCGCTTGGCTTCTTCTTCGGACTTGCCCGCCAACTGCATGGCGGTCTCTGCGAAGCTGGAAGCGTTGGCACCGTTCGTGCCGTTGGTGCCGTTTTTTCCTTGAGAGCCATTTTGGAGATTATCTGCCGACTCAGGTTCCTTAACGGATGTCATATCATCACCTCATCGAAAGAGCGCAAACTCTGCCACTAATCTAGTTTTATTAGATTCTACTAGACTGAGGTTAACGGTTTCTCAAGTGCTTCGTCAACGTATAGTTGTGTAATGGGCGCTCGAAAATCAAAGATTAATGGAGATTGGATCCTGGCTGCTTGAATTAATCTTGATGGTCAGTGGTGCACCGCCTATGATGCGCTCCAACTCTGTACCAGCCAGTCTATAGCGCCAGCCGTCAAGAAGTTGAAGCGGCTCACTGTCTGTTTCTTGGGCTCCTTTTACTGCTCTCACAAAGCGCTGCAATTCGTCTCTGGTGGCGATCAACTCGGGAGCGATTTCTATTTCTTGAGATCTCACCTTGAGAACAGTATAGAGCACATCGGCAATCAAGACGTCCGCCTTCGACGGCACTTTTCCGGAGGGCCACTGAGGACATTCTGATTCTTTCAGAGCCAGAGCTTCAGCCACGACTTTCAGGATGTTTTTGCTGTAGCCGGCCAGTTGTCCTTCCTTAATTCCCCTGATTCTGCCAATATCAGACTGGCTTTGGGGTGGCTTTTTCGCCAATTCCAAAATGATGTTGTCTGAGAGGACAAACCTCGGTGGTTTGTCTATCCTTCTGGCTTCTTGGTCTCTCCATAGACAAATTGATTGCAAGACGGCCAGCTTCCTTCTGGTAAGGCTTTGGGCGCCCTTGACCTTCATGAATTCACGGCCGGACTCTTTCTCATAGTAAGAGGGGTCTTCGTACTGCTTGCATTCTTCTAGAACCCAATCTAAGCGCTCTCTTTTCTCAAGGCGATTGCGCAAATTTTGGTACAGATCTATTAGATGAAGGGCATCATCAATTGCATAGTCAATCTGTGATGGGGTGAGCGGTCTGAGCGACCAATCAGTAAATGACTCAGTTTTGGAGAGACTTAAATCGAAAATGCTGTTAAAAAGCTTGCCGTAACCGGCTGGATAACCTAGTCCTACAAAGCCGGCAGCAAGCTGGGTATCAAAGATATTTCGCGGAATCAGCGAAGATTTCTGATTGATTATCGCCAGGTCTTGCGAGCCTGCGTGCAGTACCTTGATCTTGCTCGCATCTGCAACATACTGCCATAGTTCATTCAAGTGACCATTATCCAACTCGATAGGATCGACCAGATAGACCTTCTTGTCTACAGCAACTTGAATTAAGCAAATTAGTGGGTAGTAACTTCTTTCTGGAATAAACTCGAGGTCTATACCAAATATAGAAGCTTTCTCAATGCTCCCCAGCATCTCTCTGAGGTCTGCGGCATTGTCGATAAGCTTACCGCTAGACTGCGAGTGCGCCTTTTCAGTCATCTTTTGTTGGTTTCCTTGAGAGATGTTTTCGGCACCAGTTCAGTGCTCCAGGCTTGCCCATAATCACAGAGCATTCTTGCAGTGTAGCAGGCAAAGGAAATTCCAGGCTATCGCTGTCAAGGCACCCTACATCTAGACCAGCTCCTAAGGCGATGGCGGCCGGGCCCGCAGTATCCCAGGTTTTGAGCTTGCCGGATAGGTGAATGAACAGGTCAGCCTCACCTTCTAATATTCTTGCCACTTTCAGTCCGATACTTCCGGTCTTTATCAGCTGCAGCTGCTGCACAGCTTGAACCCATGGATGGGCCCTTCTGTCTCTGGTCCCCATTAGGACTCGAGCCTTGCTGTCAGAGAAGAGAGAGCCATCAACACGGAGTTCCTTTTGAGCATTGCTTTCGTCGTTGAGGTCTATGCGAAAGGCGCCGCAATCGACTCCGCCGTGGTAAAGTCTTGCCGTTTGAGGCGCAAGCACGAAACCGTAGATTGGCACCGGTGCGGGTCTAGCGGACGTGCGTCCCAATAGCCCAACCATTACGCAGTAATCATCGTGATCCATGATGTAGTTCTGAGTGCCGTCAATTGGGTCTATCAACCAAAATCTATTGAAAGAATCTATTGCAACTTGGTGGTTGGCGTCTTCTTCTGAGATAACCAGATCATCTCTAAAACGCTCTACCAGCCTATTCTTGATCAAGGCAGAAATCGCCAAGTCGGCGTTCGAGACTTGGTCTTCTGGGCTTGTTTTCTGACTGACTTCCAAATTGGAACGCATTGAAAGTGCCATTCTTCCGGCGTCTTTCATGAGTTCAAGTACATAGTTTATGTCTTGTCGGCTCAAGGGCCCGTTGCTGGCGATTATTATGCTTCCTTCGTATCTGAGGCTTTGCCTGCGGCGTGCATCGGTCTAGCCTTTATAGAGCCTGCAGCCATACTCTTCGGCTAATTTATTATCGAGAAGATCTGCTACATAAGCAACATGCCAAACCAAGTCATCAAGCTCTTCTTGGTCAAGATTGGCCGTCGGTCGCTGTGCGACCACGAGAACAACGTCTTCATGAGTAGACAGAGCGCAAAGTGAAAGGTTAGCGTTCAAGTCCAAAAGCCGTCGATAAAAAAGTTCCTTATTTGAATCCGGAACATGTACTAGAGGAGATGTGATTCTTATGAGCGAGGAAGACCTACCGCGAACATCCTTTGGACCTTCTTGCACCAAGATGTAGACCTTGGCACTGCCTTCCATAAGCCACCAGCCAAGACCACCAGCATCTGACAGCTGAAAGTCGGCTGCTTTCATGCCACGCTTTTCAAAATAAGACTCGACCATAGCCTTTGCGTCTTGAGCCGTGACCTGGCTTACTCTTTCTGCTCCAAAAATGCCCATTTGCTTCTGTCCTGATTGCTCTACTCAAAATCTTCTTCAAGTATACCGAAGAGAGACTTCTACTTTATTTGTTAAGCGTGCTTAATAATGTGTTACGTAAAAGAATGCAACTCAGCCCTTACGCATTCTCTTCGCTAGTGCTACTATTTTTCTACGCTTACTTTCCCGAGTAGCGCAGCGGTAGCGCAGGTGACTGTTAATCACTTGGTCGCT
>JAIETF010000046.1 GCA_019745415.1 Candidatus Obscuribacterales bacterium | reverse complement strand
CCAAGAATGTGCATCTTGAACACCGACTTGCCGGTCCGGGCCACTTCTTTGAGCTGACGTTTATTCATGTTTTTCTCCATGTGAACTGGCACCCTTCTAGACTGAAAGGTGCGCATCCCGCGAATACTATTGACTTGAGGGCAGCCTTCGAATTGAAGACCACCCCCTGGAGGCACGGGCGCCTCCAAATCGGACTGAGAAGGTAAAGACTGGTTGGTTAGAAGGTTTTGGTTCTGAGAAAAGGAAAGAAAATACGACCAGAGACTAACAACTAGAGCTATTTATCTTCAACTGAAAGGCTGCTTGCTTCGGGAATTCTAGCTTTTATCTTATGGGCCGCCAGCCTGACAAATAGCGAGTATAGCGCCACCGCCTGACATCCAGCTTGTCAACATACACCAACTGCGCCATCGGTCATGCTTGAGCCGGACAGCAAAATATATATCTCCTCTTGTCTTTGAACAAGAATAAAAGCTAGTTCTAGGTTGTCTAATTTCTTTCATTTTCTAGAGCCCAGCCAAAAGCAAGAACCATCCGTGCAACATCTGCGAGCAAATCCTCAGCGCCCATAGCGCTGTTGGTATTGTCCGTCTTGCAGATAAACACTTCGGCCTCTTGCTTGCAGCGGCTCTGTTACCAACTCCAGCCTGTTTGAAACGACTGGACAAAGGAGCAAACTATGTTTCCTCTCAAGGACAATCTGCGTTGCTCGAGCCCCGCAACGATCACAAAGTGGCTCATCCTGGCCAACGTCGTCGCTTTCATCTGGGAAGTCACTATGCTTCTCTCTGGGCGCGCCGAGCAGCTCTTTGGCACTTACCTCATGGTCCCCGCCAAGCTCACCGAAGCTTTCGCGGCTGGCGATCCGACCCTGATGTTCTGGGCCACCGCCTCCATCTTCTCGTCCATGTTCCTGCATGGCAGTTTCGGTCACATCTTCGGCAATATGGTCTTCCTCTTTGTCTTCGGCAAGGGCATGGAAAACCGTATCGGCAAGTGGAACTACCTGGCGTTCTATCTCCTGAGCGGCATCTTCGCCTCTCTCGCTCACTGGGGTAGCGACCCGATGAGCACGGTTCCCACGCTGGGCGCTTCCGGTGCCATCGCCGGCGTACTGGGCGGCTACCTGCTGTTCTGGTACAACGCCACCATCTCGGGTTTCTACGTTCTCCCCGCTCCCGCCTACGTGCACACCAAGGCCTACTGGTTCCTGATCGGTTGGTTCGTGATGCAGTTTTCGGGCGTGCTAGGCTCTGTCGGTCCCATCGACGGCGCCGGTCTGGGCGAATTCATCGACTTCGACAAGATGGTGCGCTTCGGTGACGGTATCGCCTACTGGGCGCATATCGGCGGCTTCATCGCCGGTTTCATCCTGGCGGGCCTGGCCAAGATTCTTATCCCGAAGACCGACGTGTGCATGATTCCCAAGCCGGAATGCGACACGGACTCCGCGGATACGAAGTAAACCACTGTTCTGGTGAGAACCGGGCGAATTCGAAAGGATTCGTCCGGTTCCTCACTTATTCATCTTCAGGCGCTTTTTGACCTTTAAGGCAAGTTATGAAGACCAGCCATTGCGCTTTCACAAAACGGAAGCGCGCCTCTTTAGCAACTCTGATCGGGCACCGTGGCGTCCCAGCTCTGGCTCCCGAGAACACCATCGAGTCTTTCAAACTGGCTTTCGACCAGGGTGCAGATATTGTCGAAATGGATGTCAGACTGAGCCGCGACAATCAAGTGGTGGTCATTCATGACTCCGACTTAAGACGCACAGCCGGCGTCAGTAAACGGGTAAGCGAGCTGACCCTTCAGCAAATACAACAGCTGAACGCTGGGCACGACCATCCGAACTGGCGCCAGGGCAATTGCAAAATTCCTTCCCTGAGGGAGGTTTTTGAACTTTTTCCAGACAAACTGCTGGCAATTGAAATTAAAGAAAACAGCAGTCTGCTGGTTGAAAAAGTGATGAGCCTGATCGCCGAATTCGGACGCAATCAGCTTACCCTTGTGCAGATCTTCAGACTGGGCAAAAAGGAAGCCAAGCTTGCGCGCCAACTTGCACACAACAGCTCTCCGTCGATACACACCGGACATACCAAACACGAGCAGTGGTATTGGTGCATTCTGGCAAATTTGCCGCGCACTCGCTGGAAGGTCCAGTGCGAAAGCAAAATCCTGGACTTCCCACAGAAGCGCCTGGGTTTGCCTGTCATTAGCCGTGCTCTCGTCGCAAACGCTCACGCAAATGGCGTTTCAGTTTTCGCCTGGACAGTGAACAAACCGAAAGACATTGCCAGGCTGTACAAACTAGGTGTTGACGCCATCTACACCGACAACATCGGCCAGACCCTGAATGTCTTGAAAGAGCTGAGAGACAAAAGAGTTTGACAGAATGACCTTGGCGAGGCAGCAAACACCTCCCCCGCCAAGATTCATTCTGTTTTTCCTTGTTCCACTTGTGCTTATAGTATTATCCGCGAGAGATAATGCGCGAACCGCGTCAGGCTGGCTTTATTGACAGAGTAGAAGCCATATGGCGACCCATGACAAAATCGCCAATTTAGCTAGTTTTGGAGCCCAATTTATAAACTCTGACACATATAAGCTCTATGCGCTTTTTCGATAAGGAGGCCTTTCCTACTAATCTTGAAGATATTACTTTCGATTTTTCACAAGGAGAAACCACCAAACAAAGACTAGCTAAAAATCGCCAAAATCGACCAAGGCCAAGACTGAACAAAACAAGAGCTGAAACAGGCGCTTGCCCAGCCATCAACCTTGCAAACGAACCGCACCAAAACCGCCCATGCAGAACATGAACATCATCGAGAGCGCCCACTTTTCTGCAGCGATCGCCAGCGCCATGACCGGACTGGTGGAAACCCACGCTGTGCTTCTGCGGCAACTGCTCAAGACCGCCCTCACCCTTCCTCGTCCCGTGCGCTATATCCTTTCGGAGGACCACCGCATGGAACCCATCGCCCGCGACCTGGCGGCTCGCTTGCGCGCCGATGGCATGAACGCCCGCGCCTTCTACAGCGCGCTGCCCAACCAGACCTACTACGCGGTCGACATCCACCCCTGAACAACCAAACCACTATCAAACACTATGTGCGACATTTTCTGGCCCCCTCCCGAAACCTTCCATGTTCGCTGGGTTGCCTTTGACAATCAGGTATTCCAAGACAAGCTGGCCACCCGTTCCCACGGCATGTGGTGGAGCCACAGCTTGGGCAGAATGCTCGGCGAAGGCGTGGAAGTCTTCGAAAGTCGTGAAGACGCCATCAAGGCCGCTCGCGCCCAGACCGAGAAACAGATCAGGCAACTGATGGAGAAGCTCGAACGCCTGGTCTGAGGACCAGCTCCAAACCGGTGCGTCGATCACCAAAGCTAGCGCTAGCGTTAACATCTGTGAGCAGCACTGCAGAACCGGTCGGTAAATGGCTTTAATGTTTCGGCCACGCGGTTGAATTAACTTTCCTCTCCATGAAAGGCTGAAGTTGCCCTTTTCCTTTCTTCTTCATCCAAAGAAACTCTCAACAGAATCATAAACTGCCCCCACAAACCAGCCTTGCAGAGTACCGCCCTTGCGCGCCGCTCTGCGGTCGCAATTGGTAGTTTGGTGAGGCAATCGGGGTAGTCGACAAGATAGTTCATTTGGTTCGGAAGAAAGACAGGCAAATTTGATTTTCGAATTCAAAGACCGGTTTCTGAAACCGGCTGGAAAAGAGAACTGTCATGGAGAACAAGAAGAAGTTTGCCGTGGTTCTGGGCAGCGGCCTGAACCCCGACGGCACCGCAACACCGGTCACCGAGATTCGAGCCAGGGCTGCCGCTGAACTGGCTCGCCGCGTCAAGCTCGACGAGCTAATCTGTTCAGGATTCCGCGCTCCGCAGGATAACGAAACCGAGCACACCGAAGCGTCAAGGATGGCCGAAATCATCAAGGCTGAATTCGCCAAAGATGCGCACAAGGTTGCCGGAACTCCCGTGCTTCGCATCGAAGATAAGTCGATGGATACAATCGGCAACGCCGTTTTCACCATCGAACTCTTTCTCGAGAAGGAGAAGCCCGGTCATCTGATCGTGGTCACGTCACCCTTCCACATGGAACGCTCGATCTTTCTCTTTAGCCGACTGCTCAAAGCCGGCTGGACGATCGAAGGCTCACCATGCGAGGAATGGAGCGGCGAAACTCGTCAGAGCGGCGCACAAGCGGCGATGGAACGGGCTAAAGACTTCTTTAGCGACATCGCACAGGGCGACCTGAAGACCGCGCGAGAGAAGCTCATGCAGCGCAAGCCTTACAGCAACCAGAAGGCTGCCTAAAGCTAGCCTTAAGTTGAAGAACCGGGTCGATCTCTTGATCGAGATTTTGATCCGGTTCTTTTTTGCCCGGTATCACTATACTATTTAGTATTACAGGTCGCAAAAAAAACAAACGACCGAGCGAGCAACTCTGATTCAGTAGTTGCTCGCTCGGAAATCGCTAATGACCAACCGCCTATGAGATGAAAGGTTGCGGCGAAAAGCTTTCTTTCACTGCAGCTTTGGTGACACAAAGCAGAGCACGACGCAGATAGTCGCGGGAACGCGACGGACTAGCAGCCACATTAGCAAGCCCAGCAGCCCGAGCCAAAGCGTCCGGACGCGGAACGTGCACAAAGAGAACAGCCCTTACCTTGCCAAGCCGACTGCAATAGTCGAGCGCCTTGAAATAAAGCTCGTTGCAGAGAAAAGTGCCGGCATGATTGGAGATCTGACAAGGGAAGCCAGCCTCGAGTACAGCACTTTCAACTGCATCAAGAGGCACCCTGGTGCGCCGGATCATCGTATCAGGCTGCAACTCATCGACAAAAGAGTCCTTGAACAGGTTCCCTTCGTTGTCTTTGATTGGGTAATCACGCATGTTCATCGCGAAGCGCTCGAGACTAATATGACTCCGACCGGCAGCCAGACCAGTCATAACCAGAACCAAGGAGCCTTCGCTTGCAGCGACGGCTTCATCGATACTACGCTTCAGGGTCTGCCAGCCGCTGCGAGAGGCAGTGGGCAATACACGCCCTGAAAGGGGAACTCTCCCGACGGCAGGCAAAACCAGACTGCGCGGCAGTGCCTCTACGAAAGACTGGGTAGGATTTGCTTCGACGGCTCCGGCAGGGCCAAAGGCATCGAAGCCGGTAATCAGGCATTTCACTTGCTTTCTCATCTCTTGCCTTTCTAAGCCAACTGATTCAGAACCTATCTTGCCTAAACTCATGACCGATCAAGGTTGGTGAGTGCGAGGCGAAGAAGTGGTCTGAAAATTTGGCTTTTGGTGTCTGAGTTGGCTTTAAGAGAAAAATTGAAGAATTTCTCTATACATAACAGGGTAAAAACTGCCGATTCAACAAATGACAACCAACAAGCCTTCAATTAGCCAACTATGAGCCACTCATAACAATTAAGGGTGCTAGACTTTTGTGCATGTTGCCAATCGAAAAGTCGTGCTACTGGCTAGCAAACAGGCAAGGGCGCTTGCCAACCCAAAAGCTAAGCGGACCTACGCAAGCTGAGATAGCTATCGTTGGTGCAGGCTTTACAGGGCTCTGGGCAGCCTATTTTCTGAAAGAGCTCAAGCCCGAAATTGACATTGCTATATTAGAGCAGGGCATGACCGGCTATGGCGCCAGTGGTCGCAATGCCGGCATGATCAGCAACTGCATAGACCACACCCACAGTCTGGCTATCAGCCACTTTGGTCAAGAAGAAGCGGCCAAACTAGCCCAACTAGGTCTAAAGAATATAGACGAATTGGAGGCTTTCGCCCTCGATTGCGACCTGGAAAGAACCGGACAGCTCTTTGTCGCTCTCACTGAAAAACACATAGAAGACCTGAAAAGCCTAATGGCGGCAGCAGAAAGCCTTGGCATCAAGGGCTATCAACTCTTTAGCCGCGAAGAAATTAGGCAAAAACTGAACTCTCAGCTCTATGTGGGAGGAGCTTTCGTACCGGGCGGAGGCATCTTAGACCCCATAAAACTAGTGGAAAGACTTACCGAACAACTCAAAGCCCAGGGTGTACGGATTTTTGAGAATACCAAGGTCACACGCCTAGCACCGCGAGAAGCCATTACTGATAGTGGCAGCATCAAAGCCGGCAAGATCATCCTCGCTACAGATGCTTACACGCATCATTTGTTGCCCGGCTTACTTTGGCGCTTTATTCCGCTCTACGATTACATATTGGTGTCTGAACCGCTTACCGATGAAGATCTGGAAAAAATCGGCTGGCGCGGCAGAGAAGGAATAGTAGATGGACGCACCTTTTTCAACTATTACAGACTAACCAAAGACAATAGAGTTTTGTGGGGAACGAGCGAAGCGGTTTATTACCCTCCCAATCAAGTTGGACCTCAATATGATCATTCAGATCACCACTATCACAGTCTCAAGATTAGCTTTGAACGCCACTTTCCCCAGCTTCGCAAGTTAGAGTGGCCCTTCGCCTGGGGCGGACCTATAGCTTCCACGACAAGACTGACGCCATTTTTCGGCTCTGCTTTAGATGATTCTGTGCTATATGCACTCGGATACACAGGACACGGAATAGGTTCAACCAGAGTCGCCGGCAAAGTCTTGGCACATATGGCGCTGGCCAAGCCGAGTGAGTTGCTTCAACTCAAAATGGTGAAAGAAAAACCAATGCCCTATCCGCCTGAACCATTCAGATCTATATCAGTAAATATGGTCACCGATTCTCTAAGAGCAGTGGACAGAGGCGAAAAGCCAAACCAGCTATTGCGGATTTTGGACCTCATGGGTATTGGATTTTCAAGCTAGAAAAATCCTGCTTTTCTAGGCCTTGGCAAAACACTGTCCTGGCAAAAGTTTTTACTTGGTGACTCCATCTAGAGAATTACTGATGTTTTTCTCTTTCAGTCCCATGGACGATGCTGACTCCTATTCATACGGCGGATACGCAAAACTGGCATACCTGCCACCATTTCATGATAGTTAGCAATAGTCGTCTAGAACCTTTTAAATATTGAGGCAGATTCAGTCATGAAAAAATACGACCAAAACGACAAGCTCCCCGAAGACTACAAAGCCGCACTAATAGACCTTTTGGCTTTTCAAGCCGACTCGGAGTTTGCCGGTGGTCAACGGGTTGAAGAGAACATGAAATTCGCCACTCGCCCGGAAGAAGCCTATCGCCTTTCCAAGAAGGTTATGGAAGAAATGGGCCACGGTTGGTATTGCTGGGAAATACTAGCGCCCTTAGGTGTGGATGTGAACGCCAGAGTACAACACTTGGTTCAGAACAGAGACAATCCAGACCCTAAGAAGGTAAGGGTAATCAACGGCTTCCGCAAAGAAAACTGGTCCACACTTTTTGAATGCTGGGCGGATGTCGCTATGTTTTCAACTGCAGTGACTCCAGCTGCAGTTGCTTTCTTGGGACAGTATCGAGAATCGAGTTATCTACCCTGGGCAAAAGTATCAGAGCGAATCTGGGCTGAAGAAAAAGGTCACCTAGCCTTTGGAGTATGGGCAGCTAAGCGAGTAATGGAACTGGATGGCGAAAAGGGCAGAGAACAATTGCAAGCCGCCGTGCCGAAGTTTATGCAAATAGGCCTCGGCTTTGCGGGACGTCCAGCCGATGACAGCGAGCATTTTGCAAAGTACTTCGAATATGGCTTGAAAGTTAGGACAGCTCAGCAGATTCAAGATGAGTATATGGAGATCGTCGCCAAACGACTAAAAGAAATTGGTTTGGAAATGCCCTCTAAAATAGAAGCAAACTATGACATGAGAGTTGGTTACGCCGCTTCTCAACCCCTGACTATGGCAGGGAAGTAAGATGACACCGTCTCACTTGGACACACAGATAAGCGATGAAGACGCTCGCCTGCTCAGCACTATTGCCGCAGGCGGGGTCATAGCCGACTGGCAAGAGACCGGTGGGCGCTTCAAAGAATTAGCCACTAGTATAATCTTGCAGTTTGCAGATTCTCAGATGGCTGGAGCAGCCGGCTTCGCAGACTTCATCAACCAAGGCACTTCAATCAGCGATCGTTTACAAATAAGTAAGATGGTTGCAGAAAAAATGAGCATGGCAAAGTTGGCTTACGACCTACTGGCCGGACTCAACTTTAATAGCGATAGATATATCGCTAACCATTCCTTTCAGGCCAGAGTCCTGCGAGACACTTTCTTTGGCTTCAGCAGATCTTCAGCGGACAAGCGCCTGAATGCTCTGCTTTATCCTCTGGAAAGTTTCGATGATATGCTGATTTTTACTTATCTTCTAGCAGTTATGGCTAAGCTGCTAGTCGGTGAATTTGCCGACAGCAGATTTGCACCTCTCAAAGAACTAGCCGAGCACTGCCTGCCCATTGAAAGCAGTCATGCAGACTTAGCTCTAGAAATGCTGAAGAAGAGAATTCCACAACAAAGAGAAAAAATGCAAGTTTCTCTCGCATATTGGTACCCCAGAGTAGAAACCTCAGCCGGACCGCCGGATTCATTGCGCAATCAATGGCACCGAAAGTTCGGCCTTAAGCAATCTCAAAACGTTGAAATCAAAGAAACCTGGAGAAAAGAAGTGACCAGTCAACTTAGCGCCCTTGAAATTCTTGCATGAAGCAGCACGTTACCGACCCGGAAATATGCATAGGCTGCTCAGCCTGCGAGCTTGCTTGCCCTCAAAAGGCAATCAAGTCGCTATTGGGTCGGTACTGCGTAGATGCGGAAGTATGCCAGAACTGCGGCAATTGTATCGAAGAATGCCCAACCGGCGCGGCGGACTGCTTTATTGAAGTAAGCACCTTCTACAGCCAGGAAAGTCAGTCGGAGTGGAGTACTTTACCCACTTGATAAACTCGAATGTTATCATAGCCTACTTGGAGACTATTCAGATTTAGTAGGTCGAGGCTACTGTCATGGTAATGAAACGCATACTGCAACAGCTCAAAGCAGGTATGGTAGGCGAAGTAATACGCGACTATTCAGACCTGACTGCAGAGCAAGACGGTCTGACAGTCAAGCTCAAAAGGCAAGGCAAAGCTGTAGTCTATATTCTGACTTTTTCAAACAAGGAAAACGGCAAGGCTAGCTTTGAAGCCCCAGCCTCAGTGGAATTCTTACAGGCTCTAAAATGCATCACAAACGATATCAAGAGCATTAGGGAAAATGGCGGCAACAAAGAACTGCGCCTTAGATTTAGAAGCGGACAGATTGATTTGGTAACCACCTATACATTTCAAAAGACAGGAACTGAACCAGGTCAACGAACAGCCCCATTAAATGCCAGAACTTTTCGCTTGCTGGAAGAAATGTGCGGAGACTGCGAAGTATTTGCCAGCACAGGCTTTGGCGAAGATGAGAACTGGAGCTAAGACAGAGAAAAAATGCTGAATTTCAAAGAAAGAGCTGAAAAGAAGAAGGTCTTGTCAAAGCAATTTCTAGGCGGCTTTCTTATTATTCTTGCCCTAGGTATAGTTTTCACCGCCATTCAAATGTTTAGAGAAACTGCCTGGCAAGAAACGGCAGCAACACTGAATAAAGCAACAATTGAAGAACCAAATGACAGTGAAAAGAGCTATCGATTGTTTCTCACATATTCTTATCAGGTAGCGGGCAAACCATACACGGCACGCTCTTATAAAAGCCAAAGCGCAGACAAAGCGCACTTAGAAGCAGAGATCAAAGATCTCTATCAACCGGGTGCCCAGCTCAATGTCTATTTCGATCCGTCAGAGCCACAAAATTCAAGCGCCAATAAGTCCAGTTCCCCCCTTGCTCTTGCCTATCTTGTTCTCGCCGGATTAGCTGGTTCAAGAGGCATTAGATTGATAAAACTAAAGTACAAGCCGAAGGATGAAATACCTCCGGAAGACTATTGAGCAGATAACCAGCAAGAGTGATCACCGAGACCAAAATTTACCGCCATCTCACTGAGCCACTGAGGAAGAAGTCCGCATTGGCGGGCAAAAGGCAAACCTATACAAGCCTTGAGCAGCGCCGCATTCACCGCACACCTGCCCGACATCCAGATCTCGAGCATCGCTCTTCCTTCGCTAGTGCCGGCTAACCTTAGTTTTCTTGCCGAAACTCTCTTCATCACAATCCTTCCATGCACAGAATCAAATGATGTGCTGCAAGAATCGGTTATGTACATACTTTCGCTATCTCTATGCGGCTTCAGGACACTGCGACAAAAAGCTTTTGCTTTGGCTTCAGCGATCTTTTCGGCAGTAAATGCTTGGGGTGGGGCGTCGGATCGCACAAAAACACCTCTTGCGACACGCGAGATAATGCCAAGTTTGACAAGACGATAAAGAGCATTGTCGACCGCTGTTCTGGTGCCACAGTCCAAGAGCTCGCGAGTTACAAGCAATCCAAGCAAGGGCAACTCGACAAATCTGGCCGCCACGAGCGCTACGGTGCTAGGCATAAGCACTTCCTCCGCTTCGAATTTTGCAGTAAAAGCAAGCCGACAAGCGCAAAAAGCTCAAGACTTGCGTAAGCTACCTTCAGAATTCTTCTAATTGAAAGTTGAACTTATACTGCCGTTAACCTCGCATACAGCCTGGTTATGCAAGTCGATACGTCGGAAAAATTCTGTTTCTAGTATAGGCTAAATTTTGCATTTGGCACTAGAAAAGAAAAACTTTTCCTCTTCTCTGCACAATTCTAATAGTTCATACAAGTACTCTGAGAGAAAAACTGCAGTTTTTCTCTCATTCTCAATCATTAACCGACAAAACCAGCTGTGGAGCCGGAATATGATGGTCCGCCCGCATTGCTACAATTGCCGTACCGACCGAGAAAAACTCGATTATGTGATCCGACCAGGCATAGCTGCCTTCGTGTATATCAACACCTACAATACCCTCGGCATGCAGATTTACTGCTTCAGTCTGCATCCGCTCCATGGCAAGTTCTCTTGCGTCATAAAGAGCCTGGGTGAAATTTGTCATCTCAACGTTCTGACCAATATTCTTGAACCACTGCCCAAAAGTTTGGTGAGCAACGTGATAAACGCAGTTGCCCATAACCATGCCAACAGGGCGGTAGCCCGCCTTAAGAAGAGTCCAAAAATCTTGCCCGGAAAGGTCAGAAGTAAACGGTTTATTGGTATTGGTGCGCCAATTTATGCTGCGATCATTTGCCACGACAGCAGTACCAATAGCGACAAATTCTGCCAAGCTCTCGCCCCAGCCTAGATGCTTCACCCTCAGGCGCACAGCCACTACACCATCTGCACCCAACTCATCAGCCTCTTCTTCCATACGACTCATCGCCAACTCTCTTGCATGATACATAGCCTGAGTCAGCACCTGCATTTCTTCATTCTTGGTCCAGCGAGATTGCTGAAAACCAATATGGTAGATAGAAGAACCAACTACCATGCCGACCGGCTCAAAGCCTGCTTCTTTAACAAGCAAAAATTCATTCACCGACAGATCTGAGGTGAAGAGTGTGCGTTTGCCGCCTTCGCCTCGCATCTGCGATAGCCGCTCATGGGCATGCGATGGCAAGTCATCATGGTTCGAATCAGGCATGTTCTACTCCTCTAGATCTATTTGTACAAAAGTACCAAACGTACAAAACGCACAAAACCTACAAAACTCACAACGTGTACAACGCGGACAAAAGACATTATTCATAGGACGATAAGTCCTCTAAGGGATCTTCAAATTCAACGGCTTTCTCTGCACGCTTAGAAAGATCAATAAACATGAGAGGCGAGTGTGATATTCGCTTCTGCCCATCAGGTCTCGTTATTACAGCGGTGCCCATGGCAGAAAAATTGACCAACATATCGATGTATCTAATATTGTTGATTTCGTACTCTATGCGCTGCAGCTTATATTCAACATCCATATCGACGGCGCCGTCGCCACCATGCACGCCGATATCAATCCAAAGCCTCTGATTGGCTTCTCGCCTGGCAAAGGCAAAGCCATCATTGAAAACCGTGAGCTCTTGATTGTTCCGGCTGGCAAACCATCCCAGCTGAGCTTGTGTAGTATTTCTATCGCCCTTGATATAGTACGAGCAATTACCCATGACTAAAGCAGTAGGCCAATAACCGGCTTCAAATAATTGCCAAAATTCTTGCCCGCTCAAAGTAGATGTAAATGGCTTGGTTCCAGGCTTAATCCAGCTGGCCCCGGGAATACGCACTGCGGTGCCGATAGCCGTAAACTCGGTGATACCTTCAGTCCAGCGAAAATTAGATTGGTTGACTTTGACGCCAATGACACCATGCGCCCCCAAAATCTCAGCTTCTTGCCTGAGGCGGCTCACTGCTAAATTGCGAGCATCGCGATGAGCGGCGGTAAGCGGCTTGATCTCATCAGTCGAGCTGAAGTATCCTCGGCAGTAATTTCGCCAACCCACTTTCATAAAGGCGCTGCCCATAACCTGCCCAATCGGCTCATAGCCGGCTTCTTTGGCAAGCAAGTATTCCTTAGCACTGAGATTGCTGGAAAAGAACTTAGAGCCCATTTCAGCTTGGGCTTTCAACCTATGCTGGGCACCCAAAGGCAATCTACCGCTGTTCAACTCGGCGATGCTGGCTTCTTGAGCCTCTCGCTTCGCTTTGTCATCGTCTTTCTCTTTAAAAATCCAGAATGGCAATATCTTCAACCTATAACAAACTTGGTAAGCGCATCGCGGGTGCGCGCATTTTTCTCAGCCACTTTAGCAAGCTGCGCCGCCAGCTCATCAATGAGCGATTCAACTGCAACTTCCTCAGATTTGAGCACCACGCCACGCACAATTTTTTGACGCATTGCAGTAATGACGCCACGTTTATCACGCTTAAATTGAAAACCCACCTCACCAAGCTTGATGTTTAGCTCTTCCACAGGTTTCTTAGAAGAGAACATCCAACCACCGCGACTGACCTGCACCTCTTCAGGCAGTGCCTGAGACAATTTGCCGGCCAGATGCTCCAACAAATCACCAGCGGCATCTTTGTCAGTTCTGAGACTGACAGCCAATATATCCACTTCTAAGGCGCGTTCAGAATCGTCCATCTCTGTACATCCCTACGGATAGAAACGCCCATTATATAGCTCTCAGAAGAGAAGCGGCCCTTGACTGCCCAAACCGCCCACAGTAAAAAAATTATAGAGAAGGTAAAAGGCTTGTATAGGCAGAGTGAATGTTAAGATGCCTGCATGCCTAAAGTCTTTGTATTGCCTGACCATATAGCCAGTCAAATCGCCGCCGGAGAAGTGGTCGAAAGACCTGCATCGGTGGTTAAAGAATTAGTCGAGAACTCTATTGACGCCGGCGCCACCGCAATTGAAATCTCGGTTTCAGCCGATTGTAGAGATCTGACCATTGCCGACAACGGCTCGGGAATGGACCCGGAAGACGCCATACTTGCCTTTCAAAGACATGCCACATCTAAACTAAAAAGCGCCGAAGACCTCTTTAACCTGAACACTCTAGGCTTCAGGGGCGAAGCTTTGCCATCTATCGCTTCAATTTCTAAATTCACCTGCTATACCCGCACGCAAGAAGCACCCCACGGCTCAAAAGTTGAAAGCGCCGAAGGCAAGATAACAGCGCAAGAAGCAGGATGCGCCCCCGGCACAATTATGGAAATTCGGGAACTCTTTTACAATACACCGGCCCGTCTCAAGTTCATGAAGAAAGCTGCCACCGAATTTGGACACATTCACGAAACAGTACAGAGCCTAGCAATCAGCTACCCCCACGTCGCTTTCAATCTTTTGCGCGACTCAGACACGGTAATGCGCACCACTGGCAGTGGCAACCTGCAAGAGGCGGTCATTCAGTCCGGCTTCTTAACCGGTAAAGAAACCCTGGTACCAGTAGAACATGCCAGCGAGATCATCTCAACCGGCTCTCAAACAAAGGGTAGCTTGAAATTGGTCGGGCTTATAGCTCGCCCCTTACATTTCAGAGGCGACAGAAAAGGCATTCTCACAATAGTAAACGGTCGCACCGTGCGCTGCCCCCTTACATTGAAAGCCCTAGATTATGTTTATTCCGACCTCATCCCCAGGGGGCGCTATCCACTTGCAGTGCTCAAGCTTGAGCTTGACCCCAGTGTTATCGACGTCAATATTCATCCCACCAAAAAAGAGCTCAAATATCAGAGCGGCAACGAAATCTATATCAACATACAGCGCGCTTTGTCCAGAACTCTGCGCGAGAACAGCATGCAAGAAGCAGCAGCCTATCACGCCGCCAGAAGAGACATGGTTGTGGAAGAGAGCTTTACCCCAAGCCAAGATCTTCCTGAGCGGGAAATTGCAAGAATAGTAGAAGATAGACCCACACCTCCTCGACGCGATACCGCTTTGAGAGTGAGCCAAATAGACTTCAAAGATAGACTGGCTTTCGCGCCGCAAGAAAGAGAAGAGGTTTCCTTAGACGTGGTAGCTACCCGTTTCGAGCCTACTCGTTTCGAGCCGGCTCATAAGGAAAACTCAATCGAAAGCGCGCAGCTTATTAGTGCAGAAGATCCCGATACTCTTCCACAAGCAGGCGATCTATACCAACCCTTCGACCACAACCAAAGAACTCATGATTTACCACTTGGTTGGCGCCTTTGCGGCTACTTGCACAACACCTATATCTTTTTTGAAACCCCGGAAGGTCTGGAAATCGTAGAGCAGCACATCGCCCACGAAAGAACCCTTTATGAAAGATTGCTGGCCATGCAACAAACCCCTGGGCGACTGAATGAATTTACGCAAGAACTGTTCACGTCCATTCCTCTAAAACTATCGCTGGAACAAGCCGAGATTTTGAAACAATCACAAGAAGCTCTGGCAGGTCTTGGTTTCGCTTTTGCTCAAAACCAAGCGACAAAAGATTGGGAAGTAAGCCGGCTACCGCTTCAGCTAGCCGGCGTCAACTACAGGCCCGTGATTCAAAAGATGCTCGATGACCTGCTGGAAGTCGATGCCGCCCATTTCGACCTAGAAGCGACAAAGTCTATCGCCTGCCAAAGCGCTATCAAAAACGGTATGCCGCTATCACAAGCAAGCATATTCAAACTCGTCTCAGAATGGCTTGATACCGAAAGAAACGACACTTGTCCTCACGGCAGACCGGTGAGACTAAAATTCTCAAAAGAGAAATTGTTCGAGATGTTTCACCCGGTCTAAGCAAGCTTGCTTTAAGAGCAGACTGCTCCGTGTTTTTTGTAATAGTCTTGATGGTATTCTTCGGCGGTCCAGAAAGTGGCAGCCGGCACAATCTCGGTGACTATAAGCCGACCTTTGAAGGCCCCCTCTTGTGAGGCTCTTTCTTTAGCTGCCTCGGCGATTAGCTTTTGCCCTTCATCAAGATAAAAGATAGCCGAACGGTACTGACTGCCACGATCTGGTCCCTGGCGGTTAAGAGTAGTGGGGTCATGCCATGAAAAGAAATGCTTGACCAGCTCTTCATAGCTGACCTTGTCTTCCTCGTATTCAACCAGGACTGCTTCAGCATGCCCGGTCGTATCAGTACAAACCTGCCTATAGTGTGGATTATCAACATTCCCACCACAATATCCAACTGCCGTCTTCACCACGCCGGGCAGCTGACTGTAAAGAAACTGAGGCTTCCAAAAGCAACCAAGAGCAAATATTGCGCGCTCCAAGAGTATTACCTCCCTTTAGAACCAAGCTTTCACTCGCCTGAGGCGATGCCGTCATTAAAAGTTATACCAGGTCTGAAGCGCCCTTCTACTATTTCTGAAAGCCTTCTAGAGGCTACCCGATCGTCGGCATAACGATTTTTCATTAGGCGCCCAAAGTGCTTGACCATATTGGGGCTGTAATTAGTCAAAGCCTCATAGGCAAACTGGGACTGCTGAGGACTGCCTGTCACCGCCAGCTCAAGCAAAGGCTGTATCGCCGCTTGATCTTTGGCTTTGGCAAGATTAGCCAAAGCCTCCTGCCGCTCAAAAGACTCTTTTGCAGAAGGCGACATGTTTCGCTCGCTTCTGCCCAATAGGGCATAATTGCGAGCTTTATCGGCTAAGGCATCTATGCTTTGCCTGTCTTGCTGACCCAGAGCAGTTGAGAGCCTGCCCAGCGACTGCATTAGAGCATCTTGCTGCGAGGGATTCAGGCCGGCTCTTACCATCGAATCGAGATGAGAAAGCACCTTCCCTCTAAGCTCAGGCGACTGCCTCATCAGCTTTTCAGATGTTTCTATCTGCATCACCTTATTGCTTTCCAGGGCCTTCATCATCTGACCAAAAGCCATTTCAGCACCGGTTTTGTCCCCGCGCCCGATAGTGCCAAGTATACGGGTCATTTCGGGCACCTCGGCGGCAGTGCCGTCAAAGCGCAAGATTCTCGCATAAAACGGCGCTCTGGCATCGCGCTGGCGCTGCACAAAGTCGTGAGCGGTGGCTCTCAATTCTGGGTGCGCCAAACCTTGCTCAAGGGCGAAAACCAACTGTCCGTCTTTGTTTCGCCCAGACATGCCAACCATGGCTTCGAAGGCAGCCTGCTGAAGGGTCTTTTGCCTAGCCGGAACAGACGCGGCGGCTTCGCCTCTGGGCATTACCTCAGCAGCGCTGCTCGGAGCAAGAGCCAATTGTTTTATTTTGTCGAAACCAGCCTGGGTGCCAAAATGCGACAATAGCTCCAGGGAATCAAACTTTTGCTGGGTAGTGCCGGTCAATGCTCTTTCAACCAAAACCCTGTTTGCCGCCTCAGAACTGCTCGCCGCCATGTAACGAGCCCGCTGCAAGAGGTTACCGGCAAAAGTATCCGGCTTAAGGGACAGCCCGGAAGAATTGACTATGTGCTCCATCGCAGAAGCTAAGACTCTGGAGCGCACCGGCGCACCCTGGGCAAATATAGCCATCTGAGAGACATCGGGGCTCATAATGCCGTTACCCATAGGCACAGCCCATGCCTCATCGAGGTTGCGGGAGGCATGCTCAGAGAGATGGAAGATACCCTCTTCCTCAACAAAAGGGGCATCTGGATCAGCTGTTCTCGAGAGTCTGCTGGCTTTATGATTAACGTTCAACTCGCTCAAATCAAGCGCATGTGCCTTATCAAACAGCTTGCTATGCAAAGGGAAATTCCATTTATACAGGTGAGAAAGCTCATGTCCATTGGTTTCCCAGAAACCATAGAATGAATCACCCGGATTAATGGTCATCTTACCGTCTCTACCAACAGTTGCGGCCGACCTAAAATCAGGATTTTCATACTGTGCCGCTCTCAGCTTATCCACTGGATCGGGCTTGTCTTGAAGATACACCTCTTTCACCAAATTACTGTGGGGCATCTTTTCGAGAAACTCAATCATGTCTTCAGGCAAGACCCGATCTTTCAACGGGTGAGCAGCGAGATCGGCTCTAGCTTTCAACATTGACTCCACCGCTTTGACATCGGCACCAGGCATAAGTTCAAGGGCACTTTTGCGGTCACCCTGGGCTAAGAAAGAGTCAACTTGGTCTTTGGCGGAGGCAGGCAATTTGGCGTAAGCCAAGGGCTCTTCCGCCGCCTGTCTAAGCCCTCTCACTTCATTCAATTGCGCGGCGTACTCCTCAGGTATCAGTATGCGAGTTTCTTTGCCTTTCACTTGAAAAACAGCATAAGGTCTCTCAGCCGGCTGTAAAAGCTTGAAAAATTCGTGAATCTGTTCTTCTCTTGACCTATTTGGAATGACGTTCTTTCTTAAGGCATCGTAGTCGGGAAAGTCCGGCTTCTCTACAAAATCGAACTGCTTTTCACTGCCAACCCGGGTCACTTTTCCTTTGGTCTCAGAAATAATCGCACGCTCTCTAGGCAAATAGGTCAAGAGATCGAGATTGGTGTCATCCACCACCACTCTGTTTCTCCAGGTCGGCGGTTGATCGGTTTTGACGGTCTTATCCCGAATTGACGTCGGGGCAACATTCTCTGATGTGGCAGCCATCTCTAGATGCCGAGAGGTTAATTCGTCGCCGGCTTGAGCTGGACGAATCGGTCCCTTAAATCTCTCCGCACCGCCCATGACAGCACCGGTGGTGATACCGATAAGAGTACCCTCCAGAGCGCCTCTAGCAATATGGGCCGCATCCAATTTCTCTCTGGCCGCCTCAACCCCCCCGAAGACCATGCCACTTGCTCCGCCGCCAGTCGCACCAGATACGGTATTGCGCACTACCGAACGCAAGGCGCTGCTTTCAGCAGCACTACCGCCGGTGAAGTTGGCTGCCATGCGACCGGCTCTCAGACCGATGAAACCGGAAGGCACACTGAGTGCCCCGCCGACTCCAATGCCCAAACCAAAATTTTGAGCGGCTGCCAGACTTGAAAAATTACCTTGGGCGTCTTTGTAGGTGGCTGGATTGAAGGCAGTCTTAACCCCGCCAAAGGCCATACCAGTGACCAGGTGTGTTCTCAACTCGGTAGCCAGAGGAATAGTGCCATCTAGAGCGGCCGCCTTTGAGAAAGCCCCGGCTGAATACTTTCCGACCCGATTGAGCGCCGCTCCCTGGCCGAAATCGGAGACAAACTTGAAGGCTGTACCTGGTGCCGACTTATCACCCGACAAGTCAGAGAGCAGTACTCCTCGGGTCAAACCACCGGTTATAGTTCCCACCCGAGGAATGGCGGCAATGGTATCTGCGGCAATCTCGGCATACTGATCAGACTTACGAGCCCTATTAGCTTTGTCTTCAATGGTCTTGGCTTCCCCAGCCAGGCCAGTCCAGCCAAAATCAATCACTCTGCCGAGAGTGGTATGGGCGACTTCGTCCAGCTTCTTCTTCTCAGCCGGTTTGATTTCAGGCAGAAGCCAGCCGTCATAATTGACGAAAGTAGTCTCAGACTTTTTATCGCTATCTTTCTCGACTCTGTCTGCCACTGATTAGAACCATGGAAGGGTTGCCAGGTGCTTATATACATACCTGATATCTTTTTACCCAAGATCTAGATTAAAAAAACCGGGACCGCCCATGAGGACGGTCCCGATTAGCAAAGCGCTCTAAGAGCTTTTAGTGATAGGTGCCGTTGCTCGAGACATTGGCCGATAGCGACATCGGTTGGTCAAGAGCGAACTGCAGTCTTGTACCGCTGGGGATTTTCACATCCTTACCTTTGCGCCACAGGTTGCTGCCAAGACCAACAGCTCCACCAGTGGCTACACCGGCCACCGCTCCAGCTCCAACGGAGCCAGCGACGATGGGGGCGAAGATGATACCGAGGAGCGTACCACCGGCTGTCCAGGCAGCCGTGCGAGCCACTCCAGAAGTAACAGCCGCCTTAGTGCTGCGACCCTTAAGATTGCCTTGGGCATCTTGAGCCACTTTAGCATTGGGCTGCTGAGCAGTAACAATAGCCGAAAGAGGGTATCTAATGCCGTCCGGTGTCACGGCAGAAGTAAGATGCAAACTCATTGCTCCGTTCTTACCACCGAGACCACTCTTATCAGCAGATATAACCGCGCCTTCTAAATTGGTATTGGCCGGCAGAACCAGGTCAGAACCAAGATAGAGGGGCGAATAGAGCCTAGCGTTGAAAACATCGCCGGGCTTAGCCACACCGCTGTCAATCGGGCTTGTTAGCGTGGCATCAAGATTGGTGCCAACTGGTACATAAGTTACTCGACCTTGCAAGGTCTGACCGTTATAGGTCTGGGCAAACGCGGGCAGCATTGCGCTCATCGCGACCAGGCTTGAAGCCAGGGCACCAGCGACGATACTGTTCAACGTAAATCGTTTCATTAAATCGCTCCTTCTAGCGAAGCCTCCAACTCTATGGAGAGAATAACACATACAGCCAATAAGGCAACTCTTTTGATGCAAGGAATAATATCACTAGTGGTGCCAAATGCAACAGTCAGATAATTTACAGTCACCATCCCTGGTATTAGTCCGCTCGCCTTGGAGTCGGAGGGGAACTTCCGACACCGGCAGCGAGCAGCTAATTTGACGCCTAGAATCTCCCCTTGTTCCCAAATCAGAACGAGGAAAGAAAACTCTCCAAAGCTCATTTAACCCATGACAACCAAGCACTCCAAACACCTGCGCGAACCGCGCCAGAGGCAAAGAGAACTTGGTTTTGGCAAATAGGTTCCAAATCCAGATACATGAGCGGCAATTAACACAACGAGACCCTAGTCCGCCTTCTATCCATTGCCAGAGACACTTGTCTCAATTACCTTTTAGTCACTTATTTCTGTTTTCTGATTCAAGTTCTGAGCTAAAAACACTTTCTTAAAACCTGCAACCGCCAGCATATGCCCATAGCCGTCACGCACCTGAGCGTGATGCTTGATGGATTGAGTTGCGATCGGAATAGAACAGAGACAGACCTTAACAGTGCGCCACCACAGTGCACCACTCCAACCAATGCCTTTGCACCAGGCAATCGCATGGCATACAGCCGCGAGGCTTCCGACCATGTGAATCGAGGTAGCTATGGAAAACAAACCCGAACCGAAGAAAGACAAGAGCGGCCGCATTCTCGGCTCAGCCCTCTTCGCGCTTTACTTCACCCTCTTCTCTTTCGCCTTCAACGTGCTGAGCACCATCACCGATGGTGTTTCAATCGGACAGGCCTTGCTGAACACCGTCATCGGTTACTTCTTCTTCTGGTATTTCTGTTACGCAGTCGCCGGAATCTTCGACGGCTTGAAAGACCTGGCCAATCAGCCTCGCTCCGAGGACAAGCGCGACCAGAACCAGCAGTCGAAGAAAGAAGACAAGAACGATACCGACGCTCCCCGCAACTAAATTTCTTGCGGCGGACAAATCGAGAGAATCTCAAATGGATACCGCCAATACCATGCCACTGGCCATGGTGCTCTTGACGCTGCTGACCCTGCTCTTGGTGTCAGTGGTGCTTTTCATCAAGCAGCGCCGTGCCAATCTGTCTTCTGCCGCACCGGCCGAAGATTACGACCTCACTGAGACAGTTCAGGTCAATCTGAATATTCTCAGGGGCGAGATTGTCGAGTTGCGCCAAATCAAAAACGCAACGGCGCCTGCGCTCGCCCTGGTCGGTCACGCCGAACGAGAAGCTGATGAAATCGCCCGCCTCCTACCCAGCTGCCCCACCTCACAAATGGTAGATCTGCTGGCAAGAACCTTCAGGGCAATGGACCAGACTACTCGGGCTCGAGTCCTGATCAATCTGGACTCGAAGCTTGGGATTTGAGCTAAGCTCATTTGCTCAGGCTTGAAGATCAGCCACTACCAAAGAGAGAGGGGAATAATCTCCTCTCTCTCTTTTTTTGCTCCAAGTTGTCAAGACCAGGCTCGATACCACTTAACTCAATAATGTCAATATTGATACTGCTAGAATTATGGTGCATCAGAACTAAGCTATTGAGCGAAAGAATTACTAGCAAAAGCATGTCTAGCAAAAAAATATCAAGCGAAAAGCCCGTGATAGAAAAGCTTCCCTTGAAGGAACTAGCTGAGAAACATTTTGCAGCCATGAGAGAGCTCAGGCGTACTATTCACAAGAACCCCGAACTGAGTTTTGGCGAAAACAAAACAATGGCTCTAGTCGCTAGTGAAATGAGAAGACTAGGCTATGCAGTCAAGGAAGGAATCGGGAAAACCGGACTGACGGCGGAATTTGCCGAGCAAGAATGCCAGACCGAGACAAGCCAGCGAGAGAAACCAATTAAGTCAAAAGTCGGCATACGAGCCGACATGGATGCCTTGCCCATTACCGAGGACAATCCGCACGATTACTGTTCCACCAATTCAGGCGTCATGCACGCCTGCGGACACGATGCCCACACCGCTTGCGCCCTGGGCGCCGCCATGATTCTCGCCGATCTCAATAAAGATGGACTTCTGCCCGACTTTGGCAAACAAATACGTTTTCTCTTTCAACCAGCCGAAGAAAGCACCAATGCCGATGGCAAAAGCGGAGCTTCACTAATGATGGAAGACGGTGCTCTGGAGGGCGTTGAAGCCCTTGTGGGCCTGCATGTTTTTCCCAACCTGCCCTTGGGCATGATCGGCTTAAAAGAAGGCGCTTTGTTGGCCGCCTGCGATACATTCGAAATCAAGATTCTAGGCAAAGGTGGGCACGGTGCCTATCCTGAAGATGGCATTGACGCCATCGTCCTGGCCGCGCAAGCAGTGCAGGCAATACAAACAATAATCTCGAGGCGCAAATCGGCTCTCAGCCCCTGTGTTCTTACTCTTGGAGGCATACGTTCCACCACTTACGCGCCCAATATAATTGCCGAAGCAGTGGAAATTACCGGCACCGCTAGATATTTTGAACCCGCTCTGCATGAGCTTATCCGCAGCGAACTGGAAAGAGCGCTGGCAATTGTCAGAGCCCTGGGAGGCGACTATCAACTGTTCTACAAGAACGAAAATCCACCCCTCATTAACGATGCCCTTATGACTGATGCTGTACGTCAGACAGCCACTGTACTGGTTGGGAAAGAAAATATTATCGAACCAACTCTTCAGCTTGGCTCAGAAGACTTCAGCTTTTATTGCCAGAAAACCAAGGCCTGTTTTGCTGTACTTGGTGCCCAGATTGAAGGGGATACTAGGAACCTGCATACACCTAGATTTGATATAGACGAAGCTTGCCTAAAAACAGGAGCGGCTTTACTGGCTGGCTCGGCCCTGCATTTCCTCAGCAGAGACAGTCAATAGTTTTCATGATGTACGAGCTAGGCCAAGTTCGAAGCCTAGGACGTTAAAGTAACTGCTAACCGACCCTTCAACTGGCCGCCGGGCATTTAGTAGGCTGCAGTCACAACTTTATTTTTCTATCTGGTGACAGAGAGCTTCTTTTTTATCTAGTCCTCAATTCAAGTCTTCAAAGAGAGAGCGTAAGCCCTCAAAAGAAGGCCTGCAGGGACAGCAACAATAACAAACAATGAGGAACGTCATGGCCGGGAAACATGTTCTCGTCTTCGATTCCGCCTATGTATCCGACCTGCAAAAGCTAGGTACGAAAGTTGCATTCGCTCAAGACCGAGGCGCCAAAGTGCTCACTGAACTCAATCGAGAGTTCGGGGATGGCAGCAAGGGCTGGGTGGTAAAACCCAAACCGCTCAGGTTCAAAGAGCTGGCCCTGGTGCATAGCCAAGATTATCTGCGCAGTCTTTTCAAGCCGGCAGCCTGGGCCAAGATTTTCGGAACGAAAGCGCTTGAGGATAACGCCGAAAATCGCAAACTCCTGCGCCGACTTTACCGCGAATATCGCCTCAAAAGCGGAGGCTCGCTGGCAGCTGCCCAACTTGCCCTGAAAAATGGGCTAGGCGCCAATCTCGGCGCGGGCTTTCATCATGCCTATGCCGACCATGGTGACGGCTTCTGCCTGCTCAACGATATCGCCGTGACGGTGAGAGTTCTGCAAAACTGCGGCAAAGCGAAACAAGTGCTCATCATCGACACCGACTTTCACCAAGGCAATGGCACCAGTAAGATTTTCGATGGCGACAATTCGGTCTTCACCCTTGATGTACACAGCAAAGAGGGCTGGCCTTTTCACAAAGAAAAGAGCCGACTCGACCTGGCCGTGAAAAAGGACATCACTCCGCAAGCCTATATGGAGGGGTTGCGTCAAGCCATCGCCAAGGCTCTAGCCGCTTTCAAGCCCGACCTAGTCATCTTCGTACAGGGCGCTGATGCTTACGAATACGGACAGCTCAATCCAGGCGAAGGCTTCAGCTTACCCCTTGCCACCATGAAGGAACGCGATGAGACAATCATCGATACCTTCGTGGAACGCGAGATACCACTGGTAATGCTCTTTGCAGGCGGTTATGGACCAAGAGCCTGGGAAGCACACCATCAGGCCGTCAGACACCTGCTTTACCGAGCCGGTGCCATCTAGTGAAGATCAAAAAAAAGATCGGGGCAAAAATAGAGGCGCAAGTCTAGCTTTGGCTGACTTGCGCCTCTTATCGCCTCAACGCTAAAAGCCTTGCTAAAAAAGTGAACTATGACTTCTATCTTCTCTGGAGCTTTCCAACCAGTTTTCTTTTCTCGCCCTTTTATGGTAAAGTCAAGACAAAGAAAATCAGCCCAGAGAAATGCTAGATGAGCCAAGGTAATCCACCACCTAAAACCTATAACAAAGACAAGAGAGAGCGCGAGTATCTCACACCAGCCGAAGTAGAAGCTCTGGTAAAGGCAGCAGCAAGCATAGGGCGGCATGGTTTTCGAGATGCGCTTCTGATTTTTATGACCTACAAGCACGCTCTCAGAGTCTCGGAAGCGGCCGCCCTGAGCTGGAAAGACCTGACGATAGGCAGAGGCAAGGGCAGGATCAAAATCAACCGTCTAAAGAATGGCATCGCCGGGGAGCATCCTCTCTCAGAAGACGAAACCCAGGCCTTGAGCCGCTTGCGCAAAGAGTATCCCCAAAGTGAATTTGTTTTTTGCTCGGAAAGACTAGGACCGCTATCTGTCAATGCCGTGCACAAAATTGTCGCCAGAGCTGGGCAGGAAGCCGGACTGAAATTCAGCACCCATGCCCATATGCTTAGACACGGTCGGGGCTTTGCCCTAGTGGCGCAGGGTCTTGGCGAAGGGCAAATTCAGACCTATCTTGGTCATAAGAAACTGCAAAACACCAACTTTTACTCGGCACTGGAAAAGCGCAAGCTCAAGACTATGAATCGCGAAATCGTCTTCACAATAGGCTGAGGAGCCTAGCAGACCAAGCCAGCCCACGACAAATTTTGATTTGCATCGCTATTCACGACATCTTATAGTATTTCCCGCAAAAATAGAGAACGAAGGAGAGCTACTGCTAGCTCCCCTCCGTTCTATCGGTGTTCGCTCTGGCGAATCAGACCGTCCCCGTACCGATGGCATGTGCCTGGCCGTTGGGGCAGACCGAAACGATCGAGCCATGACTCAGGGGCGCCGAGGCATGTCCGCTGAACATGTACTGACCACCGCCGATATCGAAAGCACCGGGCGGATCGTCATAGGTGAAGTTGGGAAGGCTCTTGGCCAGAGCTTCCGCATCTGCGACCGAAGCCGCATTGACAGTGACAAGCACGGAGCCGGTCACCGCACAGTTGGGTGAGCATTTGCAACTCATGGTTTTCTCCTTTGGAGTCCAGGTTGTCTAGGGAAGATATTTCTCCCAGGAGGGATGACTCATGCCCAGCTTTCGGAACATTGAAGCCCTAAAAGCTGCGACATTGGTGGGATAGTGAGGGACAGGCGTGAGCGACATACCGGATTCCTCCAGGTTGCGACCGCCCTTTTTGTTGTTGCAGCGCGAGCAAGCAGTCACCAGGTTTTCCCAGCTATTCTTGCCGCCCTGACAGCGAGGGGTGACATGGTCGAGGGTGAGAGTCACCGCAGGACCGTGAGCTTTACAGTAACGGCAAGCGTAGCCGTCACGGTGCAAGATGTTTCTGCGAGAAGGAGCCAATCTCGGCGGCTGGCGCTTGTCCAATCCGGCATACAATCCGGCAAGAGGATGCGGGCGCTTGAGCATTATCACTGCAGCACGCTGATCCGAACCATGTGCCTTGGCTTCATAGCTCTCGAGCACGGTGGCCTTGCCGGCAGTGATAAGCGAGAGGGCTCGTCTCCAGTCACATATATTGAGCGGCTCCTGCGAGCTGCTCAGGACCAGAACTTTTGTCATATAACCTTAGCGAAAGGCTCCGGCGACAAGCGTCGAACCACTTCGCCCTCTCTGTTAGTTTCGTCTGAATGAAACAAAATCAGCTGCTGCCAGCCGCCGCCAAAGCGGAGGCCTACACGCGAGCAATCAAAGGCGCACGTGAGCGCTTCACCACGAATCGATTGCGATTGACCGATTCACTGCCCTGACACTGGGCATTCGCCAGAACCAAAAGACGCCCCTCCGCCTGGCTGGGAAAGCCGGCTTTGAGTGCCTCTGCATGCTGACGAATAACCGCCTCAGGCACTTGCCTGGCGCGCAACGCATTGCGTCGCACACATTCATCTACCGGCACATCGAGCACGATATTG
>JAIETF010000045.1 GCA_019745415.1 Candidatus Obscuribacterales bacterium | reverse complement strand
TCGGCATTCTTCATCAAAGTGGTGAGATCTTTAAAGATAATGCCCGGTTTGGGAAAATCGGGAATGTCTCTAATGGTCGACTTAAGCCAGTCCTGGCGCTCTGGTGTGAGGGGCAGAGTCACCTTGGCATTCTCAGTTTTAGCAGTCATCTCTTTACTTCCTTGTTTTTCCATCACCGCTCATCAATAGTGATAGACGGTGAGCCTTTCAGCTTTTCAGCCTCGGCGCCCAGAACTTCCGGCTCGCCGCTTAGCCCAATCTGGTTGGGTATGAGAGCTAATTGTAGCTCTTTCATGCTGCATTGCGAGCACCACTTACGGAACTTATCGGTCTGAGCCAAAGAAGCAAGCAGTTGCTTGTACTCGGGAGTCTCTTCAACTGAGGCCACAGGGGAGCCAAGCAGATCTAAATAGATAATGCCGTTCTCGGTAAACCAATCGATCCAATGCACCCGCTTGAGAGCAGCCAGCGCCAAAGCCACTGACATCTTGGTGGCGCCTAAAAGGGCAGCCAGTTTGTCGCCTTCCACTTGACCATCGCGCTGGTTGACGGCAAAACGAATCAGGCCCAAAAGCTGCTTCATAAACTGAGCAGGATCTTGAGGCTCCAGGTCATCTTCGCGTTCACCTACCAGATAAACAGTTTTAGCTCTGGTGGCAAAGAGCAGGTCTTGAAAATTCTTGAGAGAAGGCGGATATTGCCAGACAAGCAAATGCTCAGCCGACTTTAGCTGGGTGCGGTCTTGAAACTCAAATTTCTTGAGGTCGGGGGCGGCAATCTTTGTGGCTTCTTCGCCAAAGAGAAAGACACCGCTTAGCTTGCCGACCGCCTTGGCGATGACATCGGCCCTTCCTGCATAAGCCCTCAAATCTTTAAAAGTTAGCCTGACAAGTGACTGACTCTTGATTAAGTTGGCGCTCTTGGTCAGTTCATCAATATCTTGCGAGTCAATTCCATCAACTGCTGCAGCAGGAGCCGGCGAAATGCCGGCGCGCTTGACGTTGTCGACAGCCTTGCCGGCAGCGGTATTTTGCACCTCGTTGACTTTCTCGGGCTCGTCAACCACAGGCGCAGCACCGTGCCGACGCCAGTCGACCATCATCAGCTGCAACCTATCTCGCCCGCCATAACTATTGATTTCGGCATTGAAAGCCAAATCTACAGTCTCTCCCTCGCTCGGGGTGCGTCCGCGGGAATTCCACATGACGCATTCAAACTGGCTGTCCCCGGCGGCAAAAATCATGCGGCTATGTTTGCCTTCTTTACCAAGCGGTCTAACCGAACTGACTTTCAACTCTTCAATTACCAAGACCGGCTTTCTGTTGTTCATGCCGAAAGGCGCCATACGATTCAGCTCAGAAACGATGCCGAGATCCATTTCTGAAGCGTTCACCACCGCATCAATTTCCACCCGCCCGCGCAGACTCTTGGTACCAATCATACGATTGCAAGTATTGACTATAGAGCGCGCCGCCACTTCCGCTTTCTCAACAGCAAAACTAAAGCCGGCTGCCATCTTATGTCCGCCCCATTTATTCAAGAGCGCCTCATTGTCTTTGAGCACCTCATAGAGGTCGATTTGCTCCACGCCTCTAGCCGAACCACGCACCAGACCTTCTTCTTTATCGAGCTGCCCTATAAAGACCGGGCGCTGAAACTTTTCCACCAAGCGGGAAGCAACGATGCCGACTACGCCGTGGTGCCAGGTCTCATCATAAATGCAAATGCCCTTGTCTTGGTCGAGATCGCAGGTGGTCATCACTCTTCGATCGGCCTCGGCAAAGATGCGTTCGCAAAGTTCTTGCCGGCGCGCATTCTCGCGGGCCAACTGCTGGGCTAACTCTTGCGCCCGCTGCGGGTCTTCGGTGGTCATTAGCTCAACGGCAGAGGCCGCATCCGACAGCCTTCCCACAGCGTTGATGCGCGGAGCCAAGCCGAAACCAACCAGATCGGTATCTTCCTTACCGCCCACTTGCTGCAAAAGAGCCTGCAAGCCAATTCTTTCAGACTTAACCAGCTTGGGTAAACCAACTTTGACCAGATAGCGATTCTCTTTTACAAGCGGCACTAGGTCGGCGATCATTCCCAAGGTGACAAAATCAAGCAACTTGTCAGACTCTTCGCCGCGACCAAAATGATGCAAAAGACCTTCGCAGACTTTGTAAGCCACGCCGACACCAGGCAAATTATAGAGAGGATGCTCTTCGCCAAGCAGCTTTGGATGCACAACAGCCACAGCCGGCGGCAACATCTCGGGCATGGTGTGGTGGTCTAAAACGAGAGAGTCTACACCCAAAGATTTAGCCAGGTTGATCTCTGAAAAATTCGAAACGCCGCAGTCACAGGTGACTATAAGCTTGGTGCGATGCTTACTGGCCAAAACACTGACAGCCTTTAGATTGAGACCGTAGCCCTCAGTTAGCCGATTGGGAATATAGAAGTCGACATTAGCACCAAGCTGGCGCAAGACAGAAAGCAAGACACTGGTGCCGGTGATACCATCCACATCATAGTCACCATATACGGTGACTTTCTCTTTGCTTTCTATAGCCTTGGCTAAGCGCTCGATAGCCTTTTGAGCATTGGGTAACTCAGAAAAGTGGCTGGGCTTGTAAGTTGACTCATCTAGATAGGCCCGGCAAGACTCGACCGAATCGATACCGCGACGCAAGAGAATTCCAGCCAAAACCTTAGAGCCGCCGCAAGCTGCCAGCAGGTCGTCAGACGGCGGCTCACCAGGCGGAAACATCCAAATCTTTGAGGCTTTCTCGGAATTCTGCGTCATCTCACCCCTGCCACAATCAAACACTCAAAACCAATTGCTGAATCGACAAATAAAAAACCAGACCGAAGAACAAACACCCGATATGCGCAAATCTCAATAGACATACGAAACGGATATACTCTTCAAATACTGCTGTTCTAGCTTCTTCTGCAATCGTAACATGGAAGAAGGAAGGCACAAGAAGAAACATCTCTCAGCAAATCCAGCCCCCCCCAATCGCGCGAAGAGCCCCAGAACAAGCCACTCTCAGACAATTGCGCAGAGAAAAATTCCGTTTCTAGTTTGCCCTTTCTATCTCTCGCAGGCAAGACGAGATAACCAGGCGCTATAAAGACAAAGCCGGGCGAATAAGCAAAACATATACAATCGATCAAAGCGATGCAAGTCAAATCGCAAAGATTTCATCTTGCCTGTTTATTTGTCAGGCTCGCTCATGAGTTCAAATATGCGCTTTGGTTTTGCAACTTTAGGCCAGCGCCTCAAGTCATACTCCACCACCGTGGTAAAAACAGGCGACTTAGGCCAGGGTAAAGCCCAACCAGCCATCCAGATTATCGGGAAAAGCGCGACATGCAAACTAAGGGCCACCCAAAAGGCCTGAAACAGACTTTCGTAAGACCGCAAGAAGTCTTGGATTGTTTTTCTAATTTCGAAAATTGATCCGCCCTCTTGAGGCAGCCGAAATCCAGCATATAACTTAGAATGCTATTGACCACCATTCTACTTAAACAGACCTCTTGATGCTACTATGAAAAACCATGAGAGAGCTTTCGGGAAAGATTAAACAAGGCGCGCGGTACAGCCATACCGGCATCAAAATCATCGGCGTCCTCGCCTTAACTCTTTGCATCCAGCTCGGTTCTATTGATTTCGCCGAGGCCGCTCAACCCAAGGCTAAACTGGCTAGCGGCGAAGATGCGGGCGAACTGCCTGGCGAAGCCGCTGCCGGTGAAGTCGTTCAACCGGTTAAGTCGACTGCCAAGCCAGAAACCAAGGCAGATAAGTCAAAGAGCAATCCAGAGAAATCAGAGAAATCAGACAAGTCAAGCAAAGCAAGTAAGCCGAGCAAGTCGAACAAGTCAAAAAATGAAGATAAAAATGCTGCAGAGCAGCAGTCGGCAAACAGCGAAGAAAGCCAAGCAGAAGGCAAGACAAAGGCTCGCAAAGAGAAAAAGGAAAAAGAGCCGACAGCCGAAGAATTAGAAAACCAGGCTTTAGAGAAAGAATACCAAGATAACCAGGCCGCTCTTGCCGCCTTACTAAAGAAGGTAACCACCCCGTTCACCGCCAAAGGCGAAGAACTAGGTGGGCAAAAGAAGGCAGGAGAACTAAGCGCCCTTACCTTAAATTCAGGCGGTCCGAGCAGCCGATTCAAATTAGCCAGCCTGGGCGACCGCCTCTTAGTTTCGAGACTTTACTTACCGGGGCGCCTGGTACTTGGCAAACCCACCCAGTTCACAGTCAAAGCTAAACCCGGTATGTGGGCGGCGGTAGCCATGGCTGACCGCGACAGCGGCGCCAAACCTATATATGGCCACGTGCTGCGACTCGGTCCCGACCGCAAAGTCGTGGCCCTCGGGCAAGTTCCTGATAGCGGCGTGCTCTATCTTAAGTATTTCGCGCCGGTGGAAGGTGACCTTATTGGTCAAAGTCTATTTTTTGAAGCGGCAGTCTGGCCTGACGGCCATCCCGAAGCAGTTGAACTGGCACAAGTGGTTTCATCGGAAGTAACCGCTAAACACAACGGCATTCTGGTAACAGCAGACCTGACCAAGAAAAAAGGGGTAAGGATAGTACCCGACTCGGCTATTCCACCATCTCAGCGAAACATCGGCAGCGGCGCCACCCTCGACTCGGGCAAGCCCTAGGCTGATTATAGAAAAGGAAATCCCATGCGAATTTTGCTAGTACCACTAGACGACCGACCGGTAACCTATACCTATCCGCAACTGATCATGAAATCAGCCCGAGTAGAGCCGATTCTTCCGCCCAGAGCCATGCTTGGTTCGCTCACGCGCCCGGCCCAAATAGAAGAACTGCTAAACTTTTGCGAAAACACAATTCAAAAAAACACGCCCGATGCAGTCATTCTCTGCCTCGATAGCTTGCTCTACGGCGGTCTCATCACATCACGCCGCACCGATGAAGACCTAAAAACCATAAGCGAAAGACTGGAACGCATCAAGAAATGGCGCCAGCTTGGACAATCAGCCAAGCCACAAATCAAATTTTACGCGCAGTCTTCAATAATGCGCATTTCAGACAACTACGACAACACCGAAGAAAAAGACTACTGGAAAACCTACGGTCGCGAACTCTTCGAATGGTCGGGCTGCCTGCATCGCCTTGCCAAAAGAGAAAAACTGACACCAGGTCTTTTGGAATCATTAGAAAGAAAGATCCCCGAAGCCATTCGCAAAGACTACTTCGACACTCGCCTGCGCAATTTCACAATCAATCAATTTATATTGAGGGCGATGGATCGTTCTAAGGGCACACCATTTTTAGATTATCTGGTGTTCTCGCAAGACGACTCGGGCACCTGGGGCTTAAACGTCTCAGAGAAAGAAAGACTCGAAGCCGAATGTGCCGCCCTCAAGCTGGAAGAAAGAGTGACAGCCTACGCCGGAGCCGACGAAGTAGCTTGCACCTTAATTTCGAGAGCACTGATAGATTATGCCGTACAAACCGAAACAGCAACGCGCCGACCACTACTTTCGGTGCGCTTCAGCCCGAAAGAAACGCGCTCAATAGCTAGTCGCTATGAAGGTCAAGAAATCGGCGCCACTGTCAAAGCACAAGTAAAGGCCTGCGGTGTAGACTTTGTTTTAGAAGATAACGAGACACTCGGCAACGCCGATAAAAACTCAGGAAAGAAGGCAGCCTTCACCTTGCTCGTGCACGGTCCCCGCGAAAGACAAGGCGATCACATTACTTTGCCCGGGCTACCCGATCTCAGTCAGCTTGATACCAGAGCGGCAGTTGATGCCACTCTGGCAGAACTGAGAGACGCTGAAAGCGACTGTATATTAGCCGATGTCGCCTACGCCAACGGCGGCGACCCACTGCTTGTAGAAGAACTTCTCAAAGCACCAGACTTAATGGCAAAAGTAAAATCATATGCCGGCTGGAACACCACCGGCAATACCATGGGCTCAGCCCTGGCTCTAGCGGTAGCCTACTGGTTCTACAGAGAAAATGAAAACCACGAACCCAGCCCCTCAGCCCCCAAGCTGACCGAACACCAAAAACAATGTCTCTTTACCCGCTTTCTCGATGACTGGGCCTATCAAGCCAGAGTGCGAAAAAAACTCGATGGAGACCCCTCCACCCAGAGACTGGCGGAACAAATTTCCCCCTTTATCAAGTCTATCAGTCAGGCGGTTTCAATCGAACCGGCAGTAAGACTGTCCTTCCCTTGGCGCCGCACCTTCGAAATTGAAATAGGCTTTGAGGGCAGCTAAAATGAAAGCGCAGAAGTCAGCTTTTTTCAGAAATTTGGCATTAGCGGCAATACTCAGCTCGCTGCTTTTGCCGCAAGTGCTGATGCCGGTTGCCGCAGCGGAATCTTGGGAAAAGTTGGACAAAAGACTAAAGAGCCAGGTGCTGCAAATCAATGTCGGCTTAAAAATGAAAGTGAAGGACAGCCTCTGGGTACAATTAGCCGATCTTTCCCCAAAACACAAGTTTCCAGTTTTTTCTTCATCGGTGCAAGACAAAGGATTTCGCGTCGTCGGCTTTGGCACCTGCTTTCCGGTAAAGACTGCCAGCAAAGACAAAACCTATTTTCTAACCAACAAGCACGTGGTCGATACAGCAGACCAGTTGATTAAGGAATGCCAGCTCTTTTATGCCGCCATGAAGCTCTATGCAGAGCAGACTGCCGGCTGGGGCGGTAATGCCGAAAACCGCTTCAAAGAAGTGCTGCAGATAGTCAATATTTCGACCAAGAAAGATCGCACCGAAGCAGAATTAGCCCAGTATCGCCAGACAGTCAATGAAATCTGGGACACCTATGAAAAGAATCTTTCCACCAAGGTTGATCCAAAGCGCACCGCTTTCAACAAATATCTCAGCCAAGCTTTAGTCAGTTACGAACTGGGTTATTTCATGCACCCGGCCGGTCCCGCCAATCAACCGCCCATGGTGGCTAAGCTTTATAAAAATGCCAAGCCGGAAAACGAGCAAGATCAAGATCTTGCCATACTGACAGTGGACAAGACACCTTTGGTGCCGCTTGAATTAGAATCAACGCCGCCCTCGGAAGGTCAAGAAATACAAGTCATTGGCTATCCAATGGCTTCCGACCAGATTGACGCCGACTCAAACAAATATTATGCGCCCACATTCAGCACCGGGCGAGTAAGCCGTGTAGCACCACGCATACTGCAAGTGGATGCGCCCATCACCACCGGCAATAGCGGCGGACCGGTGGTCAATCAAAGAGGTAAAGTTGTGGGCGTGGTAGCAAGACGAGCCATGTCGACCAGCGGCACCGAATTGACCAATTTCGGCGCGGCAATTACTGCCCAAAGAGTGAAAGATTTCGCGCCCGAGTTATTCAGCGGCAACTAAGATTTTGGCATAAAGTCGCAATTATGATGGCAACTCCTACTCTCAAACTGAAAGCGCCCGAGTATAGAGATCGCGATACATGCGGTCAAAGATATATGCGCCAAGCTCTAGCCCCTGTGTAACAGCTAAGGAAGTCCTGGGATTATCCCACTGCTGCTCAACTTGCACAAAGAAATCCTCTGCATGCTTATGATCAAGTCTTGAGTGTGCGGCTCTCAGAGCAACATCAGGATTTCCTCTAGAATTACTTATTGCGCTAATGAGGGAATCAATAGCAATCTTCAAGGTCTGGTAGCACTCTATTGGAACGTTGATAAATGCTAGTCTATCGACAACAGAATTCAAGCAATCGAGTTGCTCTAGCGCTTTAGAGATATCAGCTTGAAGTAGGATCTGAAGCTTCATGCAGTGCTCAGGAAAAAACCTGCTGGAATAGTTCCCGCATCCTGCAGTCAGTGAGTATAAATTCTCATTAGCAAGCATCGCGGCGAAGGTAGACAGCGGCTGCAGTTAAGGATGTTTTACGCCTGGAAAATTCGTTCGCTTTGATGTTGAAACTTTCAGGCGACAATCACTTCAGTTGATGATCAAGCAGCCAGCTTTGAACCTGCAGGGCAGACCGTATCCAACCAAGAGACATATAAGCTTTGTTGATGCCGACAAGGTATTGCTCCTCAGTATTCGAATCAAAGGAAAGTGCTGGCAAATTTGTCACTAACAAAGAAAGAAATAACGCGAATACAAATTCTACAAATCTAATCAATTGATCCATCTCATCAATAATTCGGACCAAAAAAATGGAAATATCTCTTAGAGCTGGTGAAGGGCTTCTTCCGATCTTATAGATTCTATCCCCACAGAGCTCTCAGCAAAACTTCTAAGCTATTGCCTAGGGAAACTAATTCTCCCGTGCGAAATAAAATGAAGGCTCCCTAGGTAGGGCTGGTCGATCAGCTGCTGTTATGTAAGCTAGCAAATAGAGAGACATCCACCATTCATCCAAAGCCACCATTGACAAATAGAGGTTCCCTCGCTCATACATGGTTTCAGCTACCTTGAACCAACCTTCTGCAAATTCGGGAAATATTTCAGGTGGAGTCTTGCCCTTTGGTTTGGGTATTGGGATTGGGAAGGTCTCATGCACCTGAAAACACCTTGGAACTCGGTATGAAGGCTCCGCCAGTGAAAGAGGTCCGAAGTAAGAATATATACTGCCTGGCTTATAGTCTGTTTTGCTTCTGGATACCTCTATAGAGCTGGCATAATAATGGGCCATATCCAATGCGCGCTCAGAATCAGCAAGAGAACCACAGGCAAATAGGAACCTTGCACGCCGAAACCAAAGCGTAGCCATTTTCTCTGATTCGGGAGTAGAGTCCCACCTATGCGGCATAATCAAAACTCCTGGCCCTAGAACACCAATCTCGATTATATTCTCAGGCTTACTTCTAGCCAAACAAAGAATGAACAATTAGTATTGAACCAGAGACCCCAAAGTTAAAATCTGCAAAACAGAAGCGATATTCTCTCTCCACCAATCTAAATTATTACGATGGTTGTAAGGACCTCAAGGTATGAAAGAAACTGAGAACTCTGAGAATGAAGTTTCTACCGAATACTTCAAAGCCTATACAAAAGACGTCGAGAAAAGACTGAACAGAATGAGCTATCCAGTGCGAACAGACGCTCCAAAAGGCACTCGAGCGATAATAACATTTCAAATCGAGGAAAGCGGAGAGGTCAATAGCATAAAGCTGGCAGTATCTAGTGGCATCAATAATTTTGACGAAGCCTGTCTTCAAGACGTAGAAAACAGGGCGCCGTTTAGGCCTTTTCCGAAGAAGCTAAGAGTAAAGGCATTTTATGAGCCGCTAAAAACAGAAGTAACAGTAGACCCAGCTCCCGTTGAGAAAGAAGCCCGTTGAGAGCTGGGGCGATGGGCAGAACTAAGGTCCTAGAACGGAGATTAACTAGCCCAAGAAGGTGAGAGAACCAAGTAGATCTCTTGTTTTGTGCCTTAATCCGGCTGAAACATTTGAAGATACTGATACGGCAGAACCGAGGAATCACCAATTAGTGAAAAACCAGCACTCTTCAGTTCTGCAATAATTTGCTTGTCGTTTACGCGAAGCTCTCGGGGTGGTTCCATGGGTGCCTGAGGTTTACCCTCGACAATAACTAATTTACCGTTTGGCACCAGTTGACTCTTCAAAAGGCTGATGTAGCGCTTCCTATCGTCAATGTGGTGAAAAGTGTTTACCATCAGAATTGCATCCACTTTTTCTGGCAAGGCTATACTATTGTGGCTAGACTTGCATGTTTTGAGATTGTTTATGCCAAGCGTTTTGACCTTTCTATCAATAAACTCAAGCATTTTGGGTTCTGAGTCAACGGCATAAACCATTCCATACTTCAAATGCCAGGCAGCTCTGAAACTAAAGTACCCCGTGCCCGCACCGATTTCCGCGAGCTTATTTGAGTTCTTCAGCCCGATGAACTTGAAAATCTCTTCAGGCTTCTGCCAAGCATCACGACTTGGGTCGTCAAATTTAGCGGCAAATTCCTCAACATTCTCAAACGGAGAGGAATCTCTCTTGTGGTGAAAAGGATGCTTCTGCTGATACTGATCTTTCAAGGTCTTGATATTCTCTCGTGAAACGCATGGTTGTGTCGACATGAAAACAATCAGCGCAAGTCCGACAAATGAGCGATTCTGCATAGCCGTCCAACTCACGCAACTTTTACAGTTACATAATACCACATGATGCACCAGAATACAAAGTTCCGCTCTCTAGTGTTTATGCTTTTTCAATGATGCCTTAGGTTCCAACTTGTCCAGTTCGGAATTGAGCATGGCCAATCGCACTTCACCGAACCGCTTCAAGATTAGATTCTCTGCTTCATCCAGTGCTTCAGAAATTGATTCATTGACAATTTTCTCTATCTGACAATCTGAACCGCGTTCTGAGGCACCTATGCTAAACATCGTCGGCTTATCGATAGCCAAATAAATATCGAGGAGGCTGACTTTCTCAAGATCACAGGAAAGTTGCCAGCCACCGCCATGCCCCCTTTCGGAACGCACATATCCTTGATCTCGCAATGCCGCCATTGTTCGGCGAACTAGCACCGGATTCGTGTCTAGCATTTTCGCAAGTTCATCTGAAGTGTATGTTCGATTATCCCGAACCATGTGGAGAAGGACATGCAGAATTCGAAATAGGCGTGTGTCAGTTCTCACGATGATTCAAAAGGGTCCTTTCGGGTCAGACCGAAATCGATACAAACCCTTTTCTAACCTATATATGTACACAGGTCAACTTCAGTACGTTCTCATCGAGCCTTCAATTAGTATTAAGCTCCAATATCAGAACCTGGAAGGCAAAAAAGAGCTTACTTAACCGCACATCACTTTACAAGCCATCTCGCTGAATTCGCTGTCGCAATAACCGCATCACTCAACCTGCCCACCCTATAAATGCAACGAGCCTCATCAAGAATAATCTGCAGTCAAGCTAGCCAACTCTGAACGGAACTAGCTCTCTTCGAGTCAGTCGGGAGTTCGCTCAGCTACAACTATGAATCGCGGACATGAAATACCTTCATCGCCTAAGACCTGGTTGACCCTAGCTAGATATCGGTTCTCTATTACGCTCAATCCTGCTTGTTTCAGCAGATACGGGATAGTACCTAAAGTTTGGATGCACGACAAAGGCAGAGCATCGACAAGCGCTTCCCAATCTCCGCTCCAGCTAGCCCGCGTCCAGAGAGCATCAAGAATTACGACCTTTCCGCACGGCTTAAGCAATCTCCTCCACAGTTTAAACACCCTCACCGGGTCTCGAAACAAAACTACTGACTGCCGCGCCGTGATAAAATCAACAGACTGAGCGAACCTTGGCAGAAACAAGCTCTCATCGTGTGCGTCGCCCTGAATAAATTCTACTAATGTAGCCATAGATGAAGAAAGAGCGGACTTATTGATTGCAAGTGATTCACCTGATAGATCTTGAGCGACGACTCTACCCGAAGGAGCAATCAATCCGGCTAACAAGTGGGTAAGAATGCCAGTTCCGGCGCCGACATCGATGCAAGTCTGGCCATCGTTCATACCAACCGAAGTACGAATTTCATCGATCCAAGATGCCTCTTCTGCTGCGGACGAGAAACCATGCCCTTCTTGCTGCGAATACCCAAACGCCTCGGCGTCACAAAGTTGTTGAATCACGTTTTCAACTTCAACCATGAATCATTTAACCTCTAGTCTCAACTCTTCCTTCCCAATAATAATAGGCAAGTAGGCGGAATTTCAATCGAGCCTGACTTTGCCTGGTAACGCTGCAGTCTGCTAGAGTTTTTGGACAGAGCGCTCTCTGTTAGACGCACCGAGCTTCTTGAAGAATTGCACGAACAGCGAGTTTGCAGAAAAGACAAGCATTGCTTCGAGCTTCGTCTCAGAGCCAATTCAGAGAAGGAGCCCCTACCGGGGCTCCTTCTCTGTGATCGGCTCAATCTCTATACGAATGTAGAATCACATATTAACAGCCCCTGTCAAAAGTCTTAGTCGGCGTGAGTCATTCTCCAGATTTGTTCGCCCCAGGCTGTGCGTGGTCCTTTACCCCTTATGTCACGGGTAAAATTGTAGACTTTATCGCCACCGCTGGTCGCCCATCTGAAAGGCAGAGCTCCTATGCCCAGCTTTTCAACGGCTTTAAAGACAGCGTCCGAACCAGATTGTGTCTTAACTGGATTGGAACCGTCGCCTTGGTTGACATAACCAAACTCGTCAATAATGACAGCGAACCCGGCATCACGCAGCTTGTTAACAGCGCTGGTCAGCTGGTTTTCGGCATTAGGTGAGCCATTATAAACATGCTGACCGGCAATTACGTTACCAAACTTCTTGAATTCAGCAGCATGTCTAACTATAGCGCTTTCACCACCGGCAGTGGCACCCTGCCCCCAGAAAGCATCACCTTGCACGATCATATTCTTGTTGCCGGTGCTGCGAATAGCTTGATTATAGGCAAGTTCCGCGTTCAACCAGGCCTTATCTTGGGGGGTATTTGCCCGAACCACTCCGCCCGACTCATTCGGTGTAGCAAACCAAACGTAGGGATTATCCTTGAACTGCTCGGCAATTTCTTTGGCAAATTCAACACGTTCTTTCAACTCATTGCCGGTTGAGATAGAACCCCAAGTTGCATACTTGCCTATGCCGTCATTAATCTCGACCACCACCCCTCTTTTAGTGTATTCATCAACTATCTTCTTCATCAACTCCTTATCGTAATTGTTTTCTTGTCCATACTTGGTTCTCTGCGTGGCATTGATTCTCACCATATTGACACTCCAGTCGCCGACTATCTTATCTACGTCTTGCAGCGCTATTTCAGGATTGTCTATGTCAAAGCCGCGCGGTTGAAACTCGCGCCCAGACGGATCATAAATTCGTCCGTTTCTGGTGGAGAAATTGCCCTTTGTGTCTATCGGCGGGTTCTCAACCGGAGGCGTGACGGGTCTATCGACAGGGGGTCTCTCCACTGGGGGTTTGTCTCCCGGTGGAGTGCCGGGTCCACCGACTGGGGGACTCTCTACTGGGGGTTTGTCTCCCGGTGGAGTGACGGGTCCACCGACTGGGGGTCTCTCCACTGGGGGTTTGTCTCCCGGTGGAGTGACGGGTCCACCGACTGGGGGTCTCTCCACTGGGGGCTTAGCTCCCAATAGAGATGCAGCGAAGTCTCTAAACTCGCACATATTGATGCTGCCATTCTTGTCTTTGTCTATAGCCTTAAAGATATCCTCAAATGAAATGGAGCCCTCTTTTGGTAAGGTGGAAGAGCCACGACCAGAGCAATTTCTAGTTCCCGGCTCATAAGCTTCCTGGGCAGCGCTGGTGATGCCGTGATGGGCAGATTGGGTCTCACTAACTCGGTCGTTTGCCGGCAATGACGAGTCTCTGCAAGGTTGGTTCATGAGTTAACCTCAGTGGTAAGTTCAGACCACTTCATTTCAATCGAAAAGGCTTACAAGACATTGACAGTTAGATTAATTGAACCGGAACAGCATACTAATTTAGATTGATCTGGCAGGTGTAATTGCAAGGCAACTGGCGACTGCCAAACCGAGCCAAAGACATAAGAGCGCTCTTGCAGCAAAAGCACCGCTTGCGGGGCGGAGAGTCCCCATAGATTGCGAGACTGCAATTCACAGTATCGCGATTATGGCATTTTTAGTTCCTACTGCCCGCCACTTCAGAATTGGTGATACTAATTCCAAGCACAGATTATTGTTCGAGCAGTAATTAAGATGTTCCGCTGAAAATCTCAGAGAGAAGAATCCGTCCGTTATGCACACAGACAAAAACACTGACTATCTCTTCTCCGGGCTTGCGAACTTGGCACGAAGCAAGTACCGCAGGCAGGTTATCCTTCTGAATTACCACCTTGTAACCGATTTTCTCAGAGTCAACGACTGTGCATACAACCCTCTCTCCGGCTTTGTACCCACCTGAGCCACTGCCACCACCGGATGAACCACTGCCGCCGGCTGCCGCTTTAAGCTGCCTATATTCAATAATCTCCGGCTTGGATACTCTGAGACGTTTTGTCATCTGCGTAAACTCCACCAGCTCCTCCTAGCATAAAATAAGATTCGAGGTTACTACCTCCACCAAAGATGACCTACTCCTTTTGACCTGTCCCAACTCTGCTAGGCGCGGCTGGCCGAAACCGAGGCAAATTGCCGAAAAGCATCAGAAAGACTTCCTAGAAAGAGAATACGCACCACTATGAACCCAGGCTCTGCTAAGTTCTTCCGCCCTATTTTCCGCTATGCGCGCTTCGAATTCTCTGCAGCACGCCTCAGGGCGTTGTTCAAAATACTTCTCTAGAGTAATCTGCAAAAATGCGCCACTTTATTCTTCATTATGTGCAATATCATCAACTATGGATTGAACTAACTATAGGCGACGTTGCATGACCTCCGAACCGATTTCACACAACAAGGATAACGTCGCCAGCACCTAGTCTTGGGCGTTACATTCGAGCGAACCAACCCACCCAGCAAATTGAGCAATGGGTTTCACACGCCATTCCAAAGTGGCAATATCAACCACCCCCAAATCGCGTTGGCATAATTCCACTAGACTATGAGGACCAGCGGCGCTCTTAGACGAGTTGTTTAGAGCTGGCTCTAGCGCTTACGTTCGAACAGTGCGCCGTTGATCGAAATGCGGATCGGCTGACCGCCTTCCATTATCGGATAAGCTGTGCAGTGCATCGTTTCTCCAGCGAGTGAGATCGTCATATCATTACCGCTCACCGAGTAAGTTCCGGCATTCTTTTGATAAATACTCGCAGTAACACCGGTGTCGTTGGTGTCCCCACCGATTCCTTTGGTACTGTCAGTGGTGACAGTTCCATTCGGGCTAAAGTTGTATATTCCGGCTTTCGCAATGGTTGGTGCCGCGCCGATGCTATAGTTGCTGCCGAATACAGTGCCCCGATGATAGGAGCCGCTGAGTTTGGCGTTGGCGCCGAACTTATCAACTTTAACTGTGGGAGACATGTTTAGCTCCATCTCCTGCCCACTCTTCATCCTGATGGGCCAGGTATAGGGAGCAGTTCCCGAATAGCTAAAAGTAATCTTGTTGCCGTTAACGCCATACTGTCCACACCGCTGGGGGTGAGTCTGCTGTTCTTTAGCCCAGTTAAACCGTCCTGGACCTTCAGGTGGAACACCATGATAGACGCGCCCATCAGAGAAAAAATAGTAGTGATCTTCCCGATAGCTCAGCGCTGTACCTTGCCATGATTGCTCGTGTCGTAGATAGAGACCCTCGAAGGGATGGCTTCCCGTCACGGGACCTGCGGGCGCCGCCGGGGAACCGGTGCTTTCATTCTTGCTCTGCCTGATTTGTTCATTAATGTCGTTGAACATTTTTCTATATGGATCATTGGCTGCGCCCTGCCACTGGCTAGGTTGTGACTTTGATGTCGTATGTGGTGCCGCTATTGATGCAGCGCCGGTCATTGTCGACGTTGCGCCCGGTGCGACACTTGCCGCAGCGCCAGGCGCTACACTTGCTGGAGCGGCACCCTTTCCAGAAATCCATGACTCCGGCACGAAGTACTCACCCGAGTGCTTGTTGCCCGGCAAAAGGCGAATCTGATAGCCTCTCGCTTCCTTTACAAGAACTTGTGCCGACTCGAAGTCTTTGTTGCCGCCAAATGGGTCCACCATAACTACGTCGCCGACTTCATACGCGAATGCTCCGGCAGCGAAACAGCCTCCAGCCAAGAATACTAATCCGATGACCGGAAATAAAGATTTTACTTTCATAACTACCTCGTGCCCTTATGGTAGAGCAATGTTAGCAGAGCTCAAGTTCTCTTCGCATTAAGTCGGGACAGGCACAAAATCAATAAGAAACTGGTCAATAACGAGAGCGCGGCTGGAGGCGAATATCTGCATACAGCAGTATTTTCCTTTGATGAACTCGACCAACCTTTCAAGTCAAGCAATCAAAGGAGCTTTTGGAAAATCCTCAATTTCCCCAGCTACAGCAGAAAATGTCTGCCTATATTTCACTCCCTCGCAATTCAGTCCCGGCGAAAGATTCCTGAAACCACAATTTAATCAATTAGTCCAATTATCTCAAGAGAATATTGGTCATGATTCTGACTTGGAGTTCTAAGGTTCTTCGACCAAAATCAAGATTGCTTTGTGAATTTCAAAAAAATCACGCTCTAAGCTATTAAAGGAATTCTTCTGAAGGATTTGTGAAAGAAACCTTTGATTTACGTGGTGCGCACAATCTATAGCTAGAACACGCTAAAGAGTACTAGCTCTCTCAGCCTAGCAATTAGAAACACGAAAGCCGCCCAACCTCAGGGGCGCTTCCTTATCGAGGAAAAGCTCGGCGGTTCCTCGCCGCCGCCGGCGCCCATCATCAAGTCAATTTCACTGCCGACTTCGGTATAGCCCTTTGGTGGCTCAAATAGACTAGAGGGCAATTTTTGCTTGGTGATAGAGAGTGTTTCAAAAGCCGACTTATAGTCTTGGTAAGAACCGGGACGAAGAACCGAAGCTTTCAGCACTACGCCTTTGTCGACCTTTACTCTGGTCAGTTGCTTCATCAACTCGGTCACCTGCTTGGGTGCTGGAAACTCATCAGAGATCCAGACATAACCTGCTGGGTTGGGATTGACGGGACGCTTGGCTTTGGGACCGGCTTTGGCTGCCTGCGCCTTTTTCGACCCAGGCTCCAGCTGCCTAACGATAGCCATTTTGCGACAAAGATAACCGCTTACTTTTTCTTTTTGCCCAGTCGCTTTGAGAGTAAATTCTGCCATCATCATGCGCTTCTTATTTGAGCCGGGCATACGAATCAAGTTCTCTTTCCATTCGCCATAGTCGCGACTGATGATGCACTTGGTCTCGGGATTGAAAGCATAGCTTTGCCACTTAGGAGCACGGGCGATCCAGTTAATGCCCATCTTTTCGATATCCATGCGCATGGCTGTCTTACTGACGCTCATCACCAGAGGTCCCAGTTCGCTATTTTGTTGCAGCACATAGCCGTCCATCTTTTCTTCAGCGGCGGCAACTGGTAATGCCACCATCGACAGAGCCAATGATGTCAAAAGAGTAAGAGCCGAACGGGCTGGAGCAGGGCGAAAAGATCTAGAATCGAACATATTAAGGAAGCTCCATGGGTGGTGGCTCGAAAGACCAAATAGAAAATATATGCTTATCTTCTTTGTCTGCAGCCTTCTGCACTAAGTGAATCAACTGGGGTAAAGATTTTATAGGATCATCCGCAAGAACTTCAAAGACATCGTCTTCTCTTTTTGCAGTTTGCACAATTGTCTCGGGCTTGAGAGCACGAGTATCATAGACGACAGTCAAGGGCGGTTCTTTCATATCTAGCAAGTTGGCAAAGATGACACCATTCAACATTCGCAACTTGAATTCTATAACCGATATTCGGCAGCCGCAATTAATCCTATGATAGACGGCTTTCATAATGTGATAAGGTGTTTCGCCCTTCTCGTCCAAAATCTGCGAAGACATCTTGAGGGCTTGAGCAAAGGCATCTCTATAGATGCGTTCTTTCTTCTCAGGCAGAGCTGAGACAACCTGTCCATTGAAACGAGTCAGATACTCGCGAGCACCAGCCTCATCTGCGGCAAGCAGACGATTGCCCACCAGCGCCAATTTATAGCAACTGCTCTGAGGCGCAGTTTTCATGGCTTCTTCATAAGCTTTACGGGCCAAATCAAATTGCTTCTGCTGCTCCAAAACTCTTCCCAATTGATAGAAAGTTTGGTCGGCGCCGACAAAGTTAAGGGCGCAGGCCGAGAGTAGTTTCTCTCTATCGGCAGGCGGCAGTTCGCTCTGCGCCATAAGCAAAACAGCCAGCTCGTGGTCGGCGAAAGCCGGGCCCACCACCACCGGGAAAAGCTCCTTCAGTTTGCTTTGGTCTTTATTAAAGAGTAGCGCCTTGAGATAAAGGGTGCTGACCTGTTGATCAGACTTCTGAGCAATAGCATTAGACTTCAGGGCGGAAGCGAAAGCATCCACCGCCTCTTTGTACATGCGCAGGGTGAGATAGGCAGAACCAAGCAAAAACCATTTTTCGCGTGAGTCATGACCGACTGAGCAAGCTTGCTTAAGCTCTTTTTCGGCGATGACCCGACCATCGACGCCGTCCACTGAAAGGCATTGAGCGATACCAAGATGAGGGCGCCAGTCACTGGCATTCAGCGAAATTGCCTTGCGATATTGTTCAACAGCTTGAGATCTTTCACCATTTCGCTGATAGAGAATACCTAGATTGGTTCGCAAATTTGCATCGCCCGGCTTGGCTTTCACAGCCTTCTTGGCTTCAGGCAAACTGTAAATCAAGGTCTTCTTGCCAAGATAGAGAACAGACAGCGAAGCGGGTATCAAATATTCTTCTTCCGGCGAGAGCAACTTTTCTTTCAGCTTGGCTTCCAGGTAATCAATAGCTTCGCTTACTTTGCCTTCTTGCGCCATATCGCGCACCGATTGCCTGAGCGAATGGCCGTTGTCTTTGACTTCGCCCTTGCCCTTACCATTACTTGAAGCAGCGACAGAGACGGAGCTGGATGACTTCTCTTTCTGATCTTTCTGATTAAGAGCCCAAGCCGGACTAAAAGAAGCATCAGCATAGACAGCAAATGAGGCAACAAAAGAAGCACCCAGAACAGCTGCCAATAGTTTGAATCTATACTTGTCCACCGAGAGCCTGTATTGAGCCTGCCTTACGCCTGACTTACAATTTTACCGGCTTGGTCGACTAATTGTCGGAGAGATAGGCAGATTTAAGAGTCTTGTAGGCGATAAAGCCGTAGACAAGAAAAAGAATGATAAAGCCTATGAAATAGAATTTGAAGCTGAACCGCAAGAGCGGTCTCAAGACAAAGTCAATAATTACCAGACCTGTGGCGGCGCCCATAAACCTTACCTCGGCAGCTGTCTTTAAGTCAGACTTACTTTCTGATAATCGTAACTCTTTGTTTGTGATTTTCATCACATCGGGCACCTTAATTCTCGCCCTTGACATGCTCTCATACCTAATATCGATTAGAATTCTGGTGAGTAATCGCGCCTCTCTTGGAAACAGTCCAGCTGAGGATGCTGAGCAGCTCGCCCGGAAAACACAAATACCGAAAAGAAAATAGAGTTCCCTGAAAGTTTAAGGACGGCGCATGACAGTCAATAAAAGTCTGAAGGCAAATTTGCGAGAGACCCAACTAACCACCCTGGCTTCAGCCCTTTTACTAACCTGCACGCTCACTTCTTGCAAGACGGAAGAAATAACAGGATCAGGCGCTGCCAAGCCAGACAAGACTGCCACCGCCGGCAATGCCGGACCAATAGTCAAATGTGCCAATACAGCTTTGCCTGCCACAAAAGAAATCTTGGACGGCGAAAGAGAAGTTCTCGCTAGTCCCTATCCAGCCGGGCAGTTCGGCGGCATGTTGCGCCGCTCTATCGTCATGGCCGATCCCAAAACCTTCAACTATTGGGCGGCAGCCGACAGCACCTCACGCGAACTGGCAAGCCTGCTATTTTCTCCGCTCTTCGACTCAGACCCCAATACCGGCGACTTGGTGCCGGCGCTTGCTAAAAGCTGGAATATGGCCGAAGACAAAATGACTTATACAGTAGTTTTGCGCAAAGGCGTTAAATGGTCTGACGGTAAGCCCTTCACAGCAGATGACGTCGTCTATACCTGGAACAAAATAATCAAAGAAGGTTACGGCAATTCATCGTTGCGCGATGTTTCCAGCATCGAAGGTAAATCGCCGGAAGTAAGCAAGATTGATGATTATACAGTGCAATTCAAAACGGCGATTCCTTTTGTGCCCTTCTTTAGAGTAATGGGTTTTCCTGTCGCTCCCAAACATATAGTCGAGCCTGTCATTTCAGGAAAAGACGGCAGAAAAGCATTCGACAGCCTCTTCGGCGTGAACAGCAAAGAAAAATTCGTCACCAACGGGCCCTATGTATTGGAATCTTATGTGCCTGGGCAGAGGGTTGTCTTTAAGCGCGCCGAAAACTATTACATGCTTGATGAGAACAAGAAATCTCTGCCCTATATCGAGACCCAAGTGTTCTCGATTGTGCAAGATGTACAAAGCAACCTGCTTAAGTTTAAGGGCGGCGAAATTGACATCACCCCGGTGCGTTGTAGAGATGCCGGCGACTTAGTGAAAGAAGCCGAAAAGCTCAATTTCAAACTTTATGACTTTGGCGCAAACTATGGCAGCACCTTCATCACCTTTAATTTAAATCAGCGCAAAGACCCTAAATCGGGCAAGCTCTATGTTGACCCTGTCAAGTCAGCCTGGTTCAACGATGTCAATTTTAGACAAGCAATCAACCATGCCATTGATAGAAAAAATGTAGTCAACAACTATTTCAAAGGTCTCGGCGCGCCGGCCTTCACCGCGGCTACAGCCGGAGCCCCTTTCACCAACGACGAGCTCAAACCCTTTGAAAGAAATGTTGAAGAAGCCAAGGCGATGCTGGCCAAGTCCGGCTTTACCTGGAAAGACGGCAAGTGTTTCGACAAAGATGGACATGCTGTTGAATTTGACTTGCTCAGTTCGGCAGGGGGAACTTTCTATGGCTTTGTCGGTGTTTCATTCAAGAAAGATATGGAAGCGCTGGGTATCAAAGTCAACTATCAAGAGCTTGATGGCAATCTTCTACAAAACAAAGTTCTAAACTCCCTAGACTGGCAGTCCGTACTCTTCTCGCTCACAGGCGACCCACTTGAGCCAAACGACTCGGTAAATGTGTATAAAAGCTCGGGACGCCTGCATCTATTTGATCAAAGACAGCAAGACAAGGACGGCACCATCAAAGTATCTGATGCACGCCCTTGGGAAAAAGAAATCGATGACTTGTTAGATAAAGGCGCAAAGACTTTCGATAAAGCAGAGCGCAAAAAAATCTATGACCGAGTGCAGGCAGTTTTCTATGAGCAAGTGCCCTTCATATATATAGCATCGCCTAAGCAGATTGTCGGTGTGCGCAATACACTGCGCAACTATGACCCGACACCCCTCACCCAACTTGGGCTGGGGCTGCACAACCTGCCGGAGCTTTGGATAAGCAAATAATGGCTCATCGTGGTAACTCACAGCTTTTCACTGTCCTTTGGGCAGCAGGCTCTCTGTTCTTGAGCTTGAGTTTGAGCGGTTGTATCATGCCGCCGCCCAAGCCAGGCAGCAAGATATCTGATGTTTTGAAGGTGGCTGAACTGAAAGAGCCTAAACAGAACTCACAAGAAAACTCAAAAAGCCAAATAAAAGAAACGAGCAAGAACGAGGGCAAACCAGCCCCCGGGCTAAGCGAATTACCACCAGATCCTGGTCCCTTTAAACTGATAGTAGACAAAGAAGGACGCGAGCTGTGGCAGGCACGCGGCGAACTAGGCAAGTTTGGCGGCACGCTTAGACTGTCGTCTTTCGGCGATGGACCCAAGACTTTCAATGCCTGGGATGCCAGTGATGTAGAGAGCCACGGCATTGGTCTCATGCAATTTGATTCGCTGGTGGATATTGACCCATGGACCGGCAAAACCACACCCAAGCTATGCAAAGAAGTAACCGTCAGCCCCGATGGCAAAGTAGTGACCTTCAAATTGCGTAAAGGCTTGCAGTGGTCGGACGGCAAACCTATAACCGCCGATGATATTGTCTTTACTTTCGACAAATTGGTGAAAGACAATTGGGGCGAGGGTAGCAATAGAGACACAATCAGCATACCCAGCGATTATCCGACCATTGCCAAAGTTGACGATCTGACCGCCACATTTACTTTCAAGAAACCATTTTCGCCGCTCTTGCTCAACCTAAATGCGCTGATGCTTGCTCCCAAGCATGTTATGGAACCGGTGACCAAGAAAGGTAAAGCGGCTTTCCGCCCCTTTTGGAACATCAACTGCGATCCTAAAACAATTGTTGGTTCCGGACCCTTTATTTTGTCTTCTTATATTCCATCGCAGAGGGTCGAATTTAGACGCAACCCTAATTACCATATGGTGGACAGCCAGGGACGCAGACTGCCTTATTTAGACAAGATTGTCATTTCGATTGTAAAAGAGCAACCGCAGATGATACTAAAGTTTTTGGGCAAAGAAGTAGACTTGCTTGATATACGCTCGGTGCGCGGTATGGATGCCGCGGTCTTGCGAAACAAAGAAAAAGAACTCGGTTTTACCTTGCGAAATCTTGGACCTGACGACGGCACTGTCTTTCTTATGTTCAATATGAATCAAAGAAAAAATCCTAAGACAGGCAAATACTATGTCGACCCCATTAAACAAGTGTGGTTCAACAGCACCAAGTTTAGATGGGCGATAAGCCACGCCATAGATCGCAATTCGGTGGTCAACAATATTTTGCGTTCGGTCGGCTTTCCCCTTTCGACCTGCCAGACCACAGCCTCGGCTTATCACAATAGCGAGCTCAAGCCGATAGAGTGCGATCTTGAAAAGTCAAAAGCTCTGCTCAAAGAAGACGGCTTTGTGCTGAAAAACAACGAACTCTTTGATAGGAACGGCAACCGAGTCGAATTTGATTTGATGACCAATGCCGGTAATACAATTCGTGATGCTGTCTGTATTCATATCAAAGAACAGCTTAGATTGCTTGGCATAAAGGTCAACTACCAGCCGGTAGAATTCAATGCCATGCTCAACCGTACCCATACATCTCTAGACTGGCAGGCAATTATGCTCGGACTATCGGGCAGCAGATTGGAACCATACAGCGGTGCCAATATTTGGAAATCAGATGGTCGTATGCACGAGTTTGACCAGCGCACAGGCGATGAAAACGGCACCATCAAGGTCACCGATGCCCGCCCCTGGGAATTGGAAATAGATAAATGTCTAGACCAGGCAGCCGGCTCTTATGATGAGAAAGTACGCACTGAAAATTACAGAAAAGCCGAGACTTTGGCTTATGAAAACCAGCCATTTATCTATATTTATTCTGGTGCTTTGTTGACGGCTGCCTCTAACAAAATAGGCAATTATAAGCCCACACCGCTTGGCACTTATTACACTCCCAAGGGCACCATGCACAACCTTGAAGAAATCTATCTCAAGGAGGGTCAGTAAATGTCGACACTGGGCTTTATTTTAAAGCGAGCCTTGCAGGCAGCACCACTGATGGTGATCATCTCACTGATTGCCTTCACTCTTTTGAAGATGACGCCGATAGACCCTCTAGCCAGCATGCGGGCAAACCCTGCGGTATCGGCCTCGGCCATAGCCCAAGAAGAAGAAAGACTGGGCTTGAACAAACCGGCACCGGTGCAATATGTGCTTTGGGCGAGCAATGCCGCTATGGGTAATCTAGGACTTTCCAGTACCGGCTCAAAAGTCATAGACAGGTTGACGGCGCATGCAGGCAACACACTTATGCTAAATATCTTGGTGCTGCTTTGCACCTGGACGATTGCTCTGCCAGCAGGCATCTATGCAGCCGTGCATCGAGGTCAGTTCGTCGACAAACTCTTCGGCATTTTGAGCGCTATCGGTATGTCTATGCCGGCCTTTCTTTTGGCCTTTATATTGATGGTGGTAGCACTGGCCACCAAACTCTTGCCGATTGGCGGTCTGACCAGCGCCGACTTTAGCGAAAGAGACGCCCTAGGACAATTCCTAGATATAGCCCATCACCTGATTATCCCGGTAACGGTTTTGACCTGCATTTCGCTTGCCGGTATTCAAAGACAGGTGCGTTCTAATTTGCTCGATGTGCTTAGAGCCGATTATGTGCGCACCGCCAGAGCCAAAGGGCTGCCCGAAAACAAGGTGATTTACAAGCACGCGCTGCGCAATGCCATCAATCCACTAATTACTATTCTCGGTTTTGAATTTTCATCACTATTGAGCGGTGCCGCCCTCACCGAAATGGTGCTTTCTTATCCGGGGTTAGGCAAACTCACCCTCGACGCCATGCTCACCAAAGATATGAACATGGTTATGGCTTCTGTAATGATGGGCGCTTTTATGCTCGTCACCGGCAATATGCTTGCCGATATCTTGCTCAAATATACCGACCCGCGCATTAGAAACGATTGAAGAGATGGCAACGGCACAAGCACCAGTAATAAACACAAGAGTAAGCCGCAAAACGGTGGTAAGAGGACTTTGGAAAGACAAAGTTTCGCGCAGCGCCTTGATTGTGCTTTTCTGCTTTTATTTTGCCGCTGCTTTTGCTGATTTCATTACTCCTTATGGCATGGAATTCAACGACCCTTCTTACGGGAATGCTCCGGCTACACCTATTCATATTCAGGACGAAAGCGGCAACTTTTGCGCCCCCTATGTCTATCGCATGACCCAAGAAAATGATCCCGAGACATACAAGCAGATCTTTGTATTACAGCCCGATACAAAGTATCCCATCAAACTTTTTGTCAAAGGCGACGAATACAAGATGCTGGGCTTCATACCAGGAGACCTGCATCTATTTGGCGTCGAGTCTCCATGTCGGCTTTATCTGCTTGGCGCCGACATGAACGGCAGAGACAATTTCTCTAGATTGTTTTTTGGGGCGCAAAAATCTCTCACAATTGGTTTTCTTGGTCTATTGATTGCCTTTCCTATAGGCATTGTCTATGGTGGCATCTCCGGTTATTGCGGTGGAAAAATCGATGTGCTTATGATGCGCTTTGCCGAGGCGATCATGTCGATACCAAGTCTCTATTTGCTTATTGGCTTGGCCGCGATATTGCCGGTGGGCATGTCTAGTTCGCAGCGCTTTGCCCTGATTACAGTCATTCTTTCTTTTATAAGCTGGGCGGGCCTAGCCCGAGTCATTCGAGGCATGGTGCTTTCAATAAGAGAGGAAGAATTTGTGCAGGCTGCAAAATCTATCGGTATGCCTGACTTTCAGAATATTGTCAAACACGTGATTCCGCAAACTTCAAGCTATTTGATTATTGCCGCCACCCTGCAAGTACCGAGTTTCATTTTGGCAGAAAGCGGACTTTCGCTAATTGGACTAGGTATTCAGCAGCCCGACGCCAGCTGGGGCAATATGCTCAAGGCGGCGATGGATCAACCGAATGAACTGCTCAATCAGCCTTGGTTGCTTGCACCGGGTTTTCTAATCTTTATTACCATCTTGTGCTTCAACTGTATTGGTGACGTGCTGCGAGATGTACTCGATCCCAAACTATCGGGAGGACGCTAGTTGGGTCTTCTTATAACCAATATAGCCATAGTGCTGGTGGCCAGCTATCTAGCCTTACGCTTTCTAAAAGAAAGCCCCGGCGAGAAAGCTTATCTTTGCCAAGACTGCCGCTTTAACAGAGCCGATCTGTGTCTCAAGCCGGAAAGACCAGAGGCGCTGGAGTGCACCAGTTACCGCCCCGGACAACCTGCAAATCAACCTGCTTTACAAGACAAAGACAGCGGCGAAGTGACCTAAGGGGTCGGCTTGTTGCGAGTAGCGAGGCTGCCAGTATGAGCATCAAGAGCCGCTGTTAGTGGTTCATTTGCAGTAATTATCGAAGCAACGGCGGAGGCCAACTTGCTGCCGCCATCGGCATTGAGATGCACTGTGTCGCAAAAGTCGCCGCGCCCAAAGCGAGGGTCTTCCACCAAACTTACATAGACAGCTTTGTTGCGGCTGCAAACCTCAGCTACTTTCTTGCCATATTCAGCAAAAAACTTATCGCCCAAAATCGCCCGGTTCTCCGGTGTGAGGGGCATACCAAGAACAAGAACGGTGCTGCCTTCACTTCTGAGAAAAGAAAGGAAGTCGGACAAATAGTCAAATTGCACATCATATGTATCGGGATGGGTGTTCTTATAGCGCCTTCTATAGTCGCGACTATTGTCTACGAACAACTTAGGCAGATTTGGCGTGAGTACGGCTTGCCCGGGCTTGATATTGCCCTCATAACCACCCATGACAAACTTTACCTGGTCGGCAACAAGATTTCCGGCAGCAGACTGCGAGGCAGAAATAGACTTAGAGCCTTCATTCGGCCCAGAGGCATTTGCACCACTGGCGATACCACCGAGCAAGAAGGATTGGACAAAAGCCTTGCTAGACTCTTTTAGTGGAATCTCAAGGCGCCTGGTAGGAATTTCCTGCCCGGCAAAATATTCCAATCTCGACCAGGGACGGTTGAAAGCTCTGTTCACATAGGCGCTCATATCGCTAAATTTAGAGAAGTAGCGATATGGCTCGGTGGCACCGGCGCATGGCAGCGAATTATCGATAAAGTCGCGAGGCGAGATGGTCAGTACCACCAGTGGTGGCGCCCCCTTGGTTTTATATAGGGCTTTAGCAATGGCGAAGTGATCAGAGATCATGGCGCCGGGCAAAGCCGAAAGAAAGACATAGCGCTCAGGCTCATGGCGACTATTCGACAGCGCCTTTTCTATAGTTGGACAGTGATGGTTGTCGACAAAGTCTATAGACCGACCGGTCAGATTTGCGTCGGCTGCCTGCAAACCACCTATTTGCGAACTACCAAGCACCGCCACATCTGGTCGGGCGCCGGTGAGATAAGCGCGCGCCAACCACCAACTGGACGGCTTGCCTTCTTGCTTGACCTTGTCGGTCAATTCAAAGTTTTCATCGGTCAAAATGCTGGCGGTTTGCTTTTGGGTTGCCGGCAAAGCAGCAATGACACCGTTGAGCACGGCGAAACAAGCAGACGCGGCAATAAATCGGGAGAGATTCAACAAGGCTTTCCGACAAACAAAGTCATCAAAACTGACAAGCTATAAGATAAACCTATCTCTTGTTTACTGCCTGAATGCTTTCTCAGAGCCGATAGCTCAAGACTCTCCCTAAAACCACAAAAAACCAGGTCCCTGTGCCGGTTCACCCACCGGGCCCACAGGGACCTGCTCCTAGTAGACTGATCACGAGATCAGAACTTTTCAATCATCGCTCCAACGGCGCTCCGTAGAATTGCTTAATCCGGGAACACGTCCAGTGACTGGAAATGCTTGCCCCGCTTGACTGTGAGCCCTCCGTCCTTGGTTCGATGTTTTTATTATAGCAAGCTCA
>JAIETF010000088.1 GCA_019745415.1 Candidatus Obscuribacterales bacterium | reverse complement strand
AAATTCCCCAATCAAGACGGCGGACCCAAGTCTGAATCCGGCAATTCAGAAGGCATCAAGAAATTCCCCAATCAAGATGGCGGACCCAAGTCTGATGCTCAAGACCTAGACGGCATCAAGAAATTCCCCAATCAAGACGGCGGACCCAAATCTGATGCTCAAGACCTAGACGGCATCAAGAAAAATCCCAACCAAGATGGCGGACCCAAGTCTGATGCTCAAGACCTAGACGGCATCAAGAAAAATCCCAACCAAGATGGCGGCATTAAAGATTGGTTCAAAAAAGAAGGAGGTAAGGACGGCGGAGCAAAAGCCGAAGACCAGGAAGACCTAGACATTCAAGCCAAAGAGAAAGGAGGCAAAAAGTTCGGAACTGAGGATGCAGAGAAAAAACCTTTCTTCCCTTTCGAACCTTCAGAGAAATCCCCCAAATTTGAAAACCTTCCCTATTTCATCCCAAACAAAGCCCAAAAACCGAAACCGCAGTTTGAAAATCTCCCCGCAACTCCGAATATGAAGCCGGCTGAAAGAGTCTTGCCCAAAGCCTCCTGGTAAGACCGGTAAACTAAAGAAAGCAAAAGAAAAGAGTGCCTAGTGCACTCTTTTCTTTTACCATTAGGCAATAATTTAAGACGAATAAGACAAAGGCTAGAGCCACCAATGCCAGTAAAAAAATTCTTTCTCCCAATAGTCTCTGCCGGCTTGATTATAGGCATGCAGGCACCGTCAGCACAGGCAGCCAAAAAAGAACAAAAGCCAAGCAAAATGGAAATTGCTGAAAAGCTTGTCCGCGGCGATCACCCGGACCGAGCCAAGCCTCTCTTGCTGGAGATTGTGAAAGCAGAACCCAAAAACATATTGGCTTGGTATCTATTAGGGGAAGCCTATCAAGACCTAGGTCTGCTTGACGGCAGTGAAGGTTCAGCCCGTCAGTGCTTCTTGAAAGTTCTTGCACTTGACCCTCTGTATAGCCGTGCTTATACAAAACTGGGTGATTTAGCCGGTGTAGACGGCGACTATATAAAGCAAGTCGAATATTGCCAAAAAGCTCTAAAATGCCCCAATCCAGACCCATTCGCTCTTAAATACAAAGCAATCGCTTATAGCAATCTCAAAAGAGACAAAATGGCACTCGAATGCTTTGAACAGTTCAGAGCTCAGCCAAACATAGTCAAAGATGATCCCCGGGTGCTGAAGGTGCTTGCCAATCTGCAAGAAAATAACGGCAAATATGTTGAAGCTCTTGCCACCCTCGACAAATTGGAAAAACCAGGCAAGGACAGAGACTTTGAAATTCAGCGGGCGCGTGTTCTCGAGAAAATGGGCAAGCTGCAAGAAGCTGCGGCTATTTTTTCCAACATGTTATCTGTGAAAGGCAATGAAGACGACGAAGCCGCTTTGACAAAACGGGCGGAGCTCTATGAAAAACAGGGTCGTCTTAAGGAAGCGATGGCCGACCTGAACAAGTTGCTTAGCGGTGCTCCCAGCGCCGCCGCTTACAAAAAACGAGCCGCTCTCTGGCTCAAGCTAGGAAACAAAGATAAAGCCAGAGAAGATCTAAACAAGTCTGAGCAGATTTAGCTTGCAATAGTTAATCAGGAGTTAAGACTGAAAGAGGTTGCCAAGAGAAACCTTATCATCATAGAAGTTTCTCAACAGGAGCTTCTTCAAATAAATGGAAATCAATTTTCTTTATGTTTTCGTTTTGGTTCTAGTCATAGGCTACGCTGTATTAGGAACTGTAGATAGTGTTTGCGAAGACTATGATTGGTTTTCCGGTCGAATTTTCAGCAGAAACCACCAATATGAGCATATAAATAGAGACTTCAACGGCGTCTTTTATATTCTCTCGGCTGCATTTGTCTGCGCCGGTCTAGCTTTTCTCATCTCTTGCTTCCAACCAGAGCCGACCGCACCGCGAAGAGTCTTTATCCAAGACTTGGTTAAAGATGCACCGCTTGCCAAAGAAACGGGAACAACTAGTAATGGCAAGATCGATCACAATAAAACTCATAAAGTGAATCACAAAGAGAGTCACAAAGTCACTCACAAAACTGACCATAAAGTCAGTCGGCCAAGAATTTAGACAACAAGGGCTTCCCTATTCCCTACCAGCTTTCCGAAAAGCAACACAGATCCAAAGGCGCTCGACAATGAACGATCCGAACTTCAACAATAAGCTCATCACTGATGACACCAATAGCGCTAGATCTGTAAGAATTCTCGCACTAACCTTCTTGCTGATTCTTGGCTACTTTGGCGTTTCTAGGGTGATAAGTCCGATAGCCGGACTGCTCAGCAAACCCACACTAAAGCCGCAAAGTCAGATAGCCGTACCCCATAGCAAAATCAGCCAAAATGAAACTGACTGGGGCAGCTACATGCAATCAGTCCAAAGCAAAATCAAGAAACACTGGCATCCCTCTAAAGAAGCTTCCAGCAAGCACACCAAAGTTATCTTTAAGGTAAACAGAAACGGCAAAATGCAAAATTTGAAAGTAATTGCCTCAAGCGGTTCTACTGCTTGCGATAAGGCCGCCCTGCAGGCGGTCTTAGCAGCCGCCCCTTTTGCCCCCCTGCCAGCCGGCACACATCAAAGTGTCGACATTGAATTTACTTTTGACTACAACGTTTTCGAATAAAGATATCAAAGCTTTCTAGCATTAACCGGCGAAGAAACAGGCATCGGACCAAGCCAATTCTTACCCATCTTTTTAGCCAAAGAAAGGCGAGCCTGCAATACCTCTTGCTGCAAATCATATCGATTCTCCAGCTGATCTGCCTCAATCTGAGCTTGATCAAGAACTGCCCTGGCCGTCCTGTCATCTCCCTGCCCTTCAATCCGGCTCGCCTGCTTTATGCGCAAACGTACCAGCATGGCTTTTTCACCAGGTTTATTATTTGGTTTGCTTGTCCAAGATGTATTAGCGGTTCCAGATTGATTGGCATTCTGATGATCTAGAGCAGGCCAGACCTGGGAGCCGATGTAATCGGCAGGCGGACGGAGTTCGTCCAGAGTGGGAGGCTTCGAAACCCCACCCATAATGCTTGAAACACTTCTGCTGCGCTGTGAACTACCGCTTAGCTTGATTGGCTGCTTGATTATGTAGGCAGAGTCTACATTATAGGCATTATGACTTGCAGAACCGGTCAACTTAAAGCTTGTCGACTTTGAGGTCTTGCTCTTGCAGGCTGCCAAACCATCCTTATTTTGACCCAAGGTAGCCGGCGTTGAAGAAATCAAAAAGGCGAGGGAAGCTACTGCACCGGTCTTCATACGCTGCCAAAATTCACGCACTTTCTTAAGACCAACTGGAAAATCATTTGTTATAACCGTACCGTCAGCGCGCTGATAAAGACGCACACAAAGAGAATCGCCTGCCGTCGCACCGGTAAGCAAGTTATTCAGATCTGCTTCCGACATTTCTATGAGGTTATATACATTCTTGTGACACTCCCGGCAAAAGCGTACTCCTCTCTCTTCCGTTTTATCCAGCCGATCCCAAAGCATTGGGCAGGGACTCGCCACCTTGAGTTTTGCCATAATTGCACCTCGCCCTTGAGCTATTTGCGATCATGAAATAACAAGGCGAAATTCACCACAGTCAAAACCCTGAGTCTCGATAAATTTGTGCCTCGCCTGAAAATATTGCATAATGCCCGATTGAGCAACTATGCTCGAAACTCAATCAACCAAAAGAGAAAACTATGCAAAAGACAAAGAAAGAGAAGTCGTTTCCTATTTCAATTCTTTGCTCGGCGTACGCTTGCTTTTTTACAGCAGTACTAAATCTAAATCTGGCTCTCAATTGCGCAGCCCAACCGGTCACGCCAAAAACAAAAGAAGCAATTCAATCTAAGCCAATCTCTTTTGATGTTCTGAAACGCAGTATCGCAGGCATAGACCTCAAGAACCACAGCTTGACTCTAAAAGAAATGGACAGATATTGGGACAAGAAAGATGTCTATATTATCGACCTGCGCAGTGAAAGCGACTTCAAGCGCGGTCATTTCAAAGGCGCTGTCCATCTGGGTGCAGATATAGACGAAAAGAAACTAGCAAAACTAATTCCCAACAAAGATGCAGTCCTAATCACTTACTGCAACAATAGCCTCTATCCCACCCGCATGATTTCACTTACTCATAGCTGTTTGCCGCAATTTATTACCTTGGGCTATAAAAACGTCTACACACTCGAACCAATCTGGCACGGAGCAACCAGCATGCCTGATATAAGCAAGAACGAACACTGGATCATTCCTTGATTGCTGGCTTTATTGTTATTGAAAAATTAGAGCAGTGCATAAGCCGGGTTCTGTGTTCGACTGTCATCTATCTTGGAGTACGGTTACCCGTACCCTCTAGCGGCATCGGCAAGTCGAGATAGCGGGCCACTATGATCTCGACTTATACCTTCGCCTTGCACCTTCAGCGGGGTTTACCTAGCCAGAGCCTCTCGACTCTGCTGGTGACGCTCTTACCGCACCGTTGCACCCTTACCTCTTGCGAGGCGGTCTTCATTTCTGTGGCACTATCCTCACGCTCACGCGCACTGGGCGTTACCCAGCAACCAGCCCTGTGGTGCCCGGACTTTCCTCATCGCCTTAAGACGACGCGACAGTCCGCACTGCTCCAGAAATGATTATAAGATATCCGTTGTATTGACATTTACTAATGACGGATTGCGGTTTTCACCATAGTATGTCTAGTCAAGGTGTCCCGGCTGTGTTAGAAATGTCTCTGTGGCCGCGAGTCGTAAGCGTGCCAGGGTAAGGAGTCGGTCAAATCATGATTGGAATCTTTGATTTACTCTTTTTTTCAGCTTGGATCTTCCTGATCTTTGGCGCTATCTATTTCCATTGGGCGACAGCCCAGCATGGCAAAATCCGCAAAGGCTCGGTAGGTTCCAATTATTGGGGTACCTACGAAGATACAGCCAAGGTCAAGTCGCAGGGTAGCTTCAAACTGCCCAAGCCTTCCAGCGTGCTGTCCAGCACTACAATCGGCAAGCAGCCTCCAGGCAGCGGCGCCCGCCGATAAAAACAAATAAAACAGCTAAAGCAAGACAAAATTTAGTTACTTCTTGAAATAAAGTAAGTAATTTTAAGAGCATTTTTATTGTGCTCAGGGCATAGTTTACTTATGCCGGGTAACAGACCAAAAGCAGATCTAAATTCAGAGCCTCAGGTGGAACTAGATGCACCGGGCCCTGTAGAAAATTATTATCAATTTTATAGCAAAGCCAAAGAAAGTGGTACTTTTGGTGACTATGCCAGCGCTGCCGACGACTATGCCATGGCTGCCTCACTAGCCAGAGTCTTCGGAGAAGACGACGAGAGGCTCATGGACAGCCTTTCCCGTCTAGCTTATTGTCATTACCGCCTCGGTGCTCTGGAAGAAGCCGAGAGTGCCTATAGAGAGGCGCTCACCTTGATGGAGCGATATCACAAAGGTAAGCATCCAGATCGCTTTGCCTCTATTCTCTGGTCTTTGGCGGTTTTGCTTTGCGACGATAAAAGATTCGAAGAGTCGGTGCAGTTTTTCAAGCGTTCAATGGAAGTATCTCAGAACTGGGCCGGTCCTTATGACCGCTTCGTTGCAGACTGTTTCTGGGGTCTAAGCAAGGCGCAGACAGGCGCAGGAAGGCTTGACGATGCTGAGGAATCGATAAAGCAAGCCATCGACATTTATGAGCATCTAGCGCCTATTGAAGGAGCGGGAGTAAAAGAATTTCTCTCGGTAAATTACAGCAATCTTGGCGTTTTACTTATGCAAGGAAAACGTTTCGAAGAAGCCGCACTTTTTCTGGAAAAGGCATTGAAACTTAGACCAGGGCTAGATCAAAATCGCGTCGCCTTGTTGAATCGGCTCTCTACCTGTTATCTCAAGACTAAAAACTATGACCGTGCCTCACGTCTAATCAAAAGCAATTTGAAAGGCACAGCCCAGTTGTTTGGCGCCGATCATGCCGAAACAATTCGCTTGGAATTGGCTTTAGCCAATTGTTTCGATCTAAACGGTAGACCGGAAGATTCAATCAATCTATTCAAAAAAACAAAGAAAAAACTAGAGGGCAGTAATCTAGATTCAGGTACTGAGGCTGCCCTTATGGCTGCCTGCCTATTTGAAATGGTGCTTTGCTATCAAAAACTAGGCGAGCAGAACAATCTCAAATCTACCCTTGAAGAAATAGTCAATGTTTACGAAGGTCGTTACCCGGACGGCTCTGGCAGCTACAAAGGCGCTATTCCTTCAAAAGGCGCCCTATATGCCGACTGCATGGTTAAGCTCGGTGAAATTGAAAACAAGCGCTGTCGCTACAAAAAAGCCCGTACCTGCATAAGCGATGCCCTGACAGTGCGCAAATTAGTCTTTGGAGAAGAGCACAAACTGGTGGCAGACTGCCTGTTGAAGCTAGCCGAAATAGAAAGTCGCCTCAATTTACCCGAGGCAGCGGAAAAACTTAGAGCCGGCCAGAAAATGCTGAAAGATCTGCGCAACCGCGCATAAATAGCGATTTATTTAAGGGCGTCGAAGACAAGCTTCATGGCAGCATAGTCATCCTTCTTTTGGCAGCTATTCAAATAATCCATCTTCAATTGAATATCAGCTGGGTTTCTTTTCATGAGCTCAGCATAGCCGCGGGTAAAGCGCGCAAAATCGAAATTACCCTCACTACCGAAAGGCTCATCAAAATAGCGCATTATGTGAGAGACCAGACGAGCATAAAGCACATCACCTTCAACACCGCCAACCTGATCGCAGCGGCGGGCGATGAACTTGGCAGTATCACCTTCCTCGCCGTGCCATCTAGGCAATAAATAGTAAGAAGCGTTGCGGTCTATTTGATAATAATCAGGATAGAACTTATGACACTCTTCCACGAGTTTGAGATAGTCGTCTTTCTCGACGCTCTGAGCCAGAGCTGCTGTGGCATATGCTTCGAAGGCAGCCGGATCTTTCTTTTTAATTTGCGGGTCGCCGTCCAAAACTGCCTTGCCTTTGGCAATTCGTTCTTTAAACAAACGCCAACCCTCTTTGGTGACAGTATCGGCATAGCCGGAACCCCGCGCCAACCAGGCGTAGCCATAATAGGTCATAGCCTGACCGATACGAGCAGCCGCCGAACCTGGATTCTCTTTCAACCACTTATCAAACTGCGCCAATCTCGTTTTGTACTGCTCTTCATCTAGATCACGAGCCCCGGCACCCAGTTTTTCTCCAGCCAGCGCGTCATAAAAATAGCTGAGAGCCCAAACGCCGTTTGTTTGGCTTCTTTTGTCAATCAGTAATTTTTTCTCCAAATCATCTAGAGTCTTGAAGTTACCAGAAAGAAGGTCTTTATCGACATTCTCCAAACCAGCTATAGGACTGAGCTTTTCATTGAATGCAGCGACATTTGCCTTTTTATGCTGGTTGGCATAGACCCGCAAGCCAAGCTTAAACTCGGTCCAAATGCGGTCTTTGTAGTCTTCATTCTCTGTGCCTTCAGCGCCCTGCCGATAAGTGGCAAGACCCTGGTCGAACAGCCCCTGAAAAGCTTCGCTTCTTGCCTTGAGCGCGGCAAGATACCAGGCACATTCGGGTGCAAGGCTTGGGTCTTTGGCGATTGTCTCTGCAATTGCGGCAAAGGTTTTCTCTCCTTCTTGCAAATTGCCGCTCTCCACCTGCATGCAAGCCAGGGTGGTTTTCTTATGCAGGGTCTGCAAATGATCAGCCCCAAAGTTCAATTCAGCAAGTTGCACCGCCCTTACCTGATCGACAACTCCATCGGGCATATCTTTCTTCTTCGCGCCATCGGCGTCGAGATAACGACCATGGTTGTCCCAGGCTCGGTCTTGCAAGGCCATTGCCAATACATTGTTTTCTATAGAGCCTTTCTTAAAGCCTTCTTTTGGCTCCATTGCAGCAATCTTAGCGATTAGATCATCAGCGGCAGCATACTCAAATTCGTTATAGAGAGCATTGGCAAAGTCGCGCAGAGCGCTCATTTTCTCCCAGGTCTGGGCGCCAGCTTTTTCCGCTTCTTTCATAGCAGCATCAAATGCGGTGCGCGCCGCCTTATCATCAGTTGAACAAAGACCGACAGCCTGAGCCACATCTTTCTTCCATTGCGGCTGATACACCAGTTGCATAACCGAGGGCCCAAACTTGATCCAAAATATGGCGAAGATCATGACCACGAAGGCAAAAGAGCCGAAAAGTATCAGCCTGAGCCAAGAAAAGGAACCTCTCCTGCTGCGAGAATCCCTCTTCCGGTTCAATTTTATAAGTCTCATGACCTCTCCTAAAAGGGTTTCCACATAATGGGATTACGAGGGTCTCCGTTCTTTCTTTTGGCACTTTCAAGATAAGGTATTCTACCCTCAAACTTAGAAAGATTGTCTGAAACAGCAGCAGCACCATAAGCCAATCCACCGGCAATCAAACCAACCGGTTTAAGCCGATTTCGTGCGATCAGACCTATAGTCATAGCCAGTCCGCCACCGGCATAACCGGCGTCTTCGGCAAGCTTTCTACCATATTGTGATTTCAGTTCATCTGAAGCTGCAGGATTGAGAAAGCCACGATAGTTCTCAGAAAAGGAAGAAGCCTCATAAAGACCGACACCGAGCGGTGCCAAAGCGCCGACTCGCGGCAATACTTTTGCAGCCAGAGGAGCGGCTCCATCCAAAGCAAGTTTGGCGGTCACACCCGACTTATTGAGGTCATATTCACTCTTCATTGAATAATCAAACTGGAAGCGTGACGGTGAACTGAGCATCTGCCGCACCACGTCATCAGGCACATAATTGCCACGGAACTGGGTCTTACCGTCGCTTCCAGTAAACTGATTGCGCGACTGAATCATACCGGCAAATTTCAGGTCTTCACCGACCACCAGACCGCCAGACTGCCCACCATGGAAGACACTATTGGTGACAATGCGCTGCGACAAAAGAAAACGGCCAGCGTCATCCACTTCGTTTGCATTTCTTGAATTAAGAGCATCATAAACGAGATTATTGACAGATTTTGGCTTGCCCGGCTGCCCAGGCATGGCGCCGCCGGAAGCATCGACAATATCACCCATGGTGGCTTTTGCTTGAGCGAAACCTGGTGACAAAAATGTATCTTTCTCGCCGCCCGGGCTGCCCAAACCAACCACTCGCGCCCCCGGATAAAGTTCGGAAGACTGAGAAGTATCCACCGCCCGGGAAGGGTCTGGCTTCATACCCACAGCTTGGATTACCGCCTGGTCGTTGACATCGTCGATACTGAGCACTTTACCCTGATACTTATGCCCGTCCGCTGTGACGATCTCAATGGTGCGTGTGCTGTTAATCACGTGCGCGGCAGTCACTATCTGGGTGCCATCGTTGACAAAAAAGCCGGAGCCTTCGCCGGTCTGGTTACCGTCTCTGACTGTATTAATTTTGACTGTCTTGGGAGCGTAAGCTTCTTGCACTTCTTTGAGAAGCGATTGCTGACAAAGATCAACACGCTCAAGATCGCCATCCAGGTCTACGACACTGCTTGGCGTGCACTCGCGTTTGCTATCCTTGCTGTTTCGTCCACCCTGATCCATAAAGAAAGCGGCTCCTCTACTCCATACGAATATATACCCAGTTTGGAGTTTTCGGACAAAGATTTAACTAGCGGTGCCCTAGACTTTCAGCCATATCGTCCATAATGCCGCTGACGCTCTTGAAAAGGAAACGCCGCTCCAGTTTACCAATATCCTTAAAGCCGGCAGGAGGTCGAAACAAGGCTGAAACTTGAACATTGTCGCTCAAAATTTCCAACTTACGATTGCGCACAATCCAACAGCGGCGCCCATCTGCGAAATACTCATGCGCTTGCAGTACGCATCCACCCAGTCTGGGCATATTGACCAGAACACAGGTCAGGCCGGCTAGTTCCGGCGGCACCGGCATGTTGGCATAGACAACCTCATAGCGGTCGGTTTTCTCGGGTTTTTCGCCGGTCATGAAGATATCTTTGGCACGCTGCTCGCCGGCAAAGACGCATTTATTGCCACTATAGCCAAGCAGGGCTCCTTGGTCGAATTTAAGACCAATAGTTTTGCTTGGCTTATTCAAGTCAAGCACACTGCCGGCTTTCAGCAATCTGGCATATTCATCGCAAAAACCCTTTAGACTAGTTCGACACTGTTCACGACTATCTTTGCGCGAAGCCAAGATCGACCAGCCTTTTTTCTCTTTAGAGGCAAAAAGGCTATAGCCAAAATTGGCATTGTCGATGCGGGCATGGTCAGCACTAATCCAAACACGATAAACACCGCCGCTAGCCGATTCCATCTCTAGGTACCAAACTTTGGTGGTAGATGCCCAAACGCAGTTTAAGAGCAGAAACAAGGCAGCAAGCAGGCTTGCCGCAACACCAGTGAGATGAAATCTATGCTTGAAGAACAAACTGCCACACATCAGTCACACTACTAGAGCATAATAATAAGGCAAGATTAGTACCGGCGAACCAAGCACCTTTTTCTAGACCCAGTTTTTTCTTACCAAATGTCTCAAGAAAAACAGCCAGCAGATCCCAAAGAAAGCCGAGTCAGACCGACACAATCGGCTTCCGACCTATTCAAGGTCAGCCTGCCTGGAAAACTGCGCCCTCAGTTGGACCCGAACTTATCATCTTTCGGCTTCAATACGCCGCTCGAAATGCAAGATGCCCCGCCTGCTTTTGTTCCAGGCAATATTGTGGACGGTAAGTATAAACTTTTGCGACCTATTGGGAAAGGCGGCATGGGTCTGGTCTGGCTGGTCGAACATAACATGCTCAAAATTGAGCTGGCTCTCAAAACTCTCATTAACTCGCGCATGAATGCCGTCAACTTTCAGCGCTTCGCCAAAGAAATAGCCGCCGCTTCCAAATTCGATCATCAAAACTTGATCAAGGTTTATGACTGCGGCATCTTGCCCGACGGCATTCCCTACTTCACCATGGAGTACATACAAGGACCAACCTTGAAAAAGTTTCTTGAAGACCATGGTCCACTCACCCTCAACGAGGGGCTGGAAGTATTTTTGCAAGTGGCTTCAGCCCTGGGATATGCCCACCGGCACAACACAGTACACCGTGATATTAAGCCGGAAAATATTATCCTTACCAAGCAGAATAACAGAATGGTGCCCATTGTTTTGGACTTTGGTTTAGCCAAATTTGTACACAGCGGCTTGATGCCCGTATCAGAATCAACAGCCGGCGACTTTATCGGCAGCCCGCCGTACATGAGCCCAGAACAGTGCATGGGCAAAGAAGTAAGCGAGAAATCGGATATCTATTCTCTTGGTTGCACTATATTCGAAGCCCTGACTGGCACAACCCCTTTCCGCGCCGAACATCACCTTGGTCTCTTGCAAAAGCATATCAGCGAGTCGCCGCCTTCGCTAAGACAAGCCTCTGGCGGTGAAGTCTTTCCAGAAGCACTGGAAGTACTCGTGGCCAGAATGCTGGCTAAAGATCCAGAAAAGCGTTGCCGCTCTATGGAAGAAGTAGAAAGACTAATCAAGCTTCTCATTAAGGGCAAGCTATCCACCAGTCAAACTCCTTATTTGAGCGATACCGACGCCGAAAAAGACCTCCAAGACGCGAACTCGCCAAACTTCACCGCTCTTATCATCACCGCCTTGGCGCTTGTATTGGTCGCTGGTTTAGCCTTTACGGTCTATTTCTTCAGTGAACCCCAAAAGAGAGAAAGCAAGGGCGGTCAAACCGAGCAACAAGAATCCGACTATTTCCCAACTCCGTTCTCTGAAGCAGATCCCGATTCACCAGATCGAATAGTCTTCCACTTCCCCAATAAAAAATCCTACGGCACCATGGCTATTCTGCCTGATCGGGGCAGCCAGCCCTGTATAAATGATTTGAAATTCCCAATCTCTGCACCAATTTCTTTTAGGCCGTCAGAACATTTCTTCGAAAAGCCCGAACGCCTGCATCTTTTTGGTCCCAATCAACTTACCGGACTTGTCTTAAACAGCCCTTACCGGGTATCCAACTCGGTAATGGCTGAGATTGCTTCGTGGAAGAAATTGGCCCAACTGGAGATCATCAACTGCGCCATAGACGATAAAGGCTTGGAGTTTATCGAGAATAATAATAGTCTTGAGATACTAACGCTCAAAAATATTGCCGTGAGCGGCACTGCAATAAGCAAACTAAAATGCCTAAGCCACGTCAAGGTTTTGGATATAGACTCAATTAGTTCCACAAACGATTTCGATCTGGTTCTGCAAAAGCTACGCAATAGCCCTTACATAATTCGCCTTGGCTTACGTTGTTCCAATTTGCATGACGCCGATCTTGACGATATTGCCACAATGAAGCAGCTGCAAGAACTCTATCTGAGCAATAACGATCTAAGCAGCCAGGGACTGGCTAAGCTATCAAGACTGCATAATTTGAGAGATCTGCGTCTCACCGGAATAAATCTCGATCCATCGGTGATCAGCACCTTACGCTCATTTCCTAATTTAAAAACCTTGCATATCAACACAAAAAAGTGGCCTAGAGAGAAAGTGAAAGAATTGAATGAAGCTCTTCCAAATTGTGAATTTTCAGCTAGTTGAACTTATCAAACTTGAGCTGATCTACCAATTCTCTTATCCCTTTCCAATTGGGGTCTGATGGGTCAATGGCTAAAACTCTATCTAAACAGTCATCAGCTTCGGCAAATCGCGACTCAATGGCATATACTCGCGAAAGATGCAGCCAGGCGTTGATATAGTATGGATTTATACTTACAGCCTTGACCAAAATTGCTTCGGCCTGGCTTAAATCACCTTCTTTAATGAGCAGAGAGCCTAGATTGCCATAGGGCCATTCAAAATCGGGATACTGCTCCACCAAATTCTCAAAAGTGCGCCTTGCCTCCTCTTCATTGGTGAGCATTTGGTTGTAACCCTGTATGTTGAGCTGTTCAGCCATTAAGGGTACCGGAAAGCGCGGTATCTTGGAACGCAAAAAGCACATTGCCTTGCGCCCGAATTTGCCGTCTCCGTCAAGCTCAATAGCTAGAGTAAGAGCATCACGGGCTTGTTCGGTCCAGCCAACCTGCTTATAGCGCAAAGCTAGCTCCCAATACTCACGCGCGGTTAGGTCTTGAGGAACTTCTCTAGGCGGCGGATCTGGACGAGACATATCTTTGAGAGCTTCTTTCAATTTTTCCAGATACTCATCAGCCTCAGAGGCAGAAAGACCAATCGACATCAATTGTTCTTTCATTGAATAGATTGGATCGTCTGAAAGACTATCGGGGCTTTTCTCTCCTCCAAAATTACTTTGCTCGGAATTTGTTTGACTAGATTGACCTTCTTCTGCCTGGTCGGCGTCGGCAACCGACTTGAGAAGTTTCATCAGAGACTCGGCAAACTTTGTGCCGGCGCCAACCATCTTCAGCTCTTCTTCCGATGCTTGGTCCCCCGACTTCAGCCTGGAGAGATAGGCGAGAGCGCGAGTCGCCTGACGGGTGCGCCCCATCAATGTGTAGAGCGCCACAAGACGCTGATACTCCACAATAGACAGTCCTTCCGGTACCTGATCTGGTGGCTTCACACTCGGGCTTCCCTTCCAAACAAATAGCTCTCTTCTCATTCTACCTAAAAAGAAAACTGAAGCGGCTCTCTTGCCTCTTTGTTATGCCTGGTCACCCCGACCAGGCGCGACGGACCGGGCATAAAGTCGCTAGCAGCGGCGCCCAGGGCGCCAACGCCAACCAAGGCATAACCGACACGCCCCATCTGCGCCAGTCTACCCACCGGACTACGAGCCCAAAGGCTCATGACACCGCCCGCAGCCGCTGTGCTCTGCAATGCCAGCGAAGCGTAAGCGGGGCGGCGATCGGCCTCAAGGTTTTTAGCATTGATATAGTCAAATGAATCAGTAGCTCGCACAGCTGAAACAAGTCCATAAAGAGGAGCACTAATCCGGCGCGTCATGTAGCCCACAGCCAGGGCGGCGCTATTGCCGGCAAGGACAACCGCTGGTTTGACATCGAATTTACTCAAGCGTTCGTATTGGAAGTCAAACTTAGGCTCTCTACGGTCAAGCAATTCTTTCACGTGTTCCACCGGCGTAGCAATATTAGATACACCGCTGCCAGGCTCAATTGCCGTGGCTATACCGACTAATTTCGCCTTCGAGTCAACCACCGCTCCGCCCGAATTACCATAGTAGAGCGGCGTAGACATCCTCAATTTTGGGCTTTTCAGCATATCCTTGATGTCGTTTTCTGTTTCAGGATTTTTGATGATGGCACCAGCCGCCTTGCTGATTAACCTGTCCTGATAAGCTGGACTGAAGGCCACCAAATAGGGCTCTTTGCCAAAATAAATGCCTTGCGAAACAATCATATCGGGCGAGCCACCGGGATGGCCGGCGGCAAAGAACTCGGATCCTACAGACGGCTGAGTTTCGGCAAATTGCACCGAACGCTCGGGCTTCTTGCTAATTCCTTCGATTTTTAGATGGGCTAAGTCACGCACATCGTCAACATCAAGAATGCGGGCATTGAAAATCTCGCCCGAAGAAGTGACGACACGAGTTTGTGAACTACCGGAAACCACATGATAGTTGGTTACTACTTCATCGCCGTCTGCCCCGACGAAAACTCCCGAACCAGTGGCAAAACCGAGAGCTTTATCGACAACCACCCGCACCGCTTTGGGCTTCATTTCTTCCCAAACGCGGCTCAGATTAGTATCGGCACAGTCCAACCTATCAGTGAAAGCCAGTCTTTTTCCCAACAATGCATCAACTACATTGCTGTGATCGAGAGATTTATATGACTTGCAAATTTCTTCAGGCATAAGAAAACTTCGAAGGAGACTTTGATGCTAATGAGAAAGCCTGATTAAGTCTCTGGTGATTTCACGTATTTTCACGAGAATTTTATATATCGCCCCTTATTGTGAAACCAATTCCCACCGAGACTTACCAGGCCGAGAGGTAAATACTTTGTCTACCTGTTTTCTTTCGCAAACAAACGGCAGCACTGCCTCTCTGGTTTCACCCGAACAAAAAGCTCGTATTCAAGCTCTTCTAGCTAAAATGTGCCGCGCCACTCTTGCCCAATCTCTGCAAGAAAATTACCAAGAAGTTGATAACGCAGACGAATCTCCTGTTTATGCTTGGTTCCCTGCCGCCGAAGTGATGGTGGAAAAACCTCCGGTCGAAATTCAAGAACCGCCCCTTTTGGAAGAAGCCCAGTTGGTATCTATGCCCGAGAGCGGCCCCTTGCTCAAGCATCTGGCCAAGACTGTCCTGGAACATTCACCACTTAGCCCGGTGGTCAAACTGGAGAGAGTGGCAGCGCGTAAACTGCAAGCAGGCGACATAGCTATCATGAAAGACGGCGAAGGCAAGTTTTACAATGCTGTCGCCGCCATGGCCCAAGACGGAAAGCTCTACTTACATGCCCGCATGAGTTGGGGCTGGCAGAAGCGCTCCCTTGAACAAGCAAGCCAAGAAAAGTCTCTTATTTCTGCTTACCGCCTGGCTCTGCACTAAAGCTAGTTCAAATTCAGCCAACGCCGACGTCTTCGATAGCCCAAAGTCCACCGACTTTACTGAGGCTGTAAATCCAGTAACCATTGAAGCCGGTCAAACTGTTCATTCGCACCCGCACTCTGACATACGCCCCTTGCTGAGGCAAGATAGTAAATTCAGAATCAGATGCCGTATAACTCAACCATTTATGCCGACTGACACTGGCGACATAAGCTTGCATATCGCCCTTAAAACGAGCCCGGTACTTACTGCCTAAATCATCCCAGGCATCGACGAAGCGCCTTTCGCCGACCATCTTGAAGTGATAGCGCAAAAAATCTTGCGCACTAGCAGAGGCGGCATCACGAGGCGATCGGTTGCGTCCAGTCCCGCTCTTGTTAACAGGCATTGCGCTTACTTGAATCGGCGGTTCTTTATCAAATTTCACTGGTGTTTGAAGCGACTGAAGCGGCTGAGGGGGCTGCACCGGCGTGGAGGCAAGCATAGCCACCTCTCTCGGGACATTGCGCGGTCTAGTTGGTCTTACTCCCAAAACCAGCTCTCTTCCAGACCAACGGGTAGTCTCCACTACCGGGGTCTGCACCACGCCTCGCTCTCTTATCACCTGCTCTTGCACCTTATCTTTCACTGCATCAAAGACCTGCGCCACCGGTGTAGTTTCGCCTTTCTCCTGAAAGGCATCAATTAGGTTGCGAGTGAAGACCGAATTGGTTATATTCTTGCCTTCCCAAGAAACCTGATTCTTATCGCTGGAGCAGACAACCATCTGTCCTGTTCCTTGCGCAAGTGCTTGGGCATCGGCATTGGCTTGCCTGGTCAAACCCTTGCTTTCGGAAGCGCCGCCGGCGTGACATGTATCGAGCACAACCAGAACTCTTTCGGAATGCACTCTTTCTTTGATTGTCTCAGCCAAAGCTTTCATGGGAATGCCGGTGGTAAACAACTTGTCTGGATTGGTGTCATGGGCTACGACATAGTTGACCCCGCAAATATCAGAGTCGGATGAACTGCCATGGCTGGAAATAAAGATCACGACAAGGTCATCCGGCAAAGCCACCCTGGGCAACCAAGAGTCGCCCAGAACATCAAGTATGCGGTCTCGGGTGGCCTCTTCGTCGAGCAAAAGCCTGACATGGTCCGGAGCGAAGTTTCCTTTGTTAATGAGATAGTTATAGAAATCTTTGGCATCTTTAGCGGGATAGCGCAGATTGATCGAGGGATTGGCAAACTTACTTATGCCGACGACAACAGCCCACTTATCCGTAACAGGCTTATTGGCGACTGCCGAAAAGTCTCCACTATTTTCACACTGTGCCGGCAACACTCCGACGCAGCCAAGAAAGAAAGTGGCATAAGCTGAAAACCTCAAGAGCGCTACTTTTCTACCTGGCACCTTGGTCCTCCTGATTGATGGTCTTGTAGATTCTCGGTTGTTTTCCTGCTTGCCTCGCTGCTTCCGTTTCAGCATGCTTTGCGGCTTGCTTCTCGGCACTCGCGCCAGTAACGGTAGAGACTTCAAGACCGGCAAGTTTATTTTGCGCCAGCTTGAGACAGCTTTGCAGCTGATTGTCATCGTCAGACCCATATTCTATTTCGGGCTGCGGCTCAATCAAAACATCAGGCTCCAAGCCATGGGCACTCTCTTTCTTCTCTTTCTGGTCTTTCTGCGCAGGCTCAGTTTGATTGGTTTCATCGCCATAGTTGCCACTGCCCAGCCAGCGCCCGCTCGGTGTCAAATACCGCCCGGCTGTTATGGAAAGAGCCGTAGAGTTAGGCAGGGGATAAAAGATTTGCATAACACCCTTGCCAAAACTTTTACTGCCGCAAAGCAAAGCGCGCTTGTTATCATGCAAGGCTGCCGCCAACATCTCAGATGCCGATGCCGAACTATCGTCTATGAGAACATAGACCGGCTTTTTTTCAAAACTATCGGCAAAGAGCGGCAAACAGCGTGCCTGCAACTTTCTTGTCTTTTCTTCTTTGCCTTCGACACTGGTAATTATGACCATATCGTTCTCAGCCAAGGTATAGCTCATTTGCTGTACTGTTTTTTCGTCGAGACGACTTACAAGTGTAACCAGAGGTCCCTCTTGCAAAAACATCGATGCAATCGAAAGACAATAATCGACACTGCCGCCCGGATTGCCCCTCAGGTCTAAGATCAAGGCTCGACAGGCAGCAAGCTTGTTCAGCTCTTTCTGTACAACTTCGACAATATCCTCGGGCACAAAAGAATCAATGCGCAAATAGCCTATATCACCGTAGAGCTTGCTTCGCACCTTCACTACTTTGATCTTGCCCGGCACTATATCAAGCTTAATTTTCTGACCTTTTCTTCTAATCAAAAAATGCAGTCTTTCACCTATATGTTTGCGTGTATAGTCGCCTATGTCAGTGGCCTTGACTTTCATGCAGTCGAGATCATCCACAGCCAATATTTCGTCGCCAGGCTTAATACCAGCCTTTAAGGCCGGACTCTCTTCCATAACCATGCGCACCCGCACGGGCTTCTTTCTAGTGCTCATAATCATGCCCACGCCTGAATAAAAGCCCTTATTGGCATCATCCCGCCTAGAAAGTGCTGCTGTATCGCTCACCTTGGTAAAAGGATCATCCAACTTCTTGAGGAGCAAATTAGCCTGCCTTACAGCATCTTCAGTGGTTTTCAGATTAGTTCTATAAAAGCTCTTGGCGCTCGCTATTTCCAAGAGCCGACTACGATCATAAAGATTTTCCCAAACCGCTTGGTAAATGCGGTCATACAAGTCGGGCGGACTGAGGTAAAGTTTGTCCCGCCAGAAAATAACCACATAAACAGATGACAAAAGCAGACATACAGCGATAAAACGCCTTCTAAACCGGGCGAATTTCTCAAGCTTCTCGGTATTTTTGGGAACGCCCTTTATCTCATTCACCTCTCTTTTGCCTATTCTATACTTTAAACCTATGACGCCCGAACCACCATCGAATGTAATAAGAGTAACCATAGGCGGAGCACCCACCCGCGTAGAGCCACGTTTTCAGGATCCAATCTGCAAAATGCTCATCACCAAAGATGAGGCAGCACTGACTCTGAAAGTAGAAGAAGAAACTCACTATTTTTGCCACCTGAACTGTGCTGTTCGCTTTAGTCGGGAAGGCAATCTGCTGCAGTTGCAAGCGCTCTCTCAAAATCTCTCTATCACTGAGGGGTTTAAAGACGACGGAAATAGCGATTTTAGTTCAGACTCAGACTCAGACCAAGCCGAACAGGGCTTTGTCTGTCCTATGCACCCGCAAGTTCTAGAAGCCGAGCAGGTACCTTGTCCACTCTGCGGCATGGCTCTAGATCCCATTTCTCCGCAGGCGGAAGAAGACGAAAGCGAATACAAAGATATGCTGGACAGGCTGAAACTGGCAGCTCTATTCACTGTTCCAGTGGCGATCTTGGGTATGTCTTCCATGCAGGATGGACACAATCACAGCGAGATTAGCAACCTGCTTATGTTGGTCTTGAGCACGCCGGTGCTTTACATAGGAGCCCCCTTTTTCGCACGGGCTCTATCTTCTATCAAAAACTTGACCCCCAACATGTTCACCTTGATTGGTACAGGCGTGCTTGCCGCCTGGGGCTATAGTACTTTTGTCACCATCATCGATCTGCTAATCGGCAAAACCGGCACAGAAACCTACTTTGAATCGTCGGCAGTGATCATCACTCTAGCCTTGTTCGGGCAAGTTCTCGAATTGAAGGCTAGAAAAGCCACAGGCACAGCTCTAAAAGAACTGATCAACCTTGTACCAAAGTCTTGCCGCCTGATTTTGCGCGATAACAGCTTAGTAGAAATAGACTATCAACCTGAAAAACTGGAAAGAGGGGACCGAATAGCAATCAAACCGGGCGAAAGCATTCCATGCGACGCCATCGTGGTGCAAGGTCATTCAAGCGTGGAAGAAGCAATGCTCACCGGCGAAACTTTGCCGGCGGAGAAAGAACCAGGCCGCATTGTATTTGGTGGCACAACCAATGGTCACGGACAACTAGAAGTAATCGCTATAAGAAGCGGTCGACAAAGCTTGATTGCGCGCATCATCAAATTGGTGGCACAAGCCCAGCGCAGCCGCGCTCCGGTTCAAGACAAAGTGGACCGAGTGGCTGCCTATTTCGTACCTGCTGTTTTTGCCATCAGCATCCTTACCTTTTTCATCTGGAGCAGGCCGGAACAAGCCATGGCTCTAGTCAATTCTCCGGTTTATCCAGCCCCGCTCAGCTTAGCCGTAGCCGTACTTATCATCGCCTGCCCTTGCGCCCTCGGTTTAGCCACACCGATGTCGGTAACCGTGGCGCTTGGACAAGCAGCAAGGCGCGGACTCTTGATCAAAGATGCCCGCACTCTGGAAGAACTGAGTCGAATCGATACATTGATTCTTGATAAAACAGGCACCTTAACTACCGGAAAATTCAAAGTTTCAGTCATAGAGCCGACCGAGCTCGACAATCAACCAAATAATTTGGCTATATCAGATATGTTGGCTATAGACGATTACCTTCTACTTTTGGCTTCGCTGGAAAGCGCCAGTGAACACCCGCTTGGGCAGGCAATTTACAACGAGGCAAAGTCACGCAACTTGAGTCTGGTTAAGCCCCTAGAGGCCAAAGCTCTACCAGGCGGCGGCATAGAAGGCAGAGTGCCCCTAGGCGACAAAATCTACAAAGTCAGAGCCGGTAACGAGAAATATATCAATATAGCCGAAAAGCAGAACGGAAGCGGCGAGAGCACGGTTTACTTAGAAGTTGAAGGCAGAGTGGTTCTGCATGTCGGGCTGGTTGACGAAATCAAGCCTGATTGCCGAGAAGCCCTGCAATACTTCCACGACAGCGGCGTCAAGCTGGTTATGCTAACCGGCGACAACGAAAGAGCCGCCAGGCAAACAGCAGAAGCCCTTGGCGATATTTTTGATCAAGTTCGGGCGAGACAGACCCCGGAAGCAAAGTTTCAATACCTGAAGAGCCTGAAGCTTGAAAATAAGAAAGTAGCGATGGTGGGCGACGGTATCAACGATTCGCCAGCCCTTGCCCTAGCCGATGTAGGCATAGCCATGGGCACCGGCACATCTATTGCCATGGAAGCAGCCCCTATAGTGATCTTGAGCGGCAATCTCAAAGGTCTCACCGATGCAAGCCGCCTCAGCCAAGCCCTCAACCAAAACATCAAAGAAAATCTTTTGCTTGCCTTTGGCTATAACAGCCTGGCTGTGCCGATAGCAGCCGGTTTGCTCATTCCTTTATGGGGCATCAAGCTCAACCCTATGATAGCCAGCCTGACTATGTCACTGAGCTCTTTTTCAGTTATAGCCAACGCCCTGCGCCTCAAGCTGAAATAGGGGACTGAAAAGTCGAAGACCAGGCAAATCGACCAGTGAAACCGAGGCCTTACGAACAACCTCTTGTTAACCAAAGCAATAATCGCGCAAGCTGCGCTTTCTTGACAATTACCGGAAAACCAATAAAATGCAGCGATTTTCATTTTAATCTACTTGCAATATAGCGTAACAAGTCGCAAACATAGAGGCGACTATATTTCTTCTTTTGTTTTGTACGGAAAGCCTCAGCACCAGATAAAGGGCAGCCATAACTGATTCAACTTGCGACACCGGCCTGGCTGTGTCGCAGGTGAATGCCGTACATCACTGGGCTCGACGCAATGTTTGCGCCGAGCTGGAAGAAACAACATCACTATCCAGGCAAAGAACAGGACACGATTGTCATGACCGACAAAAATAACAATAACGGTGATAGCAACCTGACCGAAGAAATCCTCAAGCGAGGCGGTAAGGGCAAAGATGAAGTGGAGAAGATGGGCAAGATCGACCGCGCCGACGAGGTGGTGGAAGAGAGCTTCGACGCCCGCTTCCGCACAGCCAACAGCCCGGTCCACCGAGCCATTTGGGGCGCCACCCCGGTGCAACTCTTCCAACCCTTGTATAAGGTCAAGGACGGAGCCCAGCCCGACTACTTCAAGAATCTGGAGCAGTGCATCCAGATCGTCAAAAAGCATCGCAACAACGGCACTCTCTTCGGCGCAGACCAGAAGGTGACCGCCGCAGTCATCGCCGAACTGGCTCAGGCCGGATACTGGGGCATGCTCATCGAGAAGAAGTATGGCGGTCTGGAACTCTCCATGACCGATTTCATGCAATTCCTCTGCCGCATGGCTGCCGAGGGCGATGCCACTGTGGCCGGGATGGCTTCAATTCACGGCTGCATTGGAGCAGTCGACCCCATCTGCGCCTATGGCAATGACAGCCAGAAGGCCTATTTCCTGCCGCGACTGGCCGATGGTCGCGCCATCTCAGCCTTCGCCCTGACCGAACCAGGCGCCGGCTCCGACCTCACCGCCCTCAAGACCACTGCCAAGCTGGACGGCGATCACTATGTGGTAAACGGGCGCAAGCTCTTCATCTCAAACATTCTGCCGGGTCGCACCATCGGATTGGTCTGCTTGATCGACAACAAGCCGGCTGTCTTGATCGTCGACTTGCCCGAGCAGGAAAACGAGCATTTCAAGCTGGACCGCTACGGCATTCATGCCGTCAAGCACATTCACAACTATGGCATGGTCTTCAACAACCTGCGGGTGCCGGCAAGCAATCTTTTGGTGCCGCATGTGGGCGACGGACTGACCATCGCCTACCACGGACTGAACCGCGGGCGCGTCGCTCTTTGCGCCAATGCCGCCGGCACCATGCGAGTTCTGCTCAAGAGCATGCTGCCCTGGGCGGACTATCGTCAGACCTATGGCGACAAGATCGCCAATCGTGAGCTGGTGCGCTGGCGCATCGCCCGCGTGGCCTCTCTGGTTGTCGGTGCCGACGCTCTGGTGAGCTGGTGCTCTTCCCTTCTCGACCAGGGTTACCGAGGCGAACTGGAATGCATCGTCGCCAAGATCTTCGGCTCGGAAGCGCTCAAGGAAACGGCGGTGGACTGGGCCCTCAAGACCCATGGCGGCCGGTCCTTCCTTTACGGGCATCAGATTGGCGACAATCTGCATGACTTCATTGCCCCCTGCATCTACGAAGGCGAAGGACAGATGCTGGCCATGGCTTTCTTCAAGTCTCTGGTGAAGGAGCCGGGCAAGCAGTACATGGGACCGCTTTCGGGCATGAATGACCGCTTCCCGGGAGTTTTGCTGGACGCGCCCAAGCACCTGCCGGCCATCCTGCGCATGGGCTTCTGGATTGCCGGTCTCTATTTGAAGGGCAGCGGCAGCACTGCTTCTTTCAAGAGCCTGCCTGCCAGCCTGCGCGGTCATGCCGCCTTTGCCCTCAAGCAGTTCAAGAAACTGGCTCGGCAAATCGCCAAGGCCATGCTGCAGTACAAGTTCAAGCTGGCTGATCGCCAGATGCGCATGAACGAACTGTCGATGGACGTGCAGCGTGTCGTCACCATGCTGGCGGTCTGTTACCATGCCCGCAGCAACAACGATGAGGCGACGGTTCTGGCCGCGGACATTCTCTGCCGCGACTTGAAGCGCGACATCACCGGCGGTCGCAAGGATGACAACTATTTCGCCACCTGCAGCCGACTGGCCAAGCTGGTCAGCGCCGGCAAGTTCAAGCAGCTCGAGAATGTCGCCGAAAGCGAGATTCTGCGCCAGTACTAACCATACCGGCTAGAGCAGTTAGATAATGGCGCCGGCCCGGTCGGACGAACTCAATGTTCAAGTCCCCGGGTCGGCGCTCATTTTTCTTCAAAATTTTGGGTGTTTCGAGAATGCAGGACAGAAGCAATTAAAAATTCACAAGTTCTACTATTTCTTATAGTATTCCAAACAAAAAAAGAGGAGGGAACCAGTCAAAAGACCAGTTCCCCCCTCAGTAAAGCCGACTAACCGCCTACTTACTTGTAGAAGGCTTCGCCGCGCTGAGCCTTGTCCTTGATCAGCTGGGCAGGCTTGTAGTTGTCGCCGGCCACCTTGGAGAGGTGCTCCAGCTTCTGATGGACAGTGCGAATGCCCACCGAATCAGCATAACCGAGCACGCCACCCAGGAAGGGAGCGAAGCCGGTGCCGAAGATCATGGCCAGGTCGAGCTGCGACGGCTCGTCGATGATGCCTTCGGCCAGGCAGTGCGCAGCCTCGTTCACCATCGGCAGGAAGAGACGATCCTGCAGAGCACTTTCCGACATGGTCTTGGCCGGCGCATTGATCGCCGCCTGGATGTCGGGGTTGAGACCGGTGCGCTTGCCGTTCTCGTCATAGAGATAGAGGCCCTTGCCGCCCTTCTTGCCGAGCAGCTTCTGCTTCTCGATCACCTCGATGATGGAAGGCGGGGCCAGGCGAGCACCGAGGGCGCTGTGCATGACCTTGATCACATGGGTGACGATGTCGAGACCGACCTCGTCCATGAGAGCAATCGGACCCATCGGCATGCCGAAACGGGTGGCAGCCTTGTCGATCTGCTCGGCCGGAACGCCTTCCAGAAGGAGCTGGATGGCTTCCTTCATGTAGGGCGAGAGGATGCGGTTGACCACAAAGCCGGGACCGTCACCGGTAACGACCGTGGTCTTGCCCACCTTCATGCCGAAGGCCTTGGCCGCGGCCAGGGTCTCAGCAGACGTGGTCTTGGCGGCCACCACTTCCACCAGCTTCATCTTGTGCACCGGGTTGAAGAAGTGCAGTCCGACGACGTTGGCGGGGTTCTTGGCGGCGGCAGCCATCTCGTTCACCGACAGGGACGAGGTATTGGTAGCGAAGATGAAAGGCTTGCTGATAGCCTTCTCGACGTCGGCGATGACAGCCTTCTTCACCACCATCTTCTCGACCACAGCCTCGATGACCAGGTCGCATTCAGCCAGGTCGGCATAGTCGATGGTACCCTTGACCGCACCGATCTTCATGTCGGCTTCGGCTCGGGTCATCTTGCGCTTGCTCACCAGACCATCGAAGAGGTCCTTGATGTTCTTCAAGCCCTTATCGAGAGCAGCCTGGTCGATGTCCTTGAGCACGACGCGATAGCCGGCATAGGCAGCCGCCTGAGCGATGCCTGCACCCATGACGCCGGCGCCGAGCACACCCACGGTCTTGACCTTGATCGAAGGAGCGACGCCTTCGGGCATCTTCTTCGATTCGGTGTCGGCGAAGAAAATGCCGACCAGGTTCTTCGAAACAGCCGAAGTGGCGAGCTTGGCGAAAGCCTGGCATTCCACCTCGAAAGCCTTGTCGAGCGGCATGCCCCAGGTCTTCATGATCACCTTGAGGGCTTCCAGCGGAGCCGGATACTTGCCCCGGGTCTGCGACATGACCACATTGGTGGCCTGGCGCTGGAAGAGCATGCGACCAGCAGCGGTGGACAGACCGTATTCCATGGCCTTCTGCTGGAAGGACTTGTTGAAACGGGCCGGCTTGGCACCAGAGGCAATGGCCACGGCGCGCTTGACCAGGTCGGCAGGAGCGACGGTCTCGTCCACCAGACCGAGGCGCCACGCCTTGATGGCATCGACGCGGTTGCCGGTGGAGATGAGGGTGAAGCCTTCCTGCAGACCGATCAGTCGGGGCAGGCGAATGGTGCCGCCCCAGCCCGGAATGAAGCCGAGCTGAACTTCCGGCAGACCCATCGAGGTCTTGGGATGCGTGGCGGCGATGCGATACTTGCAGGCCAGGGTCAGTTCCAGACCGCCACCCAGACAGGTGCCACTGACAGCGGCCACAGTCGGGTAAGGCAGCTTGGAGATGCGGTTGACGGCATCACGACCGGCCTTACAGGCATTGTAGATATCGCGGGCAGGACGCGTCTGCAGGAGACGAATCTCCTTCACGTCGGCGCCGGCGAAGAAGCAGTCTTCCTTGCCGGAAGAGATGACGAGACCCTTGACGTCGGTACGGGCCTCGAGAGCGTCCATGGCGGCGGAGAATTCAGCGAAGAATTCCTGCGACAGGACATTGAGCTTGCTGTCGGGATCATCGATCACCATGTGAGCGATGCCGCCGTCCAGCATGTTTACTTTGACGATTTTTGTCATTTGAGTCCTCTATTCGAAGTTGTTTGGTTTATGGCTTCACCGCCTGAACCGGTCTGCGAATCATCCATAGGAAATATTCGAGACCGGTCAGACGGATGACCGAAAGAAAGACTTACTGAACGTCGGGGTTGCGGATGAGGGTGGCGATACCCATGCCGCCGCCGATGCAAAGCGCCGCCACACCCAGCTTCTTGCCACGCAGCTTGAGCTCGTGGGCCAGAGTGAGGATGACACGGGCACCGGACATGCCGATGGGGTGACCGAGGGCGATGGCGCCGCCGTTCACGTTCACCTTGTTGCGATCCAGACCGAGCAGCTTCTCGCAGGAGAGGTACTGCACGGCGAAGGCTTCGTTGATCTCGACCAGGTCGATGTCGTCCAGGGTGAGGTCGTTGCGCTTGAGCAGGGCCTTGATCGCTTCCACCGGACCGATGCCCATCTGCTCGGGGGTGACACCCACCGAGACATAGTCCACCAGTTCGGCAAGCGGCTTGGCGCCAAGCTCGGCTACCTTGTCCTCCGAGGCGATGACCAGGGCGCAGGCACCGTCATTGATACCGGAAGCATTGCCGGCGGTGATGACGCGAGTGCCGAGCACCGGGCCCAGACCACTGAGCGCTTCCTTGGAAGTCTTGCGCGGATGCTCGTCGCGGGCGAAGAAGCCGCGACCAGGCACTTCCACCGCATCGATTTCCAGGTCGAAGCGGCCGCTGGAGATGGCCTGACCAGCCAGAGTCTGGCTGCGCAGCGAGTACTCGTCGGCGGCTTCGCGGCTGATGCCGTAGGCATCGGCCAGGTTCTGGGCGGTGGCAGCCATGGCAATCGACTGCTGGTCCTTGAGCAGCTTGGTCGGCGCCAGACCGTTGTCGGCCAGGGCGAACGGCACAGGGCGGGGTCCGAGCTTGGTGAACTTGAGATACTTGGCGATCATTCCCGTCCAACGGTACTCACCGGGGATGAGATAGGGAACGGTCGACATGGATTCGGCACCGCCGGCCAGAACGATGTCGGCACGGCCGAGCGCAACCAGGTCCATACCATGGTTGACGGCTTCCATGCCGGATCCGCACTGACGCTGCACGGTAACGGCGGGAGTGCCAGCCGGGAGACCCGCGCGCAGAGCGGCGAAACGTGCGGTGTTAGGAGTATAGGAACTCTGATATCCGTGTCCCAGGATGATGTGGTCGACGCTGTTGGCGTCGATGCCGGCGCGGCGGATGGCGTTGACCATCACATGACCAGCCAGCTTGTCCACAGGAACCGAGCGGAGCGACCGACCAAAGGAAGCGATCGGCGTCCGACTACCGGACAAAAGAAAAACCTTCTTGGGTGACTTCTGAGATTTCATGAGATTCTCCGTCTTGTTTCAGCTCTATTGTCGAGCACCAGGTTGGGGATAGCAACACTTTGCCTCCGCAACAGCAACCTGTGACATCCAAATAGAGCTTATCCGGATTGAACCGGAGCGGTTAGTAGAACTTTTAGGAGTAAGCCCGGTGGTGGAAACTTGCCGACAGACTCTGCATCACTGCAGAGCCCGTACCGCAAATTCCCACCACCGGAGTGATGCCAGCAAAAGCGTATGCTGGCAACAGCCAGGGCTACCAGAGACCGTTGGTCTTGAGCAGCTCTTCGGTGCGAGCCGAGATCGTGCCTTTCTTGGCCTTGCTCTCGTTGCATTCCTTGACCATGGCTTCGAACTCGCGCACCACCTTGTGGGCGGTTGCGAGCGCGTTTCCGGTCAAGAGCCCGGCTTTCTCGAGAGCCGGAACGGCTCCCATATAACCGGACATGACCGCCTGCCACTTCTGGTCGCGGGTGAGGGTGAACTGAAGCGAACCGAACTTGAACTCGGTGGGCTCGATCATCACATAGCCGTCTTCCTCGCTGAGAGGCTCCGGCTCGTACTGCGGCAGGCAGAGCTCACCGCAAATGATCTTCCACCAATGCATTTTCCAGCGGTTCACCTTCTTTTCCATGTTGGAACCATCGCCCACATCGCAGACGATGATGTCCTCAGGACGTGCACCGTAGAAACGTTCCGGCACGCTGGCGGGGGTGCGACCTTCCTTGGAGAGGGCGCCGTCATGCAGCCAGAACTTCTCACCGGCAGCCTCGAGAGGCACTGCATCGATGATGCCCGGCACAGCGCAGCTGCCACGCAC
>JAIETF010000110.1 GCA_019745415.1 Candidatus Obscuribacterales bacterium | reverse complement strand
GGAAACCTCAACACAGGTAACCCCAACCAGCGGCAAAGGCCGCCACAAAAATGGCAAGAAAAGCAGCACAAAAGAAAATCGGTTATGAAGATACAGCTTTCGAAGACTCTTACAAAGATCCGTTCGAAGAAGAACCTTTCGCATTCGAAGACTCAACTTTTGAAGACGACTTTGAAGAGAGAGTTGGTCAGGAAACTGAAAAAGGTCGGCTGATAAGCACACAGGGTGAAGATCCTGTGCAATTTTATCTGCGTTCCATAGGTCGTATTTCACTGCTCACTGCCAGAGAGGAAATTGAGCTGGCAAGACGCATCCAACTGGGCGACGCCCTAGCCAAGCACAAATTGGTACAGGCCAACCTGCGCTTGGTTGTAAGCATCGCCAAGAAATATCAAAATCGTGGATTGCCCTTGCTCGATCTAATTCAAGAAGGCAACCTGGGACTTATCAGAGCAGCAGAAAAGTTTGATGCCGAAAGAGGCTACAAGTTTTCGACCTATGCCACTTGGTGGGTACGACAGGGCATAACCAGAGCCATTGCCGACAAATCACGCACAATAAGAGTGCCCGTGCATATGGTTGAAACAATCAACAATTTGCGCAAGGTTACCCGCAAGCTCTCGCAAGAACTAGATCGTCGTCCGACCATCGAAGAACTGGCCAAAGCCATGGGCACAAACATCGAAAAGGTGAGGGACATTCTCGCTGCTAATCGTTCGCCGCTCTCACTGGATACTCCTTACGGAGAAGAAGAAGATAATTCACTAGCCGAAGTGGTGGAAGATCAAGCCGAGCGCGGACCGGAAACCTCTACTTCCAAAAGCCTCATGTCGCAAGACATCAGGGGTGTGCTTTCGATGCTCACCCCGCGCGAACGCGAGATTATCATTCTGCGCTTCGGACTAAACGACGGAAAGCCTCGCACACTGGAACAAGTGGGCAAACTAGTCGGCATTACAAGAGAGCGAACCAGACAGATAGAAATTAAGGCATTGCGCTTTCTGCGTCAGTCTGACGCCGGGGCACAGCTGAAAGACTATCTGGAATCGTGATCTGAACGATTTAGATGGCAAATATTTGGGAAGCGAAAGCTTCCCTTTTATTTGCCATGGGCGATTTAGACCAACTCTTAAATTTGAGAATATAAGGCTTTCAGCTATGATCGTCTCATGAACGAGAGCCGACAAATTTGTCCGAAGTGCAAGCTCCGCAAGCTTGACCCCTCTAGATTGGGCTCAATAACATCTTTCGTGTTATCTGATATAAGTCTGTGCCGCTGCCACTTAAACGGGTCAGCAGAAAACCAGAAAAACACGGGCGGTCAAGCCAAACCGTCATCCTCAAAGCTCTGCCGTCGCTGCAACAAACTGGTAACAAAGGAGAGCAGAGTGGGCAGCATGACTTCTTTCTTCTTTAAGGAGCAGCGCTGTCAATGTAAAGTGCCCCTAGTGGACAATAAATTCAAAGCGGCGCGCTCTGCCGTGCCCTTCGCCGCTCGCATCGGCTTTGCCGGACAAGATGAACAGCTTAAATGGGCAATTAAAGAAGGTGAATTTGTCGCCAATGCCTTCCAAATTATCGAACTCTTGGGGGAAGGCGGCATGGCTAGTGTCTACAAGGCTAGACATATAGCTCTAAATCGCATTTGTGCCATAAAGTTCCTGGCCCCGTCGCTTGTTTCAAACGAAAACTTTCAACGCTTTAGAGAAGAAGCACTAATTTCGGCAGCCCTAAATCACAAAAGCATCTGCCACATTTATGACATGGGCATTCACAACGGTCTTTTGCCTTACTACGCCATGGATTATATCGACGGCGGTAATTTGGAAGAAGTGATTTCGTTTAACGGACCGATATCGGTTGGTGCAACGCTTGAAATCTTCCTTGAAATTTGCCACGGTCTAGTCTATGCCCACCGCAAAGGCGTCATCCATAAAGACTTGAAACCGGCTAACTTTATGCTCTTTTATGGAGAGGGAGACAGTATCGGTGTGAAGATCTTGGACTTTGGTATTTCTGAACTGGCGCAACAAAAAAGAAGCAAATTTCAAGAAGAAGTGGTGGGCAGCGCCGCCTATATGAGTCCTGAACAGTTTGGCAATTCTAGAATAGATAAAAGAACCGATATCTATAGTCTTGGGGTCTCGATGTTCCAGACTCTCACAGGCGCCACTCCTTTTGAAGGCAATAGCCTGGAAGATTTCGAAAGAGCCCACAAAACAATAACGGCACCTAGCCTGCAAGAAAAGACAGACCAAGCATTTCCCTCTGCTATTGAGGCTATCGTTGCTAAATGTCTTGAGAAAGATCCGGACAGACGCTATCAAAGCGCCAGCGAACTTGCCATTGATTTGCAGCGGGTTCTAGAAGACAAGGACCCACAGTTCGCAGATAGCCTTGTGCCGTCCCTGAAAAACACAAAAAGACGCTCAAACCTTGTCTTGCCAATTGCTTTAGCAATTATCGGAGTGACGGGACTTACGGCATACACCATATTCTTGAGCAAAGATGTTTTCAAAAGAACTGCGCTGGAACAAAATCAAAGAAGAGAAGACAAATACCAGGTGGAAGCAGCTAATACTGTGGGTGCAGACTTGAAAGAAAATGACACCCCTTTTGAGAAAGTCGACTCCCTGACAGGGGCCGGGCAATTAGAAAGTCAATTTTCCAACCTATACAATCTCGATACAGCCGCAGTAGAAGACTATTGCAAGAAACCAATCTTACCCTACCGAGCTTACTTTGAGCACGATGGCAAAAGGCTATACCGTTTTTCCTTCCCTAGGCAGTTTTCACTGGGAAGCCTCTCTGTATACAACAAAAACAACCAAACTCTTCTCTTCAACGTAATTGCCCAAAATGTTGCAGAGGTTCCATTAGACACAATCTATGCACTCACTCCCGACAAGGCACTTTATCTTTATCCTCAGCTTTTGAAAGGATTTAAGAAGGGCGACATAGACAGGCTTATCTTTACCGGCGACGAATTACTCACCGCAAAGATATTGAAAGACTTCTCTGCCCTGGACGGTCTGAAAGACCTCTGTTTGATAGATGCCCAAGAGGATGAAGCAGGCGTTGTTCAGCGAAATTTAGCCCTATATAGGGGGCTGGACCGCTTGTATATTCAAGCTGGCAACCTAGACCTGAGCCACCTTCGCAGTGGCGATTTACCTCCGCGGCTAGAGAATTTCACTTACTTTGGCAAAACCCAGAACTCAAAGTTACCGCCACTTGCTGCCTTTGCCGGTATGAACCTGCAGCACCTGGAGACAAAAGTCAAAGAGGGAGACTATCAAAACCTCTCGCTAATCAATTCTGTGAAGACCTTGGTACTACACGAGACCAGCCTTAAACCGGAGGATATAAAGGCAGTGGCTAGGTTAGGAAGTCTTAAAAAACTCACCTTGCTGGACTGCCACATTCAAGACAAGCCCATCGGCAAAGCTTACTCCGACGCCGTAGTGGCTGCGCTTTCCACTCTCCCAAAACTTGAAGAGGTTCAATTTCAGCTCAAAAAGGGTACCAAGAAAGAAATTGAAACTGCAATTTTAGGAGCCTTAGCCGAAAAGGTGAGTGATAGAAAGAACTTGAAGCTTATATCATGGCAATAGATAAGACTTCGAACACTCCTAGCGACTCTAATAGTTCAAATTTCTGCCCAAAGTGCAAACTGCGCCGGGTTGATCAAAATCGGCTGGGCTCAATTACTTCCTTTGTTTTAGTAGACCTCAGTTGCCGCTGCGATATGGAAGAGGCTTCTCCAGTAGCAGTTTTGAGCGGCAAGAAAGCACAATCGAGACTATGCAGGCGCTGCCATAAACTAGCCGGCGAACAAAGTGCCGCCGGTAGCATCACAGGCTTTTTCTTTAAGGCTCAACGCTGTCAGTGCAGAAAGCCCCTGCTCACAGGAAATGAGAATCTCTCCACTAGATTTAGAACCAAACCAAAATCGAAAAAGAATAGAGAGACAAATTATGGCTTCAAAACAGGCTTTGCTGGAGAAAACTCCCAGCTCAAGCAATACATTAAGCCCGGCACTGTCATTGGTAATGCCTTCAAACTGCTTGTCTTGGTTGGTGAAGGAGGCATGGGAAGCGTCTACAAAGCCAAGCATATTGCCACCGGACGCACCTGCGCCGTGAAACTCTTAGCACCTGATCTAATTTCGCAAGAGAGCTTCAAAAGATTCAAAGAAGAGGCCAAGATAGCAGCTTCTCTCAATCACCCCAGTATCTGTCATATCTATGACCTGGGTGTAGACCAAGATCTATTGCCTTTCTATGCCATGGACTATGTCGATGGTGCTAATCTGCAAGAACTGATTGTCGAAAACGGACCGTTATCGGTTGGCGCCACACTGGAGATTTTCATTGAAATTTGCGAAGGTCTGGCCTATGCCCATCGCAAAGGGGTTATTCATAAAGATCTCAAGCCTGCAAACTTTATGCTCTTCTATGAAGAAGACGAGAGCCTCGGTCTGAAAATTCTCGACTTCGGCATATCAGAACTGGAATTCAACCGCTGGCATGATAGCGAAATAGTGGGCAGTGCTGCCTATATGAGCCCCGAGCAGTTCAGAGTCGGCGCCGTCGATAAGCGCAGCGACATATACAGCCTCGGCATATCAATGTTTGAAACTTTAACGGGTGAACCGCCCTTTGTCTGCGAGAGTTTTGAGGCTTACCAGCAGGCCCATCAAAATCTACAGGCTCCATCACTAGGAGATAAGACCGGCGTGGAATTTCCAACCGAAGTGGAAGCAATCATCTCTAAATGCCTGGAAAAGCAAACTGAAAGGCGCTATCAAAGTGCAAGCGAACTGGCCATCGATCTAAAGAGAGTAATGGAAAACAAGCCCCTTCAGTTTGCCGATGAGGTTCTCCTTTTCGATGCCGAGAGCAGCGAAAGAAGAGAAAGAAACGAGAGAAAAGAAGAAGCAAAAACCGCCACCGCCACCGCCACAAAAGAAACCATCTGGAAATTGTTTGGTGGCTTCAGTCTAGCTATTCTGTTCGTAGGCATCATCTACCTCTCTCTCTACAATCTGCTTAAGACCGATAACGAAATCACAAAAAAACTACAGAACATTGCTTCGCCCGAGTCATTCGCGCCATCTGGAAGACTTCTAGATGGGAACTGGGCAGTGGTGAAACTAAAGAACGGCATTTCCATCAATCTAGATAAATTCGGATATGGTCAACTGAGAACTATTGATGGTCCACTGCCGGCAGATAAGGGCAAAATAGAACTGCCGGCTGATACTCGCCTTGTTTTCATTCCAAACCAAGCCTTTATGACCGACAGAGGCGCTTGGAGTAACCTCGACTTGATGCCATTCTGGGAAATTCGCATCCCTGAGAACTATCAAGTAGAACCAGATGCTTTCGCCATGCTTATAGATACAACTCCAGACCAAACACATAGTCTTGTCTTGCGCAAGATTGAGAGTGATGGACGGGTGCCGGACTACTCATCGCCCAAACTTTACAATATCGACATCGGATTTGCTCGCCTCAATGGGTGCAAGGCAAGAGACTTCACCCAAAGAATAAGATCGCACCGTTACGCCCTTGATGGTCAGTCGCCGGATGAAATGGACCAAGCAATCAAGTCAATCAAATGGAAAGACTCTGTCTTTTCGCTCAGACTTGATCACTGCAAGCTCAAAGATAGCACTCTCAAAGAGCTTACAAAACTGCCAAATCTTCGAACCTTGGAAGTAAGAAACTGCGATATCGACAACAAGAGACTAGACCTAATCTCTAAGATAAAGCACTTGAAACGCTTGCACTTAGGCGAAGCCAAGCTCGGCCCGGGAGCCGATATTATTGTTGATAGAATGCACGAGTTGCAGTATCTGTCGGTCAATACAGGAAAGACAGAACAAGTGGAAGACGAACTCTGGCTTATGACCAAGCTACATAGTGTCGAATTTCACCCTAAAGATGACGAGAGAGACGACTATAGTGAAATTCGCAACTTATCCTTAGCCTTATGAATTGACTGATAAATAAGCAAATATCGGCGTTTTCCCCTCGAACCAAGCATGCTGGGCTAAGATGGTTCTATGCCAGACTCCCAACTATGCCCAAAATGCAAGCTCCGTATCATAGACCCGGAAAGGCTAGGTTCGCTAACTTCTTTTGTCTTGCTGGATCTTTCCTGTCACTGTAATACATTGCCCAGCCAGAAAGCCGACTTACTAAGAGCTCTTACTCCCAGATCAAACAGCAAAGACAGCCTCTGCCTCAAGTGCAACAAGCTCATAGTTAAGGTGAGCGAGAAGGGAAGCCTAACTAATTTCCTTTTTCAATCAAACCGCTGCCATTGCAAGAATCCTCAATCAGCTAAAGATGCAGATAGACTGCTGACTGCTCGCTTCCAAGGCAACAGCAATCTTGAAAAACGCCGGCACTTTCGGGCAGCCCGGATGACCAAGATTGCCGGCTCTAGAAAGAGACTGCCAGAGACTATAGATGAAGGACAAGTGGTGGCAAGCACTTACCAACTGCTGAGCAAAATCGGCGAAGGCGGCATGGGCAGCATATATAAGGCTAAGCATATCGCCCTGCAGCGCACATGCGCCGTCAAATTTCTCAATCCAGACTTGCTTTCGCGTGAAACTTTCGAGCGCTTTCAAGAAGAAGCTAGGATTTCCGCCTCACTCAATCATCCTTCTATCTGCACAATTTATGACCTTGGTCTTCATCAGGGTATCTTGCCTTACTATGCCATGGACTTTATCAAAGGGGCCAATCTAGAAGAGGTGATTCACCGCCATGGACCACTCTCCAGCGGCGCCGTTCTTGAACTTTATGCAGATATTTGTGAGGCCCTAGCTTACGCTCACCGCCGCGGCATAATTCATAAAGACCTCAAGCCTGCAAACTTTATGCTTTACCACGAGACCAGCGGCAAGATGGGTGTCAAAATTCTAGACTTCGGCATAGCAGAACTGTCGGATCGAGATAAGCAAGAAGACGGCGATATAGAGAAGGAGATTTCGGGAAGCGCTGCCTATATGAGCCCGGAGCAGTTTAGAGGAGAAAAGCTGGACAAGCGCACCGACATCTACAGCATAGGCGCCTCAATATACGAGACTCTAACCGGCACACCGCCCTTCGACTATTACGACTATGAGAGTTTGGAAGAGGCTCATCTGAACGAAGAAGCAAAGGCGATGAGCGAACGCACCGGTATAGAATTTCCAGGCGCTCTGGAAGCGATAGTGGCAAAATGCCTAAAGAAGTCGCCAACTGATAGATATCAAAATGCAAGCGAGCTAGCAATTGATTTGCGAAGAGTTCTTGAGGGGAAGGCGCCGCAATTTGCCAAACCAAACTACCTAACCAACAGATTGACGAAAATAGATTATAGAGATGAATCTACAAGTTCTAAACAACTGAAAGTGCTAGCAGCAGTAGCCTTTCTTGGAATCGCCGTTTTGTTCTCTCTCATTCAGATCAATGTCGGCAAAACTTCCAGAGAAACCGGCTCAATTAAGCCTTCGAATATGCTTGAGAGACATATCACCCATTCGCCGCTAGCCAGTGAAGCCTCCAAGTTTATGTTCGGCAATCCGAGTGGAGTTGAGAAACTCGCAGAGGAATTTTGCAAAAGCAAAATTGAGCCTTATGCGAAGAATATTAGCCCTAATGGCAGCAGGACCTTTGTCTTTCCCGAGAACTTTACCCTTGGAGATATTGAGGTGCTCAGAGCAAGCAACGGCACAGTAAGCCGTACTTTGCCTGCAAACGCCACCATTGTAGTGGAAGAAGGCGCACCAATTGGCTACAAACCGGATGAATTGGTCTTCAAATTTAAAGAGCTATATAGTGGGTTCAAAAGTGGGGATTTTACTAAACTAAGTATAGAGGGACCGTTTGCTTCAGAACCAGGCAATTTGGGTTTCCTGGCTGCAGTTAAGGGTATTCAGAGGCTTACTTTCGCTGACTGCCCAGAAGATAAAGGTGAAATAGCGAAAGGACTAAGCAACTTCAAAGACCTAAAAAATCTAGAATTCGGTACCAGCAAAATAGATCTTCGCAAGCTGAAAGGCAGCGACTTGCCCGATTCCCTAAGCTATTTCTTGTATAGTCCTAGTTGCCCAATCGCCAACTATGGTCCACCGGCTAAAGCATTTAGCGGAAAAAGAATAGGATCACTCAATATACCCCTCAAGGAAAGTGATCTTGAAGATCTGAAAGCAGCAGTTTCGATAGAGGTACTAACTTTACGAAAACCCAAACTTACGCCTGGTTTCATAGAGAATCTATCAAAACTCAAGGGACTAAGAAAGATTGTTATTAACAATCTAGAGTATCGCGATGGTATTGAAGAACTTATCGAAAGGCTGCCACCACTGGGAGGACTTTATATTGAGGTTTTCAGCCCCTTAGATCCCAGTGATGTTGAACGACTAAAGGCTGCTATGACAAAGGTGGCAGGAAAAAAGGCGCAATTAGTACTGTTATCGAAATGATCAACATATTCAGCCCTAACCCTTATGCTCGTTTACTTCATAATGCCGCTCTACTTAATCTTGCCGTAAGAGTGCAACCCGCCAAAACCTAATGAATTGAAACCCAGATAGGTAAGTAGCGTAAGCAAGAGACCCAGCACTGCCACCACCGATAGTTTCTCGGCACTGAGTTCTCTTTGTATGCGCAGATGTATGTAGGCTGCATATGAAAGCCAGGTGACTAGAGCCATATCTTCTTTCGGGTCCCACGACCAATAGCTGCCCCAGGCATGATTTGCCCAAAGTCCACCGGTGATGATGCCGAAGGTCAAAAGAGGAAAACCGACGGCCACGCAGCGGTAGCCGACATCATCAAATACAGCGGCAGCTTTAGCCTTTTCGGGGCTGAGTGCTTTGCTTGAGCTGCCTTTACCTAGGGTGAGAAAACCTAGGATAGTTCCCACTAGTGAGCTTCCCACAAAGAGCAATTGCAATACATAGACTTCCACTTTGTCATTGAAAGTGCCAAGCCCAATAGCAGTGGAAGCCAAAACTATGGTGGCAACCAAAATAGAGAGGGTGACTTTCTTTTCGCTCTTCCAAAGGTTGAGAAGACCGGAAAGACCAGCCAGAAAAAACATGGCATAAGAAACAATCAAGGGCGGCACATGTATCCAACGCCAATAACTGACCAGTGCCGGCACTAAAGGCGTGATGTCGTGCTGACTCTGGGGCAGACAACTGCCATAAAAGAAAAAGACAAGAGCGGTTAGTGAAGCCAGCCAACCAAGCTGATAAATGCCATAAGCACGGGAAACAAAGATGAAACCACCCATGGTGGCCCAGGCGAACCAAAGAAGTGACTCATAGAGATTAGCAAGGGGGAAGCGCTCGGCTTCGACTCCACGGGTGATGATCGCGGCGGTAAGCGAGACGAAACCTAAAATCATCACCCAGTTGCCAATCTTCACCGAGCGATCATGGAAACGCTTGGATAGATTAGAGACTATAAAGACCCAGAGTGACATCACCGAAGTAACTCCGGCAGTATTGGTCAAAGTCATCTGTAAGTCAGTCACGACAAACTCCCTCTCCTCGATTCTCTTTACTTAACTCTCTTAACTCATTTCCTGCAAATCAACATCAACAATTTTGTCCAAAGACCTCTCAAAACCGACCTTAGCCTTCCGGGAAGTGCCTCCGATATAGAGAATACTCTTGCCTTCTTCACTCTTAATGATGCACCAAAGATGGCGGTGTGGCACAGCAGCTAAGAACACACCTACCATTATGATCATGAAAGCGGCATAGGTTATGGGCAAACCGGGATCGCACTTATATTGCAAACCGGTAACAGCCAAAGCCTTCTCAAAGACCATGTCCACACCGCCCAATTTGAGGGCCTTGCCGAGACCCACTGTGCCCAGCATCTTGGGCGCTTCCCATTCTTTGCGCTTGGCAAAGACCCTCAGTTCATTGCCTTCCGAACCAGTAGACATAATGAGCACGGTGTCTTGGTCTAGAGGCAAGAAAGCAGCAAATTTCTGCCCCATGGCATTAAGCGAGAGCCGGCGTTTCTGACCGTTGAATGAGACTTCGATCTGGTCCAGCCCCCAACTGCTTTGATAAATGTCTACACCATCAAAGCTGAGCGGATTATTGACTGAAATTTCGCCAGTTTTCAGCACTTTACCAGAGGCATCCACCACCTTGAGTTTGGAATACCATTGCTTGGCTTCACCGCTAGGATAATTTTCACGCCGACTCTCTACCACTTCGGCCTGCCAACTAGGAAGCTTTCCGACCCAGAGTGAAGCATGTTTGGCATCTTTGAAGCTTAGACTTTCGCCCACCAGAACCGGAGTGAAGCCATTGAAGCCGGTCCAATTGGTAATTGTGATTCCGGCAAGCATGCTGAGCAAACCAATATGAGTAATTGTGGCAGCCAGCCTGCCGTATCTGCCGCTTTCAGCCTTGAGCGCCTTCTCATACTCGCCTTGGCCAAATTGCACCTTGTAGCCGAGTCGAGTCAAAGAACTAGAGATACGACCGAGGGCAGCCGCATCATTGCCTTGCTTTAGCTCTGCTTTACGATGAATGGCCAGTTTTTCAATTTCTTTCGCGCCAAAGAAAGGCATATCGCGCTTGTATGTCTTGAGCTTGGGAAAGACCCGCTGAAAACTGACAACAATCATGTTTAAGGTCATGAGGGCCGTCAAAGTGAGAAACCAGGGCGAATGAAAGATATCACTGATCCCGCTTCTAATGAGGAATTCAGCCGTCTGTCTGTCAAAAGCCTCAAAGACCTTCTCTTGCCCGACCTGTGCTTCCTGGGGACACCAGGCACCGAGCAAGACAGTGGCAGCCATCAAGCTCATCAAACAGACAGACAGCTGTACCGAAGCCAGCGGCGAAATCTTTCTAGGTGCAGAAACTGCCTGATTGGCAGTCTCTTTCATTTGCATTTCATTAGAGGAGGCAGCCATGAAAGTTCAACGCCTCTTTCCTAGTTCTTGGTCTAGTCTTAGGTTTAGTTCTTGCCCTGGCTCTTGCTCATGCTCCGCTTCGGAACTGGACTGATCCCCGCTCTCTTCCTGTTTTTGAGCCGCTAAAAACTGAATGCAATGCTCCTGAGCGAGACGCAAAGCTTCATCATAGCTAGAACGAGATAAGGCACCTAGAAATGTTTCTGAATTCTGTAAAGAGTCAACCAGGCGACTTCTTAAACTATCTTCTCCGCCTGCAGCTAAATGAATCTCAATCAACTCGTCCAACTGTCCAATAAAAATAGACATACGATCGAGTTGTGACTGCAAAGAGGCTTCCAATCGGCTCAGCAAGATCTTTTCAAAGGCAGGCAAGACCTGATCGCTGTGCACGGCGATCTTCAGATGCCCTCTCTTGAGATAAGTCGGCAAACTAAAGTCTGAGAGCCAAGGCTTGAGCTGCACAGATACAGGTATTTTCAAACTACGGAAGAATGAAATAAGTTCTTCCTCTTCATCTGTTTCAAGAGCTTGTCCAAAAATCAATACCATTGACGGTGCTTTCAACTCGCCGTCGAGCAATTGCATCACCTGCCGTGGTGCTCTTTTGAGAAAGCGCAAACGCTCACCGTGGGTAAGGAGCGCCGACTGAAGATCGGCACTGGCGTGCGAGGCCACCACTGTCACAGAGGCACCGCTCTCGAGTAACTTGACGATCTCGGGAAAAGCACCTTTACCGGCCCCAAGAACCAGCATATCCTTGCCGCCGCAATGGAGGCCGATAGGTAAGAACTGCCCTCGATTCAGCGCTAAATTGCGACTTTCGCTGGGGTTGGACACAGTGACGCTCCTCTAGACCTCAACTCTTGCGCAGAAGCACATAGTCTATGATGTCCGAAAGTGACTGCCTCGCTGGTGAATCAGCCAATACGGCAAGAGACTGCCGGGCTTTCTCACCATATGACTGAGCCAGCCTTTCAGCTTGCTCCACACCGCCATAGTCTTTCATTATCGCTATGGCTTCTTGCAAGCCCTCTTCTTCCTCGATTTTGCCCTTCTGTATAAGCTCGGCAAAGCGAGAGGAGATATCATCTTGTCTTTCCAGAATATAAAGACCAGGGGCGGTGATCAAACCGTTCTTCAAATCTCCACCAACCGGTTTACCGGTGCTGGCAGCCGAACCAGTGACATCGAGCAGGTCGTCAACGATCTGGAAACAAATACCGAGATTGAGTCCATAATCTTTCAAGCTCTGCACCACTAAATTGTCGCGAGCGTTGAGAATTGCCCCGCAATGGGCACCAGCAGCTATGAGCGAAGCGGTCTTGCCAATAGACTTTTGAATGTAAGCATCAAAGTCGACCTTGAGTGAAAACTGCTGCCGCATCTGGCTGATCTCACCGCTGCAAAGGTCTCCGAGAACTTGACCATAAACCCCAACGATATTGGGATTCATAATGCGAGCCAAACAAATGGAAGCCTGAGCAAAAAGCAAATCGCCCAAGAGAACGGCCATCTTATCGTTGAAACGCTTATTGACCGTGGCCTTGCCCCGCCTTGTATCAGCTTTGTCTATAACATCATCGTGCACCAGACTGGCTGAATGAATCAGCTCGGTCAAAACAGCAAGAATAATGTGCAGGCGGGACATTTTGCAGTGATGCGGGTCAACCGACTCATCTTGCAGAGAAGCTTTGGAAGCCAAAAGTGAGACCAGAGGGCGGATACGCTTGCCACCAGACATAAAGAGCTGCTTGAGGAGGTCACCAACGAAGGCACTGTCGTCAATCAAATTGGTGGTGAGCCACTCTTCAACCAATTTCATTTCGTGGGCAACAGGCTCAATTATGGCGTTCATATCTAAATTCGACTGATTGGCAGGCGAGACAGCCTGAGCGCCCTGGGCGGGCTTATCGATTTCGTTGCTTTTATCGGAAGCTAGATCCGAGCTTCTCTGTCCGGCATCAGCGGTGGTCATGCAAGCCTCCCTTGCTGTTCAAGAGAGATTATTGCAGCTTAGAGCCGGATCTTCCCGTGCAGTTGTCTCATGCAAGCAAATCTTTGCACTTTTGCCAATAAAAGACAGGTACAAACTGATATAGTCGTGGAACAAATTACTGGGGAACATTAGCGCGCTTTTGTTTTCCCACTTACTACAGTTCTGGCTTGGCGCGCGACCGACGAGGTGCATTGTGTTTCAGCAACTCAAGAATCAACTCTTATCTGGTCAGATAAGCTTCAACGAAGCCCTGCCCAGAGCCCTTCCGGAGCTAAGAGGCAAGATAGGAGACGATAAACTGCTCTGGCTGGCAAGCGAATTATCCGGCTACGAAGGAGCTGTTTCTTATTACCAGAGCGATGACCACGGCTTGCCGCAGTACCGCATCGTGGCAGGCACTTTGCGCTACATGACTCCCGACGGACAAATAACTGAACTGAAGCACCCTTACGCCAAGAAATCGCATATCTTTCTAAGTTCACCGATTTCATGGCTGGAAGAATTCGCCACTTATCCGGGCGACATGTCACTGGTGGAAGTGCCTGAACTGACCGCATTTATGGGCGCTGGTGGCGGCGGAGTCATTTGCGAATGCCAAAAGTCTGAACTGAGGCGCATCATCGCTACTTTCCGCAATGAGTTCATCGCCATCCTTGACAAGGTATCAGAGACCAGCGCGGCTGGAAGCTGAAGTTCACAGTAGGGGCAGTCTAGACAGGTACCAGAAGAGGTTCGCGCACTTTCTGGCCCGGCTTCTTCAAGCGAGCAAGAGCATCGAGTAGCTGCAATTCGAGCTCTTGCACAAGAACATGCCTCTGCTCGAAGGAAACTCTGCCGTAACCAGCCATATCATCGGCTAATTCGGACCATTGCATGCCGCCTACTTCAGAGACAGCCAGGCGCATAGAAAGGTCTTTCATGAGCTGACTAAAAGTGTAGTTGCGAGCCCGACAATTGGCATAACCTTGATCTTTTTCTATCGCTATGCCAAGCCTCATGGCTGAGATGTAAGCCTCTGGGTCGGGGCGCATACGCAATAGCTCGTCTTCCAACAAAATCAAATCGTAGTCGAAGAAAGTTATAGCTTCTTCAACATGCAGGCTGCCCGCCGAAATGGCAGATGTAATTACTGTTCTTTCTATATCGTCGACGAGATTGCCGCCAGTTGCGGACTTTTCGGACAACTCTGCGAAAGGCTTAGCATCAGGTCTGAGATCCAATCGAGCCAGGGCCTGGTTGTAAGGGCTAGGCTCGGCTAAGCATTCAAAGGCTTGCCTTTTCTGAATAAGAAAAACCGAGTTAATTCGTTCGTATATCAGACAAGCCACAGCTCCGGTGGTGAGCAGTCCGCCATAGTAGACCACTGAAATCACCATCAGCTCGGAACCGAGCCCGACTTTAGCGCCGTTGTCGAAAAGCAAGACAAGTGAAGCCAGTTGCAGACATCCGATAAGAAAGGCCACGAGGGCAGTAACCACAACATTATTGCGCAGCCGCAAGCGCGGCTGTGCGGCAGAAGCAGTCAAGACCGAACCGGCACAGGCAAGACAATTGCAGAGAGAAACCAGAAATGCAGTTAAATAAACAACATTGGTTCTACCGGGGAACATCGCCGCCAGCTGGTCGCTGGCGCCATACAGCCAGACCACCAGTAGTTGGCAGGCACCGTATACAAGAAGTGACGAAGCAATTGCAAAAGTATACGGGAGCATGGACACCCCGAAAAATCATGAGCTGTGAACTAATTAACTATAGCACTTTACATTGTCTCTTTCGCATGAGAATTCTAGTTAAATCCATACAATTAGATTGACATCATCTAATCTTCAGCAAGGCTGCCAATCTTCCAGTCGACCAGCCTCGTTAAAACTTCTCCGACAGGGCAGGTCTAATGAATGGGCCTGAAACAATTGGCTTCTGGGGTCAAGTTTTGCGTTTTCAGTCAAATTTTGCGTCATTAGATCTGAGGTTGCGCCATTAGATATAAGCTTGCACTTCCCAAAATACCAAAGCCTCTATCTAACTGATTCAAATTACTGCTACATTTTGGATGATTAAACTAAGGTTTCCTAAACTAAGGTTTCGACATGCCTCAAAAAGATCTACGTATCGTTTCGCTCATAGCCAGCTCCACCGAATTGGTGCATGCTCTAGGTCTGGGACGCTTTATGGTGGGCAGATCCCATGAATGCGACTTTCCCCTCAGCGTGAAAGAGCTTCCGGTTTGTACCGCACCAAAATTCAATGTCGAAGGCAGCAGCAAGGAAATAGATGATAGAGTCAAAGAGATTTTAGCTAAATCTCTAAGCGTCTATCTGGTTGATGCAGAAGCCCTGGACGACTTAGCGCCTAGTCATATCATCACCCAAGCTCAATGTGAAGTCTGTGCAGTCAGCCTGAAGGATGTAGAAGAAGCAGCCTGTGCCCTCATCGCCAGCAGACCGCAGATTATTGCCTTAGAGCCTAATTGCCTTGAGGACTATTTTTCCGACTTGAGGCGAGTGGCGATCGCACTAAATGCAGTATCAGAAGGAGAAGCATTGGAAAGGGCGGCCCGCAAACGAATAGATAATGTAAGAGAGCTGACCGAGCGAGCCCTGCCCCAGGATCGCAAGCCGACAGTGGCTGTTATTGAATGGATCGAACCGCTTATGGCGGCAGGAAACTGGATGCCTGAACTGGTTGAAATGGCAGGAGGCATCAACTTGTTTGGAGAAAGCGGCAAACACTCACCCTGGATGTCTCTAGATGATTTGGTCGAGAGAGACGCCGACATTATAGTGGTGACGCCTTGCGGCTTCGACAACAAAAAAACTCTCGAAGAGTTGCCTGTCTTACTCAATAATCCCCGCTTTCAAAAATTGCGCGCCGTCCAAGCCGGTCGACTCTATGTAGCCGATGGCAATCAATACTTCAATAGACCAGGTCCGCGACTGGTCGATTCCCTAGAAATGCTTGCCGAAATCATACATCCAGAACTTATTGCAGGCGGCAGCGGCTTCAAATACCAAGAGGCTTGGCTAAAGATTGAATAAGAAGAATGACTAGAAAAGACCAGCTCTTATTGGCATCGGGACTACTGCCTATTCTGCCCCTGTTTGAAAACAAGCCGACGTTTTCACCACTAATCTATACTGTCTTTGTCGCCCTTTATATTGCCAAACAAAAAAGCGGCGCCACCATACTTAAGGGCAAGCTCTCCAAGACACACTTTGCCTTGGTCTTTACCCTTGCTTCGGCCGCCGCCTTTCTCATCTATAAAGCAGAAACCAGCCCCACCCCTCTGACAATCTTTGAACTAGAAAAACTCTTCCAACCAGCCGCTTTACTAGGGCGCATCCTCATTTTGGCAGCCCAAATCCCCCTCATTGTTTCACTCTATGAGCTTTGCACAAAGCGCATTTGGTATCTCTTCCTTGTCTGTGGCTTAGCAGGACCGGAACCATTATTAGTATCAGGAGCGGTGGCAATGCTCGCCCTCACCCTCGCCAGTGAAACAACCGCAAGCGAGCCGCAAGAAGTGAGCGAAAAGAGTGATGACAGCAGCTCTGTCATAAGGCGAGCCGCCCTGACCTTAACGCTGCTATTTGCCGGAAGAACAATTCAGACCCTGGTCAAACTCTGCTTTTCCGGAGCCTGACAGTCAGTGAGCAAGGCTTTTAGTGATTAACTAGTTAATCACTAAAAAGCTCGCAAAAGTGCAAGATCTAACGCCAGATCTAACGCAATAGCAAATGCCGGATCAAATGCCAGCCTTAATGCTTGATTTAGTAGTTGCAGCCTTCAGCCCCCCAGCAGCCTTTAGACCCACAGTCTTCGGTGCGGCAGTCTTTAGACCCGTGTCAATATGCATACGGGCATGACATACAGCAATGGCGAGAGCATCAGATGCATCATCGGGTTTGACAATACGACTCAAGCCGAGTAACTGGGCAACAGACCACTGCACATCTGCCTTCTCGGCTTTGCCATAACCCGAGATCTGCAATTTAACCTGCATCGGTGTATATTCACCAGGTATATGGCTGCGACAAGCCAATGATTCCAAGATCACGCCCCGAGCCTGCGCCACCGGCACTAGAGTCTTAGCATTCTTAAAGAAAAAGAGCGCTTCAACGGCGGTCTCATCAGGGCTATATTCATCGACAATCGCCAAGATATCTTCTCGAATCATCTTTAAACGTTCGCCGGTGGTCATCGTTTTAGGCGTTGAGATGACGCCTGAGGCTACATATATAAACGAGTTCGGGAAAAGAAATTCGACCACCCCAAAGCCAACCGTGGCAGTGCCGGGATCGATGCCCAATATGCGTCGCACATTTTTGTTAATTGCCTACTACCCTCTCTTCTTGGGCACCCTTATCAGCGCAGTTTAGTGTAACATTTGCACTTGATGTTCAGCAAAGAAATGCAATTCACTCCCACAAGCCTGACGCCGCAGCCGGGTCTGCTGGAAACCACGCGTCCGGGGCTGAAGTTGCCCTTTGCCTTTTTGGGTGGCGCCATCCTAGGGCTTTCAACCCCTGGCTTCGACCAAGCAATTCTAGCTTGGCTGGGACTGGTACCGCTTCTGGTGCTGTTGCGGGGGGCCCGCAATACCTTTGAAGCGGTTTGCACTGGTTTCACCTTCGGTTTCGGCTATTACGCCGTTGCCCTAAGCTTCTTTGCCGGCTTAAATCCGCTCAGATGGATGCAAATTCCAGATATTCTCGGCTATCAGTTGGTCTTCCTATCGTGGCTTTTAGAAGCCGCTCACCAGGCACTTCTTATCGCCTTGTTCTCATTTTTCGTCTATCACCTACCAGTCAGACCTGGTTTTCTGCCACATTTTCGAAGACCCTACTATCCTTACATCCTCACTCTACCAGCCATCTGGGTCTTTATTATGTGGGTGCTCAGCCCCTCGCCCATCTTTATGAGCATACCGATCTGCCAGCTGGCCTATAGCCAAGCACGTAATCTCGACCTGATTCAGATCGCTGCTCTAGGCGGCAGCGCCGCCGTCGACTTTCTCTTGGTCATGGTCAACTGCACTATTGCAGCCATCATCATAGAAACCACACCGCTGGTGAAAAAGCTTTCGGAACGCGCCGACCAGCTCAACCCAAAGGCCGGCATGATAAGCGACCTAGTGATTTCGATGCTGCTTGTTGCCGCGATATCAGGCTGGGGCGAGTATCGGCTTTTGGCTCTAAATGAAGCGCAGAAACCAGAGAAAGCGATCAAGCAAAATCCTGAGTCGCCGCCGGTGCCGGTAGCGATTATACAGGGCAATGTCTCGATAGAAGAAGAACGCTTCAAGACCATATCTAAGGAAGAGTTCAAAAGCCGCTATCAAGAATTGAGTACGGCTCTGGGAGCGGCGCTCTTGGTTTTGCCGGAAGGTATCGTTACGGCTGAACAAGATCAGGCCGGTCTGAGAGATGCGCTCAAGAAAATCGTGCAAAGCGAAAAGAAAGAGATTATCTATGGAGCAGTCGAACCACTAAAAGAAGGCTATGCCAACCAAGCCAAGATCATCTCGCCTTACAATCTCAAGAACGATAGCTATATCAAGCAGAAGCTTGTGCCTTTCGGTGAATCAATTCCAATCAATTTGGTCTATCAGCGCATACCGGAAGAGTTGCGAGAGAAAATCCCAGCTTCCAAAGAAAGATTTATTGAAGACAAAAGTGCTCGACTGCTCAATAGCGGCTATGGCAAAGTCGGCATAGCCATCTGCAACGAGATTGTTTATCCAAGCTTGGTTAGCGACGAAGTTAGAAAAGGCGCCTCTCTCATAGTCTGCCTAGCCAACCTCGGTTGGTTCCACAATTCGTCCCTTGGCAAGCAATTCCTTGCTTGCGCTACATTCCGAGCAGTAGAAAACAAGCGCTACCTAATTCTCTGCACAAATACCGGCATCTCATCGGTTATAGCCCCCACCGGCGTTCTCTTGAGCAAATCATACGGACTAAAGCGCGGGATACTGCTAGACACTGTACAATTCATCTATTCCAAAACACCATTTTGCCGGATGCGCTGGTTGTAATGAACAGACTCTATCTACCTTGCCCATCGGCTAGAATAGACCAACTGTGAGCAGGAGATTTAACAAAAAATGCGCGGTCACAAAATGCCAGGTCACAAAAAGCCCGATCTCTTAAGATTCTTCCTCGCCCTAGGGGCGGCGCTAATTTCATCAAGCTCTTATCAAGGATTGGCAATGATGCCCACAGTAAAACTTGGCGACCAAGAAGTAAAACTGGAAGTGGCGCAAACAGATAAAGAGATTCAACAAGGTTTGATGTTCCGCACCTCACTACCCGAAACACAAGGCATGGTCTTTCTCTTCAAACCACCAAGGCCGGTGGCATTTTGGATGTACAACTGCTTTATCAACCTAGACATGCTTTTTGTTAAGGACGGTAAAATCGTCAAAATCAGCCATGACGTGCCGCCTTGTAAATCGACAAATCCAGACGAGTGTCCTCGCTATCCCAGCGAAGGCACAGTAGAAGTCTCAGAAGTTATCGAAGTGGCCGGTGGTTACTGCAAACGGCACGGCGTAAAAGAAGGCGATAACGTCAATTTCAACTTTTCCAAATGAAATTTCAGCGTCTTCAACATGCCAAAAACAATGGCGTAGTTACATTTCAAATAAATAGACCGGAAGCGCACAATGCGCTTTCTGAAGAGATGTGGAACGCTATTCCACAATTCATCCAGGAAGAAGCACTACGCGGAACCAGAGTAATAATTCTGGAAGGAAGCGAAGGCAATTTCGGAGCCGGCGCCGACCTCAATCAAATGAGAGAGCTTAAGTCAGCCGAAGATGCAGGTAGACTCTGGCATGCAATCGTATCAGCTCTTGAATCAATCTATTTTGCCCCCCTGCCGGTTATTGCCAAAATAAGGGGCTCATGCCTAGGTGGTTCTTGCCTGCTTGCCAGCGCTTGCGACATAAGACTCGCCGCCCTAGATGCCCGATTCGCTATTCCAGTGGCTCGATTAGGCATAGTTTTGGACGACGGCTGCCTAGACCGCCTGCGTGAACTCATCGGTCCGGCATGGACCAAGCAGCTCATTTTTTCAGCTTGCACAATCGACGGTGGCAAAGCAGAAAAGATTGGTCTAGTAACAGAAGCTATAGAGCCAGAGCGCTTAGATGAATACTGCGAACAACTAGCACTGCAGATAGCAGAGAATTCGCCGAACACAATTCTAGAATGCAAACGCAGCCTGCGAAGACACCGCCTCAAGACCGACAGCGAGGCCGTGCGCCAACAACTAGAGACAATCAAGAACAGTTATGTATCTTCCGAATTCAAAGAAAGACTGAGCAAACTAGGCATCACAATCTAAATATCAAGAATCAATTATGGACTCACCAATACCGATAATCTCAGTAGGACTAATTATCTTCCTTGCTCATCTATTCGGGGCAGTTTTTGAAAAGACAAGGATTCCCGATGTTCTACCATTAGTAATCCTGGGACTTTTGCTGGGTCCGGTGAGCGGCTTTGTTCACAAAGAATCTTTCGGCGATGTTGGTCACGTTTTTACAACAGTAGCCCTGGTCATCATTCTTTTTGACTGCGGACTAGATATCGATTTGCAACTTTTAGCCAAAAGTCTGCTCAAGTCAGTAAAACTTGGAGTAATCAATTTTTCGCTAACTGTAATCACGACAGTGGTCTTGGCACATCGCTTAGTTGGTCTAACCATACCGGAAGGCTGTATTCTCGGCTCGATTGTTGCAGCATGCTCGCCGCCAGTGGTAGTGCCTATGCTGGCAAAACTAAAGGTCACAGAAGAAACCAGAACAACGCTAATTCTGGAGACGACCATCTGCGAAGTCCTAGGTATAGTCTCGACACTAGCCTTTCTAAACTTCGCCCAAAACAATTCAGTCAATCCCACCGTAGTCATCGGTCAGATAATCGCATCGTTTGTGCTCGCCGCGATAATGGGTGCAGTCGCGGGAGTAGCTTGGGCAAAAGTTCTAAAGTTTGTCAGGGGAGTCGAAAACAATATCTTCTGCACACCCGCTTTCGTCTGCATTTTATTTGGAACCGCTGAACTTTTCGGCTATAGCGGACCAGTAGCAGCGCTCGTCTTTGGGTTGGTCCTCGGTAACGTTTCAGAAGTGAAGAGCCTGAGCAAATTCACAAGATTGCCTGGTGAGGCACTTGCCGTAAGCCACATGGAAAAAACTTTCTTCCGAGCACTTGTGTTTTTGCTCAAGTCTTTGTTCTTTGTATATGTGGGAATCTCAATGAGATTCTCTTCTGCGAGCCTTTTGGCCGCCAGCCTTCTACTCACAATCTGGACAATGCTAGTTCGCCTTCTTGTAACCAGATTTACCATTTCCAAAGACCTTTCTACTTACGATGCTTCAATCGTATCCACAATGGTTCCAAAAGGACTTGCCGCAGCTGTTCTTGCTTCTATGGTTATGGACTCGGGTTTACCTGCAGCAGGACTTATTAGAGAACTAGCCTTCGGGGTAATACTTTTCAGCATTGTGCTAGTTGCAATCAGCACCTTCCTGATTGAAAAGGGCTGGCTTAGCGGTTTCTATACATATATCTTCTCAAAGACTCCAATAAAAGACGAAACGGGCTAAAGCCTACAGCTGCCAAGAGGCGCGCTGTACTTAATGTTAGAAATAGCGCGCCACCGGAGGTTGAGAAATTTACCGTCAGCGTCTTTTATAAAATCTCGCCAAGTTTTTGAACTTTTTGATTAAAACGGACGTCTATATATTGAGCACTCGGAGCGTTCAGTATGGAAAGCAATCTTTACTCCCTCTTCAAAGTTCTAGACCACAAAAACGTATCTGAAGAACGACGAAAACTGATTGCTTGTACTTGGGTTAAGTTCTGCGAACACTGCCCATCGGAAATGAGCTCTTGGTCGATCTTTTTAGAAAACCTCGAAGAAGCCGAACAACTTAGATGCCTTAGATGCTCTGGAACACAACTCATAAAGAACAGCGGCTCAAGATATGTCTACTGCAAAAGTTGCAAGACTGATTCTTCAGTTACCGCTGGAACCTTCTGGCATGGCATCAAGAAACTCCGGCCGTGGCTAGCAGCGATATTCTTCCTTCAAGAAAAGGCATTTCTGAGCGCAGCCTGGTTTGCAGAGTTATTGAATATCAAAGCTTCAACAGCTCAGCATATCTTTCGTTCAATTCTTGCTGCAGAACATTCTGTAATTGAGAAAAATGAATGCTTGGTCAGCAGTTGGCACTTCATGAAGTTATTCAACAAAAGAAGCTATGCATCTGTATCCTTCCAGCACGCAAGCAAGGAAGAGGAGGCTATGCAGAACCGCAAGAGAGAAGATTTCGAGAAGAATGAAGCAGAAAGTAGCAGCTCTGCCAAGCCTGTTGAACATCCCTACACATCTTCGCCATCATCAGAAGATTGCAACTACAAGTCGGAGCTAACGAGAGACAGCGAAAGCAAAGCACAAAGACTGGACGCGACTGAGGAGCTTAGCTATCAATCACTAGAAGAAAAAGACTCTAACTATTTTCAAGTGAATCCATTGAATGAACTTTCTGAAGAAGCACAGAAGGTTTTCTGCGAATTATTGAACGGCAGCCAGACAATCGATAAGCTCTTTGAAAAGCTCGGTATCGAATTGTCCCTGCTCAATGCTGTCATTACCGATCTAGAAATGGAAGGACTGATACAAGAGCAAAGTGGAGGACGTTTCAGAGTTATTCCCGATGTCGAGAGACTACAGAGAAACAGCGAAATCAGTAATGGCAGTTACTGGCACTTGTCAGGCAACGGCTGCGCCGGAGCCGATTGCGCGGTCTGTAATGATCAAGGGGCAGATGAAATCGGAATACAGATAGCTGATTTCTGCCGATTTATCGGAGAGGTGTATCAAGGTTTCAGCAGGCGATTTAGTGGACTTTATCTGGTTCTGCAAAAGTTTCGAATCGACTGGAATGACAAGAGTGAGAGGATAGATCTTTTTCATAGGTGCCTGCAAATGGGAAGAAGCGGGACTTTGGCTGATTGCACAAATGGCTACGTAACGCCTCTGCTAACCCCTTTCTACTTAAGGTGATCAGATTAGTGCAAGCAGACTAAGGCAAGCAGACTAAGGCAAGCAGAAAAGCACAGATACGAATAGACCTGTGCTTCTCCTCTTTTATTCATCGGCTGCTTACCAGAGCCTCGACTCGAATTGATCCTAAAGGGCTCTCTTCGATTCTATACTTGCACGACTCTCTTGATTTCAGGGATTTCTTCTTTGATAGCACGTTCGACGCCCATCTTAAGAGTCATGGTAGAGCTTGGACACATGCCGCAGGCGCCGACGAGATGCACGAAAACTTCGCCGTCTTTAACGTCGACGAGCTCGATGTTGCCGCCATCCATCATGAGCATTGGGCGAATTTTCTCTAGAATTGCTTCTACTTGTTCCTTCATCGGTTTTTCCTCGTATCCTCGTTTTTGGCTGTAATTCTCTGACAGGGGTAAAACAGGTAAGTCTTGTTACTTACTAAAGCTGAAATAGGGTTCGGGCGCACTAGCCGAACAGAGACATTCTACAGGGTCAACAAGAGGTCTGGTCAAAAATTTCCCTTGATGTTAAGGATATTGGGTAGCAAAGCCTTAAGGACTAATAAAAAACCAGGGGTTTTGGACAGTTTGGGCTTATCCTCTTATCTTGCGCCAACCAGGGCTAAAGCGAAAGCTTGAGAGCCCGTCTTATCCAATGAGGAGTTAGCAACAGATGGCAAGAGTAGCAATCAATGGCTTTGGTCGTATCGGCCGCAACGTTTTTAGAGCATATTTGGAATCCGCTCCCAAAGACTGGGAAATCGTAGCAATCAACGATCCCTTCCAGAATCTCGAACAGTCCGCACACCTTCTTCAGTATGATTCAGTGCTTGGCGAACTCAAGCATGAAGTCGGTCACACTGCAGATGCCCTTGTTGTTAACGGCAAGAACATCCATTTCACCGCAGAGAAAGATCCGGCAAACTGCCCCTGGGCAAAATTGAACATCGACATGGTTCTGGAATGCTCCGGCGCCTTCACCGATGCAGAGAAAGCTAAAGCCCACATCACAGCCGGCGCCAAAAAAGTTCTCATTTCGGCTCCAGCTAAGAACGAAGACATCACCATCGTTCTGGGTGTCAACCACGAGTCTTATGACCCCGAGAAACACAACATCATCTCCAACGCCAGCTGCACAACCAACTGCTTGGCTCCTCTGGCCAAAGCCCTTGACGATGCTTTCGGTATCGAGCATGGCTTGATGACCACCATCCACAGCTACACTCTCGACCAGAAACTGCTCGATGCCGCTCACAGCGATCTCAGAAGAGCAAGAGCCGCCGCCGTTTCGATGATTCCCTCCAGCACCGGCGCCGCCAAAGCAATCGGCTTGGTCATGCCCCACCTGAAAGGCAAATTGAACGGCTTCGCCATGCGCGTTCCCACTCCCAACGTTTCAGTGGTCGACCTCGTGGCTACTCTCAAGAAAGAAGTCACAGTCGATGAAGTGAACAAAGTTCTCAAAGGCGCTTCAGAAGGCAATCTCAAAGGCTACCTCGCATACAGCGACAAGCCTCTGGTATCGGTAGACTTCTGCGGCAACAAGATTTCATCGATTGTCGATGCCGACCTGACCATGATTGTTGGCGAACGCATGGTTAAAGTATTGGCTTGGTACGACAACGAGTGGGGTTACAGCAACCGCCTCGTAGAACTGGCTACACTAGTAGCAAAAAAGCTGCCCGTATCAGCTAAGAAGTAGAAAAGGCGAGCCCCCGAGTTAGAAACCGGGGGCTCTTCATATCTTCTGGCGGCACAAGCGCACTCTAAGCAAGGCGAGTCTAGAGCGCCCGGCAAACCCAAACCCAAACCCAAACCCAAACCCAAACCCAAACCCAAACCAAGCAGAAAGCTCGAAACGCACAGCCAGACTAAACCACGCAGTAAGAGTGACGCGCAACAAGCTCAATAACGGCTCAACTAATGAGGCTACAACAATGACAAAAAGCTCGAAGAAAACAATCCGCGATCTTGGAAAAGACGCCTTCAAAGACAAAACTGTCCTGGTACGGGTCGACTTCAATGTGCCCCAGAAAGAAGACGGTACGGTCAGCGACGATTCCCGCATCAAAGGCGCTCTTTCAACCATTGACTACCTAGCCTCTTCTGGAGCCAAAGTGGTCTTGGTCTCGCACCTCGGTCGGCCCAAAGGCAAACCGGCGCCCAAATACTCCCTCAAACCGGTGGCTGACCACCTCAGAGGTCTCCTTGCCGGAATGGGGCACAAAGTAGTTCACTTCGTCGAAGACTGCGTAGGCGACAAAGCCGAAAACGCCGTCAAAGCCATGAAAGCCGGCGAAGTAGCGCTCCTAGAAAACGTACGCTTCTATGAAGAAGAAGAGAAGAACGCCGAAGACTTCGCCAAAAAACTGGCAAAGCTAGCAGAAATATACGTGAACGATGCCTTCGGCACCGCTCACAGAGCGCATGCCTCCACCGAAGGCGTCACTCGCTTCCTCAAGCCGGCTTTGGCGGGCGACCTGGTCGCCAAAGAAATCGAAATGCTGTCTTCCGCTCTCGATGACGCCACCTGCGTGCATCCCTTTGCCACTATTATTGGTGGCGCCAAAGTATCAAGCAAAATCGGTGTTCTAGAAAATCTGCTTGCCAAAGTAGATGTCTTAATCATCGGCGGAGCCATGGCCTTCTCTTTCTTGAAGGCTCAGGGACTAAACACCGGCAAATCTCTGGTAGAAGACGATAAATTGGAGTATTGTCGCGAGCTTATCGAAAAAGCAAAAGCCAAAGGCGTCAAGCTGGTTCTGCCTATCGATGTGGTGGTGGCTTCTGAAATCAAAGCGGGCGTGCCAACCGAAATAGTCGACGCCGACAAGATACCGTCTGACAAGATGGGTCTTGACGTGGGTCCGAAGACCATCAAGGCGATAAGCGAAGCGCTGAAAAACGCCAAAACAGTGCTTTGGAACGGTCCCCTTGGAGTTTTTGAAGTATCCGGCTTTGAGAAGGGAACATATGCTCTCATAGACAATCTAATAGAACTAACTGCCGGCGGTGCTCGCACCATTGTAGGCGGTGGAGACTCGGTCTCAGCTCTGAAACAGAAAGGCGTGGAAGATTCGAAGGTAACCCATGTGGGCACCGGAGGAGGCGCCTCGCTCGAGTATCTGGAAGGTATCCCTCTGCCTGGTATTGCCTGCCTGGAAGAGAAAGAAGCAGCCTTGAGCCATTAAGCAAGCAAAATAGACAAAACATGGAGCCGCGAGGCTATTGAAAAACTAGTAATTGAAACTAGAATCTGCTCTGGGAGTTCAATATGAGTGCAATCAGAAAGATCGGAAAAGCAATGCTCTCAGAGCTCCATGTTTTGTCGCTGCCAAAACTGGCAATAGCTTCCTTGCTTTTTGCTGCAATTAGTTCGAGCTTGGTTATTCTTGGTCGGAATGCATCGACTGAGGCGCAAGCTCAGCAGCAGCAGATGCAATACTTCACCTCCGACGGCAAAGTTATTACCGGCGAAACAGTTACAGCTTACAAACTTCTGCAAGAGTCTTTACCGCTTCTGCAGAGTAATCGTAACGAAGAAGCCGTTGCCAAATTGAGCGAAGCGGCTCGACTGGCTCCCAATCTAGCTGAAGTACACAATAATCTTGGGCTCGGACTAGCCAAACTGGGACGTACCGACGAAGCCCAGGCAGAGTTGGAGCAGGCGGTGCGACTGAAGCCGGAACTAGCTGTCGCTCTCATGTCTCTGGGTGGCATCTATCAAACCCAGGGCAAAATTCAAATGGCTATCGACACCTACAGCGAATTCGCTCGGCGCTTTCCTAATCATCCCGACGTCTCTAAAGTAAAGGCGATTGTTGCCGGTATGCGCAAAGAAATCGCCGAAGGTACCCTGGCCGTGGAAAGCACCGCCGCCCCAGCGGACAATTATCTTACCGAACTGAAAGGTTCGCTTATGACCTGGCCAAAAGAGCGTATGCCCATAAAGGTTTATATAGCGCCAGGCAATAATCTCACCGGTTTTCGTCCTAGTTTTGACCAGATTTTGCGCCGCAGCTTTGAAGAGTGGGCCACTGCCAGTGCAGGCTTGGTCAGCTTCCAATTTGTACCAAACCCCAGAGAAGCCAATTTGACCTGCAGCTGGAGCGACAACCCAGCTTCATTTCGCAACAGAGCCGAAGCGGGAGAGACCAATCTAAAGGCTGACTCGAAGGGACTGATTGAAGGCACCATAGTTATGTCTACTGTGCCTCTAGTGCAAGCCCTGCCTGTGACCGACAACTTTCTCAAACAGACCTGTCTGCATGAAATCGGACACGCATTGGGCTTTGGCGGCCACACCAATAATCCAGCCGACATAATGTTCTTCACCGTGCGCTTTGCCGATCGCGAGCCGCATTTGGGGCAAAGAGACACCCGCTCGGTGCAAATGCTTTACAGCAAAAATTTGAATAACTCGAATAATCCTAACTAGGTGCCTAATTTATCTGCCTAGTTAGCGGCGAAACTGACGGCGAAATTGGCGCCGTAACTGATGCCGAAATTAGCCTCGTAGTTATCAGAGGGGAATCTTACGAAGCAGTGGGGGATTCCCCCGATTGTTGACAACCCTCTGGTTCACTAAAGTATTGCTCAGGTTAGTTCCGGCGCTAAGAGGCACCAAAAAAATGAGTATGTTCAAGCACCCCTCCGATGAAGAAAAACTTTGCCAGGTACTCAAAGCTTATGTAGAAGAATGGGGTCCGGAGAATGTCATAGTATCCGTTCCTGAACACTGGTCTGAATACTCCGCCAGCAATCTAGGGCGAGTGCGACTGGAATTCGCCACCGAAAACACCGTCTCGATAAGAGTTGAATATGACTTTGTCAGACTGAGCTATAACGTCAACTTAGTGGCTGCCTAACTGCAGTTCAAAAGAAAGTAGCTGACAGAAGAATTGAAACGGCATTATGACTGCGGTCGATGCCGTTTTTGTTTGAATAATAAAGACAAGAAAGATAGCAGGAAAAGCCAGACTGATTCTAGCTTTTGCAAGTTTCTATTCGCTGTTATGTGGTACTAAGTTACTGCGGATTGAATTGCAGAAAGGCATCTTGAAGCATGCGCACGGCCATATCTTTAGCAAACTCTCCCGAATCTACGAGATTGGCAAGTTTGACGGCACTTTCGAGAATATAGTTTGAACCAAAACTCTCAGCAAAGACTGTGCGGAAGGCAAGATTCTGCTCGAGCGAATCCTCGATCATGCTAAGCACCGAAAATTCATCCATGACACCGGCACTCAAAATCAGCTCCAACCCTTTATTTAGACCATTTTCGCCCAATGCCCTTTCATAGGCGGAAAGACTATTGGTAAGTGAAGCATTATTTTGCTTACTGCCATTGATGCCTCGTCTCATAAAGTCGAAACCGGCACTTTTCACCATATCACGCAAGACACTGACGTCTTGACCAAGACACTGCAGACTGAAACATTGCAAAAGCAATTTATAAGAAGTACTGCAGAGATAGCCCAAATTAACGAAGCTTTGTCCAATGGTATAGCCGTTTTTGAGACTGAAGCGCCGCGCCTGCTCAAATTCCATGGCGGTAACCAGCTGGGTGGCTATGGCTAAACGACCAAGTTTGCTATCCGAAAACGCTGTGAGTGGGTGCAGTTCCATACTCTCGAGCATTGACTCGAAAGGCACAAATTCGTTGAGACTGCGTTGCAAGCAGGCAATAGCCCAAGGCTTGTGCAGCACACCGGTCAATACAATATTATGGCAACCGATAAAAGCTTTATAGTCGGCGGCAGCAATGAAGCCGCTCTCGAACAAAACATTGAGACTGCTCTTGCCGTTCAATTTAGAGAGCACCAGTACTTCTTCCAGAGTCTCTCGGCTAACGATGTCGCTGCTGCCGATAAGTTCGATGATCAGAGCTTCGTCAATACTTGTGGTTTGAAAAGAATTTGCCTGACTGGCGGCTTCTTGCGAGCGTCCACCTGGTACAAGAGGGGCTATGAATGTTTGGGGTGTAGTAAAGGTAGACATATTTATATAGCCGGGGCAAATGCTTGAGGCATTTAGGGAGTGTAGAGCTACCTGGTAAAAACAAGATAAGTACAGGGCATTATAGTTTCAAAGAGAGTGGGTGTGTCAACGGCTCTCTACGTATAATCACGCAGTC
>JAIETF010000073.1 GCA_019745415.1 Candidatus Obscuribacterales bacterium | reverse complement strand
AGCAGTAGGCTATTTCGCCTGGCAGGGAGATGGGCGTGCGCCCCGGCTCGCTCAACCGTCCCCATACCATTTTTTATGTGTTTGAGATACTAAAGCGAATAGTGGCAATCTTGAAGAATTAGAGAGAAAAGTTTAGAGAAGAACAGGAGCGTTGACGGGGCATATCAGTAATGTCCCATTAGTGAATGAGAATGAGCAAGTTAGCAGGAACACTGAGACACCGGTTTTTGATGGCCATCGAACCTCTAAGGGTGGTTGATAAAGTCATGCTTGGTAAAGCCTTGGCTCTGGCCGAGCAGGTGCATGCCGAGCAGTCTAGGCGCCCTAGTCGGTCTGAGGGAAAGAAAGGCGCTCCTTTCATTGTTCATCCTATGAGAGTAGCCCTGATTATTATTGAGGAGCTGGAGTTGAGGGAACCATTGGCTCTGGCGGCGGCTCTCTTGCACGATACGGTGGAAATGAGTGCTGGCAAAGTGACTGTCGGCCTTATTGAAGAGACCTTCGGCAGGCCGGCGGCAATGATGGTTTCTATATTGAGTATGCCGCCTCTTTCGGCGACGGCGTCGGCAGCAGAGCGCGATCAGAAGCTAAAGATCTATCAGGAGCGCATTAGTCATGCCAGTGTCGAGACAAAACTGGTTAAACTTGCTGACCGCCTAGATAACACTAGAGAAGCTTGCGATTTATTGGACAAAGCTTTCCAGCAAAAAATGCTAAATGAAGGGCGCAGCTTTTATCTGCCGTTGGCTGAAACCACTGACTATTACCTCTATGAAGAGTTGAATCTTGCACTTGAAACACTAGACAAAAAGATCAAGTTCGGTTGATTGGTCAAGAAACTTTAGAAGATTCCGCGATCGAAGCCATAGTCTAAAGCTTTGGCATATTCTGCATAGGTAAAGCCCTGGCACTTTCTAGCAATCTCATTTATGAAGATGTTTTCGATCAGTGAAATATCGATTTCAGAACCAGGAGAGTTTTCGTTAGCCCAGCGAAATGCTAGCTTGCATGCTTGCTCGAAAAGATTGCTGACGCGGGTCCAGGTTTGCTCGTATTCTTTGTTGTCTAGCCCAGGCACGGCCTGGCTCAGTTGTTTGACGAAAGCTTTTTTGACAGGTTTTTCTTCATTCAAATAAATCTCGAAGGCGACGCTGAGAATGTCGCTGGCTGGTTTTATTCTTTCTCTATTTTCAGCGCTGCTCATTTTTGTCTATGGGTGAATGAATGGGTGATTTTGCTTGGGGCATCCCGATATAAATTCTGCCCAGAATGAGGGGTTTGATCTCGATTCTTGTCTTAATCTTCTTGATTGCAGGCTGGTAAGGTGTCTGCCTGGTCTTCAATATAAGGGTTAGATACTATAAGAAAGAGTAAGATGCTGAAAAAATGAGAGAGAAGAAACGAAGACAAGCTCCATTTCTTCTCCCTCACAATCACTCGCGGGTGCCGCTGTTACCGTTGCCGTTGCAAGTGTCGTCCAGTTTGCGGCTCTTGTAGAGATAGAGGCACGCTCCGCAGAACATGCCACCTGCCGCCACCAGCAGAGCGTTGACTACCCCCAGGTGTTCGGCTGACCAACCAGCTAAAAGGGCTGTGAAAGGTGCCATACCGAGCGTGAAAGTGGTGTAAATGCCCATCAGTCTGCCGCGTTTTCCCGGTTCGGCGCACTGCTGCATGAGTGAGTTGCCGCCGCTCCAGTGCATAGAGAGGCTGGCACCGCAGATCATGATCGCTAGAACCGATAGCGGGAAAAACTGGGAATAAGCCAGGAGAACGATGGACAGTGACAGCACCACTGCTGCCAGACCAAGTCTGCGGCGCAGTCCCTTGCGTTCGCCTAGAGAGGCGATGATGAGCGCGCCTATGAGCGAGCCCAGTCCGCCGGCAGCCGACATGAAGCCGAACTGTTCAGACTGCCCGTGCAGGATTTGGTCGACGATGACAGGCATGAGCAGTGAATACTGCATACCGAAGGTGCTGAAGAAAGCAGCCAGGATGATGAGAGTCAGGATGCCGGGGTTGCGGAAGACCTCCCAAAAGCTCTTTTCGTTGGCTTTGCCCTGTGCCGAAGAGTTGGCTTTGGTCGTCTTGCCGTGCTCTCTCACCTGGACTAGCCAAATGGCCACTAGCGCAGCCACGAAGCTTACGGTGTTGAGCGCAAAGCAAATCAATTCACCGAAGCGAGCGATGGCTATTCCTGCCAATGCCGGTCCTACCATGCGCGAAACGTGGAAGGTGGCTGAAGACAGTCCGATGGCGTTGTGGATGTCTTTCTCGTCTTTGATGAGCATGGGGACGAGGGACTGTCTTGTCGGTACTTCAAAGGCTGTTACTATGCCGAGCAAGACCGAGAGGGCTATGACCATGGCGATAGTAGCCTGTCCGCTCCAGACCAAATAGGTGAGCACCAGGGCTTGGGCCATGGCCACACTGTTGGTGATAAACAAGATCTTGCGCTTCGAGAAACGGTCTGCAGCCATACCACCCACGAAGGTGAGCAGCAGGAGAGGCAAACTGTTGGCGAATGACACTATACCCAGAGCGGCTGCCGAGCCTGTCAGTCTGTAGACCAGCCAGCTCAAAGCAACGCTCTGCATCCATGTGCCGCAACTTGAGACAAACATGCCAAGGCTGTAGTTGCGGAAGTTCGGGTCTTTCATCGACTTGAAAGTCTGCCCGAAATTACGCGCAACCTTGCCGCGCAGTTGCCTCACGGCACTGAGCAAGGTAGAAAACATTTTTTCCTCCAACAGATAAGTTAGAAAGAGTCACTCTTGCCTTGCGTCTCTCAACCCGGCTCAGCGCTGCAACTTGCTGCTCATCGCTGTTCACGGCTGGAACAGAAAGAGAGTCAGGTTAGGCTGGGTTAGAAAATAGGGACGCTTTGGTTTTTCTGGAGTGAGATAGGTTATAGATAAATCGAGCTTATAAATTCTCGAATCCAAAACCTAGCTGAGAGCTTATTAGTTTGCTAATAAATAGAAAGCTTTGCCTATGGACGACTTGTCAAGGGGATTTGTCTGGCGCTTGACCGCTGGCGAGGTTGCGCTAAGTTGTTTGCTTTTGCTGGTCTTCTGCCATGGCGGCAAAGGCTTATGTTTTCTATTGTGATATCACAGGTGGTGCAAATGAGGGGTTGTGTAGGCAGTCTAGCTCTTGTGGATATATTAAAATTATTCAGGGAGAGCGGTTTTGTCGGTGCTTGACATCGTTTGGCGCTGGACAGTCTGCGCCTCTCTGGACATAATTGTCCAGTCAGTGAAGAGGGTGTAAAAATGACAGCCGCACAAGAAGGCAAACCAGTTTCCTTTCAGCAGAGCAATTTGGTGGATAGATTGAATTCCGCCACCGAATATGATGCCCTATCTCAATCGGCAGCGTCTGCTGCGCCCTCGAGAGGTACTGTCTTGAGCGGTGAGGCGCGCACCGCTATAACATCCGAGAATCTAGACAAATTGATCAGTCAGCTCAATCTCAGCACCGACAGACTGCAAGGGGCAATGCATCGAATTGGTTTCCTGGAAAGTCAGATTGAGAGCATGGAAAGCCAGCTTGCCTTCATGCCTGACTTTAGAGCCAAGGCTGCGCGTTGTATCGTTCTTGAAAAAGAGAATCAAGAGCTAAAGGCTGTGATTGAACACCGCAACAAACAATTGGTGAAAAGAGAGCAGTTGTTGGATGAACGCAATCAGCAAATTGCCATCTTGGAAAAGATTATTGGTGCCTACAAGAAACACCTCAACATGGTGGAGAAAGATCTCAACAAGTTGGAAGGTAGTGCTTGGATGAGGTTCTGTGCTTGGTTTTCCGGTTCGAAGTTGCCCAATCAGAAGTAGGCAAGAACTTTATTCCTGTCGGCAAGCTTTGAGTTTGCCTAGGTAGCCTTGCTTCTTTCCTGAAAGAGCGACCTTTCCCTGTCTCGGTAAAATACTAAACGAGATAATAGAGTGGTGAAAAAAATGAGCGAGCCGAAGCTCGCTCAAAGTTGCCGGGGCTTATACCAGGTCTCAGTCTGAGTTTACGGAGCTCGCGACCTCAGTTCGGAGAGCAAAGCCAGGGCTTCGTCCTCCGGAACATTCAGTTCCTTCAGGGCTCCTTCGGTCAGTCCAGCGCCGCTTTCGAAGTCGTCGGCGATGACCAGGTTGGCACCGTGGGCCTTGAGCTCGCCGCCCAGATTGGCGCGTCGAGCTCGGCTCAGAATCGGCACTGAGGCGTTGAGCCGGCGTGCCAGTTCGGTGCCTTTCAAGGCCGCGGTGGAGTCCGAGAGTGTGATGACCACCATGCGGGCTCTCTCGGTGCCTGCATGCTTGAGCACCTCCGGGCGAATGGCGTCGCCGAAGATGACCGGAGTGCCTTTGCCGCGTTCGGCCCTGACCACGACAGGGTCAAAGTCGACCACAACGTAGGCCTGTCCCCTTGCTGCCAGAGCGCTTGCCACGCTCTTGCCGACATCGCCGTATCCGACCACCACCACGTGCTCGCTCATGTTCTCGGTCGCCTCGTGAGAGTGCGACGACCGGTTCCAGGATTCCGGCATGATGCGTCCGAGCAAGCGCTCGAAGCCCTTTGCCATGCCCATGAAGGCCGGGGTGAAGAACATGCTGAGGATGGCGGTGGCCAGGAAGAGCTGGTTCACCCGGTGGTCGAGAATGCCCGCCGAGTAGCCCAGCTTGGAGATGACGAAGGAGAACTCGCTTGCCTGGGCGATGGTGACGCTTGTGACTAGCGCCACCTTCCAGGAGTGCCCGCTCAGCTTGACCGCCACGAAACCAGTCAGGGTCTTGACCGTGACCAGAGCGGCGACCAGCACAAGCACGAGCACCGGGTGCTCCATCACCACCCGCACATCGAAGAGCATGCCGATGGAGACGAAGACCAAGCAGTTGAGCACTTCCCGGATGGGCAGCACTTCTGCCAGCGCCTGGTGGCTGTACTTCGAGTCGGAGATGACCAACCCGGCGATGAAGGCCCCAAGCGCCATGGACAGCCCGAAGTGGGACGTGGCATAGGCGGTGCCCAGGCAGAGCAGCATGATCGACAGTACGAAAGCCTCTCTCTTCTTCAGGCGCGCCACGTGTCCCAGAAACCACGGGATGGCGAAGCGAGCCACGACGCCGGCCACCACTACGAAGAGCAGGGCTTTGCCGGTGAGCCAGAAGATGTCCAGGATGTTGCCGTTGGCGCCTGCTTCTCCGAGGTAGGGAGTGATGAGCACCAAGGGCACGATGCAGAGGTCCTGGAAGATGAGGATACCGAGTGCGGCTCGACCGTGGATGGAGTCGATTTCGCCTCGATATTCGAGCAGGCGAATCACCAGTGCCGTGCTCGACAGCGACGTGAGCATGCCGATGAAGATTGCCGGCTTGAAGGCCAATCCGGCAAAGTGCGCCACCGCTGCCGCCACCGCGATGGTGAGCAGCAACTGCAAGCTGCCTGCGATGAGCAGGAAGCGTCGCATGCGCAGGAAGGTCTTGACCGAGAACTCGATGCCGGCCTCGAACAACAGGAGCACCAGCCCGATTTCGGCGAGCATCTCGATGGCGTGAACGTCATCGACAAGCTTCAGACCGAAGGGTCCCGTGATCACGCCGGTGACCAGGAAACCCAGCACGGAAGGGAGGTTGAGGCGATGGAAAAGAATCACCATCGCCACTCCCAGTCCGAATACGACAATCAGATCTTCAAGAAGTCCAAACATTTTTTTCTCCGTCCGGTTGATAGATACAGCCAGGCGGGATTTCGTCGAGACGCAGGGCAGAGACCTTGGCGGTGTCTTGCTCTGTGCCTTTGATTAAGCCCCGATTTCGTTCAGCGGTAGTAACCCCTCGTCTTGATGAGCCGAGCAACTGCTTCGGGCATCATGTGGTCGGAGTGGTCACCTTCCCGCAGTGCTTTCTTGACCATGCCGCTGGTCACGTGCATAGCCGGAACATCCTCGACCCGCACTCCCTCCAGTCCCAGCGCTTCGACCCAGGTACGGGTCTTGCTCTCGTCGCAGTGTCCCCGGGGTGTGACCACCAAGGTGACCAGCGAGAGAAACTCTTCGGCGTCGGTCCAGGTGAGGATGTGGTGCGGATTTTCCGGGTCGACATACTCGGCGCTGGTGATGAAGAACAGCTCCAGGTTGTCGGCGCCGGCCGGATGATTGGCCCGCATGTGGCGGATGGTGTCCACCGTGAAGGAAAAGCCGTTCTCCAGTTCGATAGCGCTGGCGATCAACCCTTCCTCTTCGGCGCATGCCAGTTCCACCATCTCGTGGCGGTTGGCGGCGCCCAAGACGTTGGCGAGCTTGTGCGGTGGACGCGCCGCTGTGACGAGGTGAACCTCGTCGAGGGCGAGCTTTTCGCGCAGATGGCGGGCAACATGAAGATGACCGTTGTGAATCGGGTCGAAAGTGCCCCCCAGCACGCCGATGCGAATTTTGCCGGTCCGCTCGGGGCCGGCCATTACAGATACAGATTTGGTGTCCATGATGCTTTCCCCTACAAATGGGTGTTGAACAGATGGGGAAAGAGCGAGCTTGAGTAAACGGCGTGTCAGTGGCCACGCCGTCTAGAGTCGACTCTTCCTTGGTTTTAGTAGATGGTGCCTCTCTTGATGAGCACGGCAATGAGGCTTTCGGTGCCGGCGAACTGGCGAGCCTCGTTCAGCTTGCGGGCTGCTTCTTGGTAGTCGAGGGTGAGCAGCGCCTGTTGGCATTCCTGGAAGCGCTGCTGCGCCTTTTCCAGTCGAGCCGGAGCTTCTGCTGCCTGGCGCAACAGACCATGCAGATAGTCGTTGCTGGTCACGCCTTCGCCGAGGCGATAGGTGCGGCTGGCGCCTTTACCCATGGTGATCAGGTAGTTGAGCTGACCGAGCGCCTGTTGCATGTTTCGCCAGATGCCGAAACAGACTTCCAGTTTGTGCTCGAGCATGCCCAGCTGAGAGGAAGCCTGCAGCACGCCTTCGAACTCTTCCTCCGGGACCTGGGCGACGCCGGCGCTCTCGGTGCTGAGGGCAAGCAGGCGAGCTTCGATGGGTGTGAGAGCTTCCAATGCTTTCTGGATCTGCCAGTCGAAGTCGGCGACCGTCATGTTCAGGCCGGCGGCGAGCTGCATCTTGCCTTGCAATCTGGCTGCGTCGCTCTCCAGGCTCGTCTTGCACTGAACCAGGTTGATTTCGCGAGTCTTACTCATAGTCACTCCTTGGTTTAGGTTGAGAGAAGCTTTCGGTCCAACCGCTTCAAATGCTCCAGAACTTTTCAGCAAGCCAAACAGTCGCACACCTAGTTTTGACGGTGGTCAAATGCTGGCTTATGGGCTCTAGTGCATGGATTTTGTTGTTATCGGTTTTTTTTGAACTCGGATATTGGATGAGAAAGATAATTTTGTTCTAGTTCTCAAGAGCTTTGTCTGGCAAGAGCTATTGCCTCGTTTATTTGATGCAAGTACAGTCTAATCTTCTAGAATTCAAGAGTTAATATCATGAAGAGTTAGGCAAATTAGCGCTAACTCATATTTGTAAAGCTCTTACTTAGTTAGCGAGCTCAGATCTCCTTGATCGGGTTTTACCAAAACAAATAGTAGGAATTTCCTCAAAAAATATTGTCCGCATAGGTCGTGATGCATTCGAAGCAGAAAGGAGCGACGGAAGTTTCTGTAGCTGCTTGCTACAGTCCGTCGCTCCTCCTCTTCAACGACACGAGCCTGCACCGGCGCTTAATTTGAGCGCTTTGCGGCAGGCTTTGACAAAACTTTCCAGGCGCGAGTTGGTCTGGGCGCTGCCGTCTAGGTGAAGACCAAAATCGGCTTTTCCACCCACATAGAAGCTATCTAGAACATCGCCCGAAATTTCTATCTGGACACCTTGTTCGGCGGCAGTATTGACGAAGTTACGACGATGCTCGCCGCGATACTTGGGCATATCGGTGCGAACCTTGAAGCCTTCGTTCTTCAGCTCGTCGGCAACGGCTTGGCGCAGCTCGCGATTGAGACCGCCAACCCAAATTTCTCCGCAGCCTTCCACCCCCATGCTATGAATCGAAACAGCAAGACGAGAGCGCTGAAGCAATTCTTGCAGAAGTGGGTCCTGGAAGTTGACTGAAGTAACATGCAGCCTATTCGGTTGTGTCTTGAGAAGACCCTGGAAATCGAAAAGATTGCAGTCACTGCCTGCAACCCTTTGCGCCAGGTATGAAGTGCCCTGTTCGATATAGCCTCCATGAGGGGCTACTACAGTGATAGGGGCTCTTAAGTCAAAGATTCGCAGGTTGTAGTGTTTCCAGCGCGGATGCCTCTCTTTGAGGGCGTCTAGACTGCTGTAAACATCCTTCTTTGCATGTTGGCGAGGCATTTTGTACTCCGCTATTTCGAATAATCGATTCAGAACTGGTTGCTGTTGCGGCGCCTGCTTATTTCTTTTTCTTGCTGGTCACTGCAAGGTCGCCTAATTCGGTGCCGTGCAAAGCGCTGTCGACTATGGCTTGGGCATCAGAGACTTTCACTCTGCCATAGCGCCTCTTGCCCGGGCTAACCACAACGACTGGGCCTTTCTTACAAAGATCCAGGCATTTGCTGCCTTTGACTGAAATGTCGTGTTTGGCAGCTGCTGCCTGAATGGCAGCGCAGACATCCTCTCCACCTTTCTTCGGACATTTCTTGCCCTTGGTGCAGACAAAAATCTTTGGTCTTTCTTGTTTTTCGGTCATAGCGAGCCTTCTCTCTGATTGGTTGCCGACGAGCTCCAACAAATCCCCTCCAAGACGGCGAGATTTGCTGAGAGAGAGCCGGTGGCTTAGATTTTTTAAGGGTCGAAAGAATTCCTGAGCTTGCTGAATTAAGAAAAGAACAGAGTCAGACTAGCCTAAATAGAGGTTTCTTCGCCTGCTCAGCCAGTAATATGAAAATCACTGAAAATTGCCTTAGAGGCTAAGCTAAAGCATCGCAGCAAGACCTTTCTGCTATTTAGATCACTGCTTCTTTGAGAGATGAAGAAACCGCACTACCGAATAAATAGGCGTTTATCAAGTGAATCTGGTCTATCGCAGGTTTGGCTAGCCAAGAGTCTGCTCTATTGTTTGCGCAGCAAAATCCTAACAGTATCTATCTTCGAGACTGAGTCTAGTGAGTTGTCTTTGAGGATACGACCGATTACATCCATGCGGTCGGGCGGTACATGCGAAATATCGCTATTGCCGTCGCTGAAGAGTCCCATGGCTTTGGCCCAGTTGCGGGTATCGCTGTCGCCTAAAGCCTTACCTATATCGCCTTGATAATTGTTATTGAGGTGGTCGACAAAACCTTGAGCGAGGGGGGCGGCAGCTTGCCCACTAGGGGCTGGCTGAGTCACTGCTGTCGGCGGTTGTGACATCAAAGGCGGTGCAGAAAAAGTCGATGATGCTATAGGTGGTGCCGTTTTGTAATTTTGTTGAGCGCCGCCGGATAGAACTGTGCCTGTCGGCAAAGCGCTGACATTGTTCTGCATTGGCGGGTAGTAAGGACTAGGCTGGTTTTGATAGCTGTTTTGGGGCAAATGTATAGGTTGGCTGTACATCGAATTTTCATTTGCATTGCTCTGCAAATCTTGATTGTTCAAGCCGTAATTGTAGTTTGGTGGCAAGCCTGCATTGCGGTAGCCATAAGGTCCGAAAGAGCCCGGGCTGTAATAGGGTGGTATGTAAGGGTATTGGGCCGCTGTAGAAGCAGCTCTTTTCATGAAGTAGCTGGCTGAATAAAGCGGATTGGCATTGTAGGGACCATAATAGAGCGAACCCAGAAGCCCTCTGGTGAGTGGATAAAGTAGAGACTGTCCGGCATAGAGATACCAGTAGGGAAACTGCGCCTGGACCGGTAGTACGGCGCTGAAGTGGTTGAGGCATAGTGCCAGAGTGATGGCTAGTGGAATTAATTTGGCATGCCGCATGAGTTTGTGCCGTTAAGATTTAGTGCCGTAAAAATTGAGCTACTGTTTTGATAGTGCTGGCAAGCCGGTTGCCTGCTCAGCCCAATAGAACATTCATAGAAGCAGTATATAGCAGAAGTATTGTTTTCAGTCCATTTCGATAATGGCGAACTGGTCTACTTCGGCCGGTGGATCGTAGTTTTCCACTGATGTGATTATGCCGGCTCTGACCGTAATCAGCGCCATTTGCACCGCCGGAAAGCAGTCTTGCCAGCTTGAGCATCTGGGATTGTCACAATTGAAATATCCAACAGTCTTTAGATTGCCGTTGGCCGGAATCGCCTCAGGTCTTTTGGGTGATACACCATCATCAAAGAGCAGTTTGTCCCCTATCTTGTAAGCCTTTTGGCAAATGGCTCCAACACGAAACCCCACTCCCGAATCTACTGACTGTCCGCAAAAGGGACAGAGGAACTCGTTTGTGGGGTAGATCGTGTTGAAACTCAAGGTTTCTCCGATTGTCTCTAAACAGCGAAAGCTGGTTCAACCATTGACTTTTTTGCTTGAGCCAGCCTTAGTTCAGCCACTGCATCCGCTGCTTTGTGCGGAGGCATGTTCTCAACTTTTGAGCGCTCAAGAATGCTTTCAATTGTGTCATAGACTTTGGACACTTTTGCCAGCACTCTTTCATAATTGTAGCCTTCCAATTCGGCGGCCACGTTGATCAATCCGCCTGAGTTGATGGCATAGTCGGGAGCATAAACGATGCCGCGGCTGAACAGGTCGAAACCATCAGCTTCAGTTTCTAACTGGTTGTTTGCCGAGCCGGCTACGATTTTGCACTTCAACTGAGGAATAGTGCGGGCATTGAGAATGGCGCCCAACGCGCAGGGAGCGAAGATATCGCAATCAACGCTATAGATTTGGTCGGGAGCGACCACTTCGGCGCCGAATTCCTGTACAACTTTTTCAAGTTGATTGGGATAAATATCTGCAACCACCAATTTGGCCCCGGCGGCAGAGAGATAGCTGGCCAGATGATAGCCAACGTTGCCCACTCCCTGGATTGCTACGCGTGCACCTTCGAGGCTTTCACCGAGGGCGCTGGTCTTGAGAGCTGCCTTCATGCCTTGGAAGACGCCAAATGCAGTCATTACCGAGGGATCGCCGCTGCCGCCTTCATTGGAGCCGCCCACGGCATGTTTGGTGCAGCCTCGAATAGTATCGATATCAGACACCGACATACCCACGTCTTCTGCGGTGATATAGCGTCCGCCCATAGCTTCCACTGCGCGTCCGAAGGCCTTGAGCATTTCGGGAGTCTTTTCAGTGCGAGCATCAGCCATGACTACAGCCTTACCGCCACCCAGGTTCAGCCCAGCCACTGCTGCTTTGTATGTCATACCGCGAGAAAGTCTGAGAACATCGCGCAGAGCTGCCTGCTCGTCGGTGTATTTCCACATGCGACAACCACCTAGGGCTGGTCCCAGAACTGTGCTGTGTACACCGATTATGGCTTTAAGGCCTGATTCTTTATCGTGAAAGAACGATATCTGCTCGTGTCCGTAGGTTTCTACGTCGTGGAAGACTCCCATCATTAGTGGCTCTCCTTTTAGGTCGAGATTGGGGTGGGGTTAATAGTTAGCAACAAAGACTCGATAGTTTTACAACTTTTTTTGAAGACAAGAGCTAATAATTAGGTTATCGCAATTATCTTGTCAGGCAGCCGCCCGTGGGCTTTAGAAGTACTTTGGTCGGTTTAGGGCCCGGAGATAAGCGACTCTAAATAATTGCCGTCATTTGGCAAGTAATTACCGATTTGGTCCGCCTAGCCATGTTCTTAAGACTTTTCGCTAGACTGACGAATGTCTTAACGCTTTTTCAGAATTGTTAAGCTCTACATTAGAAAAAGCGCTAACTAGCGTGGCTTTTACTAGCTCCAAGAGTTCCTCAATTCTATTTGCCGTCACATTTAAGGCTTCAGGCGTAGGAAAAGCCTTTTCTTTTGATGGTTGCCAAGGGTAAGACTAGGTCATATTTCTCACTCCAATCCACCCGCGTAGCAAATCAGCCGAACCAATACTCCTCTCCCACATCAGCTCAAATCCTTCACCTTCAGGGTGAGTTTGGTTGGTACGGATTGCGAGTTTAGGCGTAAGTGCTGCGTTAGTGTCTGCGGAGTCTGAAGTCAACGCTTCATCAAAAGTCCGATGAAGCTCGTCAGATGGAACGGCTTTGCGTTTCAGTCTGTCGCTCAACGCCGAGGAGGCATCAGCTGAGCCCCTTCGGTTTTCACCTAAGTCGCCGCAAAGCAGGCGCACAACTCTCTAAGGAGATAGCGCTATGTCCAAGAACGTCACCAAGAAGCCCGCCCGCAAGCCCATCGCCATCACCGCGAAGGTCAACGATGTGGTCGAGGGCGTCGTCGCCAAGGTTCGTCACCCCGAACCCGGCATCCTCATCGAGATCCCCGGCAACCCCATGGCCTTCATGCCGAACAGCACGCTGATCGGCAAGACCCCGGAGGAGAAGGCAGCCCGTCGCGCCGAACTGATCGGCAACGCCGGCGTCACCGTCAAGGTCATGGTCATGGAAGCGAAGGACGCCGGCTACGACCCCGAGCATCCCGAGAAGCAGCGGCTCATCGTCAACGAAGCCAAGCCCTTCCTGATGGACCGCGCCCAGCAGCACCAGGAACGCGTCGCTGAGTCCGCCCAGCGTGCTGCCGCCAAGACCTCCGCCGTCCGTGCCGCCGTGGCCGCCCTCGTGGTCGGTTCGGTGGTCGACGGTCGCGTGGTCAAGATCGCCGAGAAGGACTCCACCAAGAACCCGGGCGAGAAGTTCGCCTTCGGCGCCTACGTGGACCTCGGCGGCGTGTCGGGCCTGCTGCACAACCGCGAGATGGCGGACCCGGTCAAGGAAGGCGACGCCGTCAAGGTGTTCGTCATCTCGGCCGAGATGGACGGCGACAAGCCCCGCGTCGCGCTCTCGACCACGAAGGTGGTCGAGCAAGAGCAGGCGGAGGAACTGCTGTCCTTCTTCGGCGCCGGCGACCGCACCACGGGCCGCGACATCCGTGCCGCCAACATCGACGGTGTCGAGGGCTTCACGATGAAGATCGGTCAGGTCGCCACCGACGCCTTCCTGCCGGCGTGCGACGCCAACGTCAAGGACACCTCGGTGCTCACCAAGGGGTCCCGCGTGGCGCGCGTCGTCTGCACCGGCAAGGTTTTCGCCGGCAAGTACGTGCAGGTCACCCGCGAGGACGTCTGATCGCGCGGCCTGTAGATTCGCTCGTTTGCTAGCTTGAATAAAGCACGGTGAACGGGTGAGTCGCTTGGTGCCTGGGTTCTGCGAGAGCAGACCCAGGCACCTTTTCTTTTACAGAAAAGTACTATAGGCAATAGTGAATTTTGAACTTTTACCTTATATCAAGTTTTTTTTGAACCGATATCGGAATTTTTTTTGAATGAAACTTTCAAAAGTTTTTGAACTTTTTTGGCTCCTATTACGTCTTTATTAGTGTACGCACAAAATTGAAAGGTGCCGAGCATGCAACATCCTCTATCTGACCAACCTTCTATAAAGGAACGACTTTATATCTTCATGAGCGAGGAGTACTTCAACCGTAGAGAATTTCTTTTGAGTAAGTTCAATGAACTTTTCCCTGATGAGGTTTCTTGTTGGGCTGCCGTTATCGAAGAATTCGGGCGCATGGGTTTACTCGCTTGTAAGCATTGTTCGTCAGAGTCGGTGCAGTTGGTCGATGGTTTTAGGAAGTATCGGTGTGACGAATGCCACAGAAATAGTCAGACAACAGCTGGAACTTTCTTGCATGGGGTTAAGAAAATCAGAGCTTGGCTCTTCGCTGTTTGGATAGTTGATAATGGCTTTTATGTTAGCTCTAAGTGGCTTGGACAAGCCATCGGTGTCTCTCAGTCTTCAGCTCTGCACATCATCAAGTCAGCAATGCTGGCTCTAGAAATGAGAGTCCCAGGTTATGACACATATAGTATTGAAACCTTTAGATTTAGAGAGTTCTTTGCTAAGAGGTCTGTTTTGACGCCTGCACTTGTAAAGCCTAAGGATGAAATGAATTCTTGCTTTGATCAAACCTTCAATAGTGACAATGCCGATTTCTACAGTAGCGACTCCTGCGAGGAAGTTAAAGGAACTAGTAGTATCTGTCCCGAAAATCAAGCAGCAAAAATAAGCACAGAGTATCAGTTCGCAGACCAAGGTGCTGATCAGGGGCTGGAAAAGCTTGAGGATAAACTTTCTGCTGAAATTCTTACTTTGCTTAAGGCTGGACCGAAATCGATCAACGACATTATTGAGTCACTAACCTTAGAGGATGCATCGGTCCTTGAAGTTCTTACTGAGCTCGAACTTGCAGGAAGAATTAGAGGCATTAGTGGCGGGCGATTCGTTCTATCTAATAGCTCAAGCAATACCTTGAGCGGTGGGGTTTCCAATCTGGGTTCTCATTTTTCAGACGGCGATATCCTGGAAGCCCATTCTGATCTTTGGGGAATCAAGGATGTTGCGCTTGTGTTTATGCGTATGTCTATGAAGCTTGCTAGAGGTCTTAGCCGCAAGTACCTCTCGCTCTATATCGGTTTGTCGAATGAGCTAGTGCTTGGTGAAGTTTACGGCAATTTTCTGCAGATTTGCTTGAGTGTTGGTTATATAGGAAACAGAAAATTGAATAGCTATGTGGTGGATAAAGACATCAGACTTGCTCTTTCTGAGGGAATGATTGCCTAAGCTTTCTAGGCTGTTTTGGTGTTTCCATTTTGATCTTACTTGCATGGAACTAGCTTTATTAAAGCAGTTTTTCTTGTCACCCGGATTTACTAAAAGATGCAGTAGATAGGGGCAAAAAAAAGTGGATGCTGGGTTTGAATCCGGCATCCACTCTCAGTGCTGGTGACGTTCGTTTACTTCGGAAGCTTTGGGAATTCCTCGGGAGAGATCACGCCCATGGAAACGACTATCTTGAGCGCTTCCTCGGTGGAGATGTCGGTGGCGACGGTCTCCTCTTCCGGTACGTACTGGATGAAGCCACCAATCGGATTCGGGGCTTGAGGAACCAAGACCGCAAGGATTTTGCGCCCGGTGCCGGCTTCCTTCATCTCTTTGGTAACAAGACCCAGCGACCAGTACTGCCCCGGAAAGCGCATGTAGACACAGCGCTGGAAGCTCGTCGTGTTGCCGTCCCCGAACGTGTCCACCATCTTGCGAATCGAGCGATAGACGGCGTTCACCCCGGGAATGTGCACGAACAGATGGTCGACGAGTCGCAGACCCTCCTTGCCGATTCGGAATGATGCCACCACACCAAGTGCCAGAAGAATGACACCGAGCGTAATCAGGCTCAATAATCCGAGGACGCTTTCCATCCAGGCCGCGTTCTCGTGCGAGAACCAGCTTGATGGCAAGAGCAGGTGGGCAATTAGCCGAATCGGTCCGCCAAGCCAGCCGTCTGCCAGCCCAACAACGAAGTTGAGCAGCCAGATCGTCACGGCAATCGGAATGATGAAGAAGAGCCCGCGCATGAAGTAGGAACGTAAGTCGTGACCGGATTTCTCCGGTTTGGGATTGTTCGGTGCTGTCATACGTTTATCGGGTGCACCGGACGAAGGGCGAACCCCTCGTCCGGTGGCTTACCGACTCCCTAGTGAGATGGCGACTTGCTGCTTACTTGACGTCGAGCACCACCGAGTTGTGGTCGGTGATGGCTCGGACCGGCAGGTTCGGCAGCTTGCTCATCTCGAGCACTTCCGGCTGGCCGACCGCCTTGCTCATGCCGCGCTCCATGTAGAAGTCGAGGCGACCTCCCATGGTGTGCGTGGCACGCGCGTCAGTCGGGTCGACGATCTTGAAGCCCGCGTTCTTGAGCGGGTCCAGGTCGGTCGTCTTGTCGCCGAAGGTGTTCCAGTCACCGGCGATGAGCGTCTCGGTACCGGTCGAGTTCTTGAGCACGTGGGCGATGATGGTCGCCTGGTTGCGGCGCACGACGCCGGAAACCTGCGGACCACCGCGCATGCTCTTGAGGTGCACGACGATGTACTTGCGACGCTTGCCGGTGGTGGTGTCCTCCAGCTCCAGCTCGTAGGCCGGGCGCAGGTCGGGGATGCCCTGCACGCTGGCGACCGCGTCATGGCTGGTGACCGAGATCACCTTGAAGCGGTTGTGCAGCACGAAGCCGACGGCCTGGTTGCGGGTGTTGGGCTTGCAGCAGTAGCTGGTGTAGCCCGGGGAGAGCGTGGCCAGGTGCTGCAGGAAGCCGGGGTCGACTTCCGAGGCGAAGATGAGGTGCGACCGCTCGACGATGAGACGGTAGCTGTCCTCGAAGTACTTGGCCTTGGACGGGTCGCCGAACTCGAAGTTCTGCTCCCACATCACCAGGTCACCCTTCATGCCCGCCGCGCCGGCGACGATGCGACGACCGCTGACGATCTGCGAGACCGCCGACAGCACCGCACTCGGGCTCGGCAGCGGACGGTTGCCCGGACCGCCCTTGCCCTTGTTCTTCTTGCCGCCCTTGGCGAAGAGGACGCCCGTCAGGTCGTCCGGCGAGATCACATCCAGCTTTCCCACGAAGCCGAGCTTCTCCACCTGCTTGGGGGTGAGCTTCTCGAACTTGCCGGGGTCGGCGGGGTAGCGCGGACGCGTGGCGATGATGTGGGCGGTGTAGGCTTCTTCGGCCTTGATGAGCTTGGCCAGATCCTGGGGACGCAGGGTTTCCAGGACCGGACCTTCCTGCAGGTCGAGGACCACGTCGAAGTTTGCGATTCCCTTGGCGGCCGGCTTGACGCCCGTGCTCTTCTTGCCGGTGGTCGAACGCGTGCGCTTGGTCGAGGTATTCTTAGACATAAGAGACTCCATTTCTTGGGCATTGAGCCCTTTTGCCGGAGGCAGTTCCAGCGGTTTAGGGTGGCTGAGCTCTGCCTTTGCTGCTCAACCAGATGGAGAGAGGTTGCCGGTATGGCGACACTTCTCCGGTTATCAAAGAAAGACGTCTCTACTGAATCGCGTTTCGGCGTGGTTCGAATTTTGAATTACGAACGGTAAGACCGATAGACGAGACGGCAGAAACACACCAGTCACCCGGAACTGCAACAAGAGCCTTTCATCACCATTCAGCCGCACCTGTACTACTCCTTCTTCGAAGAAGTGGCAGAGGCTAGATGATTGATGTATTACTAGGCTTAGGTCTTGATTGCTTATTCCAAAATAGAGTGAAAAGTGGATCTCGACCCTAAGTTTTTTATGGTTCGCGATACAAGGCCCAATAGCGCTTGATTTACGCCTAAACCTGGGCTGGATGGCGGCAAATTTCTGTTGGCTGGTGCTGTTTTGGCACTAGCCTGGCTCAAAGCTAGATTAAACTTGACATGCAACGATTAGCCCACCCAGCGCATATCCAGGTTGCGAGCCAGCGCTAGCTGCTACGAAAGCATTTAATCCACTTTCTGGATTAAAACTGAGCTGAAACCAAGCTGCCAAGCGCTGTTCGGGACCGTCAGTCGGGTGTTTGGCATGTTTTCCAAGTGTGATCAATGGAAATTTGCTTAATAACCATCGGCTTTGCTAGACCAAAGTCAGCTGGCAGCGGGACTACCAGTTAGTACTTAAAAAAACCACATCCCCTGTGATGAGTAAGTTTTCTCAACAATCTTCTTGCGCTTGTGGTCCCAGTTAGTATCCGCTGACGGTCGAAACAATTGAATAATCTTTCCTGGGAAGTTGGTGCTTGTCGCCTTTCCCATTTTGAACTTTTTGGACCTTGGTTTTCTTTTCTTCAGAGCACAAATCGCTTCTGGCTTGTCATTAGTTATGAGCGAGTCTTGGACTGCATTTTGGATGTCGCCTACCTGCGCTAAGTGTCAAATCTATATGTCTTGATATCCATACCATGGCCAATGCCTATTTGCGCGGTTTTAGAGCACTAAACCTTGATTGTGTTGACATCTTGATATCTGTACGGTGGAGATACGTTTTGTTCCTCTATCACTCAAGAAATCAACCAAAAGAAAGCCAAGTCCCCCTTACACAAGAAAGAAAAGAGTGCCATAGGCACCTTGGGGATGCACAGCAATCATTTGGTTGATTGTTTGGTTTGTGGAGCAGAGCGGATGTTCTTTCTCCCTTCAGGAAGGTTCCTGGCGGGAGCGTTTTATCTAAACCCGTTCGGCAAATCCCGTCGCGAGAAGGCGGTAGACCCCGAACAAAAGAGAGGTATCTCATGACGAACAAGAGTCCTGCCCAATCGAAGAATCATGTCGGCGCGCGCAAGAAGCGCAATTCCAAGCCCTACGTCAAGTTGGTGGCAACCGACATGGACTCGACCATCGGTCTGTTCTGGTCCTACTTCTGCCCGGCCATGAACAAGATCAGCCCCATCCTCGCTGCCAAGCTCGGCGTCCCCCAGGACGAATTCGAGCGCGAGGTCGGTCGAGTCATGCACAAGCGTGGCACCCACGAGTGGCCGTGGGTGATGGAGGAGACTAAGTTTCGCCGTGAATGGAAGGGCACTCCGCAGAGCTTCCGTCAGGAAATCTCGGAGCCTTTCTGGGCGACGCTGGACGAGATGCGGGCCAAGTTCCTGCGTCCGTTCGACGACGTGAACGAGACCATCGACGCGCTGGTCGGCAAGGGTGTGAAGATCGCCATCGTCTCCGATGCGCCGTTCTACATGGCCCTGACCCGTGCCTGCGACCACGGCATCGACGGCCGCATCGAGGCGCTTTACGCTCTCGACGCCCCGCTGCCCGATGTGTCCGAGTTTGTCGACCCGTTCGACATGCAGCTCGGTCTGGAGCGCATCGCCGCCCTGGAAGCTCGCGCGCACAAGTTCAAGCTCGTGCGCAAGCTCCCCAAGGACTACGAGAAGCCCAACCCGGGTGGTCTCAAGGCCGCCATGAAGGATTTCGGGGTCAAGCCCAGCGAGACCCTCTTCATCGGCGATTCGGCCAAGAAGGACGGCGGTGTGGCAGAGGTCTGCGGTGTCCGGTTCATCTGGGCTCGCTACGGCATCTACCTGCCGCCGGAGTACATCGATATCGTGGACCGTCGCTTCACCCCCACGGGTGAGGCGCCGACCAACGGTCACGGCATCACCTTCCGCCCGAAGGTGCTTCCGCCGATGGTGGAGAAGGCTGCCTCCTTCGAGGCCATCCTCAACCACCTCGGTCAGGAGCGCCGCTCGAGCAAGAAGACCGTGCTCAACCCCTCGGCTCGCTCTCAGGGCACCGAGGAGGTCGGGCACTGAGTCCACGTAGAAACGCAAAGCCCCCGGGCAGGTCGCAAGACTTGCTCGGGGGTAAGCGTTCACGTGGGCAGTTTCTCTGATATCTGACACGTGGAGGTTAACATGACCAAACAGCCTGAACTTGAGGTTGTCGAGTCGCCCTACGCGGGTGGGCTCGCGTATCCTCGCTCCGTCCAAGTTGGCATCCCGGGACAGGAGGTCGCCTATCCGGCGTCTCTGGAGCTCGTGACCCAGCTCGAGGCGCCTGTGACTCGCATGCATCTCGGTGACGAGGTGCCGACCGGTCTGGTGCGCTACAGCGTCGTCGAAGCCGTCGTCATGGACGGTCAGGTCGTCGCTCTGACGCGTTGGCTGGGCGGCGGTGTTTTCAATCCCCAAACCACTCATTGAGGAGGACAAATGGCCAAGCGTATGCACAAGGTGAACGCTCCCCGTAAGGGCGGCAACACCATCACCATCAGCATCAGCGCCGAGGAGCAAGCGCGCATGCACCGAGCGGCCAGCCGTCAGCGGCAGATCGACTCGGGCAACCTCGGTCGCAGCGGCGCTGGTGTGCACGGCGGCGGACATCGTGCCGAGAACCGTCGCGACCGTCAGAAGGGACGACAGGAGATCCGCTCCGGCCGTTACGACTGACCATGGCAAGTAGATCAAAGCTGGAGAATGGGCGACCTTTCTCCAGCTTTCTACTTTTTTTTGCTTGATGCACTATTGGATATAGTGTATCAAGCGTTTCCTTTGATTTTTTATGCCAAGCCCGGTCTAGTCTATATGCCTCATTCTTTTGAAACAGTGTTCAGGGTGCTATCAGAATGCAGGCGCTCAAAGCAGGACATAGCAGGCGCTCAAAGCAAGATGTGTTTGCTCTCGAACTTGCTCTATCCGACCCTTGATCGAGAAGCGCACGGTTGGTGTTTTCTTGTCTGCTTAGTTGGTCAGCATTTTGTGTGCAAGCATTCTCTTTCCGCTGCCTTTGCTTTGTATCCTCAGTGGCTGAGCTTGCGCGAGCAGTAGTCCGTAATGCCGTGTTTCAGGCTTCTCAGAGTTGGGTTCCTTTGCCTGTGACAGAATCGCCAAGACTCTTTGCTATTTTTAACCTCTTGTTTAGTTATAGGCTAATGAGCTCAATTGAGATGCTTGATCAGAAAGTGTTATCTGAGAAGTACTTTTCCCTCACCTCAAGTCAGCGAGCCCTTCACCAAAGCCAAGCCCCCGTTTGAAAATCACACTATATTGCCTTGTCGCTCACGACTTGGGTTGGTGTGCGAAGTGGTTTGAACTGGTGAAAGAGCTATCTATTTTTGGCAAACCAGTTAAGGAGTGTCAATGAATTCGTCCGAACCGGTCAAGAAGACAGGTCTCGTTTGGGAAAGTCTTTCGGTGGTCGCCATTGCGGCAGCTGGTGCTGTCGGCTACTACTACCTGTTCACGCTTTGCTATGGCATGGTCGAGCAGGGACTTCGTCATTTTGGCGGCGCCTGAATGTCACACCCAGAGAGCTGGTCTTCTTGCTAAGCCCACTAAGAACTTCAGCAAGAGACATATGAGTTCACTCAACCAGAACCCGTCCGATATCCGTGTGCGCATTCTGCAAGCACCGTCCCGACCCCTGCTCGAAGAGCTGATCAACAAGTGGCTTGCCAAGCCTGATGTTGCGGTTGGTCAGGTGCTGGATATGAGCATCACGTCTCGCGGCTCGGCGCTCTGCGTCCTCATCACCTACAAGTTTCCGACGACCTAGGTGAGCTTTCTTAGCTCACCTGGGACTCCGTGACTTTTGAATTTATGGAAAGGACCATCATGATTCAAGTCAACAGTCCCGCGCGCGATGTCCAGGTCAAGCTCTTCGCCGGCGAATATGCCGCTAGGCTCGAGGTGAAGATCAACGACTGGCTTGCCCAGGTGGGCCGGGAGAGCAATCCCGAAATCATTTCGGTGGCTGTGAACGAGATCGGTCACGGTTACTTTTCTGCGGTAATTGCCTATCGCCCTCGTGGCGCATCAGGAGAATAACGATGTTTCAGCATCTTACCCAAGTGCCGAAAGGCAAGAAAGTTGTTGCTTCAGAATTTGCCGCTGTCTTTGGCCAGGCCGCCAGCGATGAGTTGTCTCTTCGCGGTGTGGTGAGCGTCAGCGAGAACAAGTCGGTTGTCACCATCGTGCTCAAAAGCCAGCAGGAATTTCCCTTGCTCGGCCAAGGCAAGATGCGTCTGGCCACTTCGGCTTCTTTCTCGTATCAGTCTGGGGACAAGTTGATCAGCCTCAAGCAGATCAAGGGTGTCACTGTCACCAGACCTGGTGCTCCTGGCTGGGTCAATCTCGATTCGATCCGAATCGTGCCCGGCTCCAAGCCAGGCACCGTCGCCGTCTCTTCCGGCGTGAGTAAGTTCTTGCTTTCGCTCACCCTCGACGAAACCTATTCGGTCAAGGACATGGAAGACCTCGGCTGGAAGTTGCCCAGTGGTTTCCCTCGCAGCTAGGCGGCCAGACCCGGCTCTGCAACTCGTGAGCTTGTAAGCTCCACTAGAAACTGGAAACTGGAAAGGTACCCCCTTGAAAGAAGATCCCAAATCTAAGCAAGGGAGTCAGTCCAATTTGCTGTCCCGTGAGGACCGCATTCTGGTGGCACTCTCTTTTGCCCTTTTCCTGTTCTCTCTGGTAATGGGGGCTTTCGTCTTCGTTGACCAGATGCGTGTGGCTGTTTGTGCCTTTGTCTGCACCTTCTCGTTGGTGTCAGCTTTGGTCATCGCCTTCAAGAACTTCGACAATGTCGACAAAGACCGTTAAGGGACGGCAGCAGCAATAGCTCTGTCTCGTTCAATTTGCTTGGAGAGCAGGAATGTCCAGCGGACATTCCTGCTTCTTCTTTTTGACTTTATATGCACTCCCTTACTTCTTTTTTTCTGCTAATACTAAAGACAATAGTAAAACAAGAAATTGATTTGTCCTTTTAGAACATCACGCCTTTCTGTTTTAGTGCGGAAAAACGGCCCGCCGGGCCGCTTGTTGTATGGCAGTTGAGACAGTTTTACCGGCGCCCGCCTGACTTGGATTCAAATTGAATGAATTTGACGGTTTTCTCTTGTTTGTCTATGAATTTCTTTGTTATCAAGAGTCTGCTGTATCTGCATTTTTATTGAAGTGAGTCACTAAAAGGGAAAGCAAGCTCTCTTCTTCTAACTGGTTCCGTTTCGACTTTTTCTAGTCGAAAGGGCGTTTCTGTCTGTTTTTAGGAGTGTGTCATGAGAAGTATTACAAGTGTATTGCCCTGGCGCAGGCTTTTGATGGTTGCAAGACCGTTCTGGGCCTCCGAGGCGCGTAAAGTTGGAATTGCACATCTTGTGGCGGTACTGGCTCTTTTAGCTTTGCATGCCGCTGTTGCAGTTTTTATAAACAAAAGCGCCGGTCGCTTTATGACGGCGCTGGAATCAAAATCTCTTGAAGATTTCTACTTCTATCTTTGTGCCTGGGTCTTGGCCATCTTGGTCTCGACACCGATCCAGGTCTTTTACGGTTATTTGCGCACCCGCTTGGCGCTGATCTGGCGAGAATGGCTTTCGACGCGCTTATTAGAAGCCTATTTTAGCGGTAAGACCCATGTGCACTTGGCCGGGCTCGACGATATCGATAATCCAGAGCAGAGGATGACGCAAGATGTAGATTCATTTTGTAACTCTTCAGTAGGGCTATTTATTTCGATTCTGGATGCTTGTATCAATGTGGTCACTTTCATTACGGTACTGTGGGTGATATCACCAAATTTGTCTTTCACTGTGATGATCTACGCATCCTTGGGTTTTGTAATCGTTACAGCCATAGGCAAAAGCCTAGTCGGTTTAAATTTTGAGCAGATGAAGCGTGAAGCGCATTTGCGGGCCGGGCTGACTTCAGCTCGAAATGATGCCAGTCAAATAGCCGCAGCAGGACATGAAGATGAGATTTTGTCTGCGGCTCGCGGCGACTTGAGGGCTGTCATTTCCACCTTGCTGGATATCGCCTTGGTCAATCGCAACTTGCAGCTTTTCACAACGCCGTTCAATCTTCTTGTCCAGATTATTCCGGCTGTGCTAGTTGCTCCGGCTTATTTCGACGGTTTGATTCCCTTTGGCACGATCACCCAAGCCGTTATGGCTTTTGGTGTTGTCTTCAACGGCGCCACTGTCTTGATAGTGCAGTTTAACGGCATTACTTCGTATGCCGCTATCACAAACAGACTTGGTTCGCTGATTGAAGCGATGGAGGGTTCTGAGAGGCGCTTAAAGATGCTGTCAAGGCTAGGCTAAATCAAGCAGATTTTAGCGTTGCAATTTGACATGCTGACGTCGGCTTCTTGCAACGGCAAGCTTCGCGACGTTAGGTTGCAGATCAATTAACTACGGCCTTCTAAAAGCTCCCGAGAACCACTAACAAACAAATAGGTCAGATTAGCTCAGGCAACTAGGTTGCCTGAGCTTAAGCCAAAAGCCGCGCGTCTTTCGCGGTTTTTCTTCAACCAACTTACCAGGAATACACAATGGCAAAATTGAATAGCACCGCGAATAGCGGTGATGTTTTGCGTTTCGACGCTATTGTGGTCGGCTCGGGCTATGGCGGCGCCGTCAGCGCTTTACGCCTTGCCCAAGCCGGCCTGCAGGTGGCAATTCTCGAAACGGGCTATCGTCACAAAGCCCCGAACATGCCTCGCGGTGAAGACTCAATCTGGTCTCCCTCCGAACAGCGTTTTGGTCCGCACACGGTGCGAAAGCTGAACAACGCAGTCAAGGCCTGGTATGGAACCGCCTATGGTGGCGGCTCCATTGTCAATGCGGCCGTGATGATCCGCAAAGACAACTTCGAGAACTGGCCGGGTGGTATCACGCGCCAGTCTCTCGATCCCTACTATGACCGCTCCGAGGCGATGTTGGAGGCTGCCGTCTACCCGGTGCACTTCAGTGGTTCGCCCTATCAGGCTACCAAAAAGACGGTGGCTATGCTCAGCGCTGCAGCCAAGCTGGGTGTGCCTTCGGTCATGCCGCCTGTGGCTGTGCAGTACCTTCAAGAAGGTCAATCTCCCGAAGCCGAGCGCATAAACAAGCACGGCGCTGTGCAGAAAGGCTGTCGTCGGTGCGGTGAGTGCTCCTTGCCCGGCTGCAACTATCAGGCCAAGAACAGCCTCGACTATAATTATCTGTTCGCGGCTGAAAACCGCTATGGTGCTCGTCCTTTCACCGGCTTGCGTGCCGACAAGATCGAACCCGTCACTTTGCCTGCAGGGGGTAGCGGTTATCGTGTCAGCGCTGTAGACTCGAAGACGGGCGCAGTCTCGCTCTTCGAGTGCAAGATTCTGGTGGTGGCTGCCGGATCGGTCGGTTCAAGCGAATTGCTTCTGCGCAATCGCAACCTCTATGCCACTTTGCCCGGTCTCTCCCATCGCCTCGGTCGGCAGTACACCACCAACGGCACCTTCATCGGTTTTGCCATTCGCTCGAAAGAGAGTCTGGATCCTTCCGGTGGTCCCGAGATTACCGCTGGACTCGACTTCAACGGTCCAGACGGCCGCAATCAGGGACATCTCATGTTCGACGGCAGTTTCCGCGGCTTCACCTACGAAACTTTCTATGTCACCGGCCGCCTCATCGGTCTGAAAGACTGGGCAATCAAGCTTGTCAGCCGCGGTTTTCGCTTGCTGGAGAAGTGGAAGTGGTTGCAGCCGGACACCACTCTGCCCTTGCTCGTCATCGGCAGGGACAAGGCGGTGGGTCGCTTCAGCCTGAACAGCAAGGGCGAGATCACCACCGACCTCAATCCGCGAGACAACGCCAGTTTCTACGCCACCGCCAACAAGCATTTGCGCGCCTATACCAAAGCCATGGGGGCTTCTTTCTTGCCCTTCCCGCTCTGGTCTCTGCGCAAGAAGATCGATGTGCCGCACAATTTGGGCGGTGTGCCTATGGGTGAGAACCGCCAAGACGGCGTGGTCGACCATCTCGGTCGAGCTTTCGGCTACGACAACTTGCTTGTCTTGGACGGCTCGATCATTCCTCAGACCATGGGTGCCAACCCTGCCCTGACCATCGCGGCTCTGGCTGAGCGCTCGATGGAACACGTGATCGCGCAGTGGCGGCAGGACGGTCGCATTAGTGCCGAGTCTGCCGCAGTGGCGGGCTTGGGTGTTGACTCTGACTCTGTCGTCACCGACATGAGCAGGGCTTTTGGCGACCTGCACGATTTTGTCAAACAGTCTGACATGGCCGGTATGAAGCCTGCCTTGCCGATGGAGGTTCGTGGCAAGAAAGTGCTTTGGACGCCGGGAATCTTGGCTAGGCATATGGGCAACCACAGTCGCGCTGTCTTGGAGCGCTTTGGTCGCCTAGGTTTGGAAGTGGAGGCGCTGCCCGTCAATACCGACGTTGATACCGCCGGTAATATCTTGCTCATCCAAAAGAGCATTGGCAAGCTGGCTGATGGGCAGGGTGTGCTCATCGGTCACAGTCGTGGCGGGTGCATGAATCTCGATGCATATCGTCTGCTTTCGCCGGAAGAGAAAGCCAAGATCTGGCGCATCATCTTGGTGCAGAGCCCCATCAATGGCTCGCCGGTGGCTGATTGGTTGGTCTCGAAGAATTGGTTGCGCACCATCATTGGTGCTACCAGTCGAGTCCTTTTCGGCAGCAGTGTGGTCGACACTCTGGTGGAGCTTTCGAGTCGCGGTCGTGAGTACGCTCAACGCGGTTTGCCTGCTCTGACGCCGGAGGATCTTGCCAAGATCGTCACGGTGCGCACGCGCATCGAGAAGGGTCAGAGCAAGAGTTTCGACTTGACACGCTGGCTAAACGCCAAGTATGGTCAAGAAAGCGACGGCATGACGCCCTATGATGCGTCTGCCTTGCCGGGTGTGGTGGATATCACCATCGATGGTTACGACCATGAGCAGTTCGTCATTCAAGAGCCGACACTCTTGAAGCGTGCCACCCTCTACCGGGCTCATCCCGACTATCATGCCGGTGATGTTGCCGAAGCCTTGATCAGGCTTTGCGCACGGCTTTAAGTTGGAGCTCCAGGCGAGTGACTCGGCAATGATGGTGCGGGCCGAGCATCACGCCAATCTGTAACAGGAACTTTTACCAGGATAGGGAAGCGTCAGTCTTCCCTATCTTCTTTTTTTGCCCAAATACTATAGAGAGTAAGAAATGCGGTTTGATTGTTAAGTTTGATTGTAAGGCTGTGTAATTGATTCGGCTGCACATTTGTCTTATTGATATTGCGTCTAACTGGGCATACCAGTACCAGTTAATTGTTTTCAGAAGAAAAGGTTGAAGGAGTCCACTTTTGACTACAGTACAAAGAAACCTAATAGCCGCCATTATTGCTTGCGCATTTATCTTGGTCGGAGTTTTCGTTTGGTTCCTGCAAGTCAAAGGTGAGGTTGAAAATCCACTTCCCCCAGACCAGCGAGTGGCCGATCCGCTTGGTTCTGGTGACGGACCGCAGCTGCAAAACAGGTCTGCCAATGAGCCGGAAGTAGATATGGACAAGCTTTTTGAAGAAGAGAAAAAGAAACAGCCGGGCTTGGGTTCATTGCATAAGTAAAGCCATTTCACGCGGGCTCTTGGCAACTAGCGCTACCCCCGCTAGTTTATGACTGGCTAATTTAACAGTACAAAGCCATGAGTTTTTATTGATTTCAACGCGAAGGTTATAGTCTGTTCAACTTTACAAACCTTTGGCATGGTTGCCATTGGCCTGATTAATTATTAGGCTCAAGACCTCACTATACGTCCAAACCTGTAACTGCCTATCGAGAACTAAATCTGCATATAACCAATACTTTTCGAACGAGCGGGCGCTGATGCGACGTCTTCGTTAGGTGCCGGTTGCAGAGCTGGGTTTTGGTGAGTGGTAGGTTGGACGCCAATTTCTGTGTTTATCGGAGGCTGCCCGCTCTCGTTCGTTCAGAACTAGGGCAGCGCCTGCCGACCCAAGCTTCTAACTAAAGCGGCGCAACCGGCAGGTACAGCTGGAGCGTCTGGAGGTTATACAAACATGAAGCCAAAACGAATCGGCTTCTACGGAGGGAAGTTCGACCCCCCTCACGTAGGCCATCTTTTGTGCGCCGAAATGACGAGAGAAGCCTTTCAACTCGACAAGGTGCTTTTCGTCACCAGCGCCAATCCTCCGCACAAGCCGGTGGGTGCCACCCCTGCTCATATCCGCCACGAGATGGTGGAGGCAGCGTGCGCGCCCAACTGCTATTTCGAAGCCTGCGATTTGGAATTGAAGCGCCCGGGCAAGTCCTACACGCTTCTCACCATTCGCCAGCTCCGCGAAATCTACGGTCCGGACACCGAGATCTGCTTGATGATTTCGTCTGAGTATCTCGACCCCGACTATGAGTGGAATGTCGGTGTTTGGACCGGTGCAGTCGAGCTCTTCCCCATGGTGAGACTCTTGGTCTTCACCCGCGAAGGGCACACCAACGAGCTTTCTCGCCGCTGGGGCGCCATGCTCGTTGAGAAATTCAAGAATCTGGTCGAAATCAAGATCGACTATCTCGATTTCTGCCCTGCCCCTCCTGTGTCGAGCACGCTTCTGCGTAAGCGTGTTTCGGAACAGCAGTCGATTTGGTACATGGTGCTGCCGGAAGTCTGGCAGATCATCCGCGACCGAGGGCTCTACGGCTGCAAGACGCCGCAAAGAGGCACTGTTTTGCAGAAACAGTGGCGTCGGTTCTCGTTCAACGCGAAGCGCCTTTGGAATCGTCTCCTCAAGCGCGTTCGCTTCCACTAACCAGCCCTCAGGACGAACCTGACCTGAAAGCCCAAACTGGAGTAAACATATGATCCGCTCTATCATCGACAACGATCTGTACAAGTTTTCCATGGCTAACGCCGTGCTGCGGCTCTTTCCCAATCTGCGCGTCAGCTACCGCTTCACCGACCGTAAGGGGAAGGGCAAGTGGACGCCGGAAGCGCTCAAGGAGCTGAAGCGGCGCATCAAGGCCATGTCCAAGCTCAGTCTCTCCCGAGACGAGCGCGCCTTCTGCGAAACGCAGATGCCCTGGATCAACCGCACCTTCTGGGACTTCCTCGCCGCCTACCGCTACGATCCCCGGGAAGTGCGGGTCTGGCTCGACAACTCGAGCAACCTGCAGATGGAGATCAAGGGTCTCTGGTGCAACAGCATCTTCTGGGAAGTGCCGCTCCTGGCGCTGACCAGTGAGGTCTATTTCGAGAAGATCGAGACCGACTGGACCGAAGACGGCCAGGACGAGAAGATGCTCGACAAGGCGCAGAAGCTGGCCGATGCCGGTGTTGCCTGGGGCGACTTCGGCACGCGTCGTCGCCGCAACTTCGAGGCGCAGGAGCGTGTGGTGCGCGTCGGCAAGCAGTTCAAGAACTTCACCGGCACGAGCAATGTCTATCTGGCCATGAAGTACGGCGTCAAGGCCATCGGCACGATGGCGCACGAGTGGATCATGGCGCACTCCGCCCTGTATTCGCTCAAGCACGCCAACCGCTTCGCCCTGCAGAACTGGAATTCGGTCTACGAGGGCAACCTCGGCACCGCTCTGCCCGACACCTACGGCACCGACGCCTTCCTGCGCGACTTCGACGGCGTGCTGGCTCGTCTCTTCGATTCGGTGCGTCATGACTCGGGCGACCCCTATGTCTGGGCGCAGAAGATGATCGACCACTACACCTCGCTCAAGATCGACTGGCGCAGCAAGCCCCTCGGCTTCACCGACGGCAACACCGCCGACAGCGCCATCGAGATCCACAAGTGGGTGACCGGGCGTGGCGGCCGTTGCTGGTTCGGCATCGGCACCTCGCTCAGCAACGATTACGAGGGCAGCCCGGCGCTGTCCATCGTCATCAAGCTCTCCGAGGTGGAAGACAACGCCGGGAAAGCCACGCCGGTGGTCAAGCTCTCGGACAATCCCGAGAAGTCCAGCGGTGACCGGGACGCCATCCGCGTGGCGCTCTGGACCCATTTCGGTACTCCGCTCGACAGCGTCGCGCGCAAGTAAGGCTCAAGGCGCTCATGTTTAGGCAGCGGGTCGAATCGGAAGATTCGGCCCGCTGGGCACAATCTAGATACAGAAGGTAAAACAATGACCCAGTCTGATAAAAAAACGCCTCGTTCCCGCCGGCAGCCGCAGGTGAAACTGCGCTACGGCGAAAAGCCGATTCTCTTTTCCAGCGTGGGCTATGAGTACATGGCCAAGCGCATGATGGTCACCGGTCTTTTCGAAGAAGGTGTCCTGGCTCGCTCCATGGACTCGAAAGGCAATCCCAGCCCCGCTGATGTTCCTTTCCCCGACGGAGAGCGCTATCTGCGTCTCATGACCGACGTGGAAGACCGCTGTGTCGTCATCGTCGCCGGCACCGTCGATGACCGCGAAACCATGGACTTGCTCGACCTCTGCCACAAGATGGAAGAGGCCGGCGCCGAAGAAATCAGGGTGTGCATTCCCTATTTCGGCTATTCCACCATGGAGCGCGCCGTCAAGCCGGGCGAAGCCGTCAAGGCCAAGACCAGGGCTGTGCTCATCTCTGCCATGCTGCGCGGCGTTCCCAAGGCCAGCGTCTTCATGGTCGACATGCACACCGAGGGTCAGCAGCACTACTTCGAGCACGGCATCAAGACCCATCATGTCTATGCCAAGCCGGTGATCATCGAGGCGGCGAAGATGCTGGTGCTCAACGACTACCGCTTGCGCAAGGGGCTGAAGAGTCTCAATGCTGCGCACAAGAAGTCCGCTCTGCTCGAACCCTTCGTCTTCGCTTCCACCGACACCGGTCGGGTGAAGTGGGTGGACAGCCTCAGCCGCGACATGGTGGCTCTGGGTCTGAAAGCCGAACCGGCTTTCATCATCAAGCGTCGCACCAGCGGCGTCGAGACCGAGGTGCAAGACATCTCGGCCGACGTCCAGGGCAAGCTGGTGATCATCTACGATGACATGGTGCGCACCGGCGGCAGCCTGGTCAAGGCAGCCAAGGCCTATCTCGATCGCGGCGCCTCCGGTGTGGTGGCCATTCTCACCCATGGTGTCCTCCCTCCCGGCGCCAAGAAGCGCCTGCTCGACTCCGGTGTCTTCAAGTCCGTCGTCGTCACCGACTCGCATCCGCAGGCGGTGAAGCAGGCTGACGACTTTCTGCTTGTTCAATCCATCGCAGAGCTTCTGGCGGTGGCTGTTTCCAAGGGGCGGGCCGAGCTCGTCTG
>JAIETF010000021.1 GCA_019745415.1 Candidatus Obscuribacterales bacterium | reverse complement strand
ACCAACCGGGTGAGCGAAATCGTGCGCCTGCACATGCAGATGCACGACATGGCCGACCCGAGCATCCGGCGCAGCAAGCTGGTGAAACTCATGGAGCGGAGCGACATCCTCGACTTGATCAGGATGCAGCACTGCGACGTGATGGGCACCGGCCGCAGCCTCGCCGAAAGGCAGGCAAGCTCGCACCGGGCTTACTACCTCGCCCTGCGCGAGAAACTGGCTGCCTGCCAGTCGCCCTCGCAGAGGCTTGGTGCCGAAGCGTTGGTGACCGGCAAGCAGATCAAAGAGCTGGGGTTCAAGCCCGGCCCCGTCTTCCGCGTCATCAAAGAAGCTGCTTTCGAAGCTCAGCATGACGGTGTCTTCACCGACGCCGCCGGAGCCAGCCAGTGGCTGAAGGAGAACGCGGAGCGACTCGCTTCCTTACCGGAGCCTGTCGCTGCAGTGCAGACCGCAGGCAGCAAACACTGCTGCTGAAGGTCATCATGCCGGCTGCGGTGGGAGAGTGCCTAAGGCAATCTCTGCCGCAGCCGGATTTTCTTTGTATCACCAAAAACTTTTCAACAGATGTAAGGAGATAAAACCATGAGTCTAGATACCACAATCGCAGTTTTCCAGTTCAACGACGGCATGTGCCGCGTCGGTCTGGTGCAGGCAGTCGAGAACTTCAACGGCTTCGACTGGCTCAAGTCGCGCTTCCCCGAAACGAACCGCGACGGACAGATGCTGGGCTACCGCCGCTACCGCAGCCAGAAGACGGCGCTCAACGCCGCCACTCGGCTCTTCCTGCGGCACGCCGACGACTTGCAGCACGGCGTCGAGTTGATCAAGCTCGACTGCCCGAGCCTGCCGCCGGCGAAACCGGCAGCCGAGGGTGACGACAACGTTCGCCACACCTACCACTGACAGACCAAGGAGAACGAAATGACCGTCTTCATCTTGCTCTGTTTGACAGTGACCATCGCACTGGCCTGGTACGGGTCCAGCCGCGACCGTCAGATCAGCACCGCTCTGGCAGCCGCCGGAGCGGTGCTCATTCTCGGCATCGTCTGCGGTGTGCCCACGGGTTCCACCCTGTCGATGCTTATCTCCGCCCTCGCCATTTGCACCGCCGCCTACGGCATGCAAGCGAGGCGTCAAGCCACTCTCGCCGCCGCCAAGCTGAAGCGGCGAGTACGCTAACCACAAGGAAGAACGGATGAACCAACGTAAAAGACTTTCCCCTAGCGCCGCCGCCTTCATCGGCGCCACGCCCTTCGCCAGCATCGACAACAGGCTCGATGCCGCTGCCCTCAAGCGCCAGATGAGCAACTTGCTCAAGCTGGACTTCCTGGACCGCGGCGAAAATGTGGTGCTCATCGGCGGCATCGCCACGGGGAAGACCTCGCTGGCCGGGGCCCTGAACAAGGCTGCCTCGGAAGCAGGCAAGACCGTGGTGCAGCTCTACGACCCCGGCATCAACTGCGGGTTCGGCGACTGCACCCTGGAGAGCTGGCGAAATCCCGGCAAATCCGGATTCGTCGACGATGCCTTCCAGCTGCGGGAGGACGCCCTCAACTGCGACCTGCTCATCATCGACGAAGTCGGTCACTGGCTCTGGAACGGAGCACTCGCCCTCAGCTTGCTGGTGGCGATTCGTACCGTGCAAGGGCGCAGCACCGTGCTCAGCCTCGGCTCCTACAGCCTCAAGACGGACCGGGAGCGCCCGCTCAACCTCAGCTACATGCTCAATGAGTTCGGTGCAGCCTCGCAGCACCCGCTCCTGCGGCAGACGCTCTTCCCCAGGCTGTTCCAGCAGGTCAATCGCATGGGCAGCTGGTTCGACCTCATGGGCATCTGGTTCGGGCACAACTCGAGCTCCTATGCCCACTGGGACTCGATCGTCGACAACTACAACATCCCCGACCAGAACGGGCAGGCGCTCTTCAAGGAATTGGAAATCCTGCCCTTCGCCTGGTGGAACGGCGCGTCGGAAACGAAGCCTAGCGGCATCTTCCCGCAAGCTCCCACCTGGCACGTGGTCTACCTCGGCGAGAAGAGCGTGTACAAGCGGCTCTAATCAGCTCAACCAAGAAGGAGTGTCTATGAAATCCATCGCCCTCAACCCGATGGTCTATCGGCAGAAGCCCTCTTCGCGCTTCTCGCATTGGCAGCCGACGGCAAACCAGTGCGACGGCGACGACTACTGGCCGGCACTCCTCGACCACCTGAACTCGCTCATCGAGAACGGTGCGAAGAGGACAGTGCTGCGTCCCGACGGACTGATCGTCAAATACAGCATCACCGGCGATGACTGCCAAGGCTTCTTCAGCGCGGTGGCCGAACTGGCGCCGGGCGACGAGCTCAAGGCTGTGTTCGCCACTCGCGCCGGCGCGGTCAAGGACGAAGAGCCTTTCGTGCAGGTCACCGTGATTGGTGGCAAGAAGTTGCCCGCCCGTCACGTGGATCTGATCTTCTATCACCGCGATGCGCTCACCGTCGAGGAACGCACACTGCGGTCCGCCGACGGCTCCACCAGCGAAGTCAGCGCCGACTGGCAGCTGGTGAGCATGAACGCTCGGGCCACCGAAGCAGACGAACCGCCCACTCCGAAGGCCATGGCCCGCAATATGGCCTGCGCTCTCGGACTGCCGGAAGGCATCGGTGGTACGGCACGCAGCTACACTGCCGAAGAGTTCATGTACGCCATCAACTACTGGAGCCGCCGCGCTCTGGTGGAAGGCTAACTGCCGCAGCGGGCGAGATGCCTCCAGCAACTCGCCCGCGTCTTTCTACCTCTTTCACACGGCTCTAAAGGACTACCATGCAAAAGAGTGCAACGCCCGAAAAGCGCTTCATCGTCAAGATGGAGAACGGCCGCGGCGTCGTCGAGTACTACCGTTCTCTTTCGGTGCGTGAGCAGGAAAGCGACCGCAACGAAGCGAGACTCTTCACCGAAGAGGAAGCAAGACAGCAGGCCGAGTTCTGCATGCGTCAAGCCTCCGCCTTCAGCGAAGCCTACTTCGACTGTGGCAAGGGCCGCTACGTCCTCATCGCCACCGTCGAACCGCTCAGTCTCGACTAGACAGAAGCGACAACAAGAACTCCACAAGAATCGGAGACAAAGTGAAGCACGATACATCGTGAGCAAGTAACAACCCAACAACCGCAACCTATCTGAAAGGATTTGCCATGCAAACCTCTGACAAGGAAGATGGCCTGGAGCTTGTCCTGGGCGCCGGCGGCGTCAAGGGCTACCTGCACATCGGGCTGCTGCGCGCAGTCGAAGAGCTGGGGCTCAAGGTCACGCACTACACCGGCGTCAGCGTCGGTTCCATCGTCGCCACGCTGGCGGCGAACGGCTGGTCGTCGAGCAAGATCCTGAAGCACTTCCTGGATTCGCACGACCGCTCCAAGAACCCGCTCTTTCTGGCCAGCGCCTTCGCGCAGGCCGACCTGGTGAGCGTGATGCTCGGGCAACCGATGTTCTCGCTCGAGTCCTCGTGGAAAGAGCAGGTGAAGGAGATGGGCATTTCGCCACAAGCGAATCTGCGCATCGTCGCCTGCGACAACGCAGATAAGTCGGCATTCCTCTTCGAGGGCACCGACTATGACCTAGGCACCGCGCTCTCTGCCTCTGGCTCGTTCCCGGCGGTCTTCCGTCCGGTGCGCTACCAGGGCAAGGTGCTGGTCGACGGCGCGGTCTTCCACCGCAACCCCGACCAGTTCTGCAAGGGTCAGGCCATCGTCTCGCAGCTCGGCTTCGCCACGCGCATGCCCGAAGAACTGCTGGACCCCATCTCCGCCTACTTCCACTACCGGGAGGTCTACTTCCCCTTCGTGCGGCAGGAAACCGCCGTCGACACACAGCGCCATGTCCTCATCGAACAGCAAGCAGACGATGTCTGCGGGCTCTCGTTCGGACTGAGCAAGAAGCGCTGCCAACAGATGTACGAGGACGGCTACAAGCACTCCAAGCGCATCCTGCTCGATGCGATCAAGGAGGGCAAGATCACGTGCTCGACTACAACCAACAACTGAAGCCAAGCCGAGCAGAGAGGATGAGCCGGTCGAAAACACCGACTCCCTCTCTGAAAGGCGAAAGGTCAATCTCATGAAAAGCGGCCGACCAGCCGCTTTTCTTTTTTCTTCTACTTACTACCTTCTATAGTGTCTTACCCAATCAAACTTTCAAGCGAAAGCATAAACAAGGAGCAGAATCGTTTCACCAAAGACCAAGCTTGCCAAGCGCTTCTTCAGTCAATTTGCGGGCTTGTTTGCCCCAAGCCTTATTCGACTCTTCTTCCTGCTTTTGCAAATCTTCGAGTGAGCCCGCATCTAGATTGGTATCTTTTGCCTTGATCAAAGTGCAAAAAACATAGGTGCCATGAGGTTTAACTAGATATCCAACAAACCAACCAAGCTCGTTCTTGCCATCTTTCATCATCGAACCAGTCTTGCCGTAAAGAACGCCTTTGTCATTTTCAGAAAGGCGCATCATTCCTCGAACTATAGCCATTGAGCGAGTCTTGAATGGCAGACGGTCCTCCACCAGATCAGCGACAAAGCGCACCTGTTCATCAGGCGAAATTCTGAGACTATCACCCAGCCAAAATCTGGTTATACCGCCGCCGCTTGAGGCATCGGCATTGCCGTAAGGCACTCTCTTCAAATAATGCTTCATGCGTGCCATGCCGATTTTCTCTGCCATGGCTTGGTAATACCAAACCAAGGAATTAGTCATGGCTGCCTGCATGGTCTGGGCTTCCTCCAGCCCCGACTCCGACTTCTTGGCAAACACCTGTCTTTCGCTTTTGGCTACACCCGTATCAAGACCAACAAGAGAATTGAATATCTTGAAGGTCGAACAAGGCGAAAACCTTGTCGCGCACATATCTTCGTTGATTTTGTGAAACTTGCTGCGTTTGAGATCAAGCATGACAAAACAAGACTGAAACTTAGAGAACACTTGAGCCAGTTCAGCCTGGGAGACCCCGCCAAAAAACTGGGGGAGAGACTGCGAATCTGCTGTCGCCTGAGGTTTATCTATCTGGGCCATAGAGCAGGGCATGGCAACCACAGCAAGAAATGCTGTCAGGGTGAGAGAGCGCGTCAAAGAGGAGAGGTCACTTTTCATATCCATAGTTTACGTGCTCAAGGCAATTGAGTAAAATGGGCACTAAACGATATAAGGCAGGAAACAACCGTGAAAAACGAAGCCACCAGCAAAAATCTCAATCTAGCTCAGGCAGTCGCCACCGAAATGCACCGCCTCGACAAGCATTCTCAATATCTAGGCATGCAAGTCAAGCAGATCAGCCCCGGTTATGCCGAACTCTCGCTGGTGGTCAGAGAAGATATGGTAAACGGTCTTGGAATCTGCCATGGCGGCGTCACCTTCAGCCTTGCCGACACAGCTTTCGCCTTTGCCTGCAATTCACGCAATCATCGCACCCTAGCCCTCAATTGCGCCATCACCTACAGCGCCCCGGCGCGTATCGGCGATATCTTGACGGCAGTAGCACAAGAACAAGTCTTGAATGGCAAAACCGGCGTGTATGACGTGGTTGTCTCTAACCAGCACAATGAAAAGATTGCTATGTTCAGAGGCGTCTCTTATCGCACCAGACAGCAAATAGTAGCCAATATCACGCCCAACTAAACAGCTTAAGGTCGGGTTCATATCACCAGTGAAAGGCAGAAAAGCCACTGCCTGGTTTGATTTAGCCTGCCTTAGAACAAAAGTGGCCGAAGCCCATTCAGAGGAGTCATAAGATCAAAGCATTTCCGCCTCCAGCACCGTATAACGGAGATGCATCATGCCCCCTCTCTCAAATCAATTCAGCCCCCGTAAACCCAAAGAACCGCCGCCCTCTACCGACGAGTCCTCCGAACAGCCCGAGTGGTACCGCCAAGCTCTTGCTTTCATAGATTCACTAACCAAAATTTTTCTAATTCTTCGCAGTAAAAAAAGCCTCGGCCGCCCCTACCAGCACCTAGGCAAAGATGTCGATTCCAGTAAGTCGAAATGCGACCGCGCCCTGCTTTTTTTGATTCTTATAATTCTGGCGAAAGATATATGGCTCAGTAAATTTCATCTGTTTTAGGCGGCAAATTGACTCTTGTAGCACCGCCGCCGCCAAGACTTGGCCATGCCACCATGGGCAGTTTCAAAAACGACCTTGTCGTTTAGTGCTAAAATAGACGCATCTAACATCTTTCTTCTCTGGCAGCGGTCGGGAGCTAATTATTTCAGAACGCAGCAAATACGCCGTTCCAATTGTTTTACTGGTCTGCCTCGGCATATATTTCAATCAGTTGGGCAGCTGGGCCTTTCTTGATCCAGGCGAGACTTACTATACTGAGGCGGCTCGCGAAATGATCGAGTTGGGCGACTGGATTGTGCCTCATCTCAACTACCAGATTTACTTTTCCAAGCCCATTCTCACTTTTTGGCTAATTGCCTTGAGCTATAAGTTCTTCGGAGTCAGCGAAATGGCTGCGCGCTTGCCTTTTGCTTGCCTGGCCACACTGCTCACCCTGGCCGGTTATTTCACAGTCAGACGCTTCCAACCAAAGGCCGCTCTGCTGGCTGCGGTATGCCTGGCATCGGCGCCACTTTCGATACTAGCCGGCAAAACATCATGCATCGATATAGCCTTTAGCAGCTTTATAAATATTGCCGTTTTTGCAACTGCAATCACTCTGTTCAAAGAGAAGAGCAAGACTTGGCCGCTTATATATATCTCTCTAGCCCTAGCTACCCTAACAAAGGGACCAGCAGCAGTCTTGCTCTACGGACTGGGCATGAGCACCTTCATACTAGTTTGCCGACCATCAAAAAGTCGGCTATTGGAATTTCTCAAAAGGCTCAACTTATTGCCAGGCATTCTGCTCTATCTCTTGATCGCAGTACCCTGGTTCGTCTTAGTCAGCAAAGCCACAGACGGTCTTTTCACCCAGATTTTCTTCGTCTATGAAAATCTGGCGCGATTCATGGGCAAAACCAATATTCACAAAGGTTCTTGGCTCTACTTTCTGCCGGTACTAGCCTATGGTATAGCGCCATGGTTTCTGCTTTTACCTCAAGCATTAAAGATCCACTTCTTCGCACCGATCTCTGAACTATGGTTCTCAGGACGACTGATCAAGGGCTTCAAAAGCTCTTATCGGCCTTATGCAAAAGAGATGAAAGAAAGCTCGCTCTTTCTTACAGACGAAGAAGCGAAAGCAAACTTCAGCCTGCTTCTTTCTGCTTGGGCTCTCTCGATGTTAGTTTTCTTCAGCCTATCGCGCACCCAGCTCGATACCTATATTTTGCCAGCCATGGCGCCATTTTCAATTCTTCTTGCCTCAACAATGAGCACACTGGCAGAAGAGCCGACAGAAACAGACGACCCACTCAAATTCGACCGACTTTGGTTCAGGTTTTTCCTCTATCTTCTTGCGGCTGTAAATCTGCTGCTAGCTCCGGTTGCGCTTTATTTTTCTTACGCTGGTCGCGGCTCTTACCTGCTTGAACCACAGATGGCCGCCCTTAGCCTCAGCCTCGTGGCCGCCGCAATACGCCAGCTGATCTTGCTCAAAAGGAAGAAATGGACCCAGACACTGACTTTGTCCGCACTCAGTGTTGCCTGCACCATGTCCCTCAGTTTTCCATCGGTCATGGGCTATCTAGCCTATAAAAATCAAGACATGGTCAACCTGGCTAAAAAGCTCAGCGGCAGCGACGCTCAAATCTTCTGCTACGGCGCATACAAACCTTCGCTCATCACCTATTTAGACCGACCAGTAGATACCCTCTCAAGCCCCCTCGCCTTCATTGAAGGAAGCGACCCATCCAACAAGGAAAACTCAAGCAAAGCGCAACCACAACTGATCATGGCAAACGACAAAGACGCAGCCGACTTTGCAGTCAAGCCCAATCTCAATTTTGAAGAAGTGGCTAGAGAAGGGCGTTGGGCTTGCTACAAAATCACCAATGGCTATGTTATGAGACCGCGAACCCTGGAAGATTCCTTCAAATTACTAATCGACCAAAATATTCCGCTCTGGAGCGACCTACCTTACGGACCGCTAACCACACCATTGGGCGGGGGCAAGAAGACACCACCAAAAACTAGTAATTGAGGACTCGTCCGCAAACCTTGTTTTCGCTAAGACTGAGGCCGCAACCGGTAGAATAATTGCTGCCAGCATAGGACAAAGCGGTACTGACCTTGGGAGCCGCCGAAGAGGCACCGAGACGCGCACTAACTTGGGTATCGCTTTTGGCTGCCTTGGTCTTAATGGATGAATTGGCAGGCAGGGCCATAACCAAAGGTTTGCTGTTACGGTATGGCGCTGCAGCCACCGTGCGCCCCGCCACCCGGCGTGCGTGCACCGAAGCAGTAATGGCATGCCAATGATATTGCGCCAGATTGCGATCGCGAGCAACAAGCCCCTGCTCCCAGCCGCTCACCTGCGTACTGCCGGCTACGTAATAGTTCGAAACCATCGAATCAGCGCCACTGGCCTGGGCGCTCTGGCAGAAACCGCCAATAAATATAGCTAAAATCAAACTAGTAATTTTCATGCTCTGGCTCCGGTATCAAGAAAAAATTGGGGAGTCGCCGTCTGCTTGTATACGTTTTTAGTAAACCTTGGACTTTAGTAAAACTTGAAAATGTTTCAAACTTAGAACACCGTCTTTTATACAAAAGACAGCGTGAAAATTACTGGAAAGTTTTGCAAATTCGAACTGTTCCGGCTTCGCTTTATTTGCCTGCTGCAGCAGCCCCTTCTCGAGCCTTTTGCTCCAGTTCCTGCATGACCTTCTTAGAGACGTCTACAAGTTTTGATTCAAGCTCTCTATTGGTCAGTTGAATAGCTTCGGTGGCAATTTGTCCCTGCACTTCGGTATAGCGCTTGCCGGTGCTCGACTTATAAAAGGCAATCAAATCTTTCAACTGCGCTTCGGTAAAATACTTGTCGTAGATCTCGGTATAAATCCGCTCGCAAAGGGAATTCATATCAATTGATTCAAGCAATAACTCGTTGGTGCGACGCATCGCCAGAAGGCGTGTATCGATCATTGCTTTCTTGAGCTGAGCCAGCTTCTCTGGGCTGATGTCTTTAGGAGCGCGCTGCGAAAGCATAGCGTCGATGATCTGGGGCGCTTGTTTCTCCTGCTCTGCCAAGGTGGCTTTCATGGTGGCATCAGCGTTTTTGCCGGGGTTGAGAATGGCGCATAGCTCTTTCAGAAGCTTTAGCTTGGCAGCACTCGTCTCAGTCTTAGATTCAGACTTAGATTCAGGCTTAGGCTTGGCAGGGGCGGTACCGGCAGACTTGCCGCTGCCCTTGGCACTCTCAGCGCAGGCCGTTTGACAGACAAGCCCGCCAAGAGCGGGCAGCATCAACAAAAGAGATGACAAAGATAGAACAAAATTGAGCTTCCGCTGTTTTTTCGAGACAGACACAGTTTTTTCGCACCTCTTGCAGCCTAATTTGATTTAAATTGGGTTTGTTTTAGTAAAAGCGCCTTATTTTAGCCGCAAAGCATGGCAAAAAACAAATAGTCGCCCAAATGACGGCCGACCACCCAAAAACACAAAACACAAAATGGTCCACAAAGGGCGACCCTTTCGCAAAAGATCCTCAGCCCTACTTACTCCTGGTCTTTTTGATAGGCTTTCCACCAACCAGATTTGTTCCAACGCCCCGGCTCTTTCTTTAGCTTTTCTTCTAACTGCCGATGCGCCATGTCGCGGGCACGGGAATGACTATCTCTTATCTGCACCACATCCGGGTGAGAACTTCCCAAAAACTTCTCGCCTATGGCTAAAGCCTGTTGAAAGAGAATGGCAGCCTCGGCGTACTTGCCTTGTTTCTCGCAAACCAAGGCAAGATTATTGGCGGCTAAAGCTACATCGGTGTGCTCGGGACCGAGCATACTTTCAGCAATCTGCAAAACCTGCTTGCAGAGCGGTTCAGCCTTGTCAAACTTGTTGCGACGCCAATAGACTTCGGCGAGATTCTCTAGAGTCATAGTGAGGCGCGGGTCATCAAAACGAAAATCTGCTGTTTCTTCAAGGGCGGCCAACCAAAAGGCCTGAGCTTCAAGAAAATTCCCATCCTCCAGGGCTTTCTGCCCCGACGACTTCAGCTTTTCCCAATCAGAGCCATATTTGGTGCGACTTTCCGCGACAAGCGCCTCCAACTTTTCAGCTTCGGGCAACCGATCTACCTTGCGCAACAATCTGGCATAAAGCTCTGCCACATCAGCGACATAGCTATGAAAGGGTCCAAGAGAACGCTCTCTGATAGCCATGGCCCGCGCCAAAAATGTTTCCGCCAGTTGATAGTTACCCTTAAACAGATAAAGCCGTCCAAGGTTCTTTAAATCAGTGGAAACACTTAAATGACTTTCGCCGCAAATTGCCTCTCGCATGCGCAGCGCTTCTTTCAAAAGAGGCTCCATCTCATCGAGCATTTCTTTGCGGCTATAAAGCTCGGCTAGACGATTAAGGGCATCTGCTACGGCAATACTGTCACCACCACCGGCCTGCTTCAGTCTGTGAATCTCCAGCTGCGCGTCGGCAATGGCAGTATCAATCGGGTCTGCCTTTTTGATGTTGTATAAAGGCTCTACTGTTGGGGTAAAAGCCGGTATTTTATCGCTGCTCACTTTCAAAATATCGAGGTCATCAAAGGATGCGGGCTGGCTTTTCTCTTGCAAGACTCTGTCAAGCAAATGCTTTATTTCAGCAATACTAGAGGGATCTACCGGAGAAGCCGCCTCTTCGATCGAAAGAGCCCGACGAAGCGCCTCTTCGGCATCACTGTATCGCCTCTGCTCAAGCAAGGCACTGCCGATTCGAACCAAGACCCGCGCCACTTGCACGCTGTTTGGTCCGTGAATACTAGCCTGAAGTTTCAAATGCTTTTCGAGAACATCGATTGATTCAGTTTTCATTAACCGGATTCCTTCAGACCTGTGCCTCAGCCATACAACCGTTATAGCATTACGACGTCAAAGTGGAACTCCCCCGAGCGGGTTATAGCACCACAAAAGCCCGAACTAACAACTTGCAGCACCGCAGGCTAAGCTCAGGGCAAGAAACCAATCCAAACCAAGAATTCGCGCGAGCTTTCGCAAGCGCTTGACTTCCGCCGTGACCCAAAACCCTTTCCAGGCTTAGCAGCAGTTGTGATTTTATGAAGATAAATATCTGGTTGTTGCTAAAGGCTCCCCGAAACTTAGTCTTTTCCTAATTCTTCTATATTGAAGCTACAGGCAGGCCCGTGCGAAGTTTAGATATATCTGCACTTCCCCGACAAAGACTAAATTTCTACCAAGTAACTTTACCAGCGCCCCACAAGCGAATCTTGTCTGAACCTTTGGTTCAGTTGGGCAGGCTTTGCAGGTTGTGCAGATTGTCTTTCGTCCAGTTTAGTATGAGGCTCACGCCACCTTAACGAGTGAGTTACCTATGTCTGAACCCGCCCCTTCGAAGGGTGGTGCGACTGCGCGCAACCGGTTCTCGCAAGATCCACCGCCCGACAGTCGAACCACCGACACTTACTTCGAGAAACTGCTGCGCTACATACCAGCCGACATCGTTGCCGGCTATGTGGCCCTTGACGGCATCCTCAAAGAACAGCTCTACACGCCGCTCTGGCTCGGATGGGCTGTCTTCGCCGCCCTGGCAGTTCTCACCCCACTCTACGTCATCTACGTCAAGACCACGCCTCCAGGGCTTACGGCGGCTAAAACCTTCCATTGGTTCGCCTCCACTCTCGCCTTCGGAGTTTGGGTCTTTGCCCTGGGAGGACCTTTCGCAGTTACATTCGAGTGGTATCGCCCAGTCTACGGCGCGGTGCTCCTCATCGTTTTCACGCTGTCTCTGCCTGTTTTTGAAAGCATGTTCTACGGCAAAGGCAATCCCCCAGCCGCACCTCCTCTCAATCCTGGGACGGGCGATAAGACCTGAAATTCTTGCGGACATGCAGATACTCACGAAAGTGAGCCTGCCAAAAGAAGTCAACGAGCATGAAAAGAAAACACAAATATGCAGACAGACCGCAAGGCATAGACGTTTCGCACCACAATGGCAGCATCGACTGGAAGAAAGTGAAAGCTTCCGGTGTGGAATTCGTCTTCATCAAGGCATCGGAAGGCGGTACTTATCAGGACCCGACTTTCAAACGCAACTGGCAAGCGGCGAAAGCAGCCGGACTCTTGCGTGGAGCCTATCACTTCTTCCGCCCTGGCGTGTCGGTCGCCAAACAAGTAGCCAACTTCACGGCTGCGGTCGGGACACTCGAACCAGGCGACCTGCCCCCCGTTCTCGATGTCGAAAATCCTGTGCTTTGGGAGGGACTGAGCGCCAAAACCAGTGCCGACATGTCTATCGCCTGGATGGACGCCGTCGAAAAGCATTTCGGTCTGAAGCCGATTGTCTATGCCGGCTTTTACTTCATTCGCGACACCCTCGGTGCCGACGGACGACTGGCGGCTTATCCGCTCTGGCTGGCTCAGTATCGCAAGAACGACCCTAATGTGCCCAAGCCATACAGCACCTGGACGTTTTGGCAGTACACCGAGAGCGGGCGCTGCGACGGCATCACTGGCAATGTCGATCGCAACTACTTCAACGGCAGCTCAGCCGACCTTCAAAAGCTGACTAAATCAGCCACTACCGCCGCCGTCCCCGCTAAGAAGAAACGGCGACGCCGCGGCAAAAGCAGCAAGGTCCGCAAGCCTGTTTCCTGACTAAAAGCCGAATCTATTCCAAAAGTCTCGCAGTCCGGAGGCTAAACCATGCTAACGATAGCCACCATCACCGGTATCATCTTTTCGGTACTGGGTTTCTTTGCAGTCGATTGGGTATCGAGAAATGCCAAGCCTTTCACCTTGCTGGCTTTACTCAGCTACCTGGTTGTAACTCAGAGCATAGGCTTCGTCTTCTTCGACGAGCCGGCTTCCACCGAGTACTTCCTGGGTTGGGTCTTGGGTGGCGCATTTTGCGCCATCCGTGGACTCTACCTGTTGCAACGGCGGATTAAATAACCGCAGCACATCAACCAACGCTCAATTACGAGCAAGAGGACATTATGGAAAACAAACCCTGCATCAAAGCTTCCGAGTTCGATCTCATGAACCGCCTTTCCCTGAGCATCCCCACCGGCAAGGTGTGCGTCAAGACCCAGGGCGGCGACGAGCCTTCGCTGCTCGTCCAGCTCACCTCCAACGAATACCGCATTCTCGTACCCGAGACCTTCCAGGGTCACAAGGTGGAGGTGCAGTTGGTCGGCGCCGTCGCCGTCTACAAGAAGAGCGACTTCATGTGCGGCGGTCCGGAAGACTGATCGCAGACCAGAAGCGCTCGCAACCAAAGCTCGCAACAAACAAGGAGTAACCAGTGGACATCGTCACCATCCTTGCCGCGACAGTCGTGGCAGCCAATGTTCTGCTCACCGGCGCCATCTTCTATCTGCGCTATCTGAGCAATCGGGAACTCTTCAAGACGCCCGGCAATCTCCAGCCGGTCGCCACCAAGAAGCGATTCTTCCGCCACTTCAACGGGCTCTACAACGTGCTCGACCGAGTGCCGGTGCTGCGCCGCAGCGGACAGGCCAACGAGTTCGATCTCTTCAAGGCCATGACCCTTGTGTCGGCGCCGCTCTTGCTGCTGCAGCTTGTTTTGCACCAGCCGCCGCTCTATATCGGGCTCCTGGCTGTCGGCATCTACCTGACCGTGCTCAACGCCATTCTCTTGGCTCACCCGGTGACAAGCCGACTGGTGGCGGGCAAGCGCAAGGGCTGATAGACAGACGAGCCACAAAAGAAAGCCTGCGCTAGAGAAAACTTTAAGAGTGCCTGTATTCACCTTCGGGTTGAGTGCAGGCGCTCTCTTCTTTTTGCAATTTTCTACTACGTTCTATAATATTTACTCAAAAGAACCCCAAAGAACCGGAGAGAACAAGATAGGGTCGGTCCGGCGCAGAAGACAGATGCTAGTATAGGGAAATGAGCCAGCAGGACAATGAAAGCACTATTGAGATACTTACCAATTTCTCTGTTATTGTTCGCCCTCTCGAACAATAACAGCGCTTTATCTCAAAACCTCCAAATAAACTTCCCGAAAGGTAACGGCTACGGCTGGATTGGTCATTCACAGTTGCCGGCGGCCGCAAACATAAAAAAACTAAAGTGGAAGGATCAGACCGAAGCGAAAGGCTTGGTTACACTAAAGACAGGTTCTGATATTGCTTTTTGCGGCAACGGTCGCCTCTGCGAAGATCCTCAGATTCTAGATATTTTACCCGACAACCTCAGCAGTCTATTTTTGAACGACATCGAGATAGACGACAAGATTGCCGAGCATCTAAGGCGCTTTCGTCAGGTAGAGAGACTAGATTTGTCGAATACCGAAATCACTGATGCCAGCCTGGCGGCGATTGGATCGCTCTCCAGCTTGGTGCGCTTAGATCTAAGTCGTACCATGATCAATGGCAGTGAATTGAGCCAACTTGCCGGGCTGAAAAAGCTGACCCACTTGCGCCTGGCTAATAACAACCTAAAGCCTGGTTCGGCTGCGAAAATAAGAAGTCTAACCAGCTTGCAACACCTCGAGTTGATGCGTTGCGGGCTGACCAACGATGACCTCATTGAGCTGAAGACATTGACTGCAATTAAGGGCATTGAGTTAACCGACAATAATAGGCTGAGCGACCGCAGCCTAGAGGCGCTGCAAGGCATGAAAAAACTCCATTGGCTCAATCTAGAAGGAACTTCGTATACAGCGCCGGCAATAGCCTCTAAACTAGGGAATAGAGTCTTGCGTCTGACGTTCTACAAAGGACAATTCAGCGAAGCAGATAAAAAACTATTGGCAAATAAATGCCCAAACTTCGTTCTCAACGAAATCGATCGAAAATCCAAAGCCGACCCCACAGTTTTCGCGCCCCTTCACTGAGGTCCATAGCCATGTTTCACATAGTCCAACCAGGCGATTGCGTCTGGAACATCGCCAAAAAGCGACTGCAAGATCTCGCGGGGCAAGAACCGAATAACGCCGAGATAGCAGAAGAAACCAATCGCATAGTGCTACTCAACAAGTTGGACGAGCCGCCCCGCCACCGCGATCTCATTTATCCAGGCGAAAAACTGGTTCTCGAATAAATAGAAATCGGCTGAAGCAGCAAATAAATGGGAATAAAGGTCAATAACGGCTGAACCGCTCAGGTATGTTATGCAACTGGCCCTTACCGCCCAAAAACTGGAAGACGCCCGAAAATTAAGGCGCTTTGGTCAATGGCGCCAAGCCGAATCGACATTGAATGAACTTTCCAGAACCCTACCTCAGTTTTTCAAAACAAAAGAACCGGTCTCAACCGATGAAATTGAGACTACACTTGAAATCTTACGCGAGAAAGCCAGACTTTACGAACAAAGCGGCATCAATAACAAATCTTGGGCGGAAACCCTACAACTAGTGCAAGCGCTCGAAAAACGCTGCCAAGCTCCTATTGCCCAGCAAGCACGCACACTCTGGAAGATGCATCTCTGCGCCAAAAGAAACGATTATGTGGCTTATCATCTGCAAGGAGAGCCGCATTTGCACGAGGCTATCGCTCTTTTCAAAGAACCTTCCACTTACAACGATCCGACCTATCTCAATTTAGTTGGCTGGCAGACTGCCTTTCGCGCGGGCGAGCTTGAGAAAGCCTTGAAAATTCTCGACTCGGCTCTCAATTCATATTCGCACTGTAGTGGCGCCGAAAGACAAGAAGATATGGCTTTCACCTATCAGCTGCTTAGTCTGGCTTATGACGAAAACGGCATCGGTGATAAGCTGCGACTCTTTCTTGAGAGAGGCAGAGCCCTATCGCAAGCCATGCAAGAACCAGCTGAATTGGCTGACTTACTGACCTTTGCCGTAGCCAGACAATCGGTGGAACCCGAATTTGCCCTGGACGGCCTCAAATGGATAGAGAAGAACTTTGGCGAAAAGCATCCTAAACTTTTGGTACTTCGCACTGCCATAGCCGCCCGATTGGAAAACGAAGCCATGGAAGGAGCAGAGTCTTACTGGCTTGCTTCCTTAGAAAAATGCGACGACCCGCCTATGGGTCACTGTATCTATGCACTGACAGGTTATGCCGGCTATTTAGAGAGAAAAGAACGCCAGTTGGAGGCTGAAGAGCACTACCGAAAAGCTCTGTCTATAATCGAAAGCTATTTCCAGCCCGAACCATTGTTCTTTCTTGGTCCGCAACCGGCACTAGCACTTTCTGAGCTTCTAGTAAAACAAAAGCGCTACCCTGAATGCGAAATCTTGCTCAAGAGCTTTATTGAAAGACAAGACAAAGACGATTATGTCTCAGAACTTGACATAGAGTATGCTCTTGAAATACTCATTAACATATTGAACGAGCTTGGTAGAAGCGATGAAACAGAGCCCTACAAGCGCAAATTGAACCGCCTGCAGGGTCTCGAACCCTGACAGAGCAACCCTCACCGGGGGATATGCTCGGCCAATGAGCTAGCAATTTCTTAACCCTATAACCAAGCCGGGCAGAGTAAACTCTAGGGCATGGCAATCACAGACGACTCCCGCGACAAACTAAAAGCGCGCCTATCTAAAGCAATCGGGCATCTCAATGCCGTCTACAAAATGGTAGACGAGAAGAAGTATTGCATTGACATTTTGAACCAACTGAAAGCAGTGCAGTCGGCCCTAGACAAAACCGCTGAAATAATGCTCAAAGATCACCTCAACACCTGTGTGGTCGAAGCTGTGCAAAATAACGATTCGCAGCGAGTAATGGAAGAATTATGGCAACTCTTGCGACACAGCGAAAATAGCGAAAGCGATGAAGACCGCAGCGAAACTTGCTGCAAGAAATAAAGAGAAGGGCGTAAAACTTCAGGGAAAACACTAGCTCGTTATGCCCCCTAAACCCGGTTCTTTTCGGCTTTGCTCAATCTAACATAGCGGCATCTTTCATTTGCTGCGAGGTCAAGCTATGCAAAAGCTTCAGCTCTTCTCCGTTCTTTCTCTAACGACCAGTATTGCAGCCTGCCTATTCAGTCAAAACGCGGCTTCAGCCCAAGGTTTTGTCAAAGTCAAGAAAGACACTCTTGAGCAGGTGCAATTCTATAAAGCACCGCGGCACATTATGATCTTAGACGAAAACCCGCGAGTGAGCGACCATCGCAGACAAATCAACCAAGAAAACAATATTCTCATTGCCATTCCACCTCTGCCAAGCGGCAAACCAGGGAGCACCATCACTCTTAGCCCGGAAAGAAACAGCCTGCCCCAGGCAAATTTCACAAGCAATATTCCAGCAAAAGGTTTGCTTGCTAATCAAAATCTAACTCCTGTCAGACAAGGCGGACTGGCATCAGCTGATGTCTTAAAAGCGCCTGCTAATCAACAAAGCACTGCCCGCCCACTCATGAGTAAAAACAGCACCACGATAAAACATAGCAGCCCTTCTCAGTACGCTCCCGCGGCCTATCCGGAGTATACAGGCGGCGGCGCTTCTTTTTCTGACGGGCACACTACAACTGCAGTAACAGGCAAGCTAAGACAACAGTTATTGCAAAAATAGTAAACTGTAATAGTAGTAAACTAGCAGGCATGCCCAAGCAAAAACTAGCGAGCTTAATGCAAAAAATAGGTCGCCCTGCCTATCAAGTTTTGCCTACTAAAACTCTTATTGACTATCAAGCAGAAGCGGCTGCGTCAAAGTTCGGCGGTGCGCCATATTTCGAAGCTGGTGACCAGTGGCCGATCTGCAGCAAATGTTCGAACCCAGAATCTTTTATTTGCCAGCTAGACCTGCGGCAAGCAAAAGAAGCGCAACTGCCCAGTCTTTTCGGTCTCTTGACCTTCTTCTACTGTTTTGAATGCTTTCCCTGGGATGCCCCCCATCCCGGCTGGACAGTGCGCAACTATCCTGAAGCTCATTTTGCCAGAGCCGTAAGCATAGAAAAACCGGAGCCCCAGCAATCTGGATTTCTCAAGAAACTCTTTCAAAAAAAGCATAGTTTTCATACATCAAAAACTTCAATAGTAGAACTAAAGAGTTTCACCTGTTATCCACAACTTGATGAGTTAGACGAGCTGGCTGACGGCTTGGTGCCTGAATTCAAATCATTTCAAGCTGAAGTAGAAGAGAATGGCACAGAAGATTTTTCAGATATTTACTACAAGTTTATTGAGGAAAGCACCGCAGCTTCAGATAATTTTGGCACCATAATTGGTGGCTATTCGCAATGGATCCAAGCCTTCCCGCCTGACCTAAAATGCAAGCACTGCCAAAATTGGATGAGACAACTAGTGCAAATCGGTTCAGAGAAAGGACTAGACTTAATGTTTGGCGATGCCGGCTGCATTTATCTTTCTATTTGCGACGAACATCCCCAAGAGATAAGCATGATGCTGCAATGTTTTTAAGGCCCAAGAGCAAGGATAGGTTGCACTAACAGGGTATAAATCTTCAAAGCGGAGAGAAGAGGAGCGATAATGCACAAGTGGAAAAAAGCCTTTACTCTGGCGGCTCTGGCTGCATTTGCCGGCACAGACTGCCTCGGCTCTCAGCCCGGCACGCCCGATTCTTCCCCTTTTGCCATCGACTTATTTAAAGCTGTTGCTGCCAAAAAAGCCAACGAGAATGTGCTTGTTTCTCCGCTTAGTGCTTGCACCGCACTGACAATGACTTACACCGGTGCCGACGGCGAAACTGAAAAAGCCATGGGCAAGACTCTTGGCATAAGCAATAAACAAGAAGCAGCTGCGCAGACAAAAGCCAGACTAGAGGCGCTCCGCAACCCTGGTTCTAAAACCAAATTAGAAATAGCAAACGCTCTGTTTGGCGACAAAAATATCGCCTTTCGCCCAGACTTTCTAAAGACAACCAAAGAAAACTTTCAAGCCGAACTGAACAGCCTCGACTTTGCCAACGCCGAGGCGACACTTAAGACTATCAACGGCTGGGTAGCAACTCAAACCCACGGAAAAATCACAAGCATTCTCGATTCGATAGGTCAAGACGCCATCTTGTATCTGGTCAATGCTGTTTATTTTAAGGGGCTCTGGAGCGAGCCCTTCGACAAGAAGCAAACCAACTCGGAAACCTTTTTCGGCCCTGATAAAGCTGAGAAAGTACCGACAATGCACATGCATAGCGATGATTTTCAATACTTCGAAACCCCCGAGTTTCAGGCTCTGATGCTGCCCTATAACGACAAGCGCCTCAGCTTGCTTATCTTCTTACCGGCTAAAGACAAAACACTCCAAAGTTTCGAGAAAAGTCTTGACCAGAAGAAATTTGAAAGCTTCACTCAAGCGTTCAGAAAACGCGAGGGCTCTCTCAGCCTTCCCAAATTCAAAATTGAAGACAAAATGCTTCTCAATGATCCACTAACAAAAATGGGTATGGGCATTGCCTTTGACCCAGAAAAAGCCGACTTCAAAAAAATGGTCAATCTGAAGGCGAATGTCTATATCAGTAAGGTCTTGCACAAGACCTTTATGGAAGTAAATGAGGAAGGAACCGAAGCGGCGGCGGTTACCGCCGTTGAGATGAGCGTAGCCACGGCTATGATGCCCACCCATCCGCCCTTCGAAATGAAGGTCAATCGACCCTTCTTTATTGCCCTAAGAGATTGGAAAACAGGTGCAGTTTTATTTGCTGGACACGTGGTCAAACCGAAGTAAACACTCTGCCTTGAGAGGAAAGTCTATTGTCCGACCAAGAAAAGCCTCAATTATCGAAAGAGACAGAGACATCTGAGCTAATTCTGTCCCCCGAACTGAGAGTTTCGGAAGAAATCGACTCGACAGAAAGAACAATATTAAGCACAGGCACGGGTACTTACACTTTCAACTCGCAGACAGCCTTCAAAAACGAGATTGAAATTGCAGCCGACACCATAATTGCCGACACCTATAGGGTGATCAAACTGATCGGTAAAGGGGGCATGGGTCAGGTCTACCTTGCAGAACACTTGACCTTGCATAAACAATGCGCTCTCAAGATTTTGCCCGCCAATCAGGTCACTGAAAAGGCCTGGCTAAGATTTCAAACAGAAGCTAGAGCCGTAGCCAAGCTGGAACACCCCAACTTGGTGAGAGTTACCGATCTAGGTGTGCACGACAAGACCATGCCGTTTTATGCCATGGACTTTGTAGACGGTATGAGCCTCGACCAATACATCAGAGAAGGACGGCAACTGAGCCGGCAAAGCTTGCTCGGCATCTACTTGCAGGTTCTGGAAGGCCTGAAATTTGCCCACGCTAGTGGCATTATTCACCGAGACCTTAAGCCGGCCAATATAGTAGTCATCGGCGAGCCAAATAGCGGAATCTTCACAGCCAAGATTTTAGATTTCGGACTAGCAAAGCTGACCCAGGCCGAAGGCGCCGACCTGAGCCTGACAGCCACTGGTGAGATATTCGGTAGCCCTTTCTACATGAGCCCGGAACAGTGCCTAGGCGAAACCGTTGATGCCCGCAGCGATCTTTACTCCTTCGGCTGTGCTTTATTTGAATGCCTCACCGGCAAACCGCCTTACACGGGAAATAGCCTGCTAGCAGTGATGAGCAAGCATCAGATGGCTGAAATACCCAAGCTTTCAGAGTTGCTTAGCGAAGCACCGAGCCTCGAAGCCAGGGAAGAGCTAAAGCAAATTGAAACGTTCCTGACCAAACTCTTGCAAAAGAAACCGGAAAATCGCTATCAAAGTGCACAAGAATCTATTTCCGACCTAAAACTGATTATTAGTAAGGGCAAACTTACAGAGACAACAGCCAAGGTCAAGCAGGGCAAACCATCGCCCCAAAAGACATTAGCAATAACGGCTCTAGCTCTGACATTAGCCATGGCCGGCGCCGCCTATGCCTTTCTAAACCACTTCAGCTCACCACTGCAAAATGCCAGTCCAATTGAAGCCACCGAGAGCATGCTAAAGACGGCAGAAGCTTTGCAGGGCGCCTCCACTTTCCCTCCCTTGGTTAATCCAAGCCCCGAAGAATGCTACGAAAGAATCAGACAATTACTGAAAAGATACGACCTGGTGATGAACACTCTCAGCGATGCACAGTTACAAAACAATTTAGCGAAAGGCCTGGTGGCTGAAAAAGAAGCGACCAAAGCCAAACTTGTTTCGATGGGAGAGAAAGCAATTCCAGCTTCACTAGCAGCTATAAAGAGCGAGGGACAGATTAGATTTGAAGCGGTTGATGTTTTAAGAGCAATCGGCAAACCCGCCGTCGCACCCATTATGCGACTTTGCGACGAACACCCCGAGTATGCCAAAGTTTGCGCTGGCGCAATCGGTCCGATGGGCGAAAGTGCAATCGACTATCTAATTGACGACATGATAAAGAACCAGGCTTCCATCAGAAATCGACTAGTACTGCTTGAAGAACTAGTGGGTAGAAGCCGCTCCGCCCATTTTTCTACGGGCAATGGACCCCTTCAGTTAAGCTCCACCAACCAGAACAAGCTCTTCAAGCTAATTTCAGCTCAGCCAGACAGCGATGACATGGAAGCATTACTCAAACTCGCCACAGCACGCACCGTTTCCAATGCACCAAACATTGATAAATTGGGCGAAATTTTGCTCAAGAATAGCGACAACAGCATTGTCAAACTAGCAATAACCTCTCTTGGCGATACTATTCGTGAAGCATCAGAGGAAGGATATGCCCGACCAGTCGGCTATCTAAGCAAGAAAATTGAAAGCACAAGCGACGAAGAAATCAGGGAGAACTGCTTGCGAGCCATCTCAAAAGCCAGCAACAAACTTCCACAAGAAGCCATCAATCTGGCTCAAAGACTAACTAGTGATGAAGTTTCTTCAGTAAAGCAAACGGCTATCAGCCTGCTAATTGTGCAAACGCCCTTTCACGCCGAAGGCAAAAACTACATATTGAAAGGTCTAGAAACCCCAAACTCGCCCGGTTACTATACAGCTTTGCAATATATCGACACCCTCTCAAAGAAAGATCCCTCGGTCTTGCAAGCACTAGCCAAAGCTGCTGAAACAGACCATTCTGCCCGCCGTAGGCTACTGGGAATAGGAGCCGAGAAAGTACCGGAAGGCATAGATATCGTCATCAGCACGCTTAAAAATGAGAAACGCCTCTTTACTCAGCATGACACACAAGAAGCCTTACACGCACTTGAACTTATGGAACCCAAGATAGCGAGAAAAGCCATCCCCACCTTGGAAGAAATGCTCAGGCAGCCCAATCTGCCAAACAGAACAGTTGTAGAGACAGTTCTGAAAAACATTCAGAAGGGCTCTTAAGGTGCATTTTGAGAGACTTTGGTTTTGGAAAGGCTTCTTAGCTTCGAAACTCTTTATTCAGACTTGTTAAAGCCTTTTCCATGCCACTCAGGAATGGGAGGAACGATGACATAGGGAGATTTCGCGGCCCCACCCTGCCCGTCTGAAGGCAAGTCGAAATTCGGTTCTTTGAAAGAATTACCAAACCCCTGTCCGTTTGGTATCTGCATCGATTTCTTCTCACTTTCCGGTTTCAACGGCATGTTCTTACAAGACTGCTCCGATACATTACCGTCTTGATCTTCTCGATACTTAGCAATAGTCTCGCTGCGATTGCCTTTGTTTGAATTCTCTTCTGGATTGGGCTTAGCCTTTAATTCATAACCTCTGCCGTCTTGGTCCATCTTTAGATCAACCGGAGGCAAAAATTTGGAATCATTCTTAGACTCTTTCTGGTAGTCACGAATGATGTCCAGCTGCTCGCCAACAGTTTTGCCATTCATGCTCTGCTGAAACTCACAACCCTGGCGAGTATCTAGACCGTTGTTACCAAAAGCCTTTTCGACCATGCGATTGAGAGAGTGATTCATAGTGATTTCAGGAATATGCATCCCAAAATCACTGTTAGTCGGACCTGATTTGGAAAAATTTTCGCCCATGGCTAACGTCCTTCAAGAAAAGCGGGGGGAAAGGCCAACAGCCTATGAAAGCATTAGACTCCCTTAAGCGTAAAAATCCCGTGAAAACCTATTGAGGGTTCGAATGAGGCGGAGCCGAATTTGCTCCTGCCCCTCCTTTGCCAGAACTATCCCATGCATTGCCGGAAGCATCTCCCGCCAAAGGAGGCGCTACCACATTGTCATTATTGTAGGAAGAGCCTCCTGAGATTGTTGAATCCGACGTACCGGCCGCGCCCTTAGGCTCCATAGACTCCATAGGCAGAGCGGCACCACTGTCGCCTGAAGAAGACAGAGGGGAATGCGTCGCCATCATTGGTCTTTCCTGCAATGGCATATTTTTACATGACTGCTCAGCCGTGCTGCCATCTTCGTGCTCGCGATGCTTCATTATCGTCTCGCTGCGATTACCTTTGTTTGAATTCTCTTCCGGATTAGGCTTGGCTTGAACTTCATAACCGCGCCCATCCTTATCCATTTTGAGATCAATCTTAGGCAGATGCTGCGAATCACTCTTTGACTCTTTCTGGTACTGGCGAAGAATATCGAGTTGCTCACCCATACTCTTACCATTCATATCTTTCTGAAAGTCGCACCCCTGGCGGCTTCTTAGCGAGTCGCGGCTTTGAGCGTCGCTGAGCATTCTGCTTGATGCCATGAATCCACCACTTCTATCACCGGAAAAGGCTCCAGCAGATTCCCGCTGCATCTCACCTAGAGCATAGGCATTCCTATTAGCATATTGACTGCCTCTCATCGAATCGTATTCGCCCATCTCAAAACCCTCAAAGGAAAAGAAACAATCTGTTGTAGTAAATAAAGGAACCAACCAAAGCCAACCGGCAGGGCAATCATTAAAAGGCTTTCAACGTGAAAAAGACTGGAAAGTCTGCAAGTAGCAGGGCAGCAAGAAGGCAATTTCTGGAATCGACCTCTTTATATCGATGATGAAATCAAGCACAGCATTCTGATAATGATAGGCGTCAAATGTGATACCACTCTCACTTTATCAGACGCATATCCATTCAATCTGCTAGGTATACAAAAACGGCTTTAAATCAAGGTCATAAACCATAGGTGGTTACATTGCGCACCACCTATGCCACCACAACCAGGTTTATATATCAGCCACTTCAATCGATCATCCAATGCATATACAACCAGGTGGCACATTATCAGACCCGCCTATTGGTGCGGCTTCCCCAAGACGCCAAGGGGAGACACCACGTATGACCACACTATATATGGTGTCTAGTACACTACCGGTGCGGGCCCCCATCTCCACATTTAACCTAAGGCTACAACCCTGACACCATGGTCGCTTTAAGGTTTTGCACAGCTTTTATTCTGCAAATTTGCAGTTGAAGCCGGACGCTATCGGTAGTAAATTATTCGCAATCGAAATTTGAGCAGAGGTTTAATACCTCTCATTAAAAAAAGCGAATCCGACTTCACAGGCTGGCGTCTGTGGACTTGCTCTGCATCAACCGGATTCACACCAGAAGCGAGTCAGTCGTCAAGCCTTTCCCCGAGGGTTTGTCGGTGCTAATTCGTCTTGCCTACAAAAGCCACAAACCACCCCAAAGTAAGCCACTCCCAAAGTCCACAATCAAACTAGAAAAGGAACCTCCAAGAGATGCAAACAGTGCAACCCGCTCAAAATAAAGAAAACGCACCGAAAGAGAGCACCACAAAAGATGGAAACTCCTCGGGTGTAAGCACCAGTTCCCCTAGTACAACGATAAAATCGGTTTCAATCAAAGCCGATCAACCAATCAAATTGCCAGTGAGCGAAGACTATACAAATAGATACTGGGAATCGACCCAGGAAACCTTGGTTGGTCTGTATGCCAAAAGAGATCCGATCACCGGTCAGCCTGTAGAAGGCGTCAACGACATCATTTTAAGAGTAGCGACTTCGGTAGCCTTGGCTGAGCTGAAATATGTTCTCACCCCTGCTGAAATAATCGATCTCGATATTCATGCCGCCCTCACCCATCCTAAAGTAGCGCAGTGGGCGCAAATATTCGCTGACAATATCGGCAATCAAAGATTCTGGGCAAACACACCGGCCAACATCAATGCCGACCCCGAAGTTTCTTTGAGAGTGCTGCAATACTGGGCTCATGGCAAGATTGCCAACATGAAAGAAGAAGACATCTGGATGCGCTCGGAAGAGCTCAGACATGCTGTCACCCAAGGTAAGCTCGCTGGTCTCTCCGAACAAGAAGTAGCTATGGGTCACCTCTCGGCTTTCTTGCGCGGAAAAGGCTGCTTGGCCGCTTGCGGCGTCGCTTTTGTCATCGACAGCTTGGAAGGCATACAAGAAGCAGCTCGTATAGAAGCTCTGGCTGCCAAAGCAGCTATGGGTATGGGCTTGAATACAAGCAGCCTGCGTCCTTGGGCGTCAATCATCTCCAATGGAGCAGCTGCATCGGGTCCGGACCGCTTCTACGAAAAAACAATCGCCAAGGCGGTGGAAGCCGTTGCTCAAGGCGGCAGACGAGGCGGAGCTCTCATTGAACTGCGCAACTCGGACCATCCAGATATTCTCTTTTTCATCGACAAGAAAAAACTGATCCCACCACCCACCCTAGCTGGTGTCTATCAAGAAGTTGCCAAAACCAACCGCCAGGCATCAGGCGAAGATGCTATGAGTTATAAGAAGCGACTGCTCAAAATGGCTGAACAAAAGTTCGGCGAACTGCACACTCAGTACCTCGAAAGACAGAACTATCTCAAGAACACTAATGTCACCGTGCTGGCTATGCCCGGCTTTATGGAAGCAGTAGTGGAAAAACGCTTTATTCCTGCCACTTTCAATAAAGAGCAATGGACCGGACCGGTTTACGATCCCCGCAAACCAGTGCTGGATGAGCGCACCGGCATGGTGAAAGTAAACAAGCTCACGAAAGAACCCACCTATGAAGAGTATTCTGTCGATAACAAGCGCTTCCCCGAAGCGATTGAAGCGGCCCGCAAACTAACTAATGCCATGGTCGAAATCACCGACAAATGCGTCAAGGTGAGAGGACACTTCTACGCACCGGAAGTCTTCCAGCGTATTGTTGAAGGCATGAGAGACAGCGGCGAACCCGGGCTTGCCTTCTATGAAACAATCAATGCCGCCAACGCCAACAATCATGCCTACGACCTCAATACCTGCAATCCCTGCGGCGAGCAGTTCTTGCCTGCTGGTCCGGGTCATGACGGTCGCACCTATATGGGTAACTGCAATTTATCTTCACTGCATGCCGCTCACCCTGAATTTTGGGGACCGGACGGCAGCTACAACATGGTAGCCATGCGCAATGTAGTCAAAGTACAGCAACGCTTCATGGACAACGTCTCTGATGTAAGCTGGTACCCGATACCCATGCAAAACATGACAGCCAGACTAGAGCGTCGCAATGGCGGTGGTTTTGCTGGAATCGCTGAATTCCTCTCTAGGCTCGGTGCCGAATTCGGCAGCGCCGACGGCATACACGCAACAGAAGAACTCTTCCGCCAGTACAACAGAGCCTCGCTGGAAGCTTCTATGGAACTGGCAAAAGAGCGCGGTGTTTATCCGCTCTGGGAAGGCAGCCGCTTCCACAAAAAAGGTCTGCGTGTCAGAAACAGCTGCATGACCAATAACGCCCCTACCGGCACCTTAGCCCAAGCCTTGCAAACCAGTTGGGGTGTAGATCCGCACAACGGCATCGTCTTCTCCAGAAAAGTGCGTTCACGCTTCGTAGACTTTGTCGCTCCCGGCTTCAAAGAGATGATGGTCAGATATGGCGCTTGGCCCGAAACCGAAGAAGCACAAAATGCCCTCATGAAGAAAATCCGCAACAACAATAAGAGCTGTCGCGGTCTGACGGAAGTGCCGGAAGTTGTGCAGAAAGCCTTCCCGATTAGAGTAGAAGTAAGCCCCGAAGCTTACATCAGACATCTAGCCGCCATTCACGACGGCGCCGATGAATGTCCTGAAGTCTTCAACTCGGTCTCCAACACCTGCTCTATTCCGCTCGACTTCTCTGAGCAAGCGGTGCACGATTCTGCTGTTCTAGCCTGGAAGCTAGGTGTTAAGGACATCACCTTCTATCCCGATGGCAGCCGTCTCTCTCAGCCTGTTGAAAAGATTGCCGAACAAGACTATGAGAGAAGCTCAGACCTGCTCGCTTTGCTTGGGCACCAAGAACGCAGAAACATTCAGGTCGATGAAACCATCGGTCAGAACTACAAAGTACGCGTAGGCTCGCCGGACGGCGGTTCCACCTTGCATGTCAGCCTCAACCACGAGCCTTCCCACCCGGGTGAATTGGTTGAAGTCTATGCTCGCATGGGCAAGCCGGGAGCAGTTGAAGCCGGTCTTTTCGAAGCAGTCGGTCGCTTAGCTTCAGCCTTCCTGCAATATGCTGCCGAGTTTGGCGAAGACGAACGTTCCAAAGCTGAAATGACCATAGTCAGACAATTGGTCAATATTCAGTCCGGTTATCCCGCCTTCTTCAAGTTCTCCGATTCAGACAAAGCCGTTGTCATTCAATCACCCTGCGATGGACTGGCCAAAGCCATTCAACACTACAGAAAGGCTCATTCTAAAGGGAAAGAAGATCTTGCCCAGGCGGAAGAAGCCCTCAATGTAGGGGCGGTACCAAGGGCCGCCATAACCAATGCCGAAGCCCAACCGGTGCAAATGAGTCTGCTTGAAAATCTGCACCAGGCAGCCAATCCCTCAGCCGGCATTTCGGCTGGAGCAGGGCGCCAACCAGCTTGCGGCAAATGCGGCGGCGAGTCGTGGCTCAAGATAGACGGCTGCAATGTCTGTCAATCTTGCGGCTACAGCAAGTGCGGCTAAAGACTTAAGGGGAGAGCCCGGGACTGCACCATAACCCCAAGACCGGAGCCTCCCCGAGTAAATTTGGAAACCCAGGAAACCCAATAGGAAACTCAATAGGAAACTAAAAGCAGTCGCCTCTATTATCAGGAGGCGACTGCTCTATTCTATTTTCTGTTCAAGCAAGATTCACCTAAGTCGGCTATTTTAGTTGACAGTCGTATCTCAACCTATTCAGAGGAGTGCTCTTATGGCTAAAGTAGCCTGGTATTACCATAGAAAGAACTGCCAGACCTGCCTGAAGGCTGACACTTATTTAGAGTCACGCAAAATCACGGCTGAAACTACGCTCGATGCTCGCAAAGATCGCTTTGATTTCAAGGCAGCAAAAGCTCTATTGAAAGACGTCAAAAAGCTCTACGCCACCAAGGGCACCAAAGTAATCGAATGCGATCTGAAAGCAGATAAGCTCGATGATGAAGAGCTGCAAGCTCTGCTTATCGGACCCTCCGGCAATCTCAGAGCACCGTCGATCAAAAACGGTGACGTGATGCTGGTAGGCTTCAATTCAGACATGTACGACCGCGGTCTAAACTAGGTTCAGCAGAAATCAGGTTCAAGAACGATTGCTTGCTTCTGTAGTAGCTCCAATTTAGGCACAAATAAATTGGGTACATACAGTTGTGATCATCCGAGCTTGTGCCTATGAAATCGAGTTCTAAACCAGCCTCAAAAGCCTGCTTTCTCTCTTTGCTTGCAGGCTTTTTCTTGGCATTTCCACCCGCCTCTCTCAGCCAAAATTCAAGAGAAGAAATAGCCTATCGTTTGGTTAGTCATGGCTATAAGCAGCTAAACAGCGGACACTACAGAGAAGCCATCGAAACACTAAAGGAAGTACTCAAGCAAGGGCCCAGTCGCTACAGCGCCGGTGCGCTATCTGCCATAGGCAGCGCCCATCGCAGCCTGAAAGAGTATCCTGAGGCAATTTCGGCTCTGAGAGAGAGCCTGCGTGTTAATCCACGAGAGAAAGAAGCCTATTACACATTCGCCTGTGTTTACCTAGACACCAAGCGATATGACGACGCCTTAGCCGCGCTGGAAAGATTTAAGCTGCTTGCCGAATCGAAAAAAGAATTGAAGGATGCCGAAGATTTAGCCAAGCAAATCAGCGCTTATCGCTATATAGAACCGGCTGAGCAAGCCATAAAACAAGGACGTAATCTAGTAGCAAAAGATCTTTTATTGCAAGCAGCACAAGAAGATCCAAGCCCCTTCTCAGGAGTCGTTCACAGACAACTAGCCTATGTCTACCGCAATCTTGGTAATTCCGGCCAGGCAATCGAAGAATGTCTAAGCGCTCTCAAGTTTGAGCCCAAGAATAAATCAGTGAACTACACAATTGGACTTTGCTACAAAGACCTAGGGCAAGTAGACCAAGCCATAGCCTATTTAAAACGTTTTGCCGACGCTGAAAAAGATCCGGAAGAAAAAGCCAAGGCTAAGGAATTTATTGCTGATCTTGAGCATGACCGAGAACTGCTTGCCGCGCCGGTATCCGACTCTCCAGACTATCTAGATATATTGCTTGCCAATGGCAAAGTTCATCGCTGGGCAAAAACTTCAATACCTCTGCGGGTCTACATTGGCAAAGGGGAAGGCTTAACTGGCTATAGAGAGAACTTCCCCCAATTTGCCTTCAAGGCCTTTGACTCTTGGGTTCGTGCCTCCAACGGATTATTGAAGTGCGTACTGGTAGATAACCCCAATCAATCGGATATTGAGCTTGAATGGACAGTGGAAGATCTCTACAAAGAAGAAGATGACGGCAAGAAACGCCATGCAGCTGGAATCACACACTTGCAACCGGCAGCAGACTACTCGTCATTTAATTCGAACCCGGCTTGCTGGTCGGTCGGTCATGCCAAAATCAGAATACAAACCATCAATTGCTTCAGTCGAGAAGAATGCACAGACGATGATATTTTGAGTACCTGTTTACACGAAGTTGGGCACTCTCTAGGAATAGGAGGACATTCGACCTATTTCTCCGACATCATGTTTTTCGGCGTTTCAAATAAGCAATTGCCGGCGCTAAGCAAACGAGACAAGGCAACAATCGTTCGCATTTATCAGAGTCCAGATTAGAGCAATCGCTAACTTCGCTAGCTGAAAGTTTAGTTGGCGAGGTGGTGAGATTACGAAATAGGAGATCAGATGTATTTATTACCGGATCTCTTGAGTCTAGGTTCTTAGTACATCTACTCCAACCTAATCTTCGAGAAAACAAACCAAACTCCGAACTCAACTTCCATAGCAAGCATAAACAAGATCCATGACGGATCTGGAAGAAGTTCAGATTTGCTGCGACTCGACGAAAAGATTGGACTAATGTGCGAGACACCTTACCGTGCTCGCTGTCATCAACCGGTCGTTTCCGACCAACTGATTCAAGAGGTCTCTTCTATGGAACTCATCTCCATCGCTCTCACCGTCGCCGGCTACCTGGTGGCCATCCTCTTCGTGGTGGGCATCTTCTTCGGCACCTTCTTCAAGGTGAGCACTTCGTCGGTCAAGATCGTCGAGCGCTTCGGCAAGTACCACCGCACCGCCCGCGAAGGTCTGAACATCAAGATCCCGCTCATCGACGCCGTCCGCAAGGAAGTCTCGATGCAGGTCCAGCAGCACGTCGTCAACGTCGACACCATCACCAAGGACAAGGTCTCGGTGCGGGTCTCGGTGGCGGTCAACTACGAGGTCATGGACGGCAATGAGCACACGGCTTTCTACAAGCTCTCCGACCCCAAGGGCCAGATCGACTCCTTCGTCTTCGACGTCGTGCGCTCGCAGGTGCCGAAGCAGACCCTCGACGAGGCCTTCGACAGCAAGGACACCATCGCCCAGGCGGTGAACACCGAGCTGACCAACGACATGGCCACCTTCGGCTATCGCATCGTCAAGGCCCTGGTCACCGAGATCGAGCCCGACGCCAAGGTCAAGGCGGCCATGAACAACATCAACGCCGCCCAGCGCGAGCGTGATGCCGCCAATGCCCAGGGCGAAGCCGAGAAGACCATGGCGGTCAAGCGCGCCGAAGCCCAGAAGGAAGCCGACAAGCTGCGTGGTGAAGGCATCGCCGCCCAGCGCCTGGCCATCATCAACGGCATGAAGGACTCGGCCGAGCAGCTCAAGCAGGCCTACCCGGGCGTCGGCGAGGAGACCATCCTCAGCATGATCATGATGACCCAGTACCTGGAGACCCTCGAGAAGGTCGGCGCCAAGAGCGGCACCACCACCCTCTTCGTCCCCAGCACGGCCGGCGGCTTCGGTGACATGCGCCAGCAGATGATGGAAGCCCTGGCGGTCAACGCCTCCGCCGGCGCCAAGACCAAGGGCTAAGCCAAGCGGCCCCACAAGAGTGAGGAACAGCAGGGGCTCACCGCCTCTGCTGTTTCGCTCGACTTCGAAGAAGAGGAATCTTTTCCTCTTCTTCTTTTTTATTCTTTTTACTATTTTCTATAATATACAAAAGAGAAAGTGAAAGTAATGTTGTGGTCCTTGGTCTTGATACCGATTGGCAGGGCGATGCTATACACCACCTAGCTCCGCACTAACTGGCGCTAAGTGGAGCAAAAGTCTAATTAAAATGGCAGTTTAATAACAGCCATAGACCTTCGTCTCTGCCTGCTAAAGCTTGTTTATGCTGTTTTGGTCGGACTTTAATTACCGGCATTGATTGCTTAGGATGACCTTGTATTCGGTCAGGGAAGCGCTGCATTTTCAAATCCTAGAGATAGCAAAAAACAAAATCAAACCGACTTTGAAAGAAGCATGAAGGGGTTAAACGACCTTCATAACAGCACAGCCGCCGCGTACAACCCACCACTTCACAGCCCAGCAATGAAATACATTCTTCTACTCGCCTTTATCAGCTTCTTGGTTAGAAAAACTCTGTTCTGTGTCAACCAGACCCAAGTGGCTTTTGTAGAGCGCTTTGGGAAATACCGACGCACAGCTCAGAGCGGTCTCAACTTTGTCATTCCCATTATCGAAAGAGCAGTAGGGCCGCTCAGCACCAAGACACGGCATCGCCGTCTTAACCTTTGCGGCTCGGGGAAAGACAAGAAGACTGTCCGCTTCGAACTTTCAGTCTGGTACAAACCGCTAAGCGGCGCAGAGCATCTCGCCTATTACCTCTTGCCCTATCCTGAGTTTGAATTGCAACAGTTCTTACAACAGAGCTTGCACAAAAGCATAGATGGTCTCACTCTCAAAGAAATGCAGGAGCAAAAGGAAGCGCTCGTGCAACACCTCAGGCAAGACGCATCAGCTCAGTTGACGGAATACGGCTGGACCATCAGCAGGATTCTTGCCGACCCAATTAAGGAGATTCAACCGAGTTTGGTTCAGTCGACAGTACCCGACAAATAAAGGCATTCAAAGGAAAATCTAGCCCTCCTATTCCACTTCAACCTGGAAGAGGAGCGGCTATCTATTCACTTTTCTTCGATCTTTTTCTTCTATTTACTATACTGATTAATACTTCCCAAAAAAAAACCACATAGTTTCAAAAATGGCAGCCACAGAAAACAGACGATCATTAAATCAGCTTGCAACAAGCTTGAAACAATAGCCGCATATGCTCAAAGCGTTACCAAAAGCAGAGGCAGAAAACCATGGGTTGAGGCGTCAACAGCAGAGATTGCGGCACTAACACTTTCGAGCCGCAATGGAATTCACCGGGCGTGAATTATGACTTTCAGCATCTCTATCAAATTCAAGAGCGCAGCGACAATCAAATCGTCAATCAAATGCGCGGGCAAAGGGGCTCCGGCTATGGCTCCAATGACGGTTTCCAGATTGTAGACAACGCCGCCAGCAATCGTATCATTAGACCAAGTGAAAACACCCACAGCAAAGAAGAGTATCAGAAGTCGGTAAGCTCACTAACTTCATTCGACCACACCAACGCCCATGAGGCCGTCAAGAAAGCAGCCGAGAACGGCAACGGCATCGCCTTCATTGTTGGCTCAGAGAGCACTCGCGATACGCAAAAATTGCTCAAAGAAATGAATGAGCTGAAGGGCAAAAATCCCGGCATGGAATTTGTCTATCTAGACAAAGACAAAATCAAAGAAGCTGCTGCTTCCGACCCAAATGCCGCCAAATGGCAAGACTGGATAAGCAAAAGCACCAATAACGACAATCTGGCCTTCACAAGCTTGCAATCGGTCAA
>JAIETF010000087.1 GCA_019745415.1 Candidatus Obscuribacterales bacterium | reverse complement strand
AGTGCTACTATTTTTCTACGCTTACTTTCCCGAGTAGCGCAGCGGTAGCGCAGGTGACTGTTAATCACTTGGTCGCTGGTTCGAATCCAGCCTCGGGAGCCAATAAAAGAGAGAGAGGAGCCTAAACTCCTCTCTCTTCGTATTTAAAGCCTTATCTTTATAGATTAGGTCTATTTGCTGTCGGACGAGGCTTCCTTTTTGTCCTTGACTGCCTTTACCGACTTTGCCAGCCTGATGATGATTACAGGCAGAATTACTATTCCAGCAAAGACAATAGCTATCGAGATGAAACCAGTATCCATTCTTTACTCCTTCTTGAGAGATACCTATTTAAATTAAGACCTTGAACGCCAGAGAGAAAGTCAGACTAATTATAGTATTGCCCCAACGATAATAGGAAATAAAGGGCTATTTTTCTCCTTGTAGCAATTGATCACCTAATTGGGTAGGCTTTTTTGCCAAATCTCGGGGGTGACATTCTCAAACTTGTCAATCAACCAGTTGTTCTCTTTGAGGACGACGACCACCATGTAATAGACGGGATTACCGGCAGAATCGTTGTTGGCTATGTAATTCCCATTGACCAGAAAGACCACTTTAGACTTACCACCTTCTTTGATCATCAAGCAACCCGGCGGCATAAAGCTCTCTCTAAAGCTATCCTTGAAGTTCGGTTCTGATTGGAATTTCTTGACGAAATCTTCTAGATTCATGTCTTCTTTCTGGAATCGTTCCGAGGTCAAGTCCCAGGCAGTCTTTAGCAGACCTTCAATCTTTTGATTGTCTCTCAAAGAGGTAAAGAAGCTATCTATACAGTCTCTGGCTTTTTCGTATTGGTTGGAGGCATCTTGAACATAGGTGCCTCCTTCAAGTACTAGGGAGTTATTTGGACCCATTGGACCCTTGAGGTCCCATCGTGCTCCCACCCTGATATCAGCCTGAGTGGCAGAAGCCATATAGTTGGTGATGTCGAACTTACTGAGATCAACCTTTAGCATCTTTGACTTATTGCCCAGAGTCTTGAATAGGAAAAGCCCGGGAAATTCTTTACCATCGTCTGTTTGCTCAGGCGGTGCATAGTAAAAAAGAGTGCCTTCATAGTGCTTGGTAATCAGCAGTGGGTTGTCGTTACCCATTTGATTCAGCAGCATCACCACACCGGTAATTAGTGCTGGAATGAGAAGTATGACGGCGCCAATAGCGGCGTTCCTAGCAGTTAGCCAATCTGGTTTGGTTAGTTTGAATGGCTTACCCTTCGCCCCCTTTTTATCGGCGGTCATAGGTTTCCTTACACCGGTGGTGCGCCTTGCCGATGTATCAGAAAGAGAAGAGGGGGGTCTTGTGGAACGGGAAGTGATACGACCAGTGGTGCCACCACCTTCAGATCCAGAAAAATGTCCAGTTCCTGTTTCAGTCCGCCGGAATGTGGTTCTTTCACTTGCCGGCGGTGGATCGTCTCCGAATAGTCCGCCTGATAGGTCAAATTCCTCCAGCTCTTTCGATGAACCTGGGGCTATTGTCGAGAAACCCATAGACGGAGGAGCGCTGAGCAACGAAGGCATAGCGCCTGTATCGAACTGAGTGCGCATACATTGCTCTAATGCGTCTCTAAATTCCTGCATGCTCTGGAATCGCTGTTCCGGCTTTTTCGCCAGTGCTTTGAAGGTAATCTGTTCCAGTTGCTCTGGAATGCGCAGGTCTGGTCTTGCCCTAGCAAAGCTTTCCGGCATCTCAGAGACATGCATTTTCATGGTGGCATATATAGTGTCTCCCATGAGTGGTGGCAATCCGGTCAAAGCTTCATATAGAACCGCACCCATTGAGTAGATGTCCGACCGATTATCTAGAGTTTGCCCCAAGCATTGCTCTGGACTCATATAGATAGGGCTGCCGAAGATTTCACCTGTTTGGGTAAGATTTTGCTGCATCTTGCCAGATGCATTAGTTAGTTTTGCAATTCCGAAATCCACTACTTTGACGAAGTCTTTGCGCCCTTCAACTTCAACCAACATTATGTTGCTTGATTTTAGATCTCTGTGAATGACACCCTTTTGGTGCGCGTGATCCAAGGCATCGCAGGCTTGCGCGAAAATAGGAACAGCCCGTTGAAATGGAATGTGATTATCTCGCTTAATTACATCTGTTAGGCTGTCCCCCTCAAGAAAGTCCATAACGATGTATGGCTGACCAGTGGCAACCACGCCGCAGTCGTAAACGGTAATTACATGAGGGTGCTGCAAGTGCGAGGCGGCCTGAGCCTCTTGTTGGAAGCGCTTGATGCTCAGCTGGTCTGTGACATGTTGGGCTTGCAGCATCTTGATGGCAACAGTTCTGTCCATCATTTCGTGGAGCCCGCGATAGACCACGCTCATACCGCCTCTGCCGACTTCCTCTATGACTCTATAGCGGTCGTTGAGGATTGTGCCGAGCAGCTCGTCCTTCTGCAGGAACATGAGCATACTCTTGTCATAGGGACAAACAGAGATATTTGCTGGAAACTCTCGTTTACAGCTTGTGCAGATTTTCTTTTTAGCGGCCTGATTCAGGTCTTCGAAAGCCATTTCTACCCATGAGCATTGACAGGTTCGATTTTAGCAAAATCTTAAGCGAGGCTCACAGTAACTTTGAGATCCTTGAGAATTTGCTCCGCCGCACGCCTTCCCGAAACCATGGCTCCATTGATTGAGGCGTTGTCTCGGTGGTCTCCACAGACATATAAGGTACGACCGGCATCTTCTATCTTGATTGCTTTGCGAGGCATGTCAAGCCATGGCGGGGATTGATCCGGTAAGGCACGCTCAATTTTCATAGTCTTCAAGTGTTCTAGCTTGTCATATTCAGGACCGAACCAAGCGATAAGTTGTTTTTTTACAACTTTATCAAGGCTTTCCGAGCATTCGCTGTCTTCCAAAACTGTAACCGAGTACAGGTGCTTGCCCCGCGGAGCTAGAAAAGGAGAGCAGTTGGTCAAAATTGCCAGGTTGTTAACTACCCCGCTTACTGAATTCTCGCTTTCCAGATTGCCGTTCAAAAAGAGCAGCGGTTCTGTGCTTGGCACTATGTCATGGCTGAAATATAGACAATGGACTGCTCTGGTTTTGGGCTTTTCTATCGATGGGCAAAGTCTTCCTGCTTCAGTACCTTCTGTTGCAATAACTACCGACCTTGCCAAAACCTTACTTTTATCTTCGAGAACTACTGTCAAAACATTCTGCCCTTCGAAGGAAGTTCTATCCGGCTCAATATCGCTTACGCGAGAATTAAATCGGATTGTCTCAGAGGGGAGTTTCGCCGCCAGCTGCTTACTTATTTCTCCCATGCCCAGCTTTGGAATTGCCACGTTTCCTTCAGACATCATTTTGAATACGAAATCGAACATCCGTGCAGAACCAGACAGGCTCGCATCAAGGGTGATACCGCCGAAAAAGGGGCGGAAGAATCTATCGATAATTTTCGGGGAAAAGCCGTAATCGTTCAAAAGAGCATCAGAAATTGACTTTTCCTGGCGTCTGAAAATCTCATCAACAGAAGTGTTCATAAGCTTCTGTCTCAGATAGGCAATTTTGATTTTGTCACCCAGAGGCGCTACATCTGACATCAAAGTCGATACCAGGGCGGTTGGATCTCTGAATGGGTCAGAAATACGAGTGAAGGCGTTTCCATGTCTGACCATGGCGCCACTCTGGAAAGGGCAAAATTCGAGCTTGGAATAGTCAAGCTGTCTGATTGCTTCAGGGTAAGCAGTGAGGAAAACTTGGAAGCCCAAATCCATCCTAAAGCCGTTATCTACTATTGTTCGAACGCGCCCACCCGGCTCGGAGTTCGCTTCCAAAACACGAGTCTTGAATCCGCCCTTGATTAGCTGGTGGGCTGCACTTAGACCTGCAATCCCTGCTCCAATAACGACTGTATCAAGTACTTCCATTGTGACCCCATCCCGACTCTAGAGTTGTTTGTTGCTTTCTAAACTTCATAAGGCGCCATGATTTCCAGAGTATTGCCCGAAGGATCCTTTATATAGACTGATTTGGTGCCGTCCCTATGAGTCTTTAGCTCACCAAACTTTTCAGCTTTCTCGTTAACAAATGCTATGTGAGGCGGATGTTGCCCCGGGATGACGAAGGCAAGCTTGATGTTTTGAAACTTGAGAAACGCCCACGTATCATCCTGATAGATAACCTCACATTGAAAGGAATCTTTGTAGAAGTTGACTGTAGCGCCTAGATCATCAACTTGGATTGCTATGTGGTCGATTGGATCGAGACTTTTGTTCTGAGCTTTTTCAGACATTCTTGTTTCCACTTACTTGAGTGCTGTACGAAGGTGCCATAAATCTGGAAAGCAGCGCTTATAGAGTGTGCTTCTCAGGTAGCCTACTCCTTCAGAGCCGCCGGTTCCTCTCTTGAATCCTATGATTCTCTCAACGACCGTTACATGATGAGTTCGCCACAGCGAGATAAGTTCATCCAAGTCTATAAATCTCTCTGCTAGGTCATGTAAGTCGATGTATTTGCCATCAGTTTCATCATCATATAGGGCTAGCAACTCTTCGATGCGGGCGGCCTCGAATTTTCGGCTTTCTTCTTCATCCGAGCCGGCTGGGGTAGTCGGAAGTTTAAAGCCGTGTCTTCTTAGATAACCATAGAAAACTTCTTCAAGGCTCGGTTCATTAAATCTCTTGACTAGGTTCTCATAGGCTTCTTTGTCTTGGCGAAAATGTTGCAAAAATCTCTCTTCTTTCAGCCCAGCCATAAATTCAATCTCGCGAAACTGCGATGACTGAAATCCGGAAGCCGGATTGAGTTTGTCCCTGAAGCCAAGAAAGTCTCTCGGCGCCATGGTCTCTAAGATATGGATTTGCTGAACAAGTACTCGCATAATCGCAACCACACGTCGCATGTAGTGAGTGGCCCTTCTGACTTTGTCTTGGTTCAGCAGGCTAACGACAAGGTCTAGCTCATGGATCATAAGCTTAAACCAGAGCTCGTAAGTCTGATGGATGATTATGAAGAGAGGTTCGTCGTGATGTGCAGGTTCAGACTGACAGACCTGGAGTTTCTTTAGCTCCTCGACCATCAAGTAGGAATTGTAGGAAAGCGGAGAGTGTCCACCGGAGGTGATACCACCATAGGAGCTGCTGTGTTTCTCTTTCTGACTGCCTTCTTTGTTTTGCATTTCCCTCAGAACCTCATTGCGAACTCGATCAGTTGTTTCCGGTTTCCTTGCCTGTCTCCGCGGGAACGTTCAACTTCTCTATGCCGTTACCGGCTGAGTCGACGGGTGCAGTTTGAGGCTTATTATTTGTTTTTTGCGGGCTAGCACTAGATGGTTTCTTTTTCTCAGTACTAGTCTTGGATGCCTTTTGCTTTGGTGCTTTTTTCTTCTTTGGTGCTTTCAATGGCAGAGCGCCTGGTGCAAAGGGGAGAAAAACGTTTCTATCCAACTCCTCACCTTCAACCACCTTGAGAAAGCTGAGAGGTTTTCGAGACGAATATTGAAAAGCCACTCGGGAGGAAGATAATTCTCTCTTCGCTTTCTTAACTAAGGCTTCGTAGGTTATTTGATAGGTTTCTACAAGTATGCCATCCGACTTCACTCTGAATATCTTGAACTGACAAGGATAGACAGTTAGTGATGGGCAGGAAACATACCAGATATCTCGCTCTTTCTGGATTTTGTTGATGCCCACATGTCCGCTCAGTACAAGTCTGACATCTCTTGAGGCACCCAAAACCTCTCGCACTTGGGCGCCTTGTTCAACAATAAACTCCTCCCAAGGTGGTCCACTATCGTAGGGGGGCGGCGGCAAAAGGGGATGGTGGCTGACTGCGATAGTGAGTTTTCCCTTGTTCTCCCGAAGGTCCTTTTTCAACCAATCTAGCTGTGCTTGCTTGATGAAACCTGCGTTGGAGTTTGCTCTAGCTGAGTCTAGTCCGACTAAGTGTACGCCCGGAACTGGGTCAAGAGACCAGTAGCACTCGGGACCGCCGTCCTTGGGCTCCATTCCACGACCCTTTAAGTCAGGTCCGTAAGTTCTCATGCGGTCGACAGGAGCGGCTCCGGTAATGTCTTGTTCTCCGAAGACAAAATACCAGGGGCAATTGAGTACCTGAACTACGTCAATGAAAAGCTGCCAAAAGGTGTCGTCTCTACCTGGGCTCTCGACCTGGTCCCCGCCGAAAAGAACAAAATCTACAGACTGTTCTGAAACCGTCTTCAAGGCGTTCTGCAAGAAAAGCTGGCTCTCGGCGAGGAGCTTTACGTTGTCTGGAATTCCAGACGATAGATGAACGCCTTCGATAAAGGCAAAAGAGAAATCTCCGGAATTTGCTGAGGAGGCGTAATTTAAGGCTGATTCAAGAGAGAGTGCGCCCAACGACGCCAAGAACAGGCTCGTTTTGGAAAGAAACGAACGCCTGGTAAGGCGGAACAGGCTACCACCATCATTGTTTCCTGGCAGGTGATTATCTTCAGACATGCCATTAAGTTTAGCGGCAAATCTTTATTAGCAACCGCAATTTGTACCTGGCAAAGCGTTGCGGCAGGATAATTAACTTTAAGCCCTAGTGACTAGACTCAAAAGTTCCTTTCTCAGGTCTTGGTCTTCCCTGTAGACACCCCGACTCTCCATGGTAACTGTCAGACTTCCTGGTTTTTTTATGCCTCTGAGCACCATGCACGAATGCTCTGCCTCTACCATTACGAACACGCCAAGAGGGTCAAGAGCGCTTTCAATGGCATCAGCAATTTGGGATGTCATTCTCTCCTGGACTTGTAACCTCTTCGAGACGCACTCGACAACTCTGGCTAGCTTGGACAAGCCTGTTATTTGCCCTTCCTTCGGAAGGTATGCCACATGAGCCACACCTGTGAACGGAAGCATATGGTGTTCGCAGGTACTTGAAAAAGTTATGTCCTTAACCAAGACAACGCCAGCTTTATCCTCGTGGAACCTGCAGGACAGCTCATCCTTCTCATTCTTGTGCAGCCCTTCGGTCAATTCCTTGAGCATCCTTGCAACCCGGGATGGCGTCTCCTGCAGACCTTCGCGCTCAGGATCTTCACCAATGGCAATGAGAATTTCCTTTACCGCTTTCTCGATGCGATTCGAATCGAAAGCCGCAGGCTGAGACCGGCATGTCTTTGCCAGTTGTAGCTTCTCAGCTTGAGCAAAAAACACATCACCTTGTATTGTCCGATCTTGGCATTCGGTTTTCATAAGACCGCCTTCTCCTGATGGTCAACATTCTTGTGCCGTTTCAGATATAAAGAACCGAGCACTTCTAGATACTACTTGAAACCCTGTGAACGAAGTATGAACCGGGGCAAAGGTGACAGAAAAGTTGACAACCATTTGGGCAAAGATTACTTCATTGAATTATCGGCAGCCCCGGTTGAGGCGCTATACTCTTTAGTTCTGTAGTTAGGACTGCGCTTTGAGGACTTTCAAGAATGACAGCAACTGCCACCCGTGAGATGGACATAAATCAGATCAAGGAAATTTTGCCTCACCGCTATCCATTTCTGTTAGTGGACCGGGTCACCGACTATGAACCCGGTGTGAGCGCTAAGGGCTTCAAGAATCTGACCGCCAATGAACAGTTTTTTGAAGGACATTTTCCTGGTAAGCCCATAATGCCGGGTGTTTTGATGGTTGAAGCCTTAGCCCAGTTGGCCTGCGTCGCTCTATTGGTGAAAGACGAATATAAAGGAATGCTTGGTGTTTTCACCGGTATGGACGGAATCAAATTCAGAAATATGGTTGTACCGGGTGATCGTCTCGATCTTGAAGTAGAGCTCATAAAGATAAGGGGACCGCTTGGAAAGGTCAGAGTTTGCGCCAAGGTTGGCGATAAGGTGGCTTGCGAAGGAGAAATTTCTTTCGCTATGGTCAAAAGATAGATTGTTGAGTTTTTCTCGCCAAGAATTGCTGGTTCACTAAGTAAAGAGAGTATTGCGATGCCATACGAGTCGTTGATCCATCCAACCGCCATCATTAGCAGCGGTGCTAAGGTTCATGAAACCGCCAAGATCGATCCCTATGCGGTAATTGGTCCGAATGTTGAAATAGGAGCTGGCACTAGAATCGGCAGTCACGCCATTATTGATGGTCATACTAAGATTGGCGAAAATTGTCGTATTTTCCCCGGTGCGTCAATTGGCTTAGAGCCTCAGGATTTGAGCTATAAGGACGAGCCAACAGGCGTGATTATTGGCAATCGAGTTCAGATTCGCGAATATGTCACCATCCATAGGGGAACCGGCGACAGATTCACCACAATTGGTGACGACTGTTTCTTTATGAACTACAGTCATATTGCACATGATTGTCGATTTGGTAATGGTGTCATATTGGCCAATAACGCTACGTTCGCCGGTCATTGCCAGGTTGGAGACAATGCTGTCGTGGCTGGTTCTACGGTTTTCCACCAGCATGTGCGCATTGGACGTATGGCGATGTTGTCTGGATTGTCTGGTTCTCGACTTGATATTCCGCCGTTTGCAACTTGCGATGGACGACCTTTTAGATTCCGCACTGTCAACCTGGTTGGTATGCGTCGCCAGAAGTTTTCGGCTGAGACTCGTTCGGCGATTAAGCAGGCTTATATACTGATTTATCGATCAGGCATGAATAATTCTCAGGCAATCGAAAAGGTTATAGAGAAGTATGCGACTGTTCCAGAGGTTATGGAAATAGTCGAGTTCTTCAAGTCGTCCAAGCGGGGCGTTGCTAAAGGCTATGATGCCGACAGCAACGATGAAGATCTGGAAGCGGAATAGTTGACTCCTCCAGCTACAGAGCAAGACCACCAGGCTGCCGGTTCCAACGCCTTCAAGAGTTTGTTCAGAAATCGGCAGTTCATGAGTCTGTGGATTGCGCAGATTTTTTCGCAGTTTGCAGATAGGGCTGTCTTTGTATTATTCGTTGCCGTATTGACTGCAAACGAAAATGCCACCATTGCTGGTAGACATTTCGGAGCCGCTCAGCTAACTAGTCTTCTCTATGTTGCCTTCACTATTCCTGCCGTGGTGCTTAGCCCTATAGCTGGAGTATATGTTGATCGTTGGTCTAACAAAATAGTCCTCTGCGTCTCCAATATGGCGAGAGCAGTTTTTGTCTGTTTGGTTTCTCTTCCTTATATAAAGCAGTCGCCGGTCGCGGCCTTCTCTCTTGCCTTTCTAATATCAATTGGCTCGCAGTTTTTTGCACCGGCTGAGTCTTCTTCGATTCCTAGATTGGTAAAGAAAGAAGAGTTGTATGCCGCCAATTCGCTCTTCTTTACTACGATGATGATTGCTCTCGGATTTGGCTTTGCTATCGGTGAACCGGTGGTATCAGCCACCGGTATTGGCAAAGCTCCATATGCGGTGGCAATTACTTTTTTCCTGGCGGGCTTATTTGTACTTCAGATTACCGATAACAAACGTGGTAAAGAGCAGCCAGATGTCTGGTGGGAAGAGTTACGTTTTGGTATCGCCTACATAGCCAATAATCAGACCGTATTTCGCGCGATTTTGAAAATCACCTTTTTGTTCTCTACGATCATCACCCTCAACATAATTGCCGTAGCCTTGGCTCAACAGGTTATGAATCTAGAGGCTTCAAAATTCGGATACATAGTTGCCGCTGCCGGCATTGGTATGGGTTTGGGTAATTTCCTGGTCGGCCACTACTATAGTCATATCTCGCCGGCGCTCTTAGCCTACAGAGGATTCAGCCTACTGGGTCTATTTATGACCATGCTTGGTAGCCTAGGTTTTATTCAAGACTTGTTGTTTCCGGCTATTGGGTTGGCTGGGGTACATTTCCATGGACCGCTTATAGCAGTTCCTTTAGCTGTAGCCGCTTGTATTGGCGCTTCTTGCGCTTTTGTGGCTGTGCCGACTCAGTCCTTGCTTCAGGCCGCCGTTCCCGAGGAATTGCGCGGTAAGGTCTTTGGGGCCCAAAACACTGCTATGTCAGCTGCTTCGACAATCCCGGTGCTACTAGCAGGTGTTTCGGCTGACAATTTGCCGGGCGGGGTCTCTACTACCCTTCTCATTATTGGGGTACCCACTTTGATTGTTGGCCTAATCAATCACGGTAGAACTGCTTCTGACCTGAAAAAGGCAGTTCCTGGCAAGCCAGGCAATTAGACCGCTATAATATTATTAAGGTGTTTTGCTCTTCAAGCCCATCAACTGGAGTTCTTGGCGAAAGGACTGTCCATATAAAGTAATACTTAGACAGTTATATAAGGTTGCCAGGTTGCCAGAATCTAATAGACTATAACTTGGCGACTACTATCTTGGATTCTTATGCGGAACCGAATAATTCTTCTATCACTCATAGTTATGGTCTGGGCGGCGCTCAAGGCTATAGACCTTTTTGTGACCGGTCCGGAGATTTTGTTCATTCTTAGCGGTCTGATTCTAGTTATGGCCACTCATAGTATTTGGCTTTTGACAGCCCAGAGTCGTCACCGTCTCAGGATTCGCAAGCGAGCACAAGCTGTGCGGTCAGTTGAGTCTGTACTGCCTGCTAAGGCTTATGAGCCTTTTGTCGATATTTTGATTTCAGCTAAAAACGAATCGCGAGTCATTGAGACCACGGTTCGTAATATGTTTAAGCTCGATTACGAGAACTATAATCTTTGGGTCATTGACGATATTTCCGATGATTCAATGCCTGACATTTTAAGGAAGCTGCAGCAGGAGTTTCCTCGCTTGAAGGTGATCAACAGATTGCCTGGTTCCTGTCCTGGTAAGTCAGCTGCCCTCAACGAAGCTCTGGCTCAATGCAAAGGCGAAGTAATCGCTGTCTTTGATGCCGACGCTTATGTTGACCCTGATTTCCTCAGGCGAATTTTGCCTGATCTTGAGCCTGAAAATGTTGGGGCAGTGCAGGCGCAAAAGCGAATGTATAAACATCAGAAGGGCTTCTTGGTTGACTGCCAAGCAACCGAGTATGCTCTAGATACATATTTCCAAGTATCTCGTGACCTCATTGGTGGTGCCGTAGAGCTACGCGGCAATGGACAGCTGGTTAAACGTCAGGCTTTGGTCGATGTAGGCGGCTGGAATAATAAAGCCATCACTGACGACTTAGATCTTTCGATGCGCCTTTTGGTGAACAATTGGGATATAAGATTCTCTTCCGAGGCAGTTGTTTGGGAAGAAGCCGTCACTACCTTCAAGTCTTTGATTCGGCAGCGCAGGCGTTGGGCGGAAGGTAGCATTAGGCGCTACCTCGACTATATCTTTCCTCTCAACTCGCCCTTCAGGCTCTCTCTGGTTGAACGCTTAGATACTTTGGTGTTTACCGTTTACTTTGTGGTACCAGCTTTGATGCTGCTGCAAATTTCATCTGAGTTCATCAATCTAGTCTCCGGTGTACCTACTTATGGCAAGTTTCTCGGTCTTGTCGCCCTAGGTATTTTCGTAACCACGCAAATAAACGTCTTTATTGCTATGAGAATTTATCGGGCACCAATTTCGGTGCTTAAGGCAATGACTCAAAGCTTCTTTGTCACTGCTTACGTATACGGGCATTGGGTTCCAGTCATTGCTGTCTCTTTCTCGAAAATCTTGTTCGGAAGACAGGTATCAAAATGGCATCGCACGGAGCACGCCGGAGTTGCAGATCATGCCTTTCGCACCTGAGATGAATGGTTAACGTCAGACTTTTGAATTGAGGTGCCACTGATAATGGTGCCTCTTTTCCTTTCTGAATGAAATATAATCAGACGCAGGTCGGTTGAAATATGTTCCCGGGGGCAAAACGCGCCTGACAACCGCCGCTTTGCAACCGTATTTGGTGCGAACGGCTTGTCAGGAAGTGTTAAAGTCCGAAGATCCTCACTGGCTCTATATTTGAGAGAAGGACATAAGGCTGCTGATTCGATATACCGCTTGAAAAGTGTATTCTATCCAACAAACTTTTTACAAGCCGATATTATTCCCGAAAAGCCCACCAGTTCACCTGTTCACTCTGTCTACTACAAAAATACGAGTCATTAAATATGGACCTCTCGGAGAAAATGAGTAAAATGGGGATTGGTCTCGGGCCGAGTTGGTCCAGGTCTGGTCAAATCATTCGAAAAATGATTTCCAAAACACGAAAGCTAAGAGATGGAGATTTGCATGCTTAAAAAGTTAGCGTCCTCTTTCATACTAGCCTCGGCTCTGGTTGGCACAATGGTCGCTCCTTCGTATGCCGATGACGACACATTCAAAACAGTTTGCCTGTTCCCTGTCAGAGTTCTTGGTTCTGGTGTAGGCACCGTAGTTGGTGTTCCCCTCGGTGCGGTTAAAGATGGTACCAAAGGCGCCATCATGTCCACCAAGTGGGTGGCCGGCAAGCTCGGTAACGAAGATGGTATGTATCAACAGTGGACTGGTGCCCTTGTTGGTGGACCCTTCGGTATCGTTGGCGGAGCTGCTTATGGCTGCTTCGACGGTGGCTGGCACGGTATGAAAACCGGCTTCGAAAAGCCGTTCAGCAAAGAAGCCTTCACCTTCAAGGAAGACTAACTTTATAGTTGGTTGACTGAGTATTTAAATTAGATACTAATGGTGTGCTTCTAAAACAATGTTGGGAATTGAGAGGATGGTTCTCTCAGAACCATCCTCCTACTCCAGGTGGTAAGGAAATGAAAAACAAAGTATTCGCTCTTGTGACAGCCTCGGTGCTGACCCTTGGAGCTGCAATGCCCTCGATGGCCGCCGACGGCCCTCTCGGCAGCGTTGCTAGCTTCTTCGGTTCCGTGACCGCTGGTGTGTTCGATGCTCCTCAGGGTGTTCTCGTGAACTCTCTCTGGCGCATGCCCTACAAAACTCAGCGTATCCTCGCTGAGAAGTTTGGTGATGAAAAAGGTCTCGGTCAGAATTTGGCCGCCTTCGTTATCGGCGTTCCTACTGGTTTCGTATGGGGTATGCCCTACGGTGCCATTACTGGAGCCCGTCACGGCTTCGTCACTGGCTGGGAAAAGCCCTTCAGCACAGAATCTTATCTGGTAACTGAAGAGAAGTAATTAAGGAAGAGTTGCCCGGCATATGCCAAGTGATGCCGGGCACCCCCAACTTAGTCTTAGAAATTAGAAACGGTGGGAAAAATGACTAAAAAAGTTCTAGGTAAGCTAATTCTTTCGGCTCTCGTGGCCGCTGCTTATCTTCCGGCAGTAGCTCCGGAAGCTCAAGCTATCGACTACGAAGCCAAACCGGTCAACTGGGTGCTGCAAGCTCCGGTTCGTACCGTCGGTGCTGTCAGTGGTGCACTTTTCACCGGTGCTGTCAGCGGTCCGATCGATGATGGTTACCATTGGTTCCTCAAAGGCACCAACCACGTAGCCGAAAAGTTCGGCGACGAAAAAGGTTGGGGTCAGCGCATGGCTGCTGTTCCGATTGGTGGTTCCACCGGTCTGGTGTTGGGTAGCGCTCATGGTGTTTATCGTGGCTTCTTCCACGGCTGGAAGAAAGGCTGGGAAAAACCCTTCAGCCGCTGGTCCTTCCTGACTATGGAAGAGAAATAATCGATTTTAGCGAATCACTTTTAGGAAGATGGTGAGGATAATGCAAAAGAAAGTTCTGTCGTCATTGCTGGCTGCTGCCGGACTGCTCGTCGGTCTTAATGCGCCCAGTATGGCGTACCCCGAGCGTCCTGAATCCGCTCGCGTGATTTATGAAATGTGGTACTTCCCCTGCCGCGTGGTCTCGGCTGCCGTGACTACCGCTTGGGACGTTCCCACTGCTGCCTTCCAAGATGGCATCAAAGGTGCTATCGGTGGAACCAAGATGGTTGCTCGCAACCTCGGCAAAGAAGATGGTGTCTACGAGATGGTAGCTGGAGCTGTAACTGGCGGTCCTATCGGACTGCTCGGCGGCAGCACCTATGGTTTGCTGCATGGTGCAGGTTATGGCATGAAGCATGGCTTCATCGGCTATCCTAGCCCCCACAGCGGCAGCCATAGCATGATTTTCCAGGGCAAAGGTTTCGTTGTTCCTTACGACGACAACTACTAATTGCTAGATACCTAGAAACTTAGAAAACTTGGCTAAACGGCAGGCATCAACTCGGCAACGAGTTGGTGTCTGCTTCTTTTCTTTGTAATCATGAACTCTGGTTAATCTGCTTGCACATATGTTCGATGCGCAATAGTGGCTCTTAGTCGAGTTCAAAACCCTTCAATTTTGCTAGACTACTAACTATGGAAATATCTGGTAGACGCGTACCCCCAAAGCGTATTGGCGAGCTGCTGGTGGCGGCTAACGTCATCAGACAGGAAGTATTGCTCGAAGCTCTGAAGATTTCTAAGAACTCTCAAACACCAGTTGGTCGCGTTCTCATGACTATAGGTGAACTCTCTGAGAGCGATGTTGAGACAGCCTTGTATGTTCAAGGTCTTATTCGCAATAGTGTCATATCAGCTGATTTCGGCGTCAAAGTAATTAACGTCTCGGTCAAAGGTAGGATTCCTCTCGACGAAGCTTTTCGCCGACTGGGCTGGACTCCGCCTGCCGACATGGAAGAGCAGTCTGGTACCTTTGGGGAACTCGGTAGCTTGCTTGTGCAGTCGGGCTTGATTGACAAATCGGTTCTAGAGCAAGCACTATGGCAGTCGCAAGAGAATAATCTTCCCCTTGGTCGTTGCTTGGTTCTCAATCGAGCCATATCATCCAATCTTTTGCAGTCGGCTCTAACGGCCCAAGTCTTGATGAGAGATGGGAAAATCACTGAAGAGCAGGCAATTAACGGTCTCAAAAGTGCTGCTCGGAAGCAGCAGACCCTCGAACAATCTCTTGTCGATGCCGGCGCCTACAGACAAGGGCAGAAAGAGTCGGTCAAACTGGGAGATTTGCTTACCCAAGCTGGCTTAGTTACCGAGGGTGACAAGATTTCAGCCATTGAAATCGGCTTGAATGAGAATCAAAAGATAGGCGAAGTCTTGGTGCAATCTGGCATGATCGCTCCAGGGGTTGTTGACGAAAGTCTGAGGCTACAAGAGATGGTTTCAAGCGGTCAGATCAGTGGTCTCCAGGCCGCCGACATATTGAGACAAGCCAATAGCCGTAAAGTAGGCATAGATGTAATCATCGAAGAGCGTGCCTCTCGTAAGGACGAAATCGAGAAAGTAACCGGCGTACTCGAACTACTGCTGCAGTCAGGTGCTCTGACCGGTGAGAATTTCAATAGAGCCCAATCGCTTGGGCGGCAATTGAACGTGTCTATTGCCGAGGTCATTCTCACCAAGGAGATGGTGGAAAAGCGTTTGATCCAAGCCGCCTATCAGGGACAGGGCTTGGTCGTAGACGGCATAATCAATAATTCGCAGTGCGTCTTGGCTATGAAAATGTGTATTAAGACCGGCCAAGAGTTTCATGAGGTCCTGAAGGAACTTCCATCTGACACGGCTCAGGTGAAGACGCCAAGTCAGGAAGAAGTTGGTGCTGATAAGAAAAGTGGTTGGCTTGGTAATTTGTGGTCTAAGGTGACCAAGAAGGATTAAGTGCTGAAGTTTTCCGTTGCCGAGCTTAGCGGATTGGCCGAAACTGAGCTTGACCTCACTGGCGGTATCAGTGCGCCGACCGCTTCGGCGCCTGTTGTTACCGACAGTCGAAAGGTGCAGGCGCAAGATTTTTATCTAGCACTTAAGGGTGAGCGCTTTGATGGGCATCGTTTCGTGATGGAAGCTGCCAAAAGAGGCGCTTCTCTTGCCATAGTCGAGAAAAGTCAGCTGGCAGCGATCAAACACGAGATTGGCTCCCATACATTAGCCCTTTTAGCTGTACCGGATACATTGCAGTTTTATCAAGCCATCGCCTTGTATGCCCGTCGCAGACATAAGCCCTTTGTAATTGGAATAACAGGGTCATCGGGTAAGACCACAACAAAAGAGATGGTCGGTTGTGTTTTCTCGGCATCAGGTAAGGGGGTGCATAAGTCACTTGCCAATCAAAATAATGAGATTGGAGTGCCTCTGACAATTCTTTCAATGCCCGAAGATACGGCTTATCTCATTCTGGAAATGGGCATGAGAGGCCTAGGGCAGATAGATGAGTTGGCCAAGGTCGGCGAGCCTGACCTTGGTATCATTACCGGTGTCGGTACAACCCATATCGAATTACTGGGCAGTAAAGAAAATATTGCCCGAGCAAAATGCGAATTATATGCCAATCTTGAGAGACGCGGCGGCATTGCTATTTGTGGAGAGTTGTCCGATTTGGTTAGAAATGCCTGTGCAGAAGTCTTTACCGGTAGAGTTTATGATTTCGATTCTGATAAAGTCGAAATCACTGCGGTGACTTCCTTAGGAACTGAGTTCTCAGTTGCGATAGATGGTCACTGCGAGCGTTTTTTTGTGAAGGCACATGGCTCCTATTTGGTGCGTGATGCCTGGTGTGCCGTCAAGGCTGGAATACTAGCCGGTTTGTCTGCTGCCCAAATCAAAGAAGGTTTGTCTCATTGGAGCACAGTCGAAGGCCGCGGCAATATAATTGAGGCCGCTAATGGACTGACCATAGTGGATGAGTCTTATAATGCCAATCCCGATTCGGTTCGCTGCGCCGTTGATGCCATTCTAACCTCTAGTAATTTCCAGAGTAAGCGAAAGATTGTCGTTCTTGCAAAGATGGCAGAGCTGGGAGATTACACAGACCCGCTGCACCTTGAGCTTGGGCAGTGGCTTAGAGATAAAGCAATCGACTTTTTATTCACTGTTGGGGCAGAGGCGTCTATTATTGCCAAAGGAGCTAACGGCGCCAGCTTCGACATTTTCGCCTGCACTGATAAGGCAGAGGCTCTTGATCGCTTAAGAGCACTTCTTGCCCCTGGTGATTGTGTAATGATTAAGGGATCTCACAGTACTAATCTTGATGAATTGGTTTTGAAGCTTATTGAGATTGGCTCTTTCTCTACCGAGAAAACCGCAGTCGGCGACGGTTCTTGACGGCTTTCGCTTAAGATGTCTGCTCTTCTAGAGAAACTAAGAAATAGCCATGCTGCACTGATGTTTGTTTGGCTTGCCTTTCTTGAACTGGCAGTATTTGGCAGAACTTTTCGCAACACCGGTTTCTATTTAGATGATTGGACAATGCTAGGTTACCTGCATTTTGCCCCGCGAGATATTTTTGCCAAGATAGCCTATTACTTCTTTATTGACGGCAGAGTGGCGATGAGACCTGTCGAGGCCCTGCAGTTTCCCCTTATGCAGGCTTGCTTTGGAGTAGAGCCGTTTGGCTATCACTTTACTTATGCTTTTTTTGAAGTTCTGGCGATTTTCTTTTTCTATCTATTGCTGGTCAGAGTCTTCGCCAGTAAGGGCTTAGCATTAATTGCTGCCAGTCTGGCATTGCTCGATCCTCGCCATGACACCACCCACTATTGGGTAATGTGTAATTCGGTCTCTCTTTCACTCTTCTTTTGTACTTTTAGTCTCTGGCTAGCGGATCTATCTACATCAGCCAAAAAACATGGTCGTCTGATTGTTTTTCTTTCTTGGCTAAGTTTCGCCGCCGGGATTTTCAACTATGAGCTATTTTTGCCATTTGCTGTCTTTAATGCTCTTATTCTTGCTAAGGCAGTGCCAAACAAAGACGCAAGAGTTAAGTATTTTTTCCTCGCCGGTATTTTCTTTGCCTTACCTGTGCTGGCCTTTGTTGTCTATCAGAAGATATTTATTCCTATGTTTGTTCAACCTTTGGTGCATGTGCCGGTTTTTGACATTGCTGAAATAGCCTCCACATTGGTAGACGGTCTAAACATTCAGCTCGGTCCTAAGCTCTTTCAAGAAATTGGTCAGCGAATATGGCTTGAAGGTTATCTCTCCAGTCCGAATATACTTATACCGATGTTGGGCTTGGGCTTGCTAATGACTGCTCTAAGCTTTCTGGTGTTGCGAAATGAGACCAAGAGAGAGTCTATAGCTCAAGCCAAGAAGACTTATCTGCGCGCTTCATTTTTGGGCTTCATAGCTATACTTTTTTCTTATTCTATCTTCGGTCTCAATAAAGAGTATCATCCCCTCATCGAAAGCATCTTCAATCGGGTCAATACCGGAGGAGGGCTTGGCGGTTCCTTGGTAATCTCGGGTTTGGTCTGTTATTTGACGGTCAGCTTGAAGGAAGGCTTTCTTAAATACGGGAATTCAGTAATGGCAAAACTATCGGTGGTTTTGCCAGCAGGCTGTTTGTTTCTTTTGGTGAGCTTTTATTGCCTAGCCGACCTTGTGACTGCCAAGCAATGGCAACTTTCCTGGCTGCTGCAACGCACTGTTATTGAGACCTTATTGCAGAACAAAGCGGCTTATACCAACAAGTCATCTATCTTTCTAGTTGGCTGTCCGCGTTATGTTAATTGGGCGCCCATTTTTGATGGGGTCTGGGACTTTGGCATGATGTGTCAGATGATGCTCAATTCGAGAGACATTAAGGGCGGAGTGGTCTGCGATCGCTTGGCTTTATCTAAGGACAGAATTGAAGATATTTCCAAAGGTTTTACGGTTGAAACATACCGCTTTCCAGATGTCTTCATTTTGCATACATACAGGCACGAGGTAAAGAAAGTGCCTGATCTTGCTTCCTTCCTGCAATATCTTACCGACAGCGGACTTTTGGGTAAGTTTCTAGATAGAGATCTGTTAGAGACCTGGAAGAAACAGTCAAGCCGATAGACTTTTTAAAGTTGATCAATTTATTGCTGATCAATTTATTGCTGATCAACTATGGGCGAAGTCTTTGTCTTTTGCAAGTCCAGTCTTTCTGCATCAGGTGTGTGATATATGGTGCCATGTGTTTCATATACTTTTCTTGGCTCAAGCTCTGTCGGCTCAGACAAAATAGTCTCTACTTTGGTATTCGGCTTCAAAGCATCGGTGCAGTCTTTGGCAACTAAGTCACCTTCTTTGAGATTTCCAAAAACCTCGGTAAGGCCATTCATCATCTCGCCCCTCTCGACGGGCACCCAATAGGTCAGACCATTTTCGATCTTGCATACAAATGTCGATAGAGTCGACTTTGTCTCTACTGATTGGGGCGGAACAAATAGTGATGGCTTTTCTCTTCTGGTGGGCCAGAGTACACGGCAAAACATGCCTGGTAGTATCTTCCACTGTGGGTTTAGGTAGTTCAGTTCTACAGGCATAGTCCTGGTCTTTTGTTCGAGAGAGTTTCCCAGTCTTGCTACAGTGCCTACAAACTTGGCACCAGGATGAGTGGAGACAGTAAATTCAACCGGGGCTCCAGGCACTACTCCAGCCACATTTGCTTCCGGCACCGGGGTAACAATTCTCAAAAGTCCGAGTTCTTGGACTCTAATAATTGGTGGATATGCACCTTTACCCAGCGGTCCGACAAAGCTGCCCACATGCATGTTTCTTTCAGTGACATAGCCATCAAAGGGCGCTTTAATAATCAGGTAGTCGGCAATATCTTTGTAATTCTCGCTTGCCTCTTTTGAGGCGGCTAGGCTCTCCGTAGTAACTTTGACGGCATTCATAGCCGACTGTACATTCTCTTCCCAGGCTTTCACCCTTTCTTTATCTGCTTGTACTTTTTCTTCAAGCACGATGACATCATTAGGTGCGATAACCCCTGGCGTTAGAGAGGCTTCTTTAGTGCGTTTATATGTATCGTTATCGCCTGCCAACTGCGCCTTAGCTTCCAGAAGAGCAGCCCTTGCCGCCGATAGTCTTGATTGCGCCTCAAAGAGGGCGTTCTGCATAGATCTCGATTTGGAGAGATATTCCTCTTGTTGAGCCTTGAGTTCTGGTGCGGTCAGGCGGCACATGACCTGACCTTTCTTGACGATAGAACCCCTATCCACTCCAATCCATTCTATAAATCCAGGCACCTTAGGATAGATAGCCACATCCTGATAGGCTTGAATTTCGCCTGGCAACTCATCAATTCTAAATAGCGAGCGCTTCAATACTTTAACTACCGGCACCTTTTGAATGAGCGACTCTTCTTTACGAGAAGGGCTATTTTCCCCTTTGCTTTGACAGCCGGCCAGCATGGGTACCAAGAGTAAGACTATGGCTTGTTTCTTCACGGCTACTGTCTCATTCTCCTCTGTCGTCAGGGTGTATAGAAGGCGAAGTCCTCGAACTATTCTTCTGTACCACGGCAAAAAAGAGCGGTAGAACAGTCAAGGCTGCCAGTGTAGACATGGTAAGCCCTCCGATAACAGCGCGTCCAAGTGGAGCGCTTTGTTGGCCGCCTTCGCTGAGAGCCAAGGCCATAGGTATCATCCCCGATACCATAGCTATAGAGGTCATTAGTATTGGTCTTAGTCTTTCTTGTGCTCCGTGCAGAGCTGCCTCTTCGGCAGACTTACCCTCTAGTCGGCTCATCTCGGCATAGTTGACCAGCAAGATGGCATTGCTTACTCCGATACCAATCGACATGATTGCACCCATAAAAGATTCTATATTTAGGGTGGTGCCGGTCAAGTAAAGCATGACTAGCACGCCGCAAACGATAGAAGGCGCCGTAGACAGAACAACAACAGCCAGCTTGGGTGATTGGAAGTAAGCGGTAAGCATGAGGAAGATCACCACGACTGCCAGAGATAGTCCAAGAAAGAGGTGCGAGAAAGTATCATTCAAGACCGGTGCCTGTCCCGCCAGCTTTACTCTCACGCTTCGTGGCGGCTTGCCTGCTCGATGAATTGCTTCTTCAACTAATTTACCGACATTGCCAAGATCCATACCCTTGATATTTGCTGTTAGTGAGACTAAACGCATCATATTGTCGCGGTCGTATTCGCCAGCACAATGTCCGAATGTCACTGATGCCAAATCTCTCAAAAGAGGGTGTTCGTGCTGATCGCTCAGCATAGTAGGGAAGTTCTTGAGTGCCTCTAGTGACTGTATTTGTTCTTGCGGCACTTGTACCTGCACCTGGTAGGCTACACCGGTTTTTCTATCCATCCAGAAGTTTTCGAGTATGTAGCGGCTGCTTGATGTGGCGGGTACCAGAGCGTCGCCCACTTTAGCCGGAGTCAGTCCGAACTGTCCGGCCATTTCTCTATCGATATTGATATTAACGGTTGGATAATCAAGAGGTTGCCCGAATTGCAAATCTCGCAGGTAAGGGATTTTTGCCATTTCTTCTTTTATCTTGCCGGCATATTCTTTGCAACGCTCTAGATCTGGACCTTTGACAATCACAGAGATTGGTGTGGGCGAGCCGAGATTCATAATTTGACTGACGAGATCGCCTGGTTCAAAAGAGAAAGATATTGTCGGCAATTCCTCTTTGAACTTTTCTCTCAACTTATCTTTGAACGCAGGTAGCTCAATATTTGCTTCTTTTCTCAGGCTGACGTCGATAACCGCCTCATGAGGACCGCTAGTCCACAAAAAGACAGAGCTGATCACAAACTGAACCGGTTGCTGTCCGGCATAACCCAAAGTCGCTTCAACATTACCCGGCCCGGCTTCTCTGGCTATGAGATCGAGCATTTGTTTGGCTCTTTGCTCAGTTACCTCCACTCTTGTACCGGTCGGGCATCTCATCCGTATTCTGAATTCGTTTGTATCAGAATCAGGAAAGAGTTCGCGGCCTATCTGAAAGAAGAGAAAAATACTGAGTGTGGAAAAGAAAATCAGATAAACCGGAATGATAGCTTTCTTCCATTGCATTAGTTTGGCAACAAGAGCTGCATGGGCATTCTTGAAATGCGAGAAAAATCCCTCTTTTTCTTCTTCGGCCTTCTTGTGTTTGATCAAATAAACTGCCATTACCGGCACCAAGGAACTGGACATAAAGAAAGACCAGACCATGCAAAAACCAACAGCCAGAGAAAGTGGCACAAACAGAGCCCGGGTTACGCCGGTCATGAAAAAGGCGGGCACAAACACAGCAATAATGGAGAGCATTGCTAGTAAGCGTGGGACCCTGGTTTCAAAACCGGCCTTAAGTGTGGCTCTTGTCACTGGTTCGCCCCTGGCCATATGGGCGTGGATATTTTCTATATCGACTGTGGCTTCGTCTACAAGTATGCCTATAGCAAGAGCCAGACCCGAAAGGGTCTGCATATTGATAGTCTGACCGGTGATATAAAGTGAAAGGCAGGCTCCCAGCAATACGCAGGGAATGGTTGTCACTACGATAAGGGTGGCTCTGAGATCTCGCAAGAAAAGAAAGATCATCAGACCAGGCAATATGGCTCCCAAAAGGCCCTCATTGAGAACCCCTTTGATTGAATCAGTGACATGCTTGCTCTGGTCGAATTCATAGCTGATTGTGACGTCTTCTGGCAGGAGCTTTTGCATTATAGGTAAATGCTCTCTGACAGCATTTACGACAGAAATAGTAGAAGCATCGGCTCGTTTTACAACCGGGACATAGACTGTGCGTCTGCCGTTATGAAGCGCATAGCCGGCAAGAATATCGCTTGCATCGGTTACCTCGGCGACGTCGCGCATAAAGACTGTTGGACCCGCCCCCATCTTGATTGGTAGTTTATCTAGTTGATGAATATCAGGAAGGTCTGTATTAATTGGCGTGATTTGCAGATAGTCGCCAATGCGGGCATTGCCGGCAGGAACTACTTTGTTGCCCGTAGCCAGCGCGTTTACGATGGCGTCTCCAGATATATTGAATTTGCGCAATTTGTTTGAGTCTACGCTGATTACAATTGTGCGGGCGTTGCCTCCGAAGGGCGGCGGCGCCGAGGCACCAGGTATGGTTCCTAGCTCGGGTCTCACTCTAACAAAGGCAAGGTCTTGCAATTGATCTATTGTTTTGGTGTTGCTCGATAAGACGAGCTGGCCAACAGGCAAACTTCCGGCATCAAAGCGTAAGACGAAAGGTTCAAGAGTGCCCGGAGGCATCAGGGTGCGGGCTCTGCTCACCATGGCTACGCAGGTGGAAAGTGCTTCAGACATATTAGTGCCAGGATGAAAATAGACCTTCATCATCGAAAGATTTTGAATAGTCTGCGACTCGATATGATCCACCCCAGGCACATAGAGGAAGTGCACTTCGTAGGTTGATACTATGTACCCTTCCATCTGATCCGGAGCCATACCGCCATAACCTTGGACAACATAAATGACCGGCATGTTGAGGTCGGGGAAGATGTCTTCCTTCATAGAAGTAATGGCAAAGATAGAGCCAAGCATTATGCTTATCACTGCCACAATGACAGTAATCGGTCGTTTCATGGCAAAAATTTGCAGCCACATATCAGGGAGTACCTCCCTGTTTTTGCGATAGTTCTACCAGCTTGAGAAAGGGCTTGATGTCTCCATGGGCATAGGCTGTGGCCAGCATGGCTTGCCAGACTCGCGCCTTCGAAATAGCATCTTCGACCTCTGCTTTAGCTCTGATGCGCTCAGCTTCAGCTACTTCCACAACATTGGTCAGCCCTACCCTATATCTTTCTCTTGCCTTGATTTCATTTTCTCTTGCCGCTTCAACCAAGACCGGTGTTTCTCTTGCCACTTCCTTGGCTCTATCGAGCATGATCTTGGCTTTCGCGTCTTGCTTAATTAGTTCCTGCATAGCCAGATCATATTCCGCTTGTCTGGCTTGAATTGAAGAACGTTCGACAAACTTTTGGGCTCTTATTTTGTAGTAATCCATGATTGGAAACTGCAAAGTAAAGCCGACTGCGTAGTTGGCGTTCTTTGGCAGAATGCCTGCCGCCACAGGCGGCGTGATGCGTTTATCGCCCGAGCCCCTGGCCCAGATAGCCGATTCCAACCAGAGGTGCGGATACCAGGACCGGTCTAGATAATGCAGTTTGGCTCTTGATACTGCTACTTCATTTGATCTAAGCAGGGCTAAAGGATGTCTGGATAGATCGCCTAGAGTTCTAAAGTTAGGAGTTTCTGGGGGCATAGCTAGAAGCGGACCTTCAACAGTGGCTATGAGCGAACCGGCCATGCCGATAGATTCGGCGAGGTCCTGTTCCACCAGTTCAGCTTCTCTTTCTGCATCTATCAGGGCTATTTTGGAAAGCGATACTTCAGCATCTGCTCTGGCCGCATCTACGCCAGGTCTAAGACCCTTGTCGCAGAGTGTGTGCACTACTTTCGCCCATTCCTGCATTCTTTCCAGAGTGGCTTGATAAGCCATAATCTGCTTTTTGGCCATCAGTACTTTGATAAAGCTGTCTGCAGCTCTTGTCTCCACATCAAGACTGGTTAGATTGTATGAAGCTTTTGCCCTGTCCTGACCGCGTCTGGCTACGGTGACATTGGCTTTACGCTTACCAAAGTCAATGAGTTCCCATGAAAAGTTCATGCCGGCATTCGAGTTGAATATGCTGCTGAATTTAGAGGTGTTTACACCTGGTCCCGACTGAATGGGAATAACATTCAAAAACTGAGGCAGGATAGTGCCGGCATTGACGTTCTGTGTAGCTCTGGCTTCTTGCAGGAGCATATCCATACGAGGCAAGTATTGGGTCTTTGCCACTGTAATTTCGTGACCTGCGAGTTTTGTTTCGCTGTCTGATCTAGAAAGTGAGGGATATCTCTTCTTTGCAGTCTCCACCGCTTCGTTTATTGTCACCGTAAGCTTGTAGACGCTGGCGGCGAGCGGTGGTCTCAGCTCTGGCTTGGCATCATCTTGCGCTTGAGCGGGCTGAGAGCCTGTGGCAATTTGCAGGCCAAAAGCAACTAGGCAAAAGACAAAATTGAGCACTGAGACGTGGCAGTAACCGCCCTTCAATTTGGACAAGCTCACTTAGTAAATGGATTTACCGCCTAAGTATACTAAGATTCAACTTGATTTTGATGGTTTGCAACCGGCTTTTATTGGCTATCCTCTACTCAATCACGCCATCTTCGCGCAGATGCGCCAAATCCTCATCCCCATATCCCAGAGTGCGTAAGACCTGGCTTGCCACCTCCTTTGTATCTTTGCAAATGAAGTCAGCCTGTGCTTCTGACCAGTTTCGATATAACTGATATATCGGATTTTTCATTTGTGAGATCTTTCCTAAGGTCGGATGATCGATTTCGCTAATTACTCTCTGCCTTCCTTCCGGTAAAAAGTCTAGCGCTTCATCGACCGTATTGACTGGTGAAACACAGCAATACGGTTCTTTGAAAATCTCCATCCATTCAGCCAGGGTTCTGCGTTCTAATTCAGGTGCGATCTGCTGCATCAGATAGACCTTGTCTTTGATCGGATGTTTGCCCATTAAGTCAGGGCGACCGATTTTCTCCAGAAAGATCATCCAGAACTGAGGTTCGACGGGGGCTGCGGCAAGATAACGACCGTCTTTGCAGCGATAGAGTCTATGATTGGGTAAAGCTTCAGGATACCTGGTTTCTCTCTCTTTGCCTGCTTGAGATGGGTGCAGCATAGAGGTGGCAACGACACCAAGAGTGGAAAGAGCGCTCTCGAACATGCTTATTTCAACATGCTTGCCTAGACCTGTAATGGTTCTCTCAAAAAGAGCTGATACTACAGCTAGTGCTCCATAGACACCCGACATATAGTCTGAAACGAAAATGCCAGGCACTATAGGTATACCATTTTCATCCCTGGTTTCATCTAGTATGCCTGCCTCCGCCACAAAGGTAAGATCGTGTCCAGGTCGATCTTTCCATTTTGATTCCTTGCCATAGCCTGATATAGAGCAATAGATAAGAGCCGGGTTGATTGCCTTGAGGTCGGCAAAAGCTAAGCCGAGCCGCTCCATTGCTCCCGGTCTGAAGTTTTCGATGATTACATCACTATTTTTTACAAGCGACTTTACTATTTCAATTGCTTGCTCCTTTTTGAGATTGAGTCTGAGCCTACGCTTATTGCGATGCATACTCCAATAGTAAAGACTTTCACCCGCCACCATTGGTGGTAGGTTTTCGTTCAGACCAGGTTCCAACCTGTCTATTCTGAGAACATCTGCTCCCATATCGGCAAGCAATGTGCTTGCTGTTTCCCCGGGCAGCAAATGCGTAAAATCGAGTACTTTTATTCCAGCTAAGCTCAAGGCTTACCTCTGTCTGCGACGATAGTTTAGAGCAAAGAGGCGGATCATTCAGTGACCCGCCTCTCTAGATTATTTAGCCAGCTAAATGGTCAATTAGCCCATGTTTTCGATGATGGCGTCGGCAAACTCACTGGTCTTGAGTTTGGTTGCGCCTGTCATCAAGCGTTCAAGGTCGTAAGTGACTTTCTTTTGCTGAATCGTCTTGGCCATAGACTCATGAATGAGATCGCAGGCTTTACCCCATCCCATGTACTCAAGCATCATTGCTCCAGAGAGAATGACCGAGCCAGGGTTGATCACGTCTTTGTCGGCGTATTTCGGAGCGGTACCGTGGGTGGCTTCGAAAATAGCGCAGTTATCGCCGATGTTGGCTCCAGGCGCTATACCCAGACCACCGACTTGGGCGGCGCAAGCGTCAGACAGGTAGTCACCGTTCAAGTTTGTTGTGGCGAGAACGGAGTACTCATCAGGACGTGTGAGAACTTGCTGGAACATCGAATCGGCAATGCGATCGTTGATGAGTATTTTGCCGGCAGGAAGTTTGCCATCCATTTCAGCCCAGAGTTTTTCTTCTGAAACTGTTTCTTTAGAGAACTCTTTCTCGGCGATCTGATAGCCCCAATCTCTGAAGGCGCCTTCGGTGAACTTCTGGATGTTGCCTTTGTGCACCATGGTGACGGACTTGCGTCCTCTCTGAATGGCGTATTCGATGGCTCTTCTGACCAGTCTTTGCGAACCGGTTTCAGATATAGGCTTGATACCGATACCTGAGTCGGGACGGATTTTCTTGGCGCCAGGAAGCGACTCGATAAGTTCGATAAGCTTCTTCGCATCGGCAGAGCCGGCGGGATACTCGATACCAGCGTAAACGTCTTCGGTGTTCTCACGGAAGATAACGACATCGAGCTTTTCGGGGGCTACGACTGGTGAAGGAACGCCTTGGAAATAGCGAACCGGGCGGACACAGCAGTAAAGGTCGAAGATTTGACGCAGAGTGACGTTGAGACTTCTGATCCCTCCGCCAACCGGAGTGGTCAAGGGACCTTTGATGGCTACGCCGAATTCTCTGAGAGCAGAAATGGTGTCTTCAGGTAGCCACTCTTTGAAATTGTCGTGAGCTTTCTCGCCGGCAAATACTTCAAACCAGGCGATTTCTTTCTCGCCGCCATAGGCTTTCTTAACTGCAGCGTCAATAACACGCTTGCTGGCTTTCCATATGTCTCTGCCGGTTCCATCACCTTCGATAAAAGGAATAATCGGTTTATTCGGAACTACCGGTTTACCGTCTTTAAAAGTGATTTTCTCGCCCTGGGGCACTTTCAGCCCGTTGTAAGTCTTATCTATTACCTGTCCCATGAAACCTCTACCTTATTCGAAATGAGCTTTGATTAATTCAAATTTGGTGCTGAAAAATTCAGACTGTAGGCGAGAGTACCACTCAGCCCGAGAGCCAAGCCGAAATGGTAATCAAAATGTAAGAAGTTGAAGTTGTCAGGAGGCTTGTTTAAGATAAGGTGGCTGTACCGCAGCACCTAATGATAAGTGTATATACTGCCTTTGGAATCCCGGGTGTTGGTGAATTTCAAAGAGGTACTCCTGTGAATCTGGCAATTTCGTTGCGCCGAGCTGTAGAACTTTGGCCTGACCGTGAAGCCTGTGTCGATGGTTTAAAAAGGTTGTCTTGGTCGGAGCTAGGGCAAAGGGTTGCTTCCTTAACTCATGCCTTCCGCGATCTGGGCTTGACTAAGGGTTCAGTGGTTGCCTGTATGGCGCCCAATTGCGTTGAGTATCTCGAACTCTACTATGCCACCAGCTGCTTGGGTCTAGTCCTGGCTCCAATCAACTTCCGCCTTTCAGAACAAGAAGTGCGCGAAATACTTGTGCACAGTGGAGCCGAGATCCTTGTTTGTCATACCGACTTCGCCGGAAGTGCCGCTACGATGCTTTCAGACCTTGAGAGTGCCGGTGGCACTACTAGTCTCAAGCTGGTCGCCTGGCTCGGACCCGGTATCCTTCCTCAGACAACGGTAAAAAGCACTCACTACGAAGGTTTCGTTATGAGTTATTGGCGCCGTGAACCACTTGATATTGAGCTTTATAGCGAAGACTTGGCTCAACTCTATTACACTTCCGGTACCACCGGCCAGTCTAAGGGCGTTATGCTCACTCATGGTAATGTGGCTAGCAATGCATTGGGGGCCATCGCTGAACTGCAGTTGACCGACAAAGACATTTGGGCGCACATAGCTCCTATGTTTCACTTGGTAGATGCTTGGGCGGTCTATGCCATCACCTGGGTTGGTGGCAAGCATGTCTTTATGCCTTACTTCAAAGCAGATGATGCTCTCAAACTAATTGAAACTGAAAATGTCACTATTACGGCCCTGGTGCCTACCATGGCTAATGCTTTGCTCAATTCCGGTAAAGTTTGGGAGTATTCCTATTCCAAGTTGCGAGCAGTCATGACAGCCGGGTCTCCTGTGGCACCGGATACAGTGCGACAGCTGGAAGAGATTTTCGGCTGCGACTACATTCAGTTCTATGGCATGACAGAGACAAGTCCCTTCCTGACTATTAGTTTGCCTTTTGCCGCTCATTTAGCGAGAAGTAAGCAAGAGGTGCAAGCAATAAGAGCCAAGACCGGACGCACCTTTATAGGTGTCGAGCTGAAAGTTGTCAGACCGGACGGCAAGAGTGTAGAGAAGAATGGCATAGATGTCGGCGAGATTATAGCCAGGGGTCCGAATGTTTTCAGAGGTTACTGGCATAATGACGAAGCCACCCGGGAAACTTTGCGTGAGGGCTGGATATTTACGGGTGACTTGGCTGTTGTCGATGAAGACGGCTACGTAAATATAGTAGACCGCAAGAAGGACATGATAATTTCGGGCGGTGAGAATATCTACTCGACAGAAGTCGAACATGCCCTGCATGATCATCCGCAGATAGTAGAATGCGCTGTCTTTGGCATACCCGATGAGAAGTGGGGCGAGTCTATTAAGGCGTGCGTGGTTCTTAAGTCTGATGCTTCTGTTAGCGAATCAGAAGTAATTGAGTTCGTTAAAGAAAGATTGGCTCACTATAAGGCTCCTAGAGAAGTTGAGTTCCTATCTGAGTTGCCAAAGACTGGTAGCGGCAAGATTCTTAAGAAGGTTTTGCGTGATAAATGCTGGCAGGGAAGGCTTAAGCGGGTCAATTAGGCTCGTCTGCCTCGAATAACTTCATTATGCAGAAGAGTGATGGAAGAGGTCTTGGCGTCTTTGATAGAGGATGTTTAGCCGGACGCCGATGAAGACGAAGAGTCTGATGAAATTGCAATCGAAGAAGAAGAGTTTGACTGACTTAGTCAAGTCTTAGAACAGCAGTTAGAGCTTATCGCTAAAGCGAAGCCGTTTGACCCTAACTTGTCGATTGCGACTGGCTGAGTGTCTCTTCTGTTGCATTGACCGAGCAAGGCATGTTTCTCTGGAGATCGAGGTGTATAGGGTTTGGAGAAACTAGGTTTTGAGCCAACCTTGAATTACTTAATCTTGGAGCGAATATTTCTACCGAATGTCTGACGGAGAAGATAAGTAGCTATCAGTTCCATCAACAAAAGATTGTTCGCTATAGTTTTCCTTGCTAAGGCCATCAATCTTACGTATACTTTGCTTGGCAGATTTACAGGTGTTCCTCTTTCAGTTGTAATCGCGCTTAGGCGAAGTTTGAATAATATAGTCAGAAGAAATAAATTGTATAACTACTTCGCCTTGTGCCTCTATTAGTGGTGGCAAAGGGTATATATGTTTTCCTTATCTAAACTGTTTATGGCAGCGATGTTGTCTATATCGTTGTGCTGCTTGGTATCGCTTAACGACGCTTCCGCCCAAGAAGGCAACAAAGTCGCATCGACAGGCACCAGTGATCTGGTGACGCAGTTGAAAGCGGCAAAGGCAGCTTACGAGCAAGGAGAGCCAAACCTTGCTCGCAAGCACTTGTTGGTACTGGTTGAGAAGTCGCCTGATATATACGAAGCCCATTACTTGTTGAGCCTTATATATGGTCAGGAGTCCAACTTCTCCCTTAGTATTGTCCACGCGCGTAAGTGCATTGGTCTGAAAAGTGATTTTGCACCGGCCTATGCCGTGTTGGGGCGTTCTCTGGCTAGTGTGAATAAGTTTGACGAGGCGATTCCTGCTCTAGAGAAATCTTGCCGCCTTGACTCTAAATCGGCTAGCAATCTTTCTAATCTTGCTGTTGTCTTGGCTAAGACTGGCAATTATAAAAAGGCGCTTGAATGTTTTAAGTTGGCTAGCGAAATTGATCCTCATTACGTGAATGCTTATTTGGGGATGTCGTCTTGCCTTGGCAAACTTGGCGATTTGGATGGTCAGGTTGCCGCTTGTCGCAAAGCTTGCGAGATGGTGCCTGAATCGGCATTAGGTCACGCCAGATTAGGGATTCTTCTTTCAGAAAAGGGCGATTTCGTCGGCAGCTTGGCTGAGGGCTTCAAGGCTAATGTTCTCAGGTTGAAGGAATCCTGGAGTGAGTTTCTCGGTACTTTCTTGACTGCTTGGGCCTCTGTGTTTCTGGCATTCGCTGCAATTTTCGCAGTCGTATTCGCTGGTTCCAGATTCAAACCACAGCAAGGAGAGACAGTTGTTCGCTCTTTCTTTTTGACATTCTATAAAGATAAGCCTGGTCGTTTCGTTGTTACTTCCGATCGCTTAGTCTTTGTTCCTGAAGCATTTTCAGCATGGTTTGGTTCGACCAATGTCAGTATTCAAAGGGGACAGATCGAGAGTATAAATTATCTCAGCACCGTCGGCGGTGGTACCGTCTCTATACTGACTCGCGACGGGAGTGTTCATCAATTTAGGATGCCTCTACTTGTGCTTGATCCCCTTCGTTCTTTGCTTGTCAGTCAGGGTCTAGTGTCCCGCGATCCGGACGCCCCGACCTCCAATTCAGCTTCGGAAACTCCATCGCCAGCGCTTCCATTGGAGACCAGTCAATCTCAGCCCGAAGATGATCTAAAGGCAAAGACCGAGACTGAACCGACCGCTGATGCTATTGTTGCGAGTGAAGCAGGTGCTGCGGAGGCGGTGAAGGATACTGAGAGTTTAGAGGTCGGCTCATCGTCTGATACTGATTCTAAGGAGGCGGTGAAAGATACTGAGAGCGCGGAGCTAAGGTCATCATCTGAATCTGATTCTACAGAGGCTGTGAAAGATAGTGAGAGCTCGGCGGTAAGTTCATCTTCTGAAACTGATGCTAAACAGGAGAAGCAGGAATGAGTGTTATTCGTAACATTCTAGGTTCTAATCTAGTGCCTTGTTGTCAGGCTCCAGCAACTGGCTTCTACCGCGACGGTTACTGTGTGGCAAGCGAAGAGGATCCTGGTTTGCATACAGTCTGTGCTGTAGTCAGTAAGGAGTTCTTGGAGTATACAAAAAAGCGCGGCAACGATTTAAGTACTCCAAACGAGCGCTTTGGTTTTCCAGGGCTCAAGCCAGGAGATCGTTGGTGCCTTTGTGCTGCTCGCTGGTTTGAGGCATACCAGGCTGGTGTAGCACCGCCAGTGGTATTGGAGGCAACAGATGAGGCAACTTTGGATATCGTTGATAAAGAGATTTTGTTGGAGTATGCCTATAAGCCGGAAGAATGATATTGAGGCTTAATGGCAAAGCGAATGGTCGTCTCGTCATCCCTTTTGACCCCAGTCTTCTCTATGCCATCATTGGTGATGGCAAGGTTATCGGCACTTTTTGTGCTGGTGATCTTCTTTGCTGCATTGCCTTGATCATAGACGGTTAAGGCAAGACTTTCAGCATTGTCCAGCTTGCTCTTGATCAGGTCTATCTCCTCGAGCCAGCAGGTGTCAGGTTCGATTTTGATCTCTCGAGCGGTGAGTTTGAGCTGCTGCGAGGCTAGTATTGTGCCGTCCTGATCGAGGTAATCCAGGCGAAGAATTTGGCGTGTCTTGAGGGGCAGATTAGCTTGCCATAAGAGAAGTAATTTGCTGCGATCAGTTGAGAGTTTACCGGCTAGCAGGGCTAGATCTTTATCAAGCTCAAAGCATTGAAAGAGACTTTCTTTCTTGTCTATAGCAGCGATATGCGCCCCCTTGATTTGGGGATGACTGAGGGAGATTGCAAGCAATAGAACAAGTAGCTCGCCGGCATAAACAAAAGTGCTTCTGGATTGTAGTTTTCCTACTTTCTTCTCTTTGCCAGTGTTGAAACCGTTAACGATTAGTTTACGCATCGGGGTTTCAACAAAACGGAAGAGAAAATGACTGCCGATGGTTAGAATTGTTAGGAAAAGAAGAAAATAGAAGTTGTTTCTAAACTGAGGCAAATATAGACCGTGGTAGCACAAGAGCGGATGATGCAGCAAATACATTGCAAAACTTATCTCGCCTAGAAACACAAGTGGCTTGAGCGAAAGAAATTTAGAAACGATGCCTTTGTTTATGGCCGCTAGAAAGATTATAGATGCGAAGCCAATAATTGGCGCTCCGGCTTGAATGCACCAGTACTTTGTGGCTGGTCCAAGCGCCCAGGTTGTGGCAAGAAAGTGAGCAATAGGTTTGGTATTCCACATAAGCCAACCCGAAACTAAAAGAGCGCTTACTTCCAATAAAGTCGCAAACGATGCAGCGATTTGCAGATGTTGAAACTTACCTCTGTACAGTTTAGCCAGACACATGCCGGTAAGAAATTCAAATAGGCGTGGAAACGGGCTTATATAGAGCATGCCGCGCATATCTACAGAGGTGTCGCTCAACTCTGGTATGCCTGAGGTATTGCAACAATAGAGAAAGGAGACTGTAAGGGAAAGTGCGCTAAGCCAGGTGATTAAAGGCCTGTTATTGACCAGAGGTAGAAGCAATGGAAAAACTAGATAGAAAAAGAATTCTGTTGAAATAGACCAAGATGGCGCATTGTACGAGAAATAAAACTGAAAGAGTGGAATCCAGGCATGCAACATGGCGAGATTGCAAATCGTCACTAAGGTGGTGTTAGCCGGTCCTGGAAACGTGAGAAGGTACTTGGGGAAGAGAAAGAGTCTGATGATGAATATTGTTATGTGCAAGGGCCAAATTCTTGCCACGCGCTTCATCCAGCAGTCTTTTATTTGGTCGAAGCTAGTCAGGTTGCTATAGACATAGCTGAGAATGAAGCCGGAGAGAATGAAAAAGAAACTAACAGCCTGGCAGCATGATAATTGCTGCGGAATGTCGTCTAGCAAAGTGAAATGACCTTGGCCGTGATAAACGACAATTAGGAAAGCGGCAAAGATTCGCAGACCCGTTAGTGCATCAAGTCTGCTTTGGCTTGCAGGTTTAGCCGTTTGTGGCTGAGACATCTCTGATAGGCATGCAAGAACAGTGAAATGACAGCGACTATCTCATTTTGACGAGGCGGAATGTTGCTGCATTAAATACAATTCTCAACTAAAGCGCTAATAATTAGCTAATAAACTTTTCACAGAAAGCCATTTCTGGGTCTGATTGGCACATTCTTATTCAAGTAGTTCAAGGCATTGTCTTTTCTTGGTAGTAAACAAGAGCCCTCTATGCTAAGCTCAGTGCCGTTTTGTCAGGCATATCAATATTCATCCCAGAACCTAAAATCCGTGGCAGAAAAGGTGGCAGAAAAAGTCGCAGAAAATTTAGCGCAGAGAGGCACCGATGATCTAGCTGGATTAGCTTTCAGTAGGGATGGATTGTCTTCGCCCGGCCTTGCTGAATCTGATGTCAGAGGTAATGCAAAT
>JAIETF010000096.1 GCA_019745415.1 Candidatus Obscuribacterales bacterium | reverse complement strand
AAGAAAAGTAAGAACGTATATATAACCAACCAACGGATTATAAGGTTAAAGGGCAAGAGAAATAGACCCTGGCAGCGCACGTTAAAGGATGTAACGGCAGATTTTGCTGCACCAATTGGCAAGGCGGCAAGAAAGACAATTTTGTAGCGCCCGCCTGCTTGCGCGACCCGCGCCACCTCTACACATTTACTTACCAGCCTTTTCGTTCAATTTTTATTTGCTGCTGAGAACAAAGAAGCATAGGTTGTCAGTATCTATCTCATCCACACAAGTTCAAAAACAAACACCAAGAACCAGCAATAACGCACTGTTTCAACCTCTCTGCAGTCGGCGAAAGCCCTGAGTTGAACATCGCTTATTGCTGGCTCTTCGGTGTCTGATTCTGTCTCACCGGTAAAGCCGGTCCTGCCCAGGGGCCAGGAAGAGACAGCCAACAACGCCCCATGTCTCTGAACCTCTATCTATCTAAGGAGCAACACCATGCGAATGGCACAGTTCTACGGTCTCAACCCGCAAGGGCGCAAGCTGGTTCTCAAGAAGCTCATGGTCCGCGAAATCGGCACCATGATTCTGCCGGACGGCAAGAAGGTCAAGTTCAACCGCCGCCGCGCCGTGCCGGTGGCTCGCAAGCAAGTGATCGGGGACATCAAGACCCTCGACCCGAGCGTGCCCCTGGCCCAGCTGCACCGCTACACCCTGCACGACGGACGCGTCCTCGACGAGTTCGTGCAGGAAGTCCTCCATCACGGCGGACCCATGTACTTCCTCGCCCTGCGCAGTCCGGACGGCACGCCTGTGCCGGAAACCCTCTGGGCGCGCGAGGTGATGGAGCAGCACTGACCCAAAAAGAAACCGATATCGGTTCGCTGCCGGAAGTAGCTCAAGCTATTTCCGGCAGTTTCTTTTTTTTCATTATCTGCTATATATTTTAGTATATATTATGGGAAGCGCAGGCAGCTTCCAAGAGACTATAATCGAAAGCATTCAGCGGTAGTTTTAACGGAGCATCCAAAGTGAATCGCAAAAGTATCAGAAATGGCGTTACAACCTGCCTCGCTCTCTCTGCTTTAGGTTTGCTGGCAAATCAAGCACTGGCCCAACAAGCAGCGCCTAAAGCCGCTCCGCAGACAGCCGCCACCCAATCTAAAACAAGCAAGACACCAGCCCCTGCGCAGCCGGCTCCGGTACAACAGACCCAAGCGCCGGCCGACCTGGTTGCTCTCGCAGGACCCACCACAATCACCCATGTGGGCAATAACTGGAAGTCGAGCATGAGTACGGTCAGTCTTAAGCAAGGACAAGACGTTCTACCTTTGACCATGACCCTGAACAATGGCGCTGATGGCAAACTAAAGCTAAAGGGCATCCGCATATTTATTAATGGCAGAAGAATCATTTCAGAAGCCGATTTCAAAGGCAAAGACTCTATTTCACTCAATATGAGTGATATTCTTGCTGGCGGCGATACCCAGATGGAAGTGCAAACCTATGGTTCCTCAGGATCGACACTTACTTGGGTTGTAACAACACCTAAAATCAAAGTTTCAGAGATCAAACCAGATCTGGCTGCACCGGGCGACAAAGTGACCATATCTGGTAAGAACCTGCCTAAAACTGCCAGCGCTTATCAGATTGCCGTCGGCAAGAAATCTGCCACCATTGACAGTGTCACCGACAAACAGATCAACTTTACTATGCCGGCTGGCGTAGAAGGCGGCAAGCAATCTGTCGACCTCACTATCGCCGGGGTTAAGAGCGATCAACTCTTTATTAAAGTAAAGGTAGTGCCGGAACTGTCAGGTACCAATATGGTTGCCTGTCCAGCCAATAGCCCAATTACAATTTACGGCAAAGGCTTTGCTAAGAATGCCAACGACAACGTCGTTACGTTCAATGGACTACAAGCCACAGTATCAAGAGTGACAGACACTAGCCTGGAAGTGATGGTACCTAACTTAGACTTCCCTCAAGACGGTGTAGTGATCAAGCTGAAAGCTATGGGAGTTGAAGCCAAAAATTCACTCAAGCAAGACCTGAGCATGCGCACCATTCCTAAGGGCGAATCGATAGGTCCCGGCACCGTCACCTTCCAAGAATAAGGGAGTCCGCCCTACTAGAGCGAGAGCTACCGCTCCAATAGAATCTGCTCAGGGTCCACCGACAAGCTGACTATCAGCCCTCACCTGAGGCGTTCTTAAGCGATTGCAATCGAAAATTTCTGCCGAGAGGCCATCCACCGAGTTTGCTCCGGCATTCTGGTAAATCAACCTTGTCACAGAGCGCCCTAGACTCATGGCTAAGCCTAAACCATGACCATTGCAGGCACCGGCCAAATAGACTCCATCTGAATCCGCCCCCAGCCAACGGCCAAGCAAAGGCAATCCATCATTTGTAAACGCCATAGTTCCTGACCAGCGATACTCGATAGGCACGCCGGCTGCTTCGGGAAAATATTCTTTGATGTAATGCTCAAGCACCTCCTGCAAGGGCGCGGTGATCATTTCACCCCATCCTTCTTCTTCTTTAGCAAAATGCTGGCGAGAGCCACCGACGAGCAGCCGCAGATCTTGCAATTGGCGGAAGTATTCAAAGCCATAATTGGCATAACAAACTCTGTCCAGGAGCCGCTTTCTTAATGGTGCTGTTGCCAGCATTTGCCCGCGCACAGGCTTGATATGTGGAAGCAATTCTTTGAGGAGAAGCGGCATGAAAGCGTTATTTGCCAATACCACCGCCTCCGCCTCTATTTCACCAGAGGAAGTATGAAGGTTTACTCGCCCATCACATTCCAGATGCAAGACAGTCTCTTGCTCAAACACTCGCGCTTCAGAGGCAGCCAACAAAGCCTTGACTAACTTGACTGGATTAATGCCGAAATCGCCTGTATTTTCTATAGCCCCATAAAAGCCTCTATCTAGGGGGTCTTGTCTGTGAAACTTGAGTTCAAAACCATCTTCCTTCATGAGTTCGGCAGAAGCCAATAGTTCTTCCAATTCTTCAATAGAAGAAGCAAGAATGTAAGAGCCACTAGCGGCATAATCAAGCGAAACGCCATGCCCCGCCATAAACTCTTTCACCAAAGCTTGATTCTCTTCCCCAAGCCGATAGATCAGCCGCGCTTTGTCTCTCCCGTACTTTTTTATACAGTTGTCGTAATAGCGACTAATGCCTCGCAAGACAAATCCGGCATTGCGCCCCGAGGCGCCACCAGCCACTCGGCCGCTGTCTACAACAATAATGTCCAGCTCGGGCTTAAGCCGTCTGGCAAAGTAGGCAGTGCTGGCACCGGTGAGACCGGCACCGATTACAACCAGATCGCATTTCCGCAGGCTTTGCTCCTGCGACTTTTCATTGAGCCAGAAAGAAATGGTCATGCACTTAAAACAAACCAATAAAAAAAGAGAATAAAGGGCTCGCCAGGGGTCTCCAAGCAGCTAGCATTAAGAGCTGCAAACAGTAACAACTAAATTCAATTCTACCCATAAATCAAACCCGGCAAAATCATGACCCTGAGCGAACTAAGAAGAGAACTAGAACTAATTGAGGAGCGCTTGGCGAAAGTCGGCGACTATCTTTGACACCGATAGCATCGAAGCCGAATTACATGATTTAACCGAAAGAACCCTCAATCCTGAATTTTGGAACAATCAAAAAGAAAGCCAAAAGGTGACTCAGCAGATGAGCCGCCTCAAAAACACCCTAGACCAATTGAAAAACTGGCGCGAGCAAGCCTCCGACATCAGAGTCTTGCTTGAGTTGAGTATAGAAGAATCAGCCGAAAACGAGGCAGAGGGACTGGCCAGAAGTCTCAATAGCCTGGATGCCCAGCTGACCAAATTTGAAATAACCAGACTCTTGAGCGGCGAATATGACGACTCTTCCGCCATCGTCAGCATCAGCGCCGGCGCCGGCGGCACCGATGCCCAAGACTGGACCGAGATGCTTCTGCGTATGTACACACGTTGGTGCGACCGACGAGAATACAAGGTCGAGATGTTAGACCAATCACCAGGCGAAGAAGCCGGACTGAAAGGTGTAACATTCCGCGTTGATGGTCCCTTTGCTTACGGTTATCTGAGCTGCGAGAAGGGTGTGCATAGACTGGTCCGCAAATCCCCCTTCAAAGCCGGAAATGATTCGAGACAGACAAGCTTTGCTGCGGTGGATGTTTCACCGATCATGAACAACATAGATAACCTTATCGATATAAAGGATGACGATATCGAAGTGGACACCATGAGATCAGGTGGTGCCGGCGGGCAGAATGTCAACAAAGTGGAATCGGCTGTTCGCATAGTGCATAAACCCACGGGCATTGCCGTCAAATGCCAACAAGAACGCAGTCAGCTACAAAATCGTGCCTTAGCCATGGAATTGCTCAGGTCTAAACTGCTTGCTCTGCGACAACAAGAAAGAGAAGAAGAACTCTCCAAACTCAAGGGCGAGAATGTCCAAATTACCTTCGGCAATGCCATCCGTTCTTATGTTTTAGATGACCGCCTGGTCAAGGATAACCGGACAAAGGTTGAGACCCCCCGGGTCGAAGCTGTACTTGATGGCGACCTAGATGAGTTCATCGAATCTTATTTGAGAATGCGAGCCCAATCAAACTGAGCCCAATCAAACTGAGCGAGTTCGCATTTATCGAGATCACATCTATATAGATTGGCAATACAAAAGACTCCAGGTTCGGCCAAGCAGGCCAGAGAGCCCATTCTTTCTGTAATAGTCAGAAATATTGGCGTCGGTCGGCGCTTTGGAAATCCATCCCCAGACCTCGCGCAACCGCGCTAAGAACCTCATGTACGGATTAAGTAAACACAATCCTCAAAACCCACACTATTAGCGCGTTTTCACCGTTGTTTCCGTCCCGCCGCCATACCCCAAAAATAAGCCACAAAAGGCAAACCCCAACACCCCCTTGCAAACCCCATATCAAGCACACAGATTCAGACATTCCAGCCCTTTAAAGCTTACCAAACAAGGGGTGTTATCAAGAGCGGTTAGCCTTTTCTTTAGGATGTTGAAAAGACCGATAAATGAGACCCAACAAATGTTTTGAGGTAATTAGTACTTCTGATACGTTGGACATATTCACTGGTATTCCATCTCAAACCGCAGGACCCCTACACAAACCACCAAACCCCAAACCCCGGCAGCCATAAACACAACTTCAACTCCCACCTGATGTAGGTCCAGTCAACACACCCAGTGAACATCGACCTGCCAAGGTTGGTGAGTGTTGATTGATTGACCGAGCTGCCATTGGTTCTGCTGGTGAGAGCTGTACCAACCTTTGCTGTTCTGCTGCGCAAACTCCGCCAATCACTCAACCTGGGTGACGGCAGTTTTTGTGTCGGCGGCGAAGATGAGCCCGTGCTAAACAAGTCGGCTGTCCTTGACGGCTGGCTGATTCTGCGCGAGTGATTTTCCGCCTGATTCTGTAACTTGCGATGGCGCCCCGCGGGAGCCATTGCAGCAACTTCCTCAAGAAGGAGGCACCACTTATGTCATCTACTGGCCAAGAGCTTCATGAGTTGCTCGGCCTGCGGTCAAACGTGGTGGAGACCATCTCCTACCGGGATTTTCTCGTCCGACTGACGAGTACCCCGGAGGTGGCCGACTCCGCCGCCGCGACCCTGGTTCGAGCCATCGAATCCAAGGGCGAGGTCGAAATCGACATCTCTCCGCAGGAACTGCGTCCCTACCTGAAGATGCTCAAGAAAATGGGCATCCCGACCTGGAACGCCTTCAAGGATGTGCGAGGTTCGCAGCGCGTCGTCGCTCGACTCCTCAACCATCTGCGCGCCGCTGCCGCCAACGGCTACCAGCAGCGCCTGGCGATCCTCCTCAAGGGTGGACCCGGTTCCGGCAAGAGCTTTCTCGCCAACGCCTTCAAGGAAGCCCTCGAAGGTGAAGTCGTCTACGCCGTGGACGGATGTCCTGTCCACGAGAATCCGATCAATCTGCTCAATCTTCTCCCTGTCGAACGCATCGCTCAGATCGAGCGGCAGCTGAAGATGACGGCGGCGGATCGCGACGCAGAGTACAAGCAGGCTGTGCGGGCCGCCAAGGGCAACCCCGACGTCAAGCCTGCGCGCAAGCCCACCCTGCAAGACCTGCTGGCCATCTCCGGTCAGCCCTGCCAGCACTGCTGGGAGAAGGTCATGCAGGACAAGGAAAACCCCAACCTGGGCGAAATCAAGGTGACTGCCATGCGGCTCTCCAGCCGTAGCTTCGGCATCGCCACCTGGGGACGCAACTGCACCCTGGCCCAGTCCCTCGAGATGGGCAGCCGCGGTGTGGTCGACATGCCCGAGCTGTTCGGCTCCGCCGCATCCACCAAGGATGCCGGCACCGCTGCCAGCGTCGAAGAGCTGGACATCCTGCTCGAAGCCACCAACGACCGTCAGATCCCTGCCGGTTGCGGTGACGACAACTCCTGCAGCGACCGCAGCGCCCGCAAGGGTTTCCTGCCGCTCGATGCGGTGATGATCGGGCAGACCAACGACGGCTCCTACGCCCGCTTCATGAAGGAACAGGCTGACCCGGACAAGTTCCTGCGCCGGCTCGCCATCTTCAATGTTCCTTATATCACGTCCGTTTCGGAGGAAGAGCAGGCTTACCGCACCGCCATCGCGGAGATGCGGCAGCAGCCCCACTTCGATCCCATGACGCTGAAGATCACGGCGCTTCTGGCGGTCATCAGCCGCATGAAGAAGGATCACGCCGAGGTCGACATCGTCAAACGGGCGCGCATGTACGACGGCGAACAGCTCGCTGTCGAGAAGCGCAACATCAACGCGGGCGCCCAGAACGCCCAGTCGTCGAACCCGTTCGGCACCACCGCCAACTACGGCGGCCGCACCACCACCTCCACCCAGCCGGTCAAGAAGGCGATTGCCTACTGGTCGGTCGGTGAGTTCTGGGCGGAAGCGGGCGAAGATGAAGGCATGGCCGGTCTCAACATGCCGGAGATGCTGAACATCATTTCGGAAGCGGTTTCCCTCGTCATGAAGGATGCCGGTCCGGACAACGCTCCCTGCATCAGCACCCTCGAGATGCTGGGCTTCCTGCGCGCCAAGATCGCGCAGATGAAGAAGAAGCCCGGTCTGACCGACTCCCAGAAGCAGGTCCTGGAGAACTGCACCGAGTACCTTCGCCCGCCGAAGGGAATGGACGACAAGCCGGGCCTCATCGAGGAGGAATACCGCCGTGTTCTGAAACGGCAGTTCCTCGAAGTCATCGCGCCTGACTTCGAGCGTCGCGCCAGCACTCTCTTCGAGCGCTACCGCATCCACGCCATCGCTTCGGCAAAGGGTCTCAAGGAGACCGCCGAGATGGTGGAACAGAGCGGCAAGCTCGTCGAGCGCCGTGTGAAGGTCAACTTCGACGGCATCCTGGACGACCTGGAAAAGCACATGGGGCTCACCAGCTCCGGTGACAAGGAGGACTTCCGCAAGTCCGTCGAAGGTCACATCCTTCAGCTCACGTTCAACGCCGGCAAGATGGCGGAAGACGAAGAGAGCGACGAGGATGCGGCCAAGGCGAGGGAAGTCACCTGGCGCACTCTGCCCAAGCTGGCCGAAGGCATCGCGAAGAAACTCAACGACGATGCCGCCGCGAAGCTTGAGCGTGTTCTGAAGAGTGAAATCGAGCTGTCCGAAGAAGACAAGGTCATCCGTCGCGATGCCCTGCAACGCTTCAAGGACCTCGGTTATTGCGAGCACTGCGCGAAAGTAGCGCTCACGTACTTCAACGACTATCAGCTCTGGAAGCAGAGCTAATCTCTAAGTGAGGAAATCTATCATGGAAACCAACACCACCTCCAACAAGTTCTCTTTCAAGACCTGGCTGGCTGCGAAGGGCAAACTGGTCCAGGAGACCGAGTCTTCGAAGAGCCGCCTGCTCCGTCTGGTCGAACAGGCCGGCGAGAACGTCGCCGCCACGACCCGTACCCGCCGCATCTACGGCAACGACTCGCTGGTCTCGTACAACGCGTTCAAGAACTTCTACGGCGTCGACCAGTGGGTCTACAGCATCGTCAACTCCTACCTCACCCCCGCCACCATGGGCGGTGAGACCGACAAGCAGGCCCTGGTCCTCATCGGGCCTCCGGGCGCCGGCAAGTCGGACTTCGTCACCCGCGTCAAGCAGCTGTACCGTCAGTCGGGTCCCATCCCGTTCCTGAAGCACAGCCGCATCCACGACAACCCGCTGAGCCTGTTCTACATGGTTCAGTTCGCCGCCGAGCAGCAGGCCGACGCCGAGGGTCTCCTCGACGAGGCCTTCACCGACCGCGTCATCGAGCTCAAGGCGCAGATCCTGACCGACTGCGGTCTGGACGGCCTGCTCGACTTCGACAACGCCAGCCTCAAGGCTGTCGTGAACGGCGCCGGCGTCAGCGCGTCGATCGATGGTCTGGCTCGTCTCGAGTCCGACAGCCTGGTCACCGCCATCGTCGCTGGTCTCGGCCTGCCCCGCTCCACCCGCTCCGCGGTCGGTAACCCCGAGCCGATGGTGCAGGCGGCGGTGCTCGGCCAGTACGGCTTCAAGGGCAAGGCGATCAAGATCGCCGATTACCCGATCGAGTACATGCGCTTCACCGACGACTACTCCGGCTCGAACGGTATCGTCGACGTGGCCGAAGTGCAGCCGCTCAACTTCGACATCGGCGAGTGGATCGGCACCGAGAACATCGGTCAGCTGGGCCAGTTCACCGAGGGCGACCCGCGCTCGATCAACCTGAACGGCGCCTTCAACAAGGGCAACCGCGGCCTCGTGATCCTCACCGAGGGTCTGAAGAACCCGCCGGAAGCCCAGCGCGTCCTGCTGGAAGCCCTGCAGGGCCGCCGCGTCAAGCTGCCGAGCCCGCTCTCGGGTTCGGTCTTCTTCGACGGTCTGATCATCCTCCACTCCAACGAGGGTGAGTACGACAAGTTCATGAAGGTGCGCGAGAACGAGCCGTACGGCGACCGCTTCCTGCGCGTCTGGTTCAAGTACCCGCTCGAGATGTCGCAGGCTCGCCGCGTCATCGAGAAGTTCTGGAACGGCTCGGACTTCGCCGGTCGCGTGCACGTCGACCCCGACGTGTTCGACTACCTGGCGCGTCTGGAAGTGCTGACCCGCCTGCTGCCCGACCAGAGCGTCCCGCTCAACGTCAAGGCCGACGCCTACGACGGTCGCGAGCAGCGTGCGCGCGGCATGGGCACCAAGGTCTCGGTGCAGGACCTGCGCGAACGCGCCGGCGTGCGTGAAGGCCTGGCCGGTCAGTCGCCCCGTGAGACCAACAAGGTCATGCAGCTCGTGGCGGCGAACGTCATGGGTCGCGGCGACACCGTCACCTCCGCCCTGGTCCGCGACGCTCTGCGTGAGTGGTACAAGGGCACCCAGACCGACGAGAAGCGCCTGGAGTTCCTCCTGGGCGTGCTGCGCAACGAGCTGGACGAGGTGCGCAAGCGCACCCTGTCGCAGTACGTGCTGGCCTCGATGGTCGAAGGCTTCCAGGACGAAGCCCAGCGCACCTGGGACAAGTACCTGGACAACGTGGTCGCCTGGTCCACCAACCAGAGCGTCAAGAGCGCCACGGGCTACTCCAAGTCGTCGCCCGGCGGTGACGAGCAGTTCATGCGCGAGATCGAGTCGGATCCGGACTGGGGCGTGACCTCGGCCGAGGCTCCGAAGTTCCGCGCCGAGATCGTGGCTGCCGTCAACCAGTGGATCCGCGACAGCAACAAGGTGAAGGGCGTGCCCTACACCTGCCACACCGCCGTGCAGAAGTGCATCGAGCGGTTCGTGCTGAAGAAGGTCCGCACCGGTGCCCGCCTGTTCTCGTCCACGAGCGCCCGCTCGAACGAGGACCTGGCGAAGATCAACGCCGCCAAGGCCCGTCTGGTCGAGAAGTACGGCTTCTCCGACTGGTCGGCCGACCAGCTGCTGCGCGAGGCCGAGGAGAACTCCGACTTCCTGGTCGAGCGCTAAGCCAAGCCTGGGGTTCTAGAACAGTTGTCTAGAGCCTCGCTGAGCCGGCGGTGGACTGCAACCCTAATAAGGTTGCAGGAAGCCGCCGGCTTTCTTTGCCATCCTCGTATAGGGTGGCAACAGCAAAGGCTTTTGACGGCAGTTTAAACGTCTATTTCGGATTAACCTCCAGGAGGCAATGTGTATGTCTAAGAAACCTTCAAAGGAGCTGAAGAAGCCCTTCAGCTTCAGCATTGTTGCTCCGGACGATGACTCCCTGGTTCGTGCGCTTGCTGTCGGCAAGCCTTCGATCACCCCTCCCGGACGCGGCGGCGACAAAACCGAACGCGACCGGCAGCGCTACAAGGAGCGCCAGAAGGGCAAGATCAAGGGCAAGATCGGCGACATCATCGGCGACAACCCGGTCATCACCCGTCCCGGCAAAATCAACGTGCCGGTTGACCCCGAAGCGGAGCCGATCTGGCGCCCGGGCCGAGATGGTTCGGGTCAAGGCGGTCCCGGCAAGGGTAAGCCCGGCAGCGACCCCGGCGATTACGTCGAGATGGACTTCGAAGAGTTCATCGAGATGTTCTTCGAGTCAATCGGCCTGCCGAACATGCTCAAGAAGATGTTCGCGCAGACCATGGTCAAGACCCACAAGCGTCGCGGTCTGACCAACCACGGTCCCCGTTCGCGCATCAACAAGCGCGCCACCGCAGTCGCCCGACTGCGCCGTGCGGCCGCAGCCAAGAACGTGCGCCCCGAGGAGTTCGTCGAGGACTTCGAGGAAAAGTGCCAGGCTGTGTTCGAAGCCTACATCTTCTGGGCCTATATGCACTCGGGCAAGGATGGCAACCCCATCTTCCCCGAACCGGCATACAAGCTCACCGGCACCGGCAGCTCCCGTGAAAACGTGGAAGCTTTCCTCAACGAGGTCGAGCAGGCGGTTTCGTCTGACCCGATCGAAGCGGAGGATGTGCCGGAGTTCCGCGAGACGGCTTTCAAGGCCATCTCCGAGTACCTCGAAGTCGACATGCCTGGCGCCGTCACCGCACCCTATACGGTGGAGGACAACCTGCGCATGCGTGTCGCTGCCTACGTCTTCACCAAGGAGCGTGGCGGCGAAGGCATCCCGACCGTGGCCGAAGTGCCGTTCCACAAGAACGACCTGCGCTACAACCGCATCGAAGAGAAGGACGACCCGGACTCCAAGGCCTGGGTTGCTCTCGTGCTGGACCGTTCCGGTTCGATGAGCGGTGATCCGATGATCATCGCCAAGGCCTACTTCTTCATCTGCGTCTTGTTCCTCAAGACGAAGTACAAGGAAGTGGCCCTGTCCCTCATCAGCCACGACGCGCAGGAATACCTCTGGAAGACCGAAGAGGAATTCTTCAAGATTGGTGCCGGCGGCGGTACCGTGGCTGTTCCCGCCTGGGAGCTGACCTACAAGATCGCCGAATTCGGTGCCCGCTCGAAGACCACCGGCAACTCCGCCGGTCCCTACCCGGCTTCCAGCTGGAACCGCTACATGTTCCACGCCACCGACGGCGACCTCTTCGACGGTGAAGAAGCGATTCGCGACTGGTTCACCCGGATCATTCGCGCGCCCTTCAACTATGTCGGCTACCTGGAGACGGGAACGTCCTGGGGTGGTCGCAGTGGCTTCAGCCTCGGTGGTCAGGCTCTGCGGGGTCTGCCGGCCGACGTCAAGGCTCACCTGGGCATGGCGAAGGCCAATTCGCTTGCGGATGTCCCCGAAGCATTCAAGCTGATCCTGGACAAGGATCGGCAGCAATCTGTTTAAGGAGTCTGTATATGAGCAACTACAACCCGCATTTCACCTACGAGCGGCTCTGTGAGCTGCTGGTCATGTGGCACAACCGTATGGCAGCCGCTGCTGAACGCATCGGCATGAAGTACTACCCCATCGACTACAAGCTCACAACCGACGAACAGGTCAGCCAGGTGCTGCCCTATGTCGGCATGCCGAACGACTACGTGCACTGGTCCAAGGGCAAGGAAGCGGAGCGGAACCGCCGGGGTGGCTATGGTGGGCACATCTATGAGATGGTGCTCAACACCAACCCGGCCATCCAGTACCTCTCCACGACCAACACCCTGCCGATGCAGCTGCACGTCATGGCTCACGCCACGTTCGGGCATGTGGTCTTCTTCACCACCAACCGGCACTTCGGCGAGACCATGCCGGAGTCGATCGTTGCGCGTCTCACCCAGGCGCGCAACAAGATCGATGCGCTCACCCAGGACCCCGACTGGGGCTGGGAGACGTACGAGTACTACATGGATGCTCTCCACGCGCTGGAGAACCATGCCGGCTGGTTGCCCACCATTCCGGACCAGCTCAGCGACAAGGAACTGCGTGAGCAGCTCAAGGGCGAGCTCGCCACCCTGCGGCGTCGCATCATCACCGAGGGCGAAGTTTCGGCTTCGGTGAAGGGACAGCTGGAGCGCCAGGCGGCTGCCATCGAGCAGACGCTGAAGCGCTACCCCATCCAGCCGACGCACGACCTGCTCGGCTTCCTGATGGACCCCGAGAACACGCCGCACATGCACGAGAAGGCGCGCATGCTGGTCTCCATCGTGCGTGACCGCTCCCGCTACTTCCAGCCGCAGGGACGCACCAAGTTCATGAACGAAGGCTTCGCCTCGTTCTGGCAGCGTGACCTCCTGCTCCAGCCGGAAGTGTCGGTGCCCTTCGAGTACCGCATTTTCGACCTGGCCAAGTCGTGGCACATGCACTACAGCGAGGCGGTCGCGAACTACTTCGACCCCTACGCCATGGGCCTGAACATCTGGTCCTACATCGACCGCAAGTACTGCTTCGACGAGAAGGATGCTGACGGCAACGTCATCATGGACACGGTCAAGTTCAAGGAGCTGGTCAAGGCCGAAGACGGCGAGTACGTCGAAGGCAAGAAGTGGCGCACCGAAAAGGTGCCGCGCCGCAACCGCGACAAGATGTTCGAGGTGCTGCGCGACTACGACGACAACCGCTTCGTCACCGAGTTCATGCAGGAAGAGCTGTTCGAGGAACTCAACCTCGAGACGCTCAAGTGGGTGCGTCGGGTCATCGTGTTGATCAACAACACCCTCAAGCGTTCCGGCTGGAACCGCAAGTACGTCTTCGAAAACCCGCTGCCGCTGTCGCTGGAGGACCTCATGCAGGTGATCCAGACCTGGGCGCAGGTGCAGGAGACGAGCGAGTTCTACCACGAGGAGATGGGCACGCCCTACTTCCCGGTGCCGGCAGCGACCCTGAAGCAGATGGCGACGATCATCCAGATCGTTGCCGCCTTCGACCAGAACAAGCACAAGGCGCGCCGCATGCTGGTCATGCGCACCGCCTACCACAATGTGCCCAACATCTCCATCCAGGACACCGGCAAGTTCGGTGACGGCGTCTGGACCCTGAAGCACGAGTACGACGAGAACTTCGGTCCGCTTCTCCAGTCGGAGGCGCGGCTGACTCTGCGTTACTTCCGTCGCCTCTGCGGCAACCCGGTGCGCCTGCTGACGATGGAGCCCCCGACCGACCCGCGCGGCCGTGCCATCGGCCCTCCGCGCCCGTATGAGTACTTCACGGAAGACGGCGACGTGGTGAAGGAACGCTGGCTCTAACGGCAGCAACCCGAACCCTCGCTCGGCAGGCTCAGCAACGTCGCTGAGCCTGCCTTTTCGTGTAAACAGAAACTCTAAGGAGCTATCTATGAAAACATTCACTGACGAGGTTCTCGGACGGTCGATGAACATCGCGCTCGTGGCCAAGCCGGCAGCCAATGCCGTCTTCGGCGCCGATGCCGACTGGGTTCTGCCCGTCAACTACGAGACCAAGAACAGCCCTGATCTGAACGTCCGCATGCACTCGGGCCAGTACGCCGTGCGCGTCATGTCCCGGCATGCAGTCGACCTGCTCATCCACGTGGAGGGGCAGCTGCGCAGCCGCGTTTCTCTGCCCGCCGGCATCAACTACGTCCAGACCGACGGCGACGGCGCCAACTTCTACTTCCTCAATCCGGGAGAGAAGGCGCCGATCAAGCCTCGCACCGACGCCGAAGCCATTGCCGCCCTCGCCGCGCCCACCGGTGCGAGCGAAGACGAGCAGCCCGCCTTGCTGCTGGAAGCCGCCGCCGACGCCCCCGAGGCTTCGGTGCAGATTCCCCTGCAGCCGGTTTCCGGTGCAGGCATCGTGCACATCGTGGCTCGCTTCGCGGTGGAAGACGGTCCGGGCTTCAAGCCGCCGGCGCAGGAGTACGAGGCCATCTTCCAGATGCGTCTGCCCTCCGACCATGACGAGTACCTGGCTTCGGCCGGTCTGCTCCACATGGTGCCGCCGCCGCAGCTGATCAACCCCGATGACGAGGTGAGCTTCGAGCCCTCCAAGGCTCATCGCCCCAGCTTCGTCTGCACCTGCACGGGCTGCCGACAGGGCGGTTCGTTCCGCAACTTCTGAGGGAGGACATACAATATGGCACTCTGTCAGACTTGCCAGGGCAAAAGCACCCTGAACGTTCCGGGGAAGTGCACCAGCTGCGGTTCGCTCACCACCCACTTCGCCTATCGCCTGTGCGACGCTTGCAGCGCCAAGCAGGACGAATGCGAATGGTGCCAGACGCCGCTTTCCGCCGGGGCATCTTCGCCACTCGCGGTCACCCAAGCCGGCGTCTCCTTCGTCACCTGCCGTGACGTCGACGACGGCCGGACCTTCAAGAACATGCGCGTCGGCGAGGAGATTCACGTCATCCTGCCGGAAGACCAGTACGCCTGGAAGGAATGGGCGACCAAGTCGTTGCCCTACGGTCTGCGCGAGAAGGTCCGCGGCGCTTTCACTCCCGACCAGCACAACCCGCAGTACGGCACCCGCACCATCATCTACGAGGTGCGCGCCAACGGCAACTATCTCCTGGAACTGCACGAAGTGCAGCGTTCCTGGAGCTGGGGCTGGAGCGGCAGTCAACCGACCCTGCAGCCGATTCCCGGCGGTAAGGTCTGGAAGGCGACCTTCGACGTGAAGTAAACTGCCCAAGCAGTTTCGGGGGAGCCGATATGAACCGCAAGGTTCTGTCGGCTTCTCTTTTTCTAGCATACTACTATTTTATATCGTATTTTCTTTCTCTTCTAGGAGAAATTATTCTCGAGAAGAAACTCCAGAAAAAGAATTCCTTATATCATCCAAACTTCAAATCATCACATCTTCAGGTGGTCCCTAAAGCAAATGCAGGCGGCGCCAACAAGAGAGCAGCGATGCCGCGCTCGCTAACAATCCGAAGACTATACGAAACCGCTAAGCAAAGCCCCAAGCAAAAGCCCTAGGAGCAGCGTTCAATGTCTTTCACCAGAACCGCACTAAGCCTTCTACGGTCAGCCGCAGCAATCAAGACCCAGGGCGACAGCTGCAACCTAGCCCTAGAAATCTGCATGCAAGCAGCAGAACAGCCACTCACCAACGCTCTGTCGAGTCCTCATCGAATCAACCGCGGAAATAACAAAGAAAAGCTGGAAGAAGAGAAAAGCGGACAGTTAATTCGTACATTTTTATAGTGTTTGACCTTACCACTTTCCCCAACAATTAAATCAACAAATCAATCAAATTCGATCAAGTAATCAACCATGTAATTCAACAAACATCCAGCAGCTGCAAGCTAAGCGGAAACAAGCCTACAAGCCGAAGAAGCACAAACCAAGGAGACAATAGAGATCAGGGAGCCTCTAGCAAAAGATTGTCCCGCACCACTTATGGTGCGAGTCAAATGGGGTGTAGAGAATCCTCTTACTTTTTTACTTTACTGTTTGCCACTCGTCATTCCTTCTTCAACCAAGCTTCGATTAAGCCAAACTCACACACGAACCAAAAGCTAGCTGCGCTAGCCATCAAGAACTGCCGGCTAACCGTTAAACAGTTAAACGCACGCTCATTTTCACTTAACAATGCCAGTTTTTTATATCTAAAAGAGACACTTGACTAAATATCGCGCGCAGGCGATCTACCTGGCCAGTCTTAGGTTTCAACGAAACTTTTACATTTAAGTTCTAGTTGAACTAACGCGCGCAAGCACGTCTTTAGCACTCTTCCTAAAGGTTCCGCACCCGCGTGCGGAATCTATAATTAAGCCTTTTATAGTTTCTTTAGTATGAGCTCTTTAGCTAGCTTAAGGGCATTGTCTGTTCCACCAACCAAACCACAAGAACCAGAACCCAGAAAACCCACCCCACCCCAAGAACCGGTAAGCGACCAGAAGCCTTTGATGGCAGGGAAGCGGACCATTCGGGGAAAGGGAACGGAGAGCGAAGCTTCCGGGGACCAATGGGATGGTCGAGCATTTGACGGAGACCGCGCATAGTTGCCAACTTCGCGTCGTTAGCCGGTCTATCAGTAACAGTCTGGGCAGACAAACCTAACCGACTACGCACACTCAGGTAGTGTGCGCGATTTCTTTCAAATGCAACATCCCTATCGAAAGGAGCTGATCATGATCCAATTCATGAATCTCTATCTTTTGGGGCTCGTTCCTGTTGTGCTCGCCCTGGTCTACCTCGCCTCGCGGCGCCGGAAAAGCTACGGGCACACTCAGGTGGCGACGCAGAAAAACCTGCGCTCCATGTTCATCCTCAGCCGACTGCCGATTATCTGCCTGAGCGCCTTCCTCGTGCTTCTCTGCCTGGCTATCGCCCGGCCGGTGGTGCCCGAATCGAAGACGACCCAGACGATGCAGACCCGCGATTTCATGATCGCTGTCGACATCTCCGGCTCGATGGACTCGGACATCGCCGATCCCGACCAGAAGGCTCTGGTCGGCGACCCCAACACCACCCAGCTTGGTGAAGACGGCAAGCCCGTCAAGATCACCCGGTTGACAGTTGCAAAAGCAGCCATCGACAAGTTCATTCCGACTCGTGAGGGCGACCGCATCGGTCTCATCCTCTTCGACGACGAAGCCTACTTCAGCTGGCCGCTCACCACCGACCTGCAGCTCTTGCTCAAGCGCAACTCGCGTCTCGGCAAGTACACAGGCGGCGGCACCAACTTCGACGGACCCGACGATGCCGGCTTCGTCAAGATGGGGCCCATCCAGGCTTCCATCGACCACTTCAAGGAACTCGGCCAGGCCAAGTCGAAGGTGATCGTTATGGTCTCCGACGGCGAAGCCAGCATCAAGCCCGAGCGCATGCAGCAGTTGCTCGACCAGCTCAAGCAGGGCAACATCAAGCTCTATGTGCTTGGTGTCTCTGACGGCTGGGTGAAAGACTCGCCGATGGTGCAAGACCTCAAGAAGCTGTCCGTCGATTCGGGCGGCAAGGTCATTCCTGTCGGCGATGCGGCAGCTCTGCGAGCCGGTTTCGATGAGATCAACGCGCTGGAAAAATCGCAGGTGGAAGTGGAGACATCCACGACCTTCCGCGACATCTTCCATCTGTTCCTCATCGCCGCCGCCATCATGGCGCTCGCCTTCACCGTGACCGCAGCTCTCGTGAGAGAAGACGTGTAGTCACCCTCTTTATTCCAAGTAAACGGAGAACTAATATGGAACCAAAAGTCTCTTTTGCTCGGCGCATGGCGGTGATTGCCACTGTGATCATCGGTGCGCTGATCTTCTCGTACGGGTTGTACCTGTACTCCTGGCGCGACGCGCAGATTGCCCAGTACAACCAGGGCATCGCGGCTTATCGCTCCGCTGATTACCAGGTGGCGATCAAGTACTTCGACACCAGCCTGTCAACCTACAAGGGGCGCCAAGACCTCAACTGGATGGAGCGCTTCATCTATCCCAAGCCTGACAAGGAACTCGCCGCCATGGCGTCTTTCCACAAGGCCAAGTCGCTCCTGCGCCTCAACCAGGCGCCGCCGGCAGTCCAGGCCTTCAAGGAATCGCTGGAGCTCAATCCCGGCAACCTCTACATGGGCCGCGACCTGACCGAAAAGGAATACCAGGTCTTCCGCGAAGCAGCCTTGGTCGTCAAGTACAACCTTGAGCTGCTCTTCAAGAACGACCCGCAGCAGGCCCAGAAGCAAGGCAAGGGCAAAGGCAAGGGCGACGGACAGCCGAAAGACGGCAAGCCCGTGCCCGGCGATGACCCCGGCTCGATGCCTGGCAAAGGAAATCGAGACACCATCTAAGGAGAGCCCACATGAACGTGTTCACTGATTTGACCTGGCTTCGTGCCGACTATCTGTATGCGCTTCTGGTGGTGCTTCCGCTCACGGCGGGCTTGCTCTACTTCTCGTACAAGCAGCGACTGGCTGCGCGGCGAGAGTGGGGCGAGGAAAAGCTGATCGAACGCTTCACGCGTCCCTTCAGCGCCGCCAGAGAGTTTGCCAAAGGCGCTCTCTGGCTCGCCGCCGTCACCATGGTCGTCATCGCCGCTGCCGGACCCATCATGACCGATTCCCCTCAGGTCGTGCGGGAAGGCAGCATGAAGCTCATCGCCGTCGTTGACGTCTCTCCCAGCATGGCTGCGGAAGACTATCGCGGCGTCATGCCCCCCAAGGAAATCATCCGTGACTGCAAGACCATCGTCGAAACCATTCCGGCCGACAAAGTCGTAGGACCCTACGGCTCTCGGCTGGACATGGCCAAGTACGTGGTGCGCAAGCAGATCATGCCCACACTCGAGCGCAACAAGATCGGCATCGTCAACTACACCGGCCAGGGCTTTGTCCAGGCTGAATTGACCGATGACTACTGCGCGCTCTACTGGATGATGACCAAGCGTATGGGCATCAACCAAGCCCCCGGCGGTGGTTCCGACTACGCCGAAGGGCTGAAGACGGCTCTCGACATGTTCAAGTCCGAGCCGCCGTCGCAACACCAGAAGGTGATCCTGCTCTTCACCGATGGTGGTTTCACCGGCGAGCAGAAGAATCTCACCGAAGTTCTCGGCAAGATTCGTCAAGAGGGAATCAAGATCATCGTCGTCGGCATGGGCTCTTCCTCGCCTGTTCCCATCCCCAAGTACAGTAAGGATGGACAGGTCACGGGCTATGTCGAACAGGAAGGCAAGGTGGTGCAAACCGCCATCGACGAAGCCGCTCTGCAGACCCTCGTGGGGCAGACCGGCGGTGACTACATTCGCGTCGACCCCGACTCGCCTCCCAACGTCAAGATCGAATGGGCTCGTACTCTCGGCAACACCAAGACCGAGAAGCACGACAACCCGATGTTCCAGTACCCGCTGGCACTGGCCCTATTCATCATGGGCATCCTGCTGGGTATCGGACTGCTTGGGCGCCGAAAGGAAGCCTGAGCATCTCTGTACAAGTCTGACCCTGCGTACCAACGCAGAAAGACTGCAATCCCTGCAGTTGCCCACTCCGGGGCGGCATCAAGGCGGTCGAAAACCGCTTACGATGCCGCCCTGAGTGATTTCCGTCAACCTGAACTCAACTGATAGGTGAATAATTCACCTCTAACTGGAGAACTACCATGAATAAGATGCATCAGATCACGCATCCGAAGTTCGCGGCTCAGGAAGCCGAGGTCAACAAGGTTGTGAAGGGCTACCCGAGCGTGGTTGCCCTCGTCATCCGCTCGCTTCTGACCAACGACCACGTCCTGCTCACCTCGCTGCCGGGTCTCGCCAAGACGACCCTGGCCAACACCGTGGGCGCCACCATCATCGGCGGCAAGGCCGGCCGCATCCAGATGCTGCCCGACACGCAGCCGTCCGACATCACCGGCATCCCGGTCTTCAACCAGGAGACCCGCAAGTGGGAGACCGAGCTCGGCCCCATCGTCGGCGTCAACGTCTTCCTCGCCGACGAAGTGAACCGCACCGGTCCCAAGACCAACGCCGCCATGCTGCAGGCCATGCAGGAACGCAAGGTCACCATCCGCGGTGTCGACTACAAGCTGGAGAAGGTCTTCATCGTCATCGCCACGCGCAACCCGATCGAGCAGGAAGGCACCTATGAGCTGCCGGAAGCCATGATCGACCGCTTCGGCGCCGAGGTGAGCCTGCCCTACGTCTCGCCGGAAGACGAGATCTCCATCCTGCGCATGGCCACCTCGCTGCGCCAGGACCCGACCACCATGGTCAACCAGGTCGTCAGCCTGGAAGACATCCTCGAGGCCCGCGCCAAGGTGGCCGAGATCGTCGACCAGCTGCCGAACGACATCCTGGCCTACATCAACCGGCTGGTGCGTGCCACTCGTCCGAGCGACGAGCTCTTCAAGAAGGTCCGTGACCGCGAGGGCAACGGCTTCGAGAAGAAGGTGCGCCTGGGCTGCTCGCCTCGTGCGCAGCTGGCCATCGCCTACGCCGCCTCCGCGGTGGCGTTCCTGAACGGTCGCAGCAAGGTGGAGCCGGACGACGTCAAGTTCGTCTCGCGCGACATCATGCGCGCCCGCATCGCCAAGAACCCGATGGCGCCCAAGTTCGAAGTCGACGACTTCATCACCGCCATCCACAACAGCATCGAGGTCGTCGGCGCCTGAGCGACATGACATGAGCAGGTCAAAGGGCAGTTGCGCAAGCAACTGCCCCTCTTGCCCGTCGTTAGGCGCCAGGTTGTCTTTGATCCTGCTTCGATAACCAGAAAGGTGCAATATGTCTGAACGCAAAGATAACGCTATTTTGGAACTGATCGGAGCCGTCGAAGAGCGGGCCATCAACAGCCCCATTCCCGTCCGCTGGCGCACCAGCCAGATCTTCGGCGGGACCGGCGAAAGGCCCAGCCGCAACCGCGGTTTCAACGGCTTCGATTTCCACTCGCTGCGGCCCTATCAGTACGCCGACGATCCTCGCAAAATCGACTGGGGAGCTTCGGCTCGCTCAGGCGACAAGCAGTTGCTCGTCCGCCAGACCCAGGAACCGCGCGAGGTCAAGTTCTACATCCTGGTCGACTCCAAGTTGACCATGGACTTCGGCACGCGCCGCACCAGCAAACGTCTGGTGGCGGCCGAGCTGGCGGCTTCGATTCTCAACTCGGCCAAGAAGACCAACGACAAGGTCGGCTACCTCGTCTATGACGAGAAGCAGATCCAGGCGATGAGCTTCCGCGCCAACTTCGCCGCCACGGTGAAGCTGCCCTGCCTCTCGGCCATCATCGAGCCGGGGCTGCGCCATCTCTATCCCGAAGACGCCCCCGAGCCCACCGTGCTCGACAGCGGCGACGGCGACGTACCGAGCGGACTGATCCAGTCCCTGCGTTACGTTCGCAATCAGTCGCGGGCGGTGGTCTTCATCATCTCCGACTTCATCGACCTGAGCGATGACGAGAAGGAGGAACTCGCCTACACTGCCGGCATCCACGACACCATCTGCATGTACGTGCAGGACCTGCGTGAGCGTGAGCTGCCGAACACCTGGGGCATCTACATGCTTCAGGATATCCGCAAGGGCACGAGCAAAGCCATCTGGCTGCCGCCCAAGTGGTGGCCGTTCCAGAGCAAGAACAGCGTGCGCGAGCAGTACGCCCTCAACTTCAGGGAGCGCCGCAAAGCGCTCTTCGCTTTCTTCAAGGAAGCGAGCATTCGGTGGGAAGAGTTCTCCACCGAAGAGGGACTTTCTGCCCGCGACAAGCTGATCAAGCTTTTCTCCGGCAACTCCTAACAAGCGAAAGGACACAACTATGTTGAAACTTCGATATCTGGCTGTTCTGGCGCTGGCAGCGTTGTCGGCTCCTGCGCTGGCGCAGAACCAGGACACTACTGCTGCTCCTCCGGCTCCAACACCGGTGGCATGCAGCACCATCACGGGCACCCTCGGCCAGCAGGCTCAGGCGCCCACCACCTACTACGGTGAAGGCGAGTACGGCTACCAGCCCGACAAGTCGACCGAGCTCAAGCCGGCCAACCCGGTGCGCAAGTCTTGCGACAACGGCAAAGTGCGCATCCTCGTCGGCATCACCAGTGACGACGGCAAGGGCAACCCGGCCTCGCACCGGCACTTCGGGCACACCATCATGGACAAGGTGCCGCTCACCATCGTTCTCGACGTCGACCCTGCGGTGACCATCGACCTGACCTCCCTGGTCAAGCAGCGGGTCATCGGTTTCGAGGGCTCCGACTGGGAACTCTACAAGCCCACCGCCGGCGAACCGCCTGCGGTCAGGGTCGAAGGTCCGGTCTTGAAGACGGTCGGCACCATGCCCGATCCCTCCAATCCCGGCAAGATGATCGGGGTGCAGCGCAAGATCTACGTCATCAACGTGATCGTGCAAAGCATGGTCTACAAGCCGGGCATCCCCTTCGTTCTCGACCTGCGCTATGCCCACGAGATGCTGCCCGACGGCAAGTCTCCCAACTGGAAGACCATGTCCACGCCTGACTTCCTGGTCACGCGCAGCAACGTGGCAGACAACGGTGAGGAACTGCTCGAAGGCGACATCAGCCAAAAGGCGGAACGCCTCCCTTGGCCGACCATCGCAGCGCTGTCGCTGGGTGTCTTCCTGATGTTCTTCTTCCCCGGCCTCTCGGTGGTCAAATGGCTCAACCGAGTGCGTCCGCGTAAGACGATTCCGGCCAATCGCATGGCTTGGATTGTCTTCGAGGCCAACCACGCCGACGGCAAGAAGAACGGCTTCAAGGTCAAGCACCTCAAGGCCTTCTCGCATGCTCTGCGGCGCTACCTGGCCACCACGCAACAGTACCCGCACATCGACGCGCTCACCATCGAGCAGATCGGCACGCACTTCCCTGACGCCGACCAGGCTCAGCTGGCTGCCGTGAAGCGGGCAATCACCACCTGCGAGAACGAGGTCTTCGCCTCGGGCGCAGAGCGCAACGGCGAAACGCCGGTGTCGCTCAACGATGCCGAGCTGCATCAGCTCTTCGTCGACCTGTCCAACTTGGTGCCCCGCCCTTGGGACGCCAAGTAAGACAAACATCGCAGCCAGTTGGAAAGCACTGACCCAAAGCTTTCTTGCCAGGGAGGGAGTTCCACTCTCACAAAGAGCCGGAACTCCCTCCTGAAGCAACCGAGTATTCAAAACCAAAGAGTGCTCCCCTGAGAGACCTCGGCAGACCCGTATCACACCCCATGCGCGGTGCAATGCGGGCCTGTTTTTTTGACGTCAAATCCTGACAACAGTCAGAAGCTCAATCAAACAAACGCAAAAGGTCGTTCAGGCGAGCACTTCACGTGACCGCCCGGGCGCGGCTTCCGCCTGCGTTTCAAACCTGAAGGAAGTTCAATCATGAAACTCAAACAAAATATCGCTGCGGTCAGCTGTGCGCCTCGCCGAGGCTGGCTGTCCCGCCTCTCCGCTTACGCCGGCATTCTCATGCTCGGCGCAGCCCTGTCCATGACTGGTGCCGCCGCCGACCCACCGGCTGTCCAGCAGAAGACCGCTCCTGCCGCGGTTCAAACCGTGCCCTTCGACGGCGCCTCCATCTACCGCGAGGCTTTCGAAGCCCTGCGCGACAAGCACCGTGAACTGCGCGACCCGGCTGTGCGAGCCAAGTTCGTCGCCGAATGGCAGAACAAGCACGCCAACGACGACATGCTCAAGACCGAAGCCGGCACCGACCGCGCCATCTTCGAGATGGTCTGGAGCCTCGGACAGCGCTTCGACTACTACAACCCGCCCGCCGCCGCCAAGGCCGAAGCAGACCGCATCAACGCCACCATGGCTGGTGTTGGCATGCCGGTCGGCATGAAGGGTCGCGTCGCCGCCCTCAAGGCTCTCAACGAGCGCGAGAAGGCCGGCGAGAAGCTGAAGCCCTCCGACTTCGAGCCCATCGGCAAGATCTCGGACGAGCGGCAGATGTGGGTGCCCGAAGCTCCTTACGAGGGCACGCCCGCTGAGAAAGCAGGCATCAAGAAGGGCGACGTCATCACCCACGTAGATGGCGCCAGCCTGAACGGCAAGACCCTGGACGAAGCAGTCAAGCTTATCCGCGGTCCGGTCGGCACCAAGGTCAAGCTCACCATCAAGCGCCAAGGCGAGTTCGCCGACAGCGTCAGCGAAGTGGAGATCACCCGAGCCCAGGTGCAGGTGCGCGCAGTGCGTTCCGAGCAGCTGAGCGGCGGCATCACCCACATCAAGATGGAGCATTTCAGCTCGCAGTATGGCGACCAGGAAATGTATGAAGCTCTCTCCAAGGCAGTCGCCGCGGGCACCAAGGGCATCATCATCGACCTGCGTGGCAATCCAGGCGGCTTCCTGCACCAGGTGATGAACATCAGCGAGATGCTCATCAACAAGGGCACCGTGCTCAAGCAGGTGTCCCGCAAAGGCGACTACATCGAGACCACATCCTCCATCCTCACTCCGGCATATGCCGCCCGGGTGGTGGAAGTGAACGATGGCAAGACGCCTCGCCGCGAGACTCGCTTCCAGCGCACACCACTGGTGGTGCCGAGCCATGTGCCGGTGGTGATCATGATCAACGAAGGTTCGGCATCGGCATCCGAAATTCTGGCCGGTGCGCTGCAAGCCAACGGTCGCGCCACCATCATCGGTGAGCCGACTCATGGCAAGGGCGTTGGCCAGGAGATGGTCTTCATCGACAAGAAGAAGCGCAATCTGCACGTCACCACCTTCGAGTTTCTGCCCGGCGGTGAAGTCATGGACTGGATCGGCATCGTTCCCGACGTGGAAGTGAAGCTGCCCGAGTTCGTCGACATCGCCGAAAATCCGAGCAGCGACACCCAGCTCAACCAGGCTCGTGCCGAGATTCTCGGCCGCATCATGGGCTTGCCCATGCCGGTGCGTGACGCCGCCGAACTGGCCAAGCGTCGCGACGAGCTCAAGAAGAGCCACGAAGCAGACTTCGCCAAGGAAGTGGAGATGCGCAAGAAGATCCTGGCTTCCCCCGTGGGCGCCAAGGATGAGCCGGCATCCGACGAGTGAGAACTCTCGGCTAAGCCAGTGAACTAGTAAACCGGGCATCGACTCTAGCGAGTCGGTGCCCAAATTTCTACAACCTGCCTCAACGCAAGAAAGAGAGTAAAGCTATGACTCACAAGTCTTTCTTCTCGCGGGCCATGTCTCTGGTTCTCGCGGGCTCCCTGCTCTGCCTCTCGGCAGCGCCGGGTCTCGCCCAGAGCGCCCCCGCTCAGAAAGCTCCCGCCAAAGGCGAGGAGTTCATCATCATCATCGACGGCAAGGAGCCGAACAAGCTCCAGATCTTCGGTCCTTCGGTCAAGCCCAAGACCGCACCGCAGCAGACCATTCCCGCTCCGGCAGTCGATCCCAAGGCACCCACCCCGGCGGTCGACCCCAATGCCGCACCGGCGACCTCTGCCGACCCCGCCAAGGTGGACGGCGGCAGCGACCAGCCCAACATCGAAGGCATCCCCCTCGATGACCCCCAGAAGCTCAAGGAATTCCTCGAGAAGCACGGCATCGCCGTACCCGGCGCGCCTGCAGCTCAGGCTCCGAGCCCACAGGACCTGGAGGACTTCTACCACGAAGTCTGGCGTCTGGTGGCCATGAAGTACTACAACGAGGCCAAGTTGGTGGGCTGGGAGACCTGGTACGACAAGTACAAGGGCAAACTGCTCACCGTCAAGGACCTCGAGTCGGCGCTGAGCGAGATGCTCGGCGGCGTCGGCGACCGCTGGACGCAGTACACCACCAGCGATACCATCGAGCGCTCCCGTGCCCGTGCCAAGAATGACATCGTCGACCTGGGCATTTCGGTGGCACCGCAGCCGGACGGCACCTACAAGATCGACTTCCTCAGCTACGGCACCCCGGGCTGGAAGTCGAACGCCTTCCGCACCGGCGACACGCTCAAGAGCGTGCACGTCAATCCGCAGGACCCTGCCACGCAGCCGGTCAACGTCAAGGGCATGACCGCCAAGGACGTCGACGAGTTGCTGCAGCAGAAGGTCGGCACCAAGGTGAGCGTGGTCATCGCCCATGACGGCGTCGAAGAGAAGGTCGACCTTTCCTTCGAGAAGCCGGATCGGGCTCCGATCATGCTCAAGCCGCTGCCCAACAACATCGGCTACATCCGCCTGCCCACCTTCGGTTCCGACCAGGGCAGCGTAGAAGCCCTCGGCAACGCCTTCGTGGAAGGTCTGGCCAAGCTCGATGGTCACTTCAAGGGCAACATGCAGGGCATCGTTCTCGACCTGCGCGGCAACTCAGGCGGCGCGGTGGAACTGGCCAAGATGATCGCCTCCATCTTCATCCGCGAAGGCGCCTTCATCAAGGAGCAGGAGCGTGAAGGTCGGCTCAACAAGGTCACCGAGAACACCTTCAAGGCGCCGATGCCCTATCAGTTCGTTGGCGTACCGCCGGAAGTTCTGAGCCTGATGAGCCGCCTCTACACCATGCCCATGGTGGTTCTGGTGAACGGCAGCTCCGCTTCCAGCTCGGAAATTCTGACCGGCACGCTCATGGACAACAACCGTGCAGTCGTGGTCGGCACGCAGACCTTCGGCAAGGCCGTGGCGTTCATCGTCATGCCCACTCCCGCCGGCGGCTTCCTGCAGGTCACCACCATGCACTACCTCACCCCCAACGGCAACGACATCGCCGGCAAGGGTATCGCGCCCAACGTCGCCATCGACAACAAGCGCGGTTCGCAGGCCACCGACGACCAGCTCTCCACCGCGGTCAAGATCGTTTCCGACGCCATCACCAAGATGAACGGAGCCGGTCAGACCCAGGTGCCTGCCCAGCAGGGCGGTCAGAGCTTCGGCGGTGACTCGGTGCTCTGGATCGGCATCGGTCTGGGCTTGATCGCCCTGATCGTGGTGCTGGGCGGCTTCTGGCATCACACCCGCAAGCAGCGGGACGAAGCCGAGCGCCGCAATAAGTAGTAAGCAGGCGTCCGAGTGTAGTACCCGGGTCGTGCGCAGTATCAGTTGGCACTGGTCTGCGACCGACCCGGGATTTTTCAACCTCTCACCAAAAGGAGAAAGCCCATGACAGCTACCAAGCTAAGTCGGCGTTAGGTCCTGGTGAGCCACTGCCAATGGTGGCAGTGCCCGAGGCGATGAAAGACTAATCGGAACGGTCTTTCGTCTTACTTTTGTTTACTCCGCTCGCGGAAGAAGCAAAATCAGCCTGAAGGTGCCTCGTAGCTCGGCTTGCACCGGGACCTCCCGACCTGGAGGTTTTCTATGGGCAAGTCGTTCCGTGACCGCTACGACGCGGTCGAATTCGATGCTAAGTCTTTCCGCAAGACCGGCAAGGTCAAGACCGCGGAGAACTGCATCTACGTCAATCTCGCCGATGTCTACATGTCCGACGCCGCCGTCGACAAGCTGCTCGCCCGTGATGGCCAGCAGATCGAGGCGTACCGTCAGGCTTACGAGAACGGCGAAGACATGGTGCGCGTGGTGCTGCGCCCGCGCTTCGGCGGTGGTTACAACGTCGAAGACGGTCGTCATCGCGTCATCGCCGCCAAGCAGGCCGGTGTGGGCTTCATCGAGGCTCTGATCATCGGTTAGCACTACTACCAGCACTACAAGAAGAAGGCTCCTCGCCCACGCTTCGCCAAAGCGGGGAGCCTTCTTCTCTTCTTCCAACCCAAATATGAGGAAATCGATGAAGATATCTCTTAAAGGAATTCTGTTCATCGTCGGTGCCGTTGCCATTCTCGCCCTGGTCGGAAACATGATTTTCGGCAGGCCGAGCGGCGACATCACGCTCAAGGAACGGATCTTCTGGTCCATCACCGATACCCTCGACGTCGAGGTCAACGGCGAAGACCAGGGCAGCGTCTCCGAGCACATCTTCCAGGTGACGCGTAATTTGACCTGGACCGATGGTTCAGGCAACAAGCGCGCCACCGGCAGCATTGCCATCATCTCCATCGGCACCGATATCAACGTCGTGGATGGCAGCGGCAATCCGGTCGGCAGCATCCAAGAGCGCATCTTTTCGCGCTGGGGCAAAACCTGGAGCGGTTACAACATCACCGACGCGAGCGGCAAAGTCATCGCCAGCTCGGACAAGACGGAATGGATGGGCACCCGCATCACCATCACCGCCAATGATGGCACCAAGCTGGCCGTCCTCGATCGCCCGTGGCTCAACCCCCTCAGCGATACCTGGGCAATCACCGTGCTCAAGAAGGGTGCCATCGACGAGCGCATGCTCGTCATGATCGCCGCCTTCAAGACCATCGCCGACAACGACAAGAAGCCGGAGTCGAGCAAGAAGGACACGGGTTCGAAGAAGTAGCAAGCTCCGCTTGCAAAGCGTACCTCCCGTAAGTACGAGTCTAATCTCAAGGAGGGTCCTGCCCGAAAGGCATAAATAGAAAACAGGGGACCAACATGACCCACACCACGAACGCCAAAAGATGGCTTGGCATCAGCCTTGTCGTCTTCGGCACACTGTTTCTCTTGTACGTAGTTTTCCTGGCTGGACGCGACAAAGAAGTTTCGCGCGTCGTCCTGCCCGACAAGACACAGGTAGTAGCCTACCTTCCCGCCGAGTCAACCGGCCAGCAGCTCAAGCTGATCCGCTTCGCCGAAGATGGCTTCACACGGATCTCAGGCACCATTTTCTGGAAGAGCGGTCTCATTGAAGACCTCACTTTCGGAGGTGAGAAAAATGCCGTGACCAGCTCTATCGAGTACTACCCGCTCAATGACGGCGACGGCAAGAACACCCGCGGCATCAAACGCAGCGATGCTCGTTTCGCCGAAGACGGGTCTTACACCTACCATGCCGTCTATCGCACCGACGGTACGTTGGAGCGCTTAGGCGAACTGCAACCGATGGGTGGATACAATTCCACCTTCTACTTTGAAGACGGCAAGACAGCCTGGCGTCAGCGCACCTTCGACGAGAAGAAGCGCTATCGCTCAGAGAAGATCTACCGTCGCAACGGAACGATCTTCGCCTCGATCTATTCAGAAGCCGGCGACCCGAACAAAACGAGCACCATGCTCTATCGGGAAGACGGCACCACTTCGGCCTCTTTCACCAGAGATCCGATAGACGGCGAGCGCGGCAGGGTCTTTGACCTCGACGGGCAGACCATGCTCGTCGAATACGCGCGCGATTACTACAACGTGCAAGAAATCTTTCTCGACAAGGCAGGCAACCTGCTTCAGGTTCGAGATGGCAGCCGTATGGGTAATCAGCTCGTAGTGCGCGGCTACCAAGAGTCTAACGGCAAGATGATCATGGCCTACCGGCAACGGTGGATGATGACTCAAACCGTCGGGCCTGACGCCGACAAGATCAAGCTGCGTCGAGTCGAGTACTACGACGCCGCCAACAACCGCGCCTGCGAAATTCAGATGGACAAGGAAGGCCTGGTGCCAACCACGATCACCTGCCCGGAAGCCAATGGCGGACAAACCGTCAAAAAGCTTTCCGAAGATGGTCTGACCATCAAGACGGTGGAAGTCTACGACAAGAACCGTCATCTAGCAGGCTCGTCGAATGGCAATGGCGCCAAGGTGAACATCCCGCCTCGGTGGCTGGAGAATATCCGCCCCATGCCTCTGCCCGACTTCAAGGACGAAGATTCGCCGCCCAAGGTCTACGACTATCACTAAGCAAGGGCGACTTCGTTCTCGATAAGAGAACCGTTAACAACTCTCATTTGACTGCGAGGAAAAACACATGACTCTGACGATCGGTACGGTCATTCTTTTGGCCGTCATTCTCATCCTCATGAACAAGTCCGGTATCACCCGTGGTACCGGTGGCAACGAAGTCTTCGGCGGCGTCTGCTACGGCATTGCTCGCCACTTCGGTCTCGACGCCACCCTGGTGCGCGTCCTCACCGTGCTCTTCGCCCTGGTTTCCGGCGGCGGCGTTCTGCTCTTCTACGTGCTCTGCTGCCTGGCTCTGCCCAAGCGCTGACTGCGAACTAAGCAGTAAGCACTGAGCAAGACAAGCTCGCCAAGTCTGCAGAAGGGAAAGGGGTCAACCCCTTTCCCTTTTGCTTTTTTAGCTCTTTTTACTACTCTCTATAGTATTGCCTGCAAGCACAGAAGAAAATAAATAAGAGCAACTTCAAGGCGGTAATAGCTAAAGAGGGTTCACTATATGCGACCGCCTTCTTTGCGAAAACCCTATTTCTCATCGCCTCCGGCAGCATCAATCAGTATCTGCTCGACAGCACTACCCGTAGCTACTGCCGACAAAGAATAGGCCGGCTTCAAACCACCGGGAACAGCAAAGAATTTAACAGGCACTCGTCTGTGTTCAATAGCCATTGTCTTGAAATCAACCCTGCCCACGCCTGGACCGGTGAGAATAGCAGACAAATAAACTCGAGCTTGAGGCTGAGTAAGATAGAGACCTTCAACGAACTCGCAAACCGGCTTAGTCAATTTGAAATCACTGGAAGCAACATAAGTTGTCTTACAGCGAGACAAGGCAGAGGGCAGCTCTCCACGCCCCTCTTTAGTGCGAAAAGCAATATCCACAGAAGAGCTAAAGCCACCCAAGCTCGGCCGGCTTACTTTCCAAGCACTATGTCCCAGAAAGACCGTCTTCTCAGGCTCTCCGCTCTTGAAGTCGAAAAAGATTCGCTTGCTACGAACAAGGTCGCCCATGCCCTTTTCATGCCAGAGCATGCGATCGATCTTGAAATACTGCCCGTCCCTGTTGTATGCGACCACATTCCAAGAAGGGCTCTGCGCCACAATAGTACAACTATCATTCATAGCATCTACGCGCACATGATCGCGCCCGAGATAGACGCAGAGCTTGCCTACTTTTACATCTTGTTGTCGCAAAACCAAACATTCTTCTTCAGCCCCAGCCTGATTGCGATCTATATCTTGCTTGTCCTTAGCGGCTACCCCGCTGCCATTCAGACAAGCAAGAAACAGCGCCAGAAAAGACTGTCCCAGCGTTCTACTGAGTGGTCTTTGCCAAACTGATTTAGTCTTCACTGACTTATTTATCAAGGATGCCTACCACCAGTCACCTCCAACAAGATGTCCTCCATATCGCTGCCGGTGGCCACCGCCGCTAACGAATAAGCTTTCCTCAAACCAGTGGGCACAGAAAAATACGAGGGCGGTAGTTTCACCCTGGTTATGCTCTCGGTGACAAAACTTTTGCGCGAAAAACCTGGGCCCTTCGTCTCACTTGAGAGAAACACTCTTGCTTGAGGGACGGTCAAATAAAGACCTTCGACAAATTCGGCCGCCCCCTTACTGAGGGGTAGATCACTGGTGGCAATATATGTAGCCACACAAGCAATCGGCTTTGCATCACGGCTTACTTTCGACTTTTCAGAGCGAAAAGCGACATCCACAGTAGAAAGCTCCGCACCACGCGACGACCGGCTTACCTGAAAGCACTGCAAGTTCATATATTTGATCTTGACCGGCTGCCCATCTTTAAAGTCAAAGCTCTCCCGTTTTGATCTGGTCAGACCCTGCAAGCCGCGCGCCTTCCAAGCCGAACGCTCCACTGTGTAATATTGCCCGGATTTGTTGTACGCGGTTACCCGCCAATCAGGCGCAGAAGCGCAAATAGTGCAGCGCCCCGACATAGCGTCAACGCGCACACGTTCAGGCGTAAGATAAACAGTCATATCGCCGACCTTGAAATCTCTTTGCTTGATGACTATGCACTCCTCATCCAAAGAAGACTTTAGGGATGGCTTGAGGGACGGTTTAATATCTGAATTCTTCTGTGGTTCGGCTTTAACAGGCAGCCAAAATAATAGGCTACTAAAGAGTAGAATTATTCTCTTAGACATAAATGCCTTATCTGCTCTAAACTCTTTCACTAAGGTCTTCCGGTAAAGATTTTCTGGCCGCCTACCTGAATTTTACCAACTACCTGAATTTACTAACGGATTGGTCCCTTTCTTGCCTTCACTCTCCTCACTCTCCTCTCTACTATTCTTACCCGCTCTTGACTTATCTCAGATCATAACCATAACCACCGTGGCTTTTGGCGCCACCCTTCTCAGTTCCATGAGCGGCGGCGGCTCCAGCATGATTACCACACCGGTCTGGTTGATGCTCGGCTTTCCGCTACCTGTGGCAATTTCTTCCAATACACTAAACGGATCGCTCTGGACCTTGATTGCAGCAAGAAACTATCTGCGCGGACACCAAATCGACAAAAGACTGCTACTCATTTTTATCGCCATAGGTCTACTGGGAGCCTATTGCGGCACCCTGGTCATAGTGAACAGCAATCCCCGAACTCTTCAAAAAGTTTTTGGAGCCTTTATCCTGATTCTAGTTGTAATCGCTTATATCAAAAAAGACTTCGGTAAAGAGAAAAAGCCCCCCAGATTGAGCCGCTTCCAGACGGCCCTGTTTGCTCTACCGCTTGGCTTTTACGAAGCTTTCTTCGGTTCCGGCAACGGTATATTCACATCGGTAGTACTAACCATGGGGCGAGGCTTTCTCTTATTGGAAGCGCTCGGCTATTACTATCTAGTCGCCTGCGCCTGGTGCATTTTCGCTTCGACGGTTTATGTGGCCGGTGGTCACTATGATCTAAGGTTGGTTCTACCTGCCGTTTGCGGCTCTCTAAGCGGCGCCTGGCTAGGTTCCAAAATCGGCAAAAAATATGGTTCCGAATTCGTCAAAAAAGCCTTCATTGGAGCAGGCACCATACTCGGTGCCAAATTATTATTGACAAACTGAGTACGCTCGACTATGAGTACGCTCGACTAAATGTAGCCCATTCTCTTCAGCTGCTTATCTAAATTTTCGACCCGAGCAGCCAGACCGGCATAAAGACCAAAGTCTCCAGGTGCCTGACCGCGCACACGCTCCATATTGTCCAGCAAAGACTGTTTGCGCTTCAAGAGTATTTCCGCTTTCAGCCAGCTCTTGAGCGATCGCTCAGCTGCTTTCTCTTCCCAGGTGCGCTCTCCGCCTGTATATAGCTTTTCTTTTACCCTGCCAGATATATCGCGCCTACTATGAGAACTACCAGCGGCCTCAAGCTTAAGCCGCCTGTTGCTCTCCAAACCAAGAAGTTTTTGGGCTTCAGGCGTGAGCTTACCGGTTCGGTCGGTCAAAGAGGACGGATTGGGGACTGGTTTCTCTTTAGAGACAGCAATGATACTTTCTTGCTTTTTCTTTGTCTCTTCCAAAGTTTCAGCACGCACAAGCGCAGCGCCGGCCTTACCTTTACCGCTATCTTGTCCGGTGAGCAATTTTTGCAGCTTAGCCTCTCTAGCAGCCTTTATATCGTCAAACAAAGCAAAAGCTGCGCCCAAACCGAATAAAAACAAAGGACCACAAATAGCTGCCGAAACGAAAGTGAACTTGTCTCTGTTGGCCATTTCTTCAGAGACAATCATCTGTCTAATTTGTTCGGTGCTGAGCATGGCAAAGCGAGGATCAAGCTGCAATTCTTTAATTTCAGCCTGGGCTCCTTTCAAACTCATGAATGACAAACTAGGCAACTCGCGAGAGATTTCTTGCTGCAAGTTGCGCCCCTCAGCCCGTTGCTGAGGCTGCAAATATTCAAACTGACCGCCATTTTGCTCGTTCAAGGGATACCCACAAAAAGTAAGACCGAACGACTTTATTAGACCTTTAAGGACAGACTGTGGCTATGGTGGATTTCCCCCCGAAAGCTTAATTCGGTTGGCTCTGCGCCGCGAAGAAGCCAAGCAGAACCGCAGTACCAAAGAAGCCGAACCCAAGCCAAAGGCGCGCCATTGGGCTAGCCGGCTTCATTCTCATTAGACCCTTTTTGTTTTGGCGAAATGCCAATATTAGAGGCCAGATACCCACCAACGCTATCAAGCTGAGCATAGGCGCCGACAAAATCAAAGCCAATAGAAAAAGCAAAAGCAAACCGGCAAGCAATTGCCACTTGCCAAGCACCGGCGCAATAAAACCACCATCGAGAGGGCGAGTTGGCAAGAGCTGAAAGAGATTAAGCAGACAGCCGACATTGCCGGAAGCGACTAGAAAACTATTCTTAGATGCGTAGCCAAGAAAAACAAGAAGAATGGCGAAAAGACCACCAAAGAGAGGGCCCGCCAGAGCTACCCAGGCATTCAAAGCCTCGTTCTCGGGCAATTTACTCATCTTTACCCAGGCACCCAAAAATGGAACAAAAACCGGCAAACCCGGGTCTAGCTTAGCCAACTTCATGGAAACATAGTGCCCCAGCTCATGTACCAGAATGAGCAAGACGAACATGGCGCCAAAAGACCAACCATATGCAATTCCATAGGCGCCAAAGGAAAGAAACATCGTCGAGAAACTAAAGAGGAGGCTGCCGATATTGGCAAAGGAAAGAGCTGTGAGCAAAACTTTTGCCTTTAGCAAGACGAAGCCAAGAAGAGCGAGCGGACCAAGCCATAGCCGCTTGCCTTTACCGCTACCGCCACTAGAGTTTTCTGGGGCAATCTCGCCCCCCATCGAAGTTCCAGACGGTCCTTCCCTATCCATAATTCGTCTATCTCGAGGCTAAGAAACAGTTGCAATCATATATCTAAAAACAAACACCACATTAAGTGTTGCGCAAACATCTGATAAAAACACCTTTTAGCCATAAAATTGTTTAGATGACTTCAGGAACCGCTAAAGCAAAGAACCTGCCCAACCCATACAGACTGGTGGAAAACCAGTTTGCAGTGGGCGTAAAACTGCTTGGACAGGTGCTCATACTCTGGTTCGAGACTGTTTCTTACATGGTCAGGGGTCAAATCAATATCAAAGAAACTGTACGCCAGGCTTATATGATCGGCGTGCTCTCTTTTGTTGTGGTGGGCATCACTGCCCTATTTACCGGCTTTGCCATGAGCCTGCAGATATCAAGAGAGCTTGTGCAATTCGGCGCAGACACAGCAATCGGCGGCGTTGTTTCGCTGGCTCTCGTCAGAGAAATAGGACCAATCACAGCAGGCGTTATTGTAGCGGGCAGAGTTGGTTCGTCAGTGGCTGCTGAGCTTACCACCATGATGATTACCGAACAAATCGATGCCCTCAAGGTTATGCGCGTCGACCCGGTCAAATTTCTCGTAGTACCAAGGTATACCGCCGCCCTGGTCATGATTCCCACCCTTTCGGTTTATGCCATGTTCATCGGCTTAGTGGCCGGTATAGTGATCGCCCAAGGTGCTGCCAATGTGCCCCCGGACACCTTTATGGATTCGGTGAAGCAGACCATCTTGGACCGTGACTTTTCGGTACATTTTCTCAAGTCAATCATCAACGCCACCTTGATTATCATGTTCAGCTGCGCCATCGGACTGAATACCCGCGGCGGCGCCGAGGATGTAGGGATTGCCACAACCCGCACTATTGTTTGGACGATGATCTCTATTTTCATCCTCAACTTTGTAGTCACCTCAGTCACATACGCACCGAGGTAAGCCATGGCACCAAGATCGCAAGAGCCAATTCTAGAACTAGTCAATATCCACAAAGCCTTTGGCGAAAGACAGATATTGAAAGGCGTCAGCTTTAAGGTCTATGCCGGTGAAATGCTGGGTTTGATTGGACCCAGCGGTTGCGGCAAGTCAACCATCTTGAAAATCATCTGCGGTTTACTAGAACCAGACCAAGGAGAGGTAATCAAGAGATCTGACGAGATTGGATTGGTTTTTCAAGGCTCAGCCCTATTGAATTCACTTTCGGTGCGAGACAATCTGGCCATAGCTCTGGAAAGACGCAAACTCAGTCGCAAAGAGGAAGACAAGATTATCTCTGAAAAACTTTCCATGGTCGGTCTGGCAGGCTTTGAAGACTATTCGCCCACCAAACTCTCGGGCGGTCAGCAGAAACGCACCAGTTTCGCCCGGGCGATTGTAAACGATCCCAAGATAATTCTTTACGACGAACCTACTACTGGTCTAGACCCAGTCATGTCGACCATTATCGAAGACTACATGATCGAACTTGAACATCAATTGCAGGCTGCTTCTATTGTAGTCACGCATCAACACTCTACCTGGACCCGCACAGCCGACCGGGTTTTGCTCATGCACGCCGGAAAAATAGTCTGGGAAGGCAGCCCCGAAGAGGGCGTTAGCTCAGAAGACCCTTATATGAAACAATTTGCTCACGCCACTCGCGAAGGACCGATGTTGGCAGGGGCAGTCGAGGATTGACCAAATGAATTCAAAACCCAATCTAGAAATCAGAGTCGGACTCTTTTTCGTCATCGCCATGTTTATGCTGACGACTGGCTGGTCTTGGCTTAAGGGTTTTTCGGTCTTGCATCCGCCGCAAAAATTCAATGTTCTCTTTTCAGACATAGCCGGTCTCAATAACAA
>JAIETF010000106.1 GCA_019745415.1 Candidatus Obscuribacterales bacterium | reverse complement strand
TATGGTGGCTCTTTCCAGAGCTCTTCGACTAACCTTATCCCATCCCTTGCGGAGTCCCGCGACCCCACTAGGACTTTCGTCCTAATGGTTTAGGCTCCTCCCCGTTCACTCGCCGCTACTGAGGGAATCACTGTTTTGTTTTCTTTTCTTCCCGGTACTAAGATGTTTCAGTTCCCGGACTTACCTCGCTATACCCTATGTATTCAGATATGCGTCGCTGAGCTTCACTCAGCGGGGTTGCCCCATTCGGAGACCTACGGATCGTAGCCCATAACGGCTCCCCGTAGCATTTCGCAGTTTATTGCGTCCTTCATCGGCTGCTGACGCCAAGGTATCCACCGTGCGCTCTTAGTAGCTTAACCAACGTTTAGAAGAACTTGTGATATCGGCTGATATCTCATTGTTTTTGGCGTGCGTCTTCTAAACTGTGCCGTGAATGCTTGCGCATTCACAACTACTTGGTGGAATACGGACCTCAATATGCAGATTTCAGGGTACTGAACCGGTTTAGAGAGCCTCACGGTTGGCTCGTGGGCTTATGCCCAGACCTTCTCGAATTGATAGTATCGAATTGATATTATCGAATTGATTTCGGTTATCTTTGTGATTGGGGGTACTCTACTCATCCTGACTACCAAAGCTTTAATCGCTTCAATTGTCAGACTGGTGTCTTCGCCCTCGTTTAGATTTTGGAGGCTAGCGGATTCGAACCGCTGACCTTCTCGGTGCAAACGAGACGCTCTACCAACTGAGCCAAGCCCCCGGGCTTTGCGATTCAGTCGATTACTTTGACTCTCGCCATAATAACTCGACTGAATTTCGCGGGCAATCTTCCTGCCGCGCTCACTTCATCCATAATATCAGTTATTGGATTTGGTGTTTGCTTTGTTGCAGAAAGGTTTACGATCTGGGCCATCCTGGACTCGAACCAGGGACCTCACCCTTATCAGGGGTGCGCTCTAGCCACCTGAGCTAATAGCCCTCAGCCAAAATATCGTACCACCGAGCGCAGATCGGTAAACAGAGTAAGTCTGCTAGTTTTAAGGTTCTTCACAAAAAGGCTTGAAATAAGCCAGTTTACACAGATTCTTTTATATTGCCTTCAATCATTATATAGATGCAAAACATAGTCTTGGTTGATTTCGGGAATTAAGAGATTGATTGGGGTTCTTTCTATCTTTCTCCAGCTAAGTTTCTCCAGCTAAGTTTCTCTGACTAAGTTTCTCTGGCTATGTTTCTATTGGACGAGGCAACCGATTGGCGGACTTATATAGAAGAGGGGATTTAGTCGGAGATGACTACAGGCTTGGCCGTCCAATTGGTCGAGGCGGCATGGGAGCGGTTTTTTTAGCTGAACACAAGCTCATACCTGGTAGTCAGTATGCGCTCAAGCTGCTCTATCCGCATCTTGTGAACCAGGAGAGCTGGCACCGCTTTCAGGCGGAGGCGCGAGTACTGGCTCGCCTCGATCATCAGGGCATTGTGAAGGTATTCAACTTCGGCATTGATAAAAGTAAGGACGGCGAGTGCCCTTTCTATGTAATGGAGTACTTGGACGGAGAGTCCCTAGCGTCCTATGTCAAGCATAGTGAAAGGCAGCGCTTGGAAGTCGGCCGAGCCATCTCTATTATTATTCTGGTTGCGCAGGCTTTAGATTTTTCCCATCGTCACGGTGTCATTCACCGCGATGTAAAGCCATCAAATATCATAGTCATCGATCCCGAAGGCAAGGCGTCAATCAAGCTGGTAGACTTCGGCATCGCCAAGGAAGTTCAGAAAGAAGGCTTGTTTCAAGTTTCGGATTCGGTTCGGCAGTATGCCACCGCTGCTGGTGCTATATTCGGAACTCCCTACTATCTCAGTCCTGAGCAAGCTAGTGGGGGCGAGGTCGGGAAGCAAAGCGATATCTATTCTTTAGGGTGCACTCTTTTTGAGTGCTTAACAGGGCGTCCGCCCTTTGTCGGTGAGAATGCCTTCGAGACTATCAGTATGCATGTTTCTGCGCCTCAGCCGCGCCTATCGGAAATTGATAAGGGCAATCAGTTCGATGAAGATCTTGAACGTATTCTCGCTCTGGCGCTAGCTAAGTCTCCTCAGCTGCGTTATCAGAGCATGGCTCAGTTCGCCCTCGACCTTGAACGTTATTTGCATGGCTTGTCGGTTTATGCTGCCGGCATTAAGTCAACCGGTTTTTCGGGACCTGTACTGCGAGCTGTTCAAGATAGCGAGGAAGAAAGGAGGCGCAAGCGGAAACGCTTGATTTTGCTGTCTGTTTTGCCTTTATGTCTTGCGGTTGTCGCTTGTCTCTTTGTCCCAAGGCTATTAGCCTTAAAGACAATCCCTTTGTTTACGGAGAATGACAGGCGTCATAGCCAGTTGAATGGAGCGACCGGTGAGGTGCTTGGAAAGATCGCCAATGAAGCTCTGAAGAATGAGAACTTGGTAGATGAAGCTAAAGCGCGCTCCTCTGGGAATTCTTCGCAGCAGGCAAAGCCTGCTGCTCAACTGTCTGACGAGCGAAGAAAGTTTTTCTTGACTCAATTAGATTGCATTGGTGATGTCTATGTCACTAAATATGGTACTGCCGACTATGGACTATTCGAGAATGAGTTGCTGGCGGGGGTCAAGCCTTACAAGGTGAAAGCCTCTATCAAGGCTTGGCATTTTCGCTTTCCGTCTCAGTTTTGTTTAGGGCGTCTCAGCCTTGACGGCAAAGACTATCCCGCCCGTGGTGATGTCGTTCTGCCTCAGTCAAAGAATGGCGACAAGCCGATGTTCTATTTGAGAGAGGGGTTTTCGCCACTCTTCTTGAAGGGTTTCGAGCCTGATTCAGTCAGGCTCTATTTCACAATCGGCGAAGATGCTCAGGCAAGACAAGCCGCCGAGGCTCTCAAAGGTTGGGGGCAGATAGAACACTTGAGGCTGGCACACTATAAGATAAGCAAGTTATCTTGGCGCTTGCTCAAAGCAATACCTTCACCGGTGATAATTCAGATTTCAGATTGTCGCTTTGAACTGCCTGATGACGATAGCAAGGTTGGTTTTTCAAAGCTTGAGTATTTGTCGCTAAATTGTCCTCATACAGAGTGCTCTGAAATTATGGCTCTTTTGCGTTGGGCATCATCGCTGCCAAAGCTGGGGCGCTACGAGTTGGACCGTCTACCCGTCGATGACGCAGTCATAGCCGCCCTGGCAAAGCTTAAGGCATACAGAGGGCTCAGTCTAAGTCGCACCATCGTCTCTGCTGAACAATTGAAACTACTCTGCCAATCAAAAACTATTACTGGGCTTATTGTTACCGACTGGGATTTTGAAGCGTCTGATGTGCTTGCTTGTATGCCTTTTGCTTCTCATATCAAAACAGTTGTGCTCATGGATCCGGCTTATTCAGCCGAGCAAAAGGCTGAAATTAAATCTGCTGGTCAGGTCTCGATCAGAGAAATCGTCTGGAGTGATGCAGAGCGAGCAAGGATTGCCAATTTTAAGAACTTGCAACTGATTACCAGGCGCTATTATTTCGATATCACAAACCGGAGGTTTTATAAGTTCGATGACTAATTTAGGTGATTTTCTTTCACGGATTTTTCATTCATAAGCAGATAGAATATAGAGTCCTCTCTTTATCTAGAGTGTTTTCTTGATGAGCGAAAGTTCTGAAAAAGGTTCTAAAAAAGGATCTAAAAAAGATTCTGAGAATCGAGCATCGGTCTCCGCCTCGTTTAGGGTGGGAGACTTTGTCGGCAATGATTATGAACTATTGAAAGAGCTGGGGCGGGGCGGCATGGGAGTCGTATTTGAGGCTCGTCATCGGTTCATAGGTCAGCCGGTCGCTTTGAAAGTTTTGTATCCGCATTTGCTTACAGAGGAAAACTGGCAGCGCTTTGTGCGCGAAGCGCGGGCCCTCGGGCGCCTAGATCACCCTGGTATAGTGAAGATTTTTAATTGCGGTATTGATGCCGAGCGCGCCGCGCCCTTTTATGTGATGGAACTGATTGAAGGGGATAGTCTCTCCGATCTTGTGGATGTCCGGGGCGCCCTCCCGGAAGAGCTGGCAATCAAAGCTGCAATTGAAGCGGCAAAGGCATTGCATTTCGCTCATGGTATGGGGGTTGTGCACAGAGATGTGAAGCCCTCTAATTTTATTCTTCCGCATAGTGCCAGTAGAAGCAGTTTGAATCTGAAGGTGTTGGATTTTGGTATCGCGGCATTGAGCAGCGATCGTCTCTCTTCCAAAGAAAAGCAGAAACTAACTGCCACCGGGCAGATATTCGGCACACCGTATTATATGAGCCCTGAAGTTGTGACTGGGCAGGCGGCAAGCCCTCTCAGTGATGTCTATAGTCTTGGCTGCACTTTGTTTGAAATGCTCAGTGGTCAGGTGCCTTATAAAGGCGAATCTATATTCGAGACTTTGGGCATGCACATGTCGGCGCCCTTGCCATCTTTATCTGAGACTAGCGGACATGAGTTTTCATCTGAACTTGAGCTATTGGTAGCTCGTGCCTTGGCCAAAAGTCCGCGCGAGCGATATTCGTCTATGCAGATGTTTGCCGTTGATCTGGAGCGATATTTAGATTGCCGCCCGGTCTATGGGACTGGAATCAAGTCAGAAGGCTTTGCCGATCTTGGCAAAACAGTAGAGAATAATGATTCAGATGTAGAACTTCTCTCGCGCATGAAGACTGGGCTTCTGATTTTGTTGACTATGGTCTGCTTGAGTCTTTTGGGCTTGGTGACCTACTATTTTGTCAAGCCGGCTCGGCCCGAGGCTGCACCACCAGTTGATGTTACTTTTGAGGCAAAGACAGGTGAAACTAGCATGGTTTCTCTACTTTCCAGAAAGATTGAGGTGACTAGAGAGGGTTTTACAGGGAGTAAAAGAATCTCAGCTGAGGATCGTGCATTGATCTCCAGAGGTTATGAGATATCGCGCACAAAGAAGTCCATCAAATATCAGTTTCCAAACTCCCGCATCGGTGAAATCTGGCTCCCCGGCGGTGCTCGCGAAGCTTGGAAAACGATGAGCATACCTGTGAACAGCGGTGGCAAATGGGAATTCATCATTTTCGGTAGCACCCCCAGAGAGTACATTGCCGGCTTGAAGCCAGATTCTTTTGACTTGCAACTGCGTTTCGAAAGGGTGTCAGACTTTTACCCTGCCATCAAATGTGTAAAAGATTGGACAGCACTTAAGCAGATACGCCTGGAGCGAATGGTCTTAGATAAAGACATAATGGCTCTGGATGATTTGCCTAGTTCTCGTGAATTTTCGGTGGCGCACTGCGTGATCAATTTCCCATTGCTAAATTGTCAGCAAATTCACAATGCGCGAGTGATTTATTTCAATTCAGTGCGCGGGCAGGAATTTACGAATTTCTTGGCTAAATTATCACAATTAGATAAGTTGGAAGGATTGTCTTTATCTACTTTGAGTTTGAGTGAAGAAGATATAGATTCTCTTACCCGCGCTAAGCAGCTCAAGTGCGTATGTATCGAGAAGACTGATATCAGCCCGGAGCAATTGGCTAAGTTGATGAGTCTGCCTGGTCTCAGGGCGTTGAAAGTACGAGACTGTCTCTATAGTCCTAAAGATATCTTGCAGGCACTAGAAAATTGCCCTAATCGACGCAATTTAAAATTGACCCTGAATATTCCCAATCTCTCAGCCAAGAAAATTAGTAAGCTGATGGAACTGAAACATAAGATAGACGAGCCGGCCTTTAGCTGGAACAAGGCTGATATGGCGGCAGTTAGACGAAAGGTTTTCGAACTAGAACTCTATGAGCGTGAATCTATTAAGCTCGATGGTGACAGGGGTTATTTCTCTCTCTCCGAGCTATGAATTCAGCTTGTAACCTACACCGTAGATATTCGAGATTATCGATTCGCCCTCTCGCTTATCTAATTTTTTGCGCAACCTGTTGATATGCCCTCTGACAGTGTCATTCATGGCATCGATGTCTGCCTCCCAGATCCTCCTCAATATTTCTTCGGCTGAGAAGATATGATGAGGGTGTTTAAGAAATAGCTCTAGTAGTGCGTATTCCTTGGGGGAGAGATGGACAATCTGTCCTTTTTTCTTTACTTGTCTAAGAGCTGTATCGAGCTCAATGTCCCCTATTTGAAATGACTTAGTATCGGGTAGATGTCCCCGCCTTAGCAGACCTTCGGTGCGCACTTCTAGTTCTTTCAGATGAAATGGTTTGCCTATGTAATCATCGGCACCGAGGCTGAAGGCTTTTTCCATCATATCTAAAGAATCTTGGGCTGTAATTACCATGATTGGCGCCAAGCCGCCCTCTTGTCTATAGAGTTTACAAAGATCGAGCCCCGACTTTCCATCTACCCTGACGTCTAATATGAGTAAGTCATAGATGTTTTTGTACTGCCTTAGCTCAAGCAGCGCATCATCGCCGTTGTTGAAAGTTTCGGTAGCGTGACCCTGTCGAGAGAGCCAGGAACTTATCAGCTCCGCTAAATCGACCTCATCTTCCACAATCAGAATCTTTGCCATATTTTCAAAATTTTGAATAGATAGAGTTGGAAATATATGTTCTGTCTAGTTTTAGCAATAGATTGTGTTTAGCTTGTGATCAGATCGGAAAAATAGTGAGCAGACTTTCGGTAATCATTAAGTACAAGGGGATGCCGAGCGTGACATTGTATGAGAAGGTCAGTCCAAGCGATGAGGCCAAGGGCAGAGTGGGGCTGGCTTCTGGTATAGCCAGTCTTTGGATGGCCGGCACGGCGATATATGAGGCGGCGGCACAAAGTACTGCAAAGAGAACATAAGTACCAAGCTGGAGAGGTTCGTGGCTGAAGCGGCTAAAGAGAATAGCGACACTGATGCCCAAGATGGCAAACAAGTTAGGGGCTATCAGTCCGAAGGCGATGAAAGGAAAGCTCGCTTGCTTCAGATCTTTGAGACGGCTTGCTGCGGTCATGCCCATTTCTAAGAGGAAGAGGCAGAGCATGCCCTGGAAGAGTGAAACGAAAAGTTTGTCATTGGCCTCGACTACAGAATAGCCCTGCAGGCGACCCAAGTAGCCGGTAAGAATGCCGCCGAAGAGCAGAAATAATCCGGGGTTCAGCACTACCTCCCGGGCTATTTCTATGGCACTTTTCTTATCTGTTTTATTGACTTTTGTTTGGTCGTAGTCTTTTTCGCCCGGCATATTGCCGTTTGCATCCATGCCTTTGTTGCGCAATTTTGATACAAGATAAAGACCGACCAGGCAACCTGGAATTTCCATGACGGCGAGCATGACAGGCATATAGGCAGCGTAGGCTATTTTCAGGCTTTGCAAGACACCCAGTGCCGTCACAAATGTACCGGCCGAATCTGAGCCATAATAGGCTGAGACCGTGGCCGCATCTATTTTGCGCATTTTTGGCACCAGGTTGCGTAAGATGAAATAGGCGAGGAAGCCTATGAGTGTATTTGTGCAGAAGCCCAGGGTGAGGAAGTTGAGTGCCTGCTTAAGAGTATTGCCGCTCAGGTCGGCAAGTTCTTCGCCGCCGTGCCAGCCTATGGATATAAGCAGATAGATTGTCAGCCCTTGATAGATTGATTTGGGAAATTCAAAAGCAACTTTGAGCAATGGAATGGAGAAGCCGAGATAAAAGAAAAGCAGGATTGGCTTGAAAAGGTTCTTTTTGACGTTCTCTAGGAAGTGGGTAATAAATGTTTTTCTTTCTACAGCTATATTTAGAATTTTGCCTTGGTCGTCTTCGTAGATTTTTACCTTGTCACCTTGCTTAAGGGCTTGCAGATTGGCGATTTGTCCATTAAGACTGACTTTGGTTTGGTCGCTTATCTTTAGCGGTCGCTTGGCGACAAAGTCGCTGGTGATAAAGAGACCTTGACTCGGCTTGTCGGAATTGGTGGCGTCGGCGGTGCGACCTAGAATGATGCCTGTCTCTGCTCTTTCAGCTTTGAGCACCGAAACCAAACCGTCTTTTTCAATCAGCGCCTTGATTTCGTCGCCGGGCTTGAGGTCTTGCACTTTTGCTAGCGCCCCGTTGATTGTAATCAGGCAGTTGCTGCAAGTATGCAGGCTGTGAGGTTTATCGTTCTTGCTATCGACAGTAAGGGTTGGTCCGCCGGCTTCAATATCTGTCAGTTTGACTTCTGGTTTGCTCTCACCTACCTTAGATTGCCCGGCTCCGGCCACTGCTTGGTTGAATAAGAAAGTAAAAGAAGCAAGAGCCAGAAAGCAGGCAGCTAGCCTGAACCAGATTTTTCTCATCGTAAAAGTCTCCGCGTTTCTCCATCTCGACTGCTTTGAGCCTAACAGTCGATTGTTCGCAAATTGTGATGATGCAAATAGAAGACTAAAAAGATCTGGAGATAAGGGGATTCGAACCCCTGGCCTCACGGGTGCGATCCGTGCGCTCTACCAACTGAGCTATATCCCCGCTCGAACGATAAAATTATAGTCTCTTGACAGCGCCTTCGTGGTTGTTCTTGCCAAGACCAATTGGCGTTCAAAACATAATGATATTTGACCGTTTTAATTGTCTCAATTAGTATATATGTCCCTTCTGAACAGAGGCATTTACTATGGACGTTGCATCTAAAATCACGCAAAAACTAGCAGTTCTTTTGGTGATCACCGGTGCTGTTGTAGCCAACGAATTTGCCGATGGCGGCTTTGTCAGAGCTCAGTCTGGCAGTTTGCCCGAGCTTAGCACTGGTGCCGCAGCGCCGGATTTCAGCTTGCCAGATGCTAAAGGTAAGCAAGTCAAGCTCTCCGATTACAAAGGCAAGTTGGTTGTTTTGGAATGGTTCAATATGGGTTGCCCCTTTGTACAAAAGCATTATGACGGCGGCAACATGCAGGGACTGCAGAAAACCTATACCGAAAAAGGCGTGGTTTGGCTTTCAATCTGTTCTTCGGCCAAGGGTAAGCAAGGCTATGCCGAAGGTGCGGAGCATCTCAAAGCAATGGCTGATAAAGGTGGAAAACCGACCGATATCCTCATAGATGCCGATGGTAAGGTGGGACGTATGTTCGGAGCCAAGACCACGCCGCATATGTTTGTTATTGACAAGGTCGGTAAGTTGGCTTATTCCGGCGCTATTGATGATAAGCGCAGTACCGATGCCGAAGATGTGAAGACATCTAAGAACTATGTAAAAGCTGCCCTCGATGCATTGCTCAAGGGTCAGGCTCCCACGGTAGCAAGCACCCAGGCTTATGGTTGCTCGGTCAAGTATCAATAGCCTGATCTTCAGACTGACTCTGAAAATAATCCCGGTCATACCTCTGTTTATTCAGGTGCTTTATTGGGGCTGGCTCTTGTCGCTATTCGCTTTGGCCGATCCCGACTCCAGCTTTCTCACCGGCAGCGGACGCCAACTTCTCTGCGATCCTCTGCATTCTCTTTATCGCGACCAGTTTTCTTGGACCTTGTCGTCTTATGGAGGCGGTCCTTTTGTGAAGTATCAATGGCTTTCCGAAGTGATCTTCGCCTCTGTCTATTCCTTGGGCGGTCCTCTCATGCAAGTGATCTTGGTTGGTTTTCTCGCTTTACTGGTCTTTATCTTTTTGCCTTTTCAGTATGCTTATATTCAGGATGCATATAAAAGCAGGCGCGCTTATCTCAATCTGGTCTGGCTCTTTGTCGGCGCTCTAGCTTTGAATGGTAGTTTTTTCCATATTTATCTCAGACCGGAACTTTTTACCCTAGTCTTGTTGTCTTTCCTATTCTCTTTCGATCTGGCTAAGATAAAGCGTCCAAGATTGGCTTATACGCTCGCTTTTTTCCTTTTCGTTTTCTCTGCCAATCTACATGCCGGTTTTGTGCTGGGTTTGCTATATCTTCTACTTTTGTTGGTGCATGCCTCTTTCTTTGAGCGTGAAAAGCTGAAAATGCGGGCGATTCTAGTGCTGATATCAACTCTTGGTTGTTTGATTAATCCATATGGCTTCTCGCTGTTTGCTTATTTGCCGAAACTCTTTTTTGCCAAGGTTAACCAGTATATTGTGGAGCTTTTGCCGCTGACCACGCGTGATTTATTTACCAGTGAGTATTTGCCTTTCTTTTGGCTAATTGTTCTGACAGCGCTTATCGTCATTGTCTCATTGTTTTTGGCTGAGCCCAGACGTCGGGTTTGCCACAGTCTGCCGCTCATTGTTTTTTCTTCGGCTCTCACTGCTAGTGCTTTTCTGCATAGGCGCATGGTTGTCTTTGCCTGTCTATCTCTGCTCTATGTCGTCTTGGCTGCTTTAAAGTCTGAGTCGGTAGGCAAGAAATCTGAAGTAGGCACGAAATCTGGAGTAGACAAGCTGCTTTTAATTGCTGGTTGCTTGTTTTGTTTGGTCTTTGGCGCCAATTTTTCTGCTGCCACTTTTAAGCTGGTCTTGCCCATGGCTACGATAGGTTTTCAGCCGCCTTTTCAAGCCCTAGATTTGATAAAAAACGAGAGGCCGGCAGGTAACTTGCTCAACGACCCACAGTACGGTGATGTGATGATCGAAAAACTTGGCACAAAGGCGCAGGTCTTTATCGATACCAGATTTGATGCTTATCCCTATGACTTAATTCGTGACTTCCATACAATGGCGGCAGGTAAAGAGGGCTGGGCAAGTCTCATCGATAAGTATAAAATTGACTGGGTGTTTTTGAATGAAGATTATCCTCTGGTGAAGCTCATCAAGACTCGAGGCTTTACAGAGATATATCATGGGCAAGGCGCTTGTATACTAGTGCGAGACGTTAGAGCAGATCTAAAAGGCAGTGGCGGTTGACCGAGATAGAGGCAAAGCTTGGGGAGACAGCTGCGGCGTCTGGTCTAGTCTCTGAGACCCATATTGCACCTGCGTCTTTATCTAAAGGCAAGGGATTCAGCTTGGCACTGGCTGTCTTGATTTACATGCTTTATTTGGGGGTCATTTTTCAGCCGCTGCTTACCGATAACCTGCTGCTTGCCTATGAAGATGGTAGAGTACAGAATTATCCTGCCTTTGCTTCGTCAGAACAGCAATGGACGCCAAATCTACTTTGTGGCTTCCCTGTGCTGGCCGACCCTCAGGTCTCCACCTTTTATCCGCTCATGCAGCTTTGTCGGCATCTCTTTTGGGGCTTCAATCTCTATCAGCTATCGCCGCTCTTGCTAGCTATGCTGGGCACTTTTCTATTTCTGCGGCGGCTCACCGGCTCCAAGTTCGGTGCTTTGCTTGCCGGTATCTGCTTTGGTGGCAGTGGTTTCTTCATTTCCGAGCTCAACCATGTGCAAATTCTGCATGCCGGAATGCATTTGCCCTTTCTTCTCTATTTTGTACTGAGGCTGAATCGTGATAAAGAGCCTCGTATTCGCCTGTTTTCCGCCCTGGCTTTGTCCTTACTGACTGCCTCTTGTGTTTTTGCCGGGCATCCTCAAACCGCTGTCTATGTTTTGCTATTTACCGCTGCGTTTGCCTCATTTTGCAGCCCTTGGGAAAGTTCTTTGGCTAGATTGGTGGCGCCCTTCTACTTCTTGTTCTGTGGTGCGCTCCTGGCGCTTCCTCAGATTTTGCCTAGTTTCGAGCTAAATAGTTTTTCCGGGCGTCCATTCTTTCGCCTAGAGGATTTTCAGGTCGGACAAGGCAGTCTCACCGATTTTGTCGGCTTTGTTTTTCCCTATTTAATGGGTGGGCGCTATGGTACCCTCGGTAGTTTGACCGAAGTCGGTCAGGGACCTGCGCCAGGCTACATTTATTTCGGTATTGCCCCTTTGCTTTTGTCTTTGGCCGTTGCCATTAAGCGCATTCGGCAACCACTGATTTATTTCTTTCTGCTTGCTGTTTGTCTTAGCTTCGTCATTGCTCTTTTGGCGGCATCGCCATTTTCTTTCCTGGTCTATCAGCTGCCGCTCTTTGGACATTTTCGCGGACAATTTCGCATACTACTCTTGACTGTCTTTGCCTCAGCCGTGCTTGTCGCTTGCGCCATTGCTCGGGTGGAGCAGCTTTCCAGGCGACCCGGCTGCGACGGACGTCCCTTCGATTTGTTCGATTTTTGGCGAGGACGGGGCCTAATGAAGCATTTTAAGGTCATGCTCTATCTTGTGGCCGGCGGTCTCTCCACTAATTTTCTCCTTTCCACATTGGCGCTCTTCTATTACTTAAGAAGCCCTCTAAGGCTTAGCAATCGTCTTGTTCTCTTCTTCGCAGCTGCTTTAGCAATCATGGTTTACGGCGTTACGGCAGAGTGGCGACAATATTCGGCGCCCCTTTCTAGCTGCCAAGCTCCTGCCGGCACCGAGCAATTGAGAAAGGAACTACAAGAGGGGGGTTATAGGGTATTTCCGCTCAAGGGCTTGGAGGGCGAGAATCGAGAATATCCGCCCAACCTCAGTCGTCTTTGGCAAGTGCCAAGCGCTTCGGGTTATGAACCGCTAATGCCTTGGACCTATGCTCGATTGATGGGGATTGCCGAAGGTGGCTTTATGAAGCCTCCCTGGTATCTTAAGCCCGAGAATAGAGCCTTTGACGTGGCTTCAGTAAAATATGTCACCGTGCCAAAGGTGGAAGTGCCACCGCAAATAGTATCAGGAAATACACATTGGCAAGTTAAAAAAGAAGACGGTGGTATTCTTTATTTCGAAAACAGGCGAGTCTTGCCTCGGGCGCGTTTGGTACCCAACGCTATTGTTCTCGACACTAACGACTGCCTAAAGTCGATTAGAACTTCTCTTTTGCCTGACGGCAGCAGTTATCGCCCCTTGCGGCATGTTCTCTTTAGTGAAGTGACCTTAGAACAGGCGGTGGAGATAAGGCGTCTAAACGAATTGGGTAGTTCGTCCTTGGACTTGGGCTCCGTAAAGCAAATGCAAGATCGAGAAACAGCACTACTCTTTCAAATTGATGCGCGACGCCCGGCTTTCTTTGTCTTGTCTGATCAGTTTTACCCAGGCTGGAAGGCTTATTTAGATAACCGTCCTGTTGAGATAATCAGGGCGAATGCTGCTTTCCGTGCCGTGATTGTGCCGGAAGGCAGGCATAGCTTAGAGATGAAGTTCGAATCAGACTCTTTGAAGAAGGGGCTTGCTTTAGCTTGTTTGGGTCTTTTGCTTTTGCTTTTTGGTCTTGTAAGAATAACCGGCATTGGTATCAGTCGAAATGATCTTTAGAGATAGTAGATTCCATCTTTCTGCCGTAGTTCTGGTTTTCTTGCTTTGTGCAGCAGGCTTGATTGCCCTCTTTAGTGTTTTGGCTCGAACTTTCCACTTTATCGACGAAGTCGGTCTGGCCGGAACAGGCAAGAATGCTAATGAAGATTTGAAATTCGATTGGCAGGATGATTCAAGACGAAATATTCAGTCGGACAAGCTCAATCATGAATTGACGGTGATGCTGCCTATTCGACCCACTATAGATTCCACCGAGAATGTGATCTATCGTGAGCAGTGTCGCCTCGTTACAGAAGCCCTTTTAGCCGAGCCTATTTCGGGTGTGGATCTACCTGACAATAATGCTCTGGTTATTAAGCGGGCTATTTCTTATGGTCTTTTGAAAGAGCTGGGCAGAGGTCGGAACTCTTCTGGCGATGCTCTGCAGTATTCCTCGGCGAAGGCTTTTCGCTGTTATGTCGAGTCAATCAAGACCGAACGCCTTGATTCTGGTCTTGTTGCTTCGGCTGTCAGCGGTCGCATAGTTCGCTTGCGAGGATTGTCTCCAGAACCCTTTCGCATTGTCTATCTGCTTGCCGATAGTTTTGAAGACAAGCCGATCATTATTGATATGCGTTGTTCTGATAACATCCATCTGCTGCTCAAGAGGAATCCTGATTTGTTGAGGGCTGTTCAACTTAGAGATAAGACCGAGAAAAGCGGAATCAAAGAGTTGTCACCGGAAGATAGCAAGAGAGCTTATATTCTTGCAAAGGAAGCAGCTTTGGCGCTGGCTCTCTCAGCCAATCGCGGTCTCGGCTTTGCCAGGCTGGAGAAGCTTAAGAACAGTCTCTCTCCGAGTCTTTATGAGGTCTTTACTTCCTTTCGCTTTGGTCGCAATCGGGCCCGTGACTTGAGCGGAGATTTTGCCGCGTGCACGGAGAAAGACATCAGTGAAATGCATATATCAATTTTGCCCGGTGACCAGGAACAGCCAGACCTGGCAGTTGCCATCGTGCGTTCTACGGTAACGGGCAGCACTCGCATTAGACCGCTGTCTTTCTATTTTGTCATGGCCCGCCGAACCGATGCCGATGGCTTGGTCTTGATTGGTTTTCATAGACTAAGAAAGACTGCTCAAATTGATGATGATGCCGATTGATGTCCGTTTTTGCTGCCTTTATTGAGCATGGCATAAATAGTCGGCAAGAGAATGAGGGTGAGCAGTGTCGCCGAAATGAGGCCGCCTAAGACGACCGTGGCCAGCGGTCTTTGTACTTCGGCGCCGGTGCCGCTCGAGGCAATTTTGGGGATGAGCGCCACTACCGCCACCAGTGCCGTCATCAATACCGGTCTCAGTCTGACATGGGCGCCGTGCCAGGCTGCTTCTTTAGCTGAGAGCCCTTTCTCTTGCATCTGCATTATATAGCTGACCATGATCACCCCGTTCTGCACGGCTACACCAAATAAGGCAATGAAGCCAATGATAGCCGGTACTGAAAGAGTTTGATGGCTCAAGAACAAGGCCAGTATGCCTCCGATCATGGCAAAAGGTACATTGAGCATGATTAGTCCGGCGTTTCTAACCGAATTGAAAGAACCGAAAAGCAGAATGAAAATCAGGACCAGCACTACCGGTACTACTATGGCCAGTCGCGCCATGGCTCTTTGTTGATTTTCAAACTGTCCTGCCCATACCACTTTATAGCCTTTGGGAATTGAGACATTCTTTTCCACTCTCGCTTGGGCTTCCGCTACAAAGGAACCGAGATCTCGCCCCCTCACATTAGCTAGAACAGCGGTGCGCCTTCTGCCGTCCTCTCTCATTACGCAGACAAAGCCTCGAGTGCTCTCTAGCTCTGCCAATTGCCGCATGGGAATGGCGGCGCCGGTGGGAGCGTCTACTAGAATCGATTCGATTTGTTGAGGTGTGTCGCGATAGTCTTTATGGAACCTCACCAAGAGACCAAAGCGTTTCGCTCCTTCGATTACTTCAGAGGCTGTCTTGCCGGCTAGGGCAGTAGTGATGATATCTTGCACATCTTCAACGTTTAGACCATAGCGAGCGATAACATCTCTTTTGATATTGATATTGAACTGAGGCAGCCCCAGCATCTGCTCTCTCTGCATATCGGCCGCACCTGGTACTGCCGAAACTTCGTTTTGTATCTTTTCAGCCAGACTGGCCAGAGTGTTCAAATCATCGCCGTAGATCTTGATGCCTAAGTCGGCTCTGATACCGGCAATCAAGTCGTCAATCATGTCGGCAATGGGCTGTGAAAATGAGTACATCAGTCCCGGCATCGATTTGACTTTGGCGGCGATGGCATTGATCAGGTCTTCTTTGCTTTTGTGTTTCCATTCATTTCGAGGCTTGAGACCTATATAAAAGTCGGTAGACTCGACGCCGTCAAGGGCTGGGCCGGTATTGGAGCGACCGGTTCTAGCCACTACTGTTTCCACCTCAGCGAATTCCATGATCAGTTTTTCTAGAGTGACCGCCATTTTCTCAGACTCGCTGTGGGCAATACTGGCAGGCATTTTTGTGCGCAAAAGTATTGGACCTTCGTCAAGACTGGGAATGAATTCGGAGCCAAGGAAAGGCACGATAAGAAGCGAAATGCATAGAGTGGCAACAGCTATCACTATTGTCTTGACTGGGTTCTCCATAGCAAAACGCAGGGTTGGGCTATATAGCTCGGTGATTTTTTTCAGCACTGGATTTTCTTTCTCTTCCACCTTGCCTTTCATGAACCAATAGCAAAATAGCGGTATGACGGTCAAGGAGACCAGAAGCGAGCCCAGTAGAGCGTAAACAAAGGTGAGGGCAAGGGGATGGAACATCTTGCCTTCAACCCCTTCCAGGGTGAAAAGCGGTATGTAGACTGAGATGATGATGGCGATGGCAAAAACTATAGGCTTGCCCACCTCTTGCGCCCCTCTGCGCACTATCTCTAGAGTCTCTTTGGCATTTTTCGGTTTCTCTTCCGCTAGATGCCTGAAGATGTTCTCAACCATGACCACACCTGCATCTACGACGATGCCGAAGTCGACTGCGCCTAAAGTCATAAGGTTGGCGGAAAGACCGCTGTATTTCATCATGATGAAGCTAAAGAGCAGTGATAGAGGGATTATCACTGCCACAATCAGGGCGGAAGGGATGTGCAAAAGTACCGCGGTCAGTATCACTATCACCAGCCCGCCGCTGAAAAGCAAGATCTCCTTAACTGTTTCAATGGTTTTGTCGACTAGTTCGGTCTGGTCATAGTAGGGCACAATTTTCACATCGCCGGGAAGGTCTCTCTCGATTTCTTTGATTGTTTCTTTGACATGCTCCACCGTGGTTTTGGTGTTGGCTCCCTTGCGGGTTAAGACTATGCCGGTTACCACTTCGCCTTTACCATCAAAAGACGACGAGCCTCTTCGGAAGGCTTTTCCCACTTCGACATCGCCGATTTGGCTTATCTTGACCGGAGTGCCGTTGACCGTTTTCAGAACTATGTTGCCGATGTCATGTACGCTTTTGACTCTGCCTATGCCTCTAATCACGACTTCCTCTCCGGCTTCTTCGATAAAGTTGCCGCCGGCATTACTGTTGTTCTCGGCTAGAGCTTTGACCACGTCGTTTATATGCAGATTGTAGGAGCGCAGATCGTAAGGATTGACTAAGACCTGATATTGCTTGACGAAGCCGCCATAGGTAGCCACACCGGCTACGCCCGGTACCGAGCGCAAACGTCTTGATATTTCCCAGTCTTGCAAGGTTCTCAGTTCGGTGTCGTCATATTGTTTGCTTTGCAGATAGTACATATAAACCTGGCTAAAGCTTGAGATGACCGGGCCAAGCACCGGAGTAGGGCAGTCTACAGGCAAGCTGGAACGAGTTTGCAGCAGCCTTTGCTGCACCAGATTGCGGGCAAAGTAGACATCGGTATCTTCTTCGAAAATGGCAGTCACCACAGAAAGACCGAAAGCTGAAAGCGAACGAATCTTCTGAATTTTTGGCAATCCGTTTAAAGCAGTTTCAATAGGATAAGTAATCAGAGTCTCTACTTCTTCAGTGGCCATACTTTCTGGTTCGGTGATTATTTGCACCTGCACATTGCTTACATCGGGAAAAGAATCTACCGATATGGTCAGCATTGAAAAGACGCCCATGGCGCAAAGCGCCACGGCTGCCGTAGCGGTCAGCAACCTTTGCCTAAGGGCAAAGTTGATCAGTTTTTCTATCATTAGTTGGTTCTGCCTGCTCTGATATCAGCTCAATTGTTTGAGCATTGGGTAATCCGCTGTTTGCAGAATTCTTAGTTGAGCAGGTGTCTAAGTCTAAGCCAGGTGGGTAAGTTGCCCGGAGGGCTGAGGGTGGTGAGGTTGGCTGCGCCGAACTTGCTTTTTAAGCTCTGCCCCATGAGGGTGGCAAGGCTGAGACTGAGAGTGAAGAGCAAGGAAAGAAATGAGACTACTGAAATGAGTTTGCCCAAGCTCTCAGCAATTGAATTGAAGGAGCACTGACTGGGCAAGAAGGGGTCCAGGGTGACTATGTCTTCCGGATCCGTGTCGGAGATATCTTCAAGCTTTCCTGAAACTTTCTCTTGCATTTGCATCGACTTGAGAGCTTCTGCTGCACTGGAGGCGAGCTCTATGCCGCTCACTAGGGAATAGCCCTGGGCGTAGAGGGTAATGAAAGTAAAAAATACTAATAGCAGCCGACGGATCAACATAGTATCTAAAGAATAGAGGGATTTAGCTATTTGGTCACGAATTTTTTTTATCATCTTCGACTTTTTTTGTCGAATCGAAAAGTTCTTCCTTGGCAAATTCGTCGATGACGGAGGTGTCACTGCCTATTGCTTTCGACTGGGCGCGCATTATCTCTATCTGCTCGACCAGAGCCTTCTTCTCTTGCGAAGCATCAGGGTCGAACTTTATTGCTTTCAGTTCTTGGGTGATACCGCCGTTGTAACGGTTCTTGTTCTTATCTTTGGCTATGTCTTTGGGTCTAGTTTCGTTCGGCTTGCCCTTCAAATTAGAATCGTTTGTCGAACCGTCTTGTTTGTCTTGACTCATTTCATCAGTCATGAATACACCTCATTGGGCAACGACTTTGACAAATTTACGTCTGCCCACTTGCACTACAGATGTATCAGCGCCTTGCAAAGAAACAACAAGATTGGGATCTTTCACTGTTTCACCGTTTAGTTTGACGCCGCCTTCTTGAATCAACCGCTTTCCTTCGGCGTTCGATGAAACCAGACCGGCTAGGGCGAGAACTCTAAACAGGGCTTGCTCTTCTTCAATCTTGAAGACTGGCATTTCATCTGGCAATTGTCCCTGGGAGTGCACTTGCTGCCATTCTTTTAATGCTTGTTCAGCGGCCTCGGCACCGTGGTATTGCAAAACCACTTGCTTAGCCAGCTTTAGTTTGGCGTCTTTAGGATTACCGCCCTCTTTCAAGTGTTCGGCCTCGATTTTGTCTACTTCGTGACCAGCAAGGGTGGTGGTCAGCTCGAAATATTTCAGAATTAACTCGTCGGGGATGCGCATGCATTTGCCGAACATCTCTTGTGGATCTTCTTTGAGCCCAACATAATTGTTGTAGCTTTTGGACATTTTCTTGACCCCGTCGGTGCCTTCCAACAAGGGCAGAAGCATCGCCATTTGCGGTTCTTGTCCATATTTAGGCTGAAGTTCGCGCCCTTGCAAGATATTGAAGCGTTGGTCGGTGCCCCCCAGCTCTATGTCGGCTTGTATGGCCACTGAATCGTAGGCTTGCAAAAGAGGATAGAAAAGCTCGTGGAAGGCGACCGGCTGCTGTTTGTCGAGTCTTTCGCCAAAAGCTTCCTTCGCCAAAAGCTGGTTGGCTGTCACTGAAGCGGCCAGCTTGATGACTTCTTTCATGGTGAGAGGTGCCAGCCAGTCGTTGTTGTTGACCACCTTGGTTTTGTTCAGGTCGAGAATCAGACCCATCTGATTGAGATAGGTCTGGGCATTGGCTTGCACTTGCTTTTCGTCCAGGGGCGGGCGGGTGGCATTGCGACCGGTGGGATCGCCTATCTGGGCAGTGAAACCACCGATTATCAAGATCACTTGGTGACCGAAATCTTGAAAACGTCGGAGCTTGCGAAAAACTACGGCATGACCGAGATGAAGATCTGTGGAAGTGGGGTCGACGCCAAGCTTGGCCACAAGGGGGCGACCGGCTTGCTTGGCTTGCATGATTTTGCGGGCCAAGCCCTTGGCTCCATCGGGCAGAACTTCAGCTCCCCGGCAAAGCTCGACGGCTTCAGCCATTACTTCTTCGGGAATTTCGATGTTTTTATCGACTTCTTTCACTTCCATGGCTGGTTTTCCTTGCATGCATTTCTAAATTAATGTTACGCGGCTGAGGCGCGGGTAAGGATTGATTGGTCGGTACAACCCGCTTACCTATTTGAGGATTTTGTTGAGGATTTTGCATATTAACACGACGGGCTTAACCCTTGCGTCGCTGTGACATTTTAAGAAGATCCAAGTAAAATCGCCTGACGCGTTTTCACGGAAATCGCAGAGGTTAAAAAAAGAGGTCGCAGTGATGGAAAGCCAGTACAGTCCTAAAGAATTCGATGAGAAATGGCAGGAGTATTGGGACGGGCTTGGCATCTACAAAGCTATAGACGACGACAAGAAGCCCAAATTTTACTCCCTGGTTATGTTCCCCTATCCCTCCGGCGACCTTCATATGGGTCATATGAGGGTTTATACAATTTCAGACGTGATTAGCCGCCATAGACGCATGCTCGGCTACAACGTACTCAATCCCATGGGCTGGGACGCTTTCGGTTTGCCGGCAGAGAACGCCGCTATCAAAAGAAAGTTGCATCCTGAAAAATGGACCAAGGAAAATATTCGCTTCATGCGCGACGAGCAGCTCAAAAAGCTCGGCACAAGCTATGACTGGCAGAGAGAAGTGACCACATGCGACAGCGACTATTACCGCTGGACCCAATGGCTATTTCTCAAGTTCTATGAGAAAGGGTTAGCCGTAAGAAAAGAGGCACCGGTGAATTGGTGCCCGGAGTGTCACACGGTACTAGCCAATGAGCAGGTGGAAAACGGCGCTTGCTGGCGCCATCCCGAGACTCCGGTCGAACAGAAAATGATGAGCCAGTGGTTCCTCAAGATTACTCATTATGCCGAAGAATTGCTTGCTGATCTTGATACTCTCAAGGGATGGCCCGAGCGGGTCAGAGTCATGCAGCAAAACTGGATCGGCAAGTCGACCGGGGCAGAGTTGCATTTTACAGTGGAAAGCAAGCCCAATGTTCAGATCAAGGTTTTCACCACTCGCCCTGATACCGTATTTGGTGTAAGCTATTTGGTTCTTGCTCCAGAGAATCCGCTCGTGCAAGAGCTGGTAGCCGATGAATGTCGCCAGGCTGTGCAAAAATATGTGGAAGAAAGCAAGCGTAAAACCGAGCTCGACCGCATGACCACCGAAAAGTCGAAGACAGGTGTTCCTTTGGGCGCCAGTGTCATTAACCCATTCAATGGAGATGTGGTGCCGGTTTATGTCTCGGATTATGTGCTGATGAGCTATGGCACGGGCGCTGTCATGGGCGTTCCGGCTCACGACGAAAGAGATTTTGCTTTTGCCAGTGCCTATGACTTGCCTATCAAAGAAGTGATTGCTCAAGATGGAAAAGCTCGTGGCAGCCTGACTGAAGCTTATCTTGATGAAGGACTTTTGATTAATTCCGGTAAGTTCTCGGGGCTGGAAAATAGCAAAGCAAAAGAGGCAATTACAGCCTGGGCGGAAGAGAATCAAGCTGGTAAAAAGCGAGTGCAGTTCCGTCTGCGCGACTGGCTTATAAGCCGTCAGCGCTATTGGGGCTGTCCGATTCCCCTTGTGCACTGCGCCTCTTGCGGTATAAAGCCTGTAGAAGAGTCGACACTGCCGGTGATATTGCCTGTGGAAGGTGTCGAGTTTACCGGAGAAGGCGGTTCGCCTTTGGGTCGCATGCCTGAATGGCTCAATGTGAAGTGTCCATCTTGCGGTGGCGATGCCCGCAGAGAGACCGACACCATGGATACCTTTATTGATTCGTCTTGGTATTTCCTGCGTTATGCCGATGCCACCAACCATGAGGAAGCTTTCAGTAAGGCTCGGGTTGATTATTGGATGCCGGTCGACCAGTATGTCGGCGGCGTTGAGCACGCCATCTTGCACCTGCTTTATTCTCGTTTCTTTACCCGCGCTCTAAAAGATATGGGCTTGGTTAAATGTGTGGAGCCTTTCACTAATCTGCTTTCGCAGGGCATGGTCACTATGTACTCGCCAATTTCAGGGCGCATAGAAAAAATGAGTAAGTCTCGAGGCAATGTGGTCGGCACCCTCGATTTCTTCAAACGATATGGAGCTGACGCCGCTCGCCTATTTACTCTCTTTGCCGCTCCGCCCGAACAAGAGCTGGAGTGGTCGGAAGACGGTGCGGTCGGGCAGCACCGATTCTTGACTAGGATTTGGCGCTTACTCACCGACCTCAAAGAGAAAGGGGTTATTGATGCTTCGCTTTGCCGTGCTTCTCTTGATATTGAACAGCTGGCGCCGGCCGAGCAGCAGCTTTTGCGCTTGGTTCACAAAACAATCAAGGCTGTATCCAACGACCTCAGCCAAGAACGCTATGTTTTCAACACGGCCATAGCCCGTTGCATGGAGTTGGTCAATGGTCTCTATAAATATGTGGCGGAGTTGGAGCGGGAGCCGGAAAAGCTTTCGCAGAAGTCTGCGGTGCTCAGTTTCGCCGCCTACAATCTGTTACTTCTTTTGGCGCCGATGGCACCACACATAACCGAAGAGCTATATCACCGTCTTGGTCTGCCTGCCAGCTCGCCTGATAACGCGTCTGATAAAGACTCGATTCACCTCAACAAGTGGCCTGTCTATGATCAGGCTTTGACCGTCGATAATGAACTGGAACTGGTCTTACAAGTAAATGGGAAAATTGTCTCTAAAGTGGCTGCCAGTCGCGGAATTGACCGTTCGGTCGCCGAAAGTTTAGCTCTCGAAGATGACAAGATTAAGAGCAAAATTTCTGGTCAGGCGGTCAAAAAGGTAATTGTTGTGCCAGATAAGCTTGTCAACGTGGTAATTTGATAAAAGACCGGTAAGCGCTTTTTAAGATTGCTATCGGTTCAGCCGTGAACCTTGCAGAGGAGCGCCATGACCAATTCAATAAAGCCTAAGATCCAGTTTGAGCCGCAGCAGATTTTGCCCTTAGGGTCTTACATGCTGGTCTTTACTTGCGCTTTTATGTTCTGGCAGTCGGCTACAGGCGGCAATGACAGTTGGATAATGCGCAACTGTTTCGTCGTCAAGGATATGAGCGAGCTCTTTCATGGTCTGCAAGCTCTTTTGACGGCTACATTTTCTGGACGAGCTGGTGCTTCTGAACTTTTCCTGTCTAATCTAGGCAAGTTTATGGGTGTCGCATTCAACTCCACCTTCGCGTCTCTTGACAGGGTGCAGGTTTTCGGCAACGTCTATTTCTTATATGTTTTCGGCGCCGGTCTTGAACAACGTATTGGTAACGGGCGCTTTATATTGCTGGTTTTGCTCTCTCTTTTCATTCCTTGGCCCTTCGTACTCTTTGAGTCGGGCAAGCTGGGTTTGAATGCCTGCTATTTCGGTCCTTTCTTCTTGCTCTGTACTTTGTTGGGTGCCACTTTTGTCTTTCCGCCCGAGCGCAAGATCAACACCGAGTGGTTCAAGAGCAGTCGCGGTAATATTTTTGCTACCGAGCCCCGCGCCGATATGACTGCTAAGTATCAGTTCAAGCCAACTTTCTTCATGGGTCTATTTATTTGTTATGAAGGCTTTATGGTTTGGCTGTTGTCCCATTCCCATCCCGAGCTGAAAGTAGTGGGCATCATTCCTGGAGTAGCCGCCTTACTGACCGGTTATATTATCGTTTCTGTATTGGTTTGGAGCGCAACAGGCTCCCTCAAGGATGGTCCACTGCGCCTTATGGCCGTAAAAATGTACAACGACATCCTCAAGCTCGATGTCGGGCATGATATGGCGATCAAGGGCACAAGCATGGCGCTAGGCTTACCCCCTGAGCGCGTTAGAGAGTGGATCTCAGCCCAAAGAGGCAAAATGTCCATTTCCTGAGGACTGCTTAATCATAAGCTCTGTTGCGATATGGCTTCTGAAGCGCCTTCCTGAACTGCCCCTAAGCCACAGTCCTCATGACTAGTGGTAAGATAGCGCGGTTCCTGAAGCTAAGGTTCAAATTGATGGCGCAAGAGCCGGAGATAAATCAGTTCAAGTTTCCCTGGTTGCGACTTCTGCAAGTCGTACTCGATGCCGCCCTGGCTACTTTGGCTTTGTTGGGAGCTTATTTCATACGGTTTGAGGGCCATCTCAACGAGATCTACCTCAAGCAGTTTCTGATTGTGGCACCGGTGGTGGTGGCGCTGCGGTTGCTCTCTTCTTATCTTTGCGGGGTTTATCGCCGCCTCTGGCGTTATACCGGTCTTACCGAGGTTACTGAAATAGGTGTGGCCGTTCTATCGGTCTCGGCTTTGATTCTTTGTTTGCGAGCTTTGGCTTTGCCGATTGTGCGCGTGGAAGGGCACTTGCTTTCTTACAGCATCATCGTCACCGATATGGGCATCTGTTTCTTCCTTATGGCTGCCAGTCGGGTTTTACGCCGGTTGCAGACTGAACACAGCCAAAGAAGGCATTGGCGTCAGCCGGTGCGGCGTCGCGCCCTCGTGGTCGGGGCTGGAGACGCCGGTCTGATGGTCTTGAAGGAGCTAAACCAGCGCAGCGATCTGGGCGTTGATGTGGTGGGCATGGTCGATGATGATCCAAGCAAGTTCAAGAAGCGTATTGGTCACATTACCGTTTTTGGTTCAACTAAAGAGTTGCCCCGTTTAGTCGAACTGCTCTGTGTCGACCAGGTGATTATAGCCATACCTTCGGCACCGCCTTCTGAGATTCGCCGCATTGTTGATATGTGCCGCGATGCTGAAGTTGAGACCCGTATCTTGCCTGGTTTGTTCGAGCTTATCAACGGCAGAGTCAGTGTTAACCAGTTGAGAGAAGTCTCATTAGAAGACTTGCTGGGACGCTCACCGGTCGAATTAGATTCTGCTTCCATCGCCTCTTATATCGAAGGGCGTACAGTCTTAGTGACCGGCGCCGGCGGCTCTATCGGTTCTGAGCTTTGCCGCCAGATTTATAATTTTCAGCCTCGCAAGCTGATTATCTTGGGTAAAGGTGAAAATTCCATTTTCTCTATTCAGCAAGAGTTGGCGAGGCGAGTGGAGCCTGTAGAGGTGGTTTCGGTCATCGCCGATATCAGAGATCGCAGTCGTATGGAACAAGTCTTCAAGGTTCATAAGCCCCACCTGGTTTTTCATGCTGCCGCGCACAAACATGTACCGCTTATGGAAGCCAATGTCTATGAGGCGGTCAATAATAATGTTTTCGGCACCAGAGTAACGGCTGAGCTTTCCGACCAGTATGGTGCAGAGAAGTTTGTTCTTGTTTCCAGCGATAAGGCGGTCAATCCCACTTCAGTGATGGGCGCCACAAAACGTATGGCTGAACTAGTAATTCAAGATTTGGCTCTGCGTTCCAAGACTAAGTATGTAGCTGTCCGTTTCGGCAACGTGCTAGCCAGTCGTGGTTCAGTTATTCCGTTGTGGAAACAGCAGATTGCCGCCGGTGGTCCGCTCACCGTCACTGATCCGGAGGTGACCCGCTATTTTATGTTGATACCGGAGGCGGTGCAATTAATCTTGCAGGCTGGTGCCTTTGGTTCTGGTGGAGAAATCTTTGTGCTCGATATGGGCAAGCCTGTCAAAATTCTTGACCTGGCTAACGATCTGATTAAGTTCTCTGGTCTTAGACCAGGACAAGATATCAAAATCGAATTCACCGGCTTGAGACCAGGGGAGAAGCTCTACGAAGAGCTGCTCACCAAGGACGAGGGTCTATCTCGTACAGTCAATGAGAAAATCTTTGTTGGTCGTCCCAAGCCACTCGCTCCTGAAGAATTGATTGCCGCCTTGCGTCGTTTTCAGACCTTTGTCGAAGCGCTGGATGAAGAGGCGATTCGGGAAGAGCTCGATAGACTGGCGGCTGGTTCATTGAGGACCGGTCTCAAAGATATTGAGAGCGGCAAGACGGCCGACCATGACATTCGTTGATATCGCCGCCAAAGAGGCTCAGTTGAGAGCAGGCTTGCGTAAGCTAGGACCTACTCTCGTCGCTTACTCGGGTGGTGTCGACAGTTCTCTCTTGGCCTTTATCGCCAAGCAAGAGTTGAAGCAATCACGTGTGGTCATTGCCGTTTCGCCTTCTCTTGCTGAATACGAGCGCCAAGCGGCTTTTGCGCAGGCTGATTTGCTCAATTTCGACTTGCATGTGCTCAATACAAAAGAGGTCGACATTGAGGACTATCGGCGCAATACAGGCAACCGTTGTTTCTTTTGCAAGGCTACTCTCTTTGAAGAAATGACTCGCCTCAAGGAAGAGTGGCGATTTGATGCCATTATATATGGTGCTAATCAAGATGACTTGAATGATGTGAGACCAGGGCATTTGGCTGCGAAAAAGTATGGTGTGTCGGCCCCTTTGCTCGATGCTGGTTTGGGCAAGGAAGAAATCAGACAATTGGCCAAGCGGTACTGCCTGCCTTCTTGGAATCGTCCGCAGACCGCTTGCCTTTCTTCTCGCTTCCCAGATTTTACCTATGTTGATCAAGCCGCGCTGCACAAGGTGGAAGCGGCCGAGCAGGCGGTTAGGGAAGCCGGCTTTAAGCAAATTAGAGTAAGATATTTGGCTGGTTCTAGTCTGACCGCTCGTGTTGAGGTGGGCGCAGAAGAACTGTTCAGGCTTACCGAAGAAGTTGTTGGACCGATTGAGAAAAGTCTCTTGGCTTTAGGCTTCGCCAAGGTAGAGTTTGACCGGGAAGGGTATCGCCAAGGCAAAGCCAATTTAACGGGCAAAACTAGGTGAGAGAATAGGGCTGATTTATATGGAAAGTGAATCTTCGCTTGGTTCATATGCCAAACCTGATCTTGCTAGGGCAAGCCGCCAAGGCTTTCCGGAAGCTATTTATGGACCTGGTAAAACCGCACCACAGATAGTAGCAATCGCCAAGGCTCTCTTGGGCAGCAATAAATGTGTTTTAGCCACTAAGGTGGAAAACGCCGATCAGGTGCTGAAATTGAGTATTGCCGAAGAATTGCCGGCTCAATATATAGAGAAGATTGGGCTTGTGGTTTTCGGTGAGCTGCCCGCTCCTGTAAGCGAATTTACAAGTTGCGGCGACGAAGCTGGACAAGGTGCTATCGCTGATTTGGTCAAGCCGGTGGCTCTTATTGCCGCCGGGACAGTCGATTTGCCTGTGGCGGAAGAAGCCTTTTGGACTCTTGCGTCGGTGGGTATACCGGCGCGACGCTTTTATGACGTTGGTGTAGCCGGCTTGCATCGTTTGCTTGATTGTCTCTCTGAAATCGAAACTTGTTCAGCTGCTATTGTTGTGGCTGGAATGGACGGGGCCTTGCCCAGTGTGGTTTGCGGTCTTGTCTCGATGCCGGTGGTTGCCGTACCCACGGCGGTCGGCTATGGTACCGGCCTTGGTGGCTTAACCGCCCTAGCCAATATGCTCAACAGCTGCAGCCCCGGGCTTGTCGCTGTCAATATCGACAACGGTTTCGGCGCCGCCGTGGCTATCGTCAGAATTCTCCAACTTAGCTCTCGGCTGCAACCGAAGGTTTGTTTGCCTGCCAATGAATAGAGAGCAAGCAGCGCTCAAAAGGCGGCAGATATTTCTCGAATACTTTGAGATCTTTCGACTCCAGGTAAATCTCTTCCAGTTGTGCCTTCGGCGCTAGAGGCGTGCCGTCGAAGAAACAGCCTTTGAAGTAGTTTGTCGGTACTCCCTCAAAATTGTGGAAATATCCAGTGGCAACCAGCATTTTCCTGGCACCATAGACTGCTACATCTAATGAGTGCAGGTGAAAGCCGGCACCGCTTAGACCTGTTTGGAAGCGAGTATACTGATTGTCGCCGAGATTGCCTAGAATGTTTATCAGGCGCGCAATTAGGTCTGTTACTTCAGGAGAGCCGGCATTATAGGTGCTCAATAAATTTCGCGACTCACCATCCATTAGTTCTCTAAATAATGCGGTGTCGCTTGTCGAGGCTACCCGTCCGCGATAATAGAAGGCTAGTCTGGTGGTTTCTTTCTCAGCCGGCTCTTCCGGATGATACTGGATGCTCCAGCTGTCGCCCCTTTCGGCAAACTCTTTCACCCCTTCGATGAAGCCCGGGGGCAGCAGGATCTTATCGATCAGTCCTATGTCTTTAATTAGCATTTGCTGTTTGTGGCTGCAATATTACTTCGATTTTTTGTTGTATTCGTCTAGGTCGGGCACATAATGATCTGGCTCGAAACTGCCGTCGGCTGCCAGTCTGCCTTTGCGGCGGTTGTATTTGTCTCGCTCTTCTTTCTCTCTTGCCTGGGCCTCTTTTGTTAGATCTTTGAGCGGGTCTTTGAGTGGATCTTTATTAGGATCTGTTTCGGGTTTGTTTGGCGGCCGTCCTGCATCTCCGCCTCCGGATGCGGGGGCTCCGCGTTCGGCGTTTCCGGCATCGCTATCTCGCGGTTGGGTTCTTGGCTTGTCGCCAGGCTGACCGCCGGGTTGTCCGTCGCCATGGGGCAAGACTCCTTTGCCGGCCACCACTCGACTGCCGCCGAAATCCCAGTTATTGGCGTCGGTGGCGATGGTGAGTCGGCGGTCATCTAGAATACGGTCGAAGTTTTTGCCGTTCTGGTTGTCTAGCACAAGACCTTTGTCGGTCATGGTGGCCGTGAGGGCATGCAGCACACGCCCTTTCATTACAGAATTGCCGGTGAGGTGATCCGAGTGCACCAGCAGCTGGGCGGAATGACCGGTCTCATTTTGAATCTGAGCTACTTTCTCTCTCAATTCGTCATTGGTCTTGTATGTATTGGGTTTGAGATTGAGATGCGCTGGATAAGGCTTGTCTGGATCGACTGCGAATTGCGGACCTCGATCTGCTGACTCATGGACCAATACTGAACCGGGTTTGCCTCCGAATGTCTGATTAAGCCATTCGCGATCGTATGTTGTAATTGCCGGACTGGAGCTGAGGAATTTGATCTCGCCTTTGTCTCTGACGAGGAAGGCTTCACCTGTATTGCTGCGGCTGCCATCAATATTAAAGGGAGGGTTATTGGCGCCGGCGGTTACATAAATACTGCCGGCCTTGTCAAAGCCGTCTGCCGATGTGGGCAAGCCTCGGCGGATACTATAGTTGTCGGCGTGGGCTTGTCCGTACAAAGCATCGAGAACCTGACCGCCCATACCTCTTAGTCCGCCGTCGGTGCCGTGTTTTGATGTACTGAAGGCTTGGCCTGATTCTTTGTCCGGTTGCAAACTCTCTCTCATGACGTGCACGCGCATGGGCGATCCGTCTTGGTTGGTTCCGGGAACGTCGGCATAACCTTTGTTGACCACCGATTCGGCCATTTCCACTGTTTTTGCCGGGTCGCCGGCTTCCATGTGTTGTTTTTGCAAGGCTTGCAAGGCGCATGTATTCTTGCCGCCTTGATTAACAAAATCGCTGGGCGACATAATGCGGTGGGCTAAATCTTTCACCATATTCTGGCGCGCTTGTTGGTCGAGTCCGGAGAAGTTTTCTTTTGGATTGAGAATGTTCTCGAAGCCTTTTGCCATGCGCTCCAGCTGTTCGGCCGGCGTGCCCTTCAGGCGCGACTCCGCCTTGTCGGCGCCGCCTCCATCTTTGACCTCGCCAAGGCGGTCATATGTCTTTCTAGCCAAGGCTTCCGCCTCAGCAGGGCGCATACCAGTCTGTTCAAGAACTCTCGCAAAGTGTTCTTTCGCTTTTTCCGGTGTCGTTTCCGGTTTCTCGCCGGCTTCCTTAACGCGGTCGCCTTTTTCGGAGGAGCGGTCAATTTTGGTCGTGGGACCGTCACCGCCGTTAGCAACTTTGGCTTCGCCGCTTTCCAAACCCCTGCCGTTGCCATTTGCCGCGATGCGACTGATCTGCTCTGGGCTTTGCCCCATGTAAGAAGCGACCATGCCGTCTTGCGGTTTAAAGTCTAGCCTTTGCACGCCCTTGTTGTCCGTGACCAGAGGCTGACCGCTCTGATCTGTGCCTAAACCAGCTTGCTTGATTGCCTGTTTGTCATTGAGCAGATCGGCAACTTGATTGTTTACCGCTTCTGGTCTCTCGATAGGACGATCGCCCGAAGATCGATTGGCATTGTCGTTTACAGCATTGTTGTTGGTCGTTGCCACTGTCGAACCTCACCGTGCAGAAAAATCGAACTGACCGAACCAAGCCGGTGTTTCTCAAGTTATCGCTGCGCCCTTAAGACTGTCCTTAACCATAACATTATTCCCCGCGAAGGCAAGAAAAATCTCGCTTGGCTGTCGCGCAACCGACAGTTTGTGCTGGTTTTGCTTAAATAGTCGAAGGCGCGATGAAAGTTTGCAAATCGATTACAACTGCATAGTAAATTGGTCTTTTAGATTTGGCGATCGGGCTGGAAGTTTTCCTGTTTCGTCTTGTCTTTTGAGGCAGTTTCCATTTATTTAGTGCAAAACAGTGACGCCTTTGGCTTGGAAGCCCAGGCATTCACTTAGCAGAGCATCAGTTACTAGATAGCTGATTTTTTCAGTGGGCAGAACCATGTGGGCCGCCTCATAGCCAAGCTTTTCTTGTCCAGCAATCACTACAGTCTCTGCGCTGCGCTCGACAAAAGCCCGCTTCAGAAGTGCGTCTTCCCAGCTCTCTACGGTAGCTCCAGCCTGCACCGACAGTCCATGGGCGCTGATGATGCTGAGGTCGGGTCTAAACTGTTCGGCTTGCTTTATAGAATCCAGCCCGGCTGTGATGAGAAGGTCTTTGATTAGTTTGCCGCCAAGGAGAATTATCTCAGCAAAGCCAAGCTCGCTCAGGCGCTGAGCCATGACCGGGCTGTGAGTGACAAAGGTGATCTTGTTTAGGGGCAAATCTGCCAAGGCCGCCGGCAATTCTAGAGTGGTTGTGGCACCGTCCACAAAAATCAGCATATTGCTTTGAACCAACTCAGCCGCCAGGGTAGCTAGTTTGCGTTTGGCTTCTCTATTGAGACTAAGTCTTTCTTGGTGAGAATAGGGCACACTTGAGAGTAGGACGGCACCGCCATGTACTTTCTTAAGGCGTCCGCTCTGGGCTAGATCTTTGAGATCTCTCCTGATGGTGTCTTCCGAGACGGTCAGCTCACGGACCAAGTCTTGCACCAAAACCTGTCCGCGCGACTGCAGTCTAGTCAGAATTTGTTTTTGTCTTTCTTGGGGAAGCATGGTCAAACTTTACTCTTGGTATTGAATGAATTGGTCGTCTTGACTTGCGGGTTCTTTCGGTATTATACTGGATTGTGCTGGAATTTGCTGGTTTTTGAATTTGCGGGTGATATTGGAGTCATGGCTAGAATCGCAGTAGATATGGATGAAGTTATTGCTGATGCTCTGGGCGAGCATCTTAGTCGCTATAACGAGAAGTTCGGTGCCGAGCTGGCTAAGTCCGACTTGATTGGCTTACACATATTCGACTTGATTCCAGATGAGCATGTTGGTGCCGCCATCGATATTGTGCACACCGAAGATTTCTTTGCCGATCTGCCTGTAATGCCTCATGCACGTGAGGTTCTAGAAGAGCTGAGCAAGAACCACGAGGTCTTTATTGCTACGGCCGCTATGGAAGTGCCTAGGTCCTTTCGTGCCAAGTACGAATGGCTTCTGCGGCACTTTCCCTTCATTTCGCCGATGAATTTTGTATTCTGCGGCGACAAAAGTATCGTCGACGCCGACTATTTGATCGATGATAATGCCAGGCATTTTCTACGTTTCAAGGGCAAGGGTTTGCTCTTTGATGCTCCCCACAATAGAAATGTTCAGGGCTACACCCGGGTTAAGGATTGGTTGGCAGTGAAAGAGTTTTTTGCTCATCATGTGCTGCCGGTCTAGTCTCTTAAAGTCTCTCCTGCAGCCTTGTCTAGTCTCGCCTAACGCCTTGAGTTCTGACCGGCTCCCTGCTTCTGTTGCGGGCTCGGTTGACTGGGCGTATTATTCAGGCCATTGTTTTGTCCAGGGCTAAGGCTGCGCATCTCAACATAGTCTGGATAAGCACCGATGGTTACTTCGGTCGTCTTGATCGAGCCTTCTCTAAGCAAGAGGAAGGCAAGCTTGTCTTTCACCTTATGCGCTCTTACTATGGTTTGTACATCTCTAGGAGTGAGAACGCTCTTGCCGTCAATCTTCTGAATGATGTCTCCCGGTTGTATATCTGCTTCTTCGGAGGGGCTGCCTTTGAAGACTTTTTCGACTAGCACCCCGCGTGTGTTGGCGGGTATGCCAAGGCTCTTGATTTGCGACTCTTTCAGCTCGGACATGCCTATGCCCAGCCAGGGTCTTTCGATAGTGCGATTGTTGATTAGATCGTCGGCGACTGTTTTGGCTACATCTACCGGAATAGAGAAGCCTATGTTCTGGGCATTGTCCTTAATTGCCGTATTCACGCCTACAACTTCTCCTTGCATATTGAGAAGCGGTCCCCCTGAATTTCCGGGGTTAATGGCGGCGTCTGTCTGAATAAAGTTGATATTGCCATTGATATCGTCTACGGTGCGTCCTACGGCCGATATAATGCCGAGGGTGACTGTATGGTCGTAGCCGAAGGGGCTGCCTATGGCTATGGCAAACTCGCCTGGTCTAAGATCAAGAGAAGTTCCCATCTTGAGCACGGGCAGACCGCTTGCTTCGATTTTGAGAAGGGCCAAGTCGGAGTAATTGTCCGAACCGACGATTTTGGCAGTAAAGCTGCGCTTGTCATTCAAAGTAACTCTTATGTCTTGAGCGTTTTTGACGACATGAGCATTGGTCATGACATAGCCGTCTTCTCTTACTACAAAGCCTGTACCTGTCTGCACGGCGCGCTTTTTGATCGATTTGGGGATCAGTTTGCTCATATCGGGGCTGTCTGGAACGATGCGCCTGCCGTTGTAATAAAAGAAATCGTGCACATCTCCAAAGGGAAAGGCATCGAAGAGGGGGATGGCCGAGCCTGTCGATTCCTCGGTTTTCTTCACTTCGATATTCACCACAGATGGTGCGGCTATTTCAGCAATGTCGGCTATGGTTTCAGAATTTAGCGGCACGGCATTTCTTTTCTTGGTGGCAGATTCCGAACTGATCGCTAGAATTCTGGCCATAGAAGAGTTGCCGCTCGCAGAGGGTGGCTCGCCTTCAAAAGATACATTGCTGAACTGAGCAAGGTGTTTGGTATGAGCTTGCCTTGCTTGACCGACACGAGGCAAGCGCGGCGAGCTCAACAATCCGTCTGCGACCAGATAAATGCTCAAAGCGGTCGATACCAATGAGGTGATCAGTACCAGTCTGGAGGCGTTTTTCATCTCGATCCCTTAATTTACTGTGCAGAGTTTGTTTCTTCTAGGATTTTTGTCGAGGAAGGTCTTATAGAAAGTCCTATCAGTGCTTACTTTCTACCCATGCCCAGCTGTTGAGCATTTTGATAGACTTTTCCTTCGGTAAGAATGGAAGGGGCGATAATTACTTCCCTGTCTTGCATCTCTTTCAGGTTCTCGGCTCCCAATGTAGCCATGCTGGTCTTTAGAGCTCCGGTTAGATTTTGGGTGCCGTCGTCCACGGTGGCGGGACCGTTCATGATTTGAGCAAGAGTCACAGTGGTACCGACCTTGATTCTTGTGCCTCTGGGCAGAACCGGGCTGGGAGTGGCCATGCCCCAGTGGTAGCCTTGTCCTGGGGCTTCTTTGGCTCTAGCCAAGGGGGAGCCGATCATGGTTGCGTCTGCACCACAGGCGATGGCTTTACAAATATCTCCGCCTACCCCCATGCCGCCATCGGCGATGATTGCAGGTCTGATTGCGCTGGGATTCTTTTTGACGAAATCTTCCCTGGCTTGAGCGCAGTCGGCGATTGCTGTCGCCATCGGTACTCCAATTCCCAGCACTGAGCGCGAGGTGCAAGCGGCACCTGGTCCGACTCCGACCAAGATGCCTGCTACTCCGGTTTCCAAAAGCTCCAAGGCTGTTTTATAAATGACACAGTTGCCGACTACAACGGGAATGCCGATGCTCTTGGTGAACTTATGCAGGTCCAGGCTGCTACCAGAACCGCTTACGCTCTTGTGTTCGATGCCTGTCACTGTTGATTGCACGACCAAGAGGTCGCAACCTGCCGCCTTGGCAAGCGGACCGTACTTTTCGGCAAAATTGGGGGTGACTGAAACGGCGGCGATTCCGCCTTCTTTCTTGATCTGGGCAATACGCTTTTCGATGAGGTCTTCTTTGACTGGTTGTTTGTATAGAGACTGCATTACTTCGACGAAACTATCTTTGTCGCAGCTGGCTATTTTGGCATAAACTTCCTCAAGCTCTTCGTAGCGGGTTTGGACTCCTTGCAGATTGAGCACTGCCAGCCCGCCTAATTTGTGCATTTCAACTGCTACTTTGACGTCAACTACCGAGTCCATAGCCGATGCAATTATGGGGCTGGCAAGCTTGAGAGAACCAATATGGGTGCTGATATCGCAGAGTTCCATATCTACAGTCTTGGAGCCCGGCACGAGGGCGATCTCGTCAAAGCCGTAAGCACGTCTTGTTTGTTTTCCGAGCCCTATCTGCATAATTGCCTCCGATCTGTGTCTTGCTGCAGTCAAAGTCGGCGCTCCCGACTTGCCTTGAAAGATCTACGCTTCGCTATATTTTAACAGCAGCTGGACTTCGATTGCGGTTGTCATGACGGGCGAGCTCTTTCTACTTTCATATATGAGCGCCTATCAGCGCCCGGGGGCGCTCGACCGGGAGCATCTGCTCGGCATCTACAGAAAGATCGAAAAGTCGTTCACATTTAGTCAATTGTGCGTACAATTGAAGTTTGTTTAAGAGAGGCAAATTTCGTGACATCTGGCAAAGTTCTCAAGTCTTTGAATGTTCTTGGATTGAATAGTGGCACTTCAATGGATGGCATTGACGCTGCGCTTTTCAAGATTACCCCTGGGCGAACTCTTAGCAGAGAAAGCTCTTACCGCGAATCAAATAGCAGTATGGCTCAGGGAACCGGTGTCTCTCTCGAAGTTTTGCCCGGTGCCAAGGGTGGTGTCATTACCGGTACCATTAATAGTCCGGACGGACTTAGTACTTCACTTTCTTTTGAGCTGCTTCACAGCGAACTAATTCCTTTTGAAGCTTCGTTCAAAAGAAGGTTGGAGGAATTCGTCAGCGGAGGAAGACTCGATTTAAAGACTGTTTGTCTGGCTCATAGCGCCCTAGGTTCGGTCTTCGGTCAAGCGGCGCAGCATGTACAGAGAGCCGCTCGGCGCCTTGGTCATGAAGTCGACTTAATTGGTTCGCACGGGCAGACGGTCTGGCATGAACCTCGCTCCTCTTCGTTTTGGGGCATGGATACTACTGGAACCCTTCAATTGGGCGACCCGGCCTATGTTGCTGCCTTGACCGGTGTCACCACTATTGGTGACTTTCGTACCTTCGACCTTGCTTGCGGCGGTCAAGGTGCACCGCTTGTTTCTTTTGCCGATGAAGTTTTGTTTGGAAAGCGTGGTGAACCATGCGCGGTGCTCAACTTGGGCGGTATAGCCAATCTCACCGTTATCTCGGAAGAGGGGCAGGCGGTAATGGCTTTCGATACCGGGCCTGCCAATGTGCTAATCGACGAGGCGATGCGCAAGCTTTATGGTCGAGACTTCGACCAGGACGGTGAGGTGGCCCTTTCAGGTACTGTCGATCTGGTTCGGCTGCAGAAAATGCTCGAGCAAGAGCCTTACTTCAAGATGCCTCCGCCCAAGACAACCGGAAGAGAGTTGTTTAGCAAGGCTCGTGCTCTTACTCTTGTCGATGAGTGGACGAACGCCGATCTTGCACCAGCTGATATCGTTGCCACTCTGACAGCTTTCACCGCTCATTCGCTGGTGCAAAACTATGTCATGCATATCAAGCCGCACTATCGTCTGAGAAAGCTCATTCTGGGCGGTGGCGGCGCCTATAACCCAGCCTTGCTCGATATGATTAAGGCAAATTGGGGCGAGCCTCTTGAGCTATTGCTGCATGAAGATTTCGGTGTATCGGCTAAATTTAAAGAGGCACTGCTCTTTGCTTTGCTCGCTTACACAACCTATTTCGGCGTTCCGAACAACGTGCCGGTTTGTACTGGTGCAAAAAGACGGGTATGTCTCGGCAAGATAGTGAGCGCGAATTGAGAGAATCAAGAAAACTGAGGAGCTAACCAATATCATGGCTGACACAGAATCTAAATCGCCGGAATCTAAATCGCCAGATTCAAATTTGCCAGATTCAAATTTGCCAGATTCAAATTTGCCTGCTTCTGAATTATCTGAGCAGGGCTTGAACGAATCGCAGCATTTGCATATCCCCGAGGGCATTAGTTATGAATGCACTGGTTGCGGTAGATGCTGCAGCGGCTGGGCTGTGCCTATGACTGCTTCAGATTACGAAAGAATCTCTGCTGTTGACTGGGGATCGCTTCATAAGAAACTCGACGGTGCCGACCTCTTCCGCGAACTGAAAGACCACGAGAAAGAAGGCAGCCCATACACCCATGCTATCAAGCCCGATGAAGAGGGACTCTGTCCCTTTCTGGTCAACAATCTCTGCTTTATCCACTCAAGCTTCGAGAGCAAGACTAAGCCTTCCATTTGCCAACTCTTCCCTTACAATTTCAACGAAACCCCATCTGGCTTCTACTCGACGGTGAGTTTTGTCAGTGTGGGCGCGGTTCTTAATGCCGGTAAACCCTTGACCGAGCAAAGAGATTACTTGAACCAGAAATTCGCCGAATTCAAGAAGATGTATCCTGACCATCATCCCAATTGGTCCAAGATCGAACTCTGTAAAGAGGTGCCCCTCACCTGGGATCGTTATCTAGAAATAGAGGCGGAGTTATTGCGCATCTTGCAGAGTGACTCTGAGAGCTTGGAGATGAGGCTGGCTCAAATGTCTCTTTTCGTGGTTGGTGAGTACCTGAAGGGGCGCGGATCGCAAATTCCCGAAGCGCAGCTCAAGATCGAATTGGGTCCCAAGCATCAACTCAAGCCTATCGAGCATGTTTTACTCAAAGAGCTTTATCGCCTTTACTTTCCAGAGAAGACTCTCAACCGAGCCGAATCGAACTTTTCGGCTACAAAGTTTATGCAGAGCTCAATGGCTGCAAAAATGGGTATCGCGCCGCAATTGAAACTGCGCGCCGGCGACAAGAGCTTCAATCTCGCCGACGTTAAGGCTGTGACACTACCGGACGTTCCCGAGCTGAAAGATATCTTTTATAGGTTTATATATCAAAGAATTTTCGGAAAGCTCTATTTCGGTGCGGGCTTCGGACAGCTCAGCCTGATGGTGGGTCTGCACCATCTGATCACGGCGTACGCGCTTTGGGTACTGCAGTGCAAAGCCTCCGCACTCGGGCGGGGTGTCTTCATCGTGGCGCCTGAGGATATAGTGAATACCGGCAGGATGTTGGAGAAACGTCTTGGCGATATGACTTTTGACGGCTATGCCGCCGGCGCCATCGAGATGGAGCTTCAAAGTCACGGACGCGTGCTTAGGTTCTTGTCTATGTGCTTATAAGTCTGTTTCAGCGAGAAATTTCCAATCACAAGAAGTGTAGTGGTCTCCGAAAATAGCCCTAAATATTCGGCGAATGTTAGCTGGCTAACAAAATCGATGTTGACTTCGGGGTCTGCTTTGATTACATTGATGGCACGTTTCCAAGCGGAAGTCCGCTAAGCGAAGTTACTAGAATTAAGACTGAATAAGTCCGCAGTGCAACGTCTCTGGGACATCGTCTCGCATTACCTCAGGAGGTAATTTCAATGCGTAAACTCTCCAAACTTACTATGTCTTTCTCCGCTTTGACCGTTGTAGGAGCCCTTTCTCTATCCGCTCCCGCTTTCGCCCAAGATGCATTCGGTTCCGGTCCCGGAGGCGGTTCTTCCAGCGCTGATGAATCGGGCGGTCACATGGGAACTCAAGCCTATCAAACCCAGACCACTGG
>JAIETF010000079.1 GCA_019745415.1 Candidatus Obscuribacterales bacterium | reverse complement strand
TTAATAGCTTGGCAAGCAAAGCGGGAACAATTTACTTCGTTTTTGCCACAGTAATAATAGCCCTTGCGCAAAAATTATGACCTAACCCAGAAAGAGGATATTTTGATGGTCTCTGACAATAAGGAAACAATCGGAAACTATGAAACCAGCCAGAACGGCAAGAGTGTCGTCACCAGGCGTGATGTGCTTTTGATGGGAGCTGTTGCGGCAGCCGGTTTGTCTACCGGCAAAGTGCTTGCCGCCGACACTGCCAAGTCTGGAGCGGCTGCACCGGCTAAGAATGCGGCGGGCGGAGAACTCTATGTCGCTAGAGATTTCAGTGGTTTGGTCGGTAAGAAGCTGGACGGTCTCTCCCAGTCTCAGATTGAGCAGCATTTGAAGCTCTATAAAGGCTATGTCGGAAAGTCCAACGAGATTCTTGCCAAACTGAAAGAAGTTGACTTGGCGAGTGCCAACGCCACTTACTCTCCTCTGCGTGAACTTCTGATGGAACAAAGTTTCGCCGTCAACGGCGTCATCTACCATGAACTGTATTTCGGCAATCTGGGAGGTTCTGGTGGTGAGCCTACTGGTGATCTAAAAGCCGCTCTAGATGAGCGTTTCGGTTCAACCGGGAAATTTATGGATTTCTTGAAAGCAAGCGGCAAAAGTATGCGCGGTTGGGTGATAGTCGGCTTTAATCTTAGAGGCGGTTATCTAGATACATTCGGATTAGACACTCACAATATGTGGTCGCCAGCGGGCTTTATTCCGATTCTCGCTTTAGACGTCTACGAGCATGCTTACATGATCGACTACGGTGTCGATAGAGCTAAATATCTTGACGCTTTCGCACGAAACGTCGACTGGGGTGTTGTTGCCAAGCGCCTTGCCTCGGTGAGCAAGTATCCCCTTGGTCTTGATCTGACTGTTTAGTGGCTTTATTGATAAGAATAGACCAAAGCTGATTAAATGAAAGAGCCTGTCACTACCTATGGTGACAGGCTCTTTCAAATGCCATTATTCTTTCGCTTTACTCTTCTATAGTGAGAGTCAGTTCGATCTTGTTGGGGGTTGTGATGGTCTCATGGCTTGCCGGTCTAATCGAGCCACTCTCCTTTTTCTTGCTTACGACTTTGATTTCGCGGGAGAAGAATACTTTTGATTGGTTTACCATTTTTCTGTATTCTTCAGGAGTCATATCTGCAGCTCTGAACGGACTTTCAGGCACTGCATTCATGGCGATGGAGAGAGGTGCTTCATTGGTTGGATAGGCGAAGACAAAAATCTGTTCCTGAGTCTTTTTGGCGCCAGGTTGCAGTCCTACTTTGAATTCGAAGTCACTGTCTTTGCCTCCAATACTGACTGTTTCTCCAGCCTTAACTTGGGCACTCGATTGGAAGGAATTTGGGAAAATCTGTGTGAGCTTTCCCTTTCCGTCAAAGTTGTATATGGTTATATTGCAGTCTCTATTGGCTTTAACGTTCACTTCCATTGTCTCACCGTCTTTGTAAGACGGCTCTTGACCAGGCTTGTTCAGCCATGCTGTGATAATTCCTTCGCCGTCATAGGCGACGGTCTTGATGCTTTGGTCCGCTGGAGAGGTTTTTTTCACCACCTGAATGTTAGTCGGCTTGTGAGTTTCCGCCGGTTTCTTCGCTTTTGTTTTGACTGTAGCAACTTTTTGAGTTTTGCCGATGTTCAATAAATTTGTAGAGTTTCTAGAACTTGTGGAGTTTGTGGAAGAAATAGCCGGTACTGTCTTAGGCTGCGTCTTCACCTCTTTCGCTTTGGGCTTTGCTTCGGGAGCTGCTGTCTTGACCGGTGGGTGTTTGATAGCGGGCTGCTCAATGAAAAGCCCCCGTTCTTTGGAATTTTGAAGGTCAGCTTGGCTTGGCTCTTGCACGGTATTTTCAGCCAAAGCGCCTGAAATGAGAATTGAGGATGCCAGAAAGGAAAAACCGGCGCTTAGTAAGAATTTGACTGTGTTATTGGTATTTATCATTTCGATATCCTCAGTTTGTCGGTTTAATTGCCGACTGCAATCTGTTTCGCCTGAACTCGGGGCTGCCTGTGGTCAAGACCAATATTTTGGGAAATTTAGGCGGAATTCCTAAATTTATCTTTCCACTGCCAAAGGACCTTCCATCTCAGAGTAGATGACTTCATCTGGATGCTCAGCTTTCAGCTTAAGAAGTTCATCCAATATTTTTCTATTGTCTACGAACTGAATGTTATTTGCCTCGTTATCGGTGTATGAATCCCCTAGCTCGACCGTTTGTAGGTTTGTGCTGACAGCAAAGAGGTGTAGGCGGTCCTCTTTGTCGTTTACCAAGAGTTTTTGCGAACCTATGCTTTTAAACGAGACCATTTCGCCCCCTTTAACAAAAGCTGTATTGCCGGGAGGGTAGGCCCGGTAGACCGGCTTTCCAGGGCTGTAGAGATCTTCGTCGAATATATACAGATTACAGTCGGAGCCCGGCAGAAGAGTAATTAAGGCTTGTTCGCCCATTTTGTATCCGTTTCTTGGTTTGTTATAACCAAGTTTTACCGGCCGTAGTTTAGCGGCGTCCACCTTGAGTCCATTCACCTTTGGGTAAAGAAGGAAGGCTGCGCCAATAGCAAAACTAAGAAAGAAGGCAAGGGCAAACTTCAAGAGCGACAGGGGTATTGCTTCTGATGGTTCTCTTGCCGGCGGTTCAATTTCGCCGTCTACTTCAAGGTCTCTCAGGGCGTCTATCCAAAGTGCCAGTCTAATCGACGTGGTTGGCAGATTAAGCCCAGGCAGGGTGGCTGTGTCGCCACAGTGCAAAGCCACCACCGAACCATCAGGGGCGAATATGGCAGCGCCTGAGTCACCAGGCGACAAGGCCAAATCGTGCAAAAGGTGAAAGTTATCGTTCTTGCGAAGAGGTCCTAGAAGGCTGCCGGCCTGGGCTAGCGGACTCATTGACGAGCTAAATTGACCCAGATGAACAGGGTACCTGACTGCGGTGAGGGACATCTGCACGGGCAGAGACTTTTCGTAGGTTATCGGTAGTGGCTTGGCTGTTATATCGGGAGCCTTAAGCGAGACAAGCAAAAGTGCGGCATCGAAACGGACTAACTGGTCTGGCTGTCGCACGAAGCCCGGGTGCAATTTGATTTGATTGACTGGATATCTATTTCCAGAGAGTGGGAAGAAGACCGAGATCTGCTGGGGGGCACCAACAAATGCGTCGACAACATGACCGCAAGTGACAAGCTGGCAAACTCCTGACACCCAGGCTTGACCTAACAGTACTTCTTGACCGGCCTCTGTCTTGACCACATGGGCAAGCGATCCTGCAAAATCTTCGGGGTTAATAGTCAAGGACCGAACTTTCCTGTCGTTTCTGGGACTTAGCTTTCAAATTATAGAGCACGCTAGGCTGGGCCTTAAACAAACTATTGATCGTTTATGAAAGACCACGATTGCCTATACAATTAGGAGGTCTTAGAAAGAGTCGCGGATGAACGAACAGGCAATTGAGAAAACACAAGAAGGAGCCCCCGGCACAAATGCAGGCGCAAAAGCTTCTTCTGGGAACAGCTTGTTCAAGAATGTAAAGCGGTTCTGGTGGGTTTTGCCGGGCTTCTTGATTCCGTATGCAGTCTGCCTTTGGCGTTTTGCAGTTACTGATGATGAATTGAATGCGGCCCGTGCTCTTAGGGCTGGTTTAATCGGCTTCGGTTGTGCTGCTGCCATTTGGGGAATTTGGCGAATTGATGTTATGTTAGGCACCAAACAGAGCTTGAGCGGTGCTTCCACTGCTGTCAAGATACTAACCTATTTTAGTGGGCTTAGTCTTTGGGTCTGCTGGCTTGTGGTTGGTGTTGTAATTGCCATGGCGTATGATCAGGTTTACGACATACCGCCGCTTTTGCCCAATTTACCGGAATAGAGACAATATTCAATGCTTACCAGCCGCACCATTGTTGCAGAAATATTAGCTCTGGCTCCAGATTGGAAGCCAATCTATGACAGCTTGATTGCTGATTCCGGCGGGGCAAATGTCAGCGCTTATCAGTTATTTGATAGGCTTGGCGCCCGTTCTATCTTCCTGAAATGCTTGGCTTTATCCAATGACTCTCCGCAATTGGTGCGGATAATCAAAGATGAGTACTATCAGCCGATGCTTTCCAAGATGCTTTCATCCAACCAGAGCTTAAAGCGCTTCTGGTCTCAGAGGCGTCATGATAATGAATTCCAGAAGGCACAAGCTCTGTCGTTGGCTGCTGAGCTTTCTAGCAAAATGGAAGGGGTTCTACGCAGGCACTTGGACCAGCGCAATGAAGATGGGTTCAAAGTGCTTCTTCCAGCTTATGTCCAGCGCTCTGTGCACAATGCCGCAGTCGACTATATTAAAGAGGAATGGCAGTGGGAGAAAGAAACTCTGCAGGATCTCAATCTAGATCCTGAGCAGGAGGACCCTCGGCACTGCACCGCTGATGACGTCAAGTATGCACCGGAGAATCGGGCTCTTTCAGCCGAACAAGTTGAACAACTCAATGAGCTGAGAACGGTGTTGAAAGAAATGCTTGCGGATAAGTCAGTCAATCATGAGCCCTTGGTCGTTGTCGATATGATGTTCGGCTTGGCATTGACCGACAAGTCTGCCGCTGGCAGAGAACTGACTATGAGAGAAGTTTGCGAAATTCTCTCTTTGCCTGGCGAGACACAAGCGAGAAAAATAGCCCGCTGTCAGGTTCTGCTTGATAAAGGTCTGGATATGATTCGCCATCGAATCAGGACCCGCATGCCCAGCGTCGCCGAGTGTTGGCAGGCTGATATCAACGTAAACACTGCCTCTCGCCGAGAATTGACTCATCAACTTGGATTGACCGAGGGTGAGGTAGACAGGCTGGTGGCTGGTAGGCAATATAAGACTCTCGATGAGTTAAGTACATCAGTGCTGCAAAAGTCAGGAAGATTGGAAGAGATTCGTCGAAATGGAGCAGTGGCTGCCTTTGTGCCTGTAGATATAAATAGTTGCACCACGAGAGATATGATCGATATCCTTGGGGTTCAAAAAGATCTAGCCCAGAAACTGACAACGCTTAGACCCTTTTCCAGCTTTGAAGACCTCACTGAAAAGGTGAAAATTGCCGCCGATCTGGCTGACTCTCTAGTACGTAGAGGCTGTACTGTTCGCGCCCAGAGTAAAGAGGGCGAGAAACGACTAGATCTCAATTCCTGCGATTTAGAAGGTCTTCTTGCACTTGGCTTGCCAAGATTTGTCAGTGAAAAGATTTTAAGAGGACGTCCATTCACAACCTGGGGCGAACTTGAAGAGTACCTCACTCCGGAGTCCCAAGTTTGGCAAATAATCAGGCAAAGATCATGTCTTGCACTTTTTCCCCACTAATTTTTTCGAGCTTGCCGTTGAGATTGCCACAAGATAGTGCGACCTCCATATAACTAGGAGCCTCCCATGAATAACCTGTCAAATCTGGACCTAGCCAGCGATCCCTCTAAGGGGGTTGTATCGCTCAGTCCCGAACTGGTGAGAATGACCCAGAAGATTGCTTCGGGCCGGGCTTTTAACGATGAATTGGCTAGATTGGTTGTTGAGAATCTAGTCTACTCTTTAGATCCTGAGTTGGACATCTTAATAGATGATGCTGCGGCGATGTGCAATTCAACTAATCTTTGCGCCGCATTAGGGGTCAGCGATATTGTTGTCAACGGGCATCGGCTTGATGTTCGGGCTTTGGATGCCGAAGGCAAAGTGACCATTGATAGGGCTTTGATTGGATCTCAGTATCTCAGTCTTGGCACAATGGTGGTGGATCTGACTAACGATATTCAATTCAGAGGGCAGGTGCTAGGTTTTATTGGTGCCGGAGTTTGGATGAAGACCGAAGAAGCCTGTCGGTCATCTCAAGATGACCGGGTTGCTTATGCCTTCAATGAGTTGAAGCCCGAGGCTCCCTTCGATTTTTCCGCTTGCTTAGTGGAGCTATTGGCCAAGCCAATAGTCAAATTGCCTCAAACCAGTCGTTTGACTGATCCTAAAGCAGATATACAGGAACTGCTTAGTGGTTCAGAGAAACTTATTTCGGCGCGTCGTAAGCAGATTTTTTCTTTCATTTGTTCTTCCTGGTCGGAGCAAACTTGTGCCATGTTGGATGAGTTTCGGATTCTCTCTGCAAGGCAGCTGAAGCAGGTTCTTCAGGATGCGGCAGTTTGGAATGAGAGGGTAGATAAGATTGTAGATAGGCTGAAAGCGCGTTTTGAAGGCTTTTCTAGAGAAGACCTGCGTTTGGTAGTGGAGAAAACTGGAGCCATCTGTGGGGGACAAATTGCTTCTCCTTACTTCAAGTCTACACTTTTGAACGAGGCCCTTTCCCTTGAACTAAAGGGTAAAGCTGTTCCGGTTAGAGCCAATCAGCTCATAGAGAAGATAATCAAAGGTGTCTCAAGTATGGAAGCAGTTAAGCAAATGGTTTCCAATCAAGTAGCAGTTGATTTGGCTTCGGTTATCAAGAAAAGTCGCGGTGAAGTGTTCCAAGGTTTTGTTAATGCTTCAGTTGAAGAGATTGGCATGGCCTTCCAGCAACTTTCACTCAAGCCTGCCTATGCTACTCATAGCTCATCAGAAAGTGGTGTCGATGCCATCAATGAAGCTCTTGGTCTTCTTGAGGTTGCCAACCTGGCCGAGTCAACCAAGGACCTTGTAGCCGACCTTGAAGTGCTTGATTGAGGTTTTATGCTCTCGACAATGTTGCCCTCCTAGCCTCCAATTGGGTACAATCGGCTCATGCAAGCGGGTGCGGCAACATCGGTAGATTGTAAGAGTTGTGGGGCGGTAAATAGCTCCGACATGTCCTTCTGCGCCCAGTGCGGCAAGGTCCTTTCTTCCTCCGTGGAAGCTCTCAGGCAGGCCCGAGGAGTTAAGAAGAGATCTTGCAGTTCTTGCGGGCGCTCCGATGAACTCAATAACAGATATTGCGTATTTTGCGGCTCCGACATTGAGATATTTCAAACTCGCAAGACCTCAGCCGAGGCTCTGGCGAAGTTTAACGACGACCTGAATTCGCTTTCGACGCCATCATCGCCCTCTTCGCTTGCAAGTGCCGTCTCTCCTCGTCAATCTCAAGTGGCTTTGCCGGCTCTGCCAGTTCCGGCTAAGGCAACTCCCCGTCCTGACCTTTTCATAATTCTTGGCTTGGTGTCGGGCTTGGCAATGCCTTTTCTTTTGGGTTCAACTCTTCTCAGCCACGTCTATCTTACAAGCCAGATTCCAAGCCAGGGGCTGCTCATCTTTTCTGATAAAGCAAATGCAGGGGTGCTATTAGAGTCAATAGATCGAAAGGAATATGTCGCCGGTCAGACTTCAAAACGAGGCGTCTTTTATTCAACTAATTTGTCCTTGCCTGCATATCGATTGCGCCTTAGTGCTCCTGGCTGCCGCACTCTTTTGCAAAAGATTGAACTGGCTAAGGATAGGCTCAACTGCCTCGGCCTTGATAAACCAATTTCTCTGCCTCTTTTACCCGGCATTCCCGGAGGTAAGTAATGAGTCAGGACGGTGCCTTTGTAGTCTGTCCCACTTGCGGCAAGCAGTTGCCTCGCGCTGCCAAATTTTGCGGCTATGACGGCACTGATTTAGCTTTGGCTCGCACCGGCGGAGATGTTCGAAAAATTTGTAATGTCTGTGGAAGGTTTTTTCCGGGCTATGCCAATTTTTGCGCCTTTGATAGAAGTTCCTTGGAAGTTTTGAAGGGTCAGCCTGTAAAGATTACGACCACTCCGGAAGCCTTACCTGCCTCAGCTAGATCCGTTAGCCCGACCGCGGCGGAACTTGGCGGCGATACTCTGGATGTAAGTAAATATTCTCAGCCGGCTGAGTTGACCGCCGGACCAGGGGATTTCGATGACGATGAAGAGGCCGACGGTCCGTATTCTGCCTTAATTGGCAAGACTATCGATGGAAAGTATCTGATTCAGAACGTGCTTGGTGAAGGCGGTATGGCGGTAGTCTATAAGGCCAACCATGTGCAGATGGAGCGTACTGTTGTTATCAAGGTCATGCAAGGCTGGCTTTTGAGCAATAAGAACTCGATTGAGAGATTTGAGCGTGAATGCAAACTTACGGCTAAGCTCAATCATCCAAATATTGTTTCTGTGTACGATGTGGGTTCTATTGGAGGCAAAGAACCATATTTGGTTATGGAATATATTAAAGGTGAAGCGCTGGCCGACAAGATTCATAGTCAGGGGGCTTTACCATATGCCACTACTGGTAATATCATCGTTCAAATGTGTCGAGGCTTGCAAGAAGCCCATAGTATGGGAATTATCCATAGGGATCTGAAGCCGGATAATGTCTTGTTGCAACATAAGTCGGATCGCCCTGACTGGGTAAAGATTGTAGATTTCGGTATCTCTAACTTAGTGCACGGCAGCAAGCGTCTTACCAAGACCGGAAGAATGGTCGGAACGCCGGAATATATTGCCCCCGAGCAGTTGAAAGATCGTCCAATTGATATCAGAACAGATCTTTATGCCATCGGCATTATGATGTTTGAGATGCTCACCGGCAAAGTTCCCTTCGAGGGTGAATCGGCAGAATCGATCTTGATGAAGCATTTACTTGAGGATGCGCCCCCGATTTCTTCAGTGCGCCCGGATATCCTTGAGGTAGGTAATCCCTTTGAACCGATTATTTCCAAGTTGCTTAAGAAGGAACCTGATGATAGGTATCAAACAGCGACCGAATTGAGATTAGATGTAGAGCAGGCTCTCAACACAGTCCTTTTGAAGAAGAACTGATCCGACTAATTCTGACGATAGACTGGTAGATAGAGCTACCTTAAAAATTGGGTGCAGTTATGCAAAGCAAACTCACAACTGTTTCAGTAATCATATATCTGCTTGCAATCTTTGGCGCTCCCAGAGCGGCTCTGTCCCAGTCTGTCAGTCCCTCATTTCCTTCTTCTCCTCCGCCGGTGGTCAGTGCACCTGTCGTTCCAATAGTGCCAGTTCAGACCCAGCCAGTCTTTCCTATATTTCCTGTTTTGCCGCCACCCCGTACCGACTTCACTTTACCGCTGGTGCCCACCGATTACACTAATGCCTCGATGGTTTCTCCACTTGGTGTATCTGCGCCAATTCTTAATCCTGCCAATGCTGTCAAAAAGACTGACTTCAATTTCAAAGATCCGCGTGCTGAAAGCGAAGATGGAATCATGGTCAAGCATCTGCCCGGTACTCAGTACGATAGACCGCAACCAGCTTCGATTCACCTCAGTGAAGGAACTATTTTGGTCAGTGTGCGCCGCCCGGCTCATTTGGCCATAGTGACCACGCCACGTGGAGATATCTCAATAGACTCAGATGCCGAGGTGATTGTACGGTATGAAGACGGTATCTTAAGGGTGCTCAATCTATCAGGTCTAGGTGAAGGCATTAAGGTCAGAATCCATGGCTCGGAAGTGAGCGCCAGCCTAAATGGTCAGTCTTTTGAGTCAGTCAAGCATGAGCCTAGGGCTCTGGCTCTCAAAGTTGGGCATGAACTAGTTAGCTCCGATCATGCTCTTAGTCGTTCTGAGCTAAGACCGCATGATGGAGTGGCGAGGCGCCATTTTTCTTTGCTGGAAGACAAATTTATGGCTGTGAGTGAATTTAGCTTGGAATCGGCCCTCGACAAAATGACTCTGTTAGTAGATTTGCAAACCAAAGTAAGTGGAGTTAAGGAGAGAAGAATTCTTGGAGACCTGGCCAAAATGGCAGCGGTGCTAAACTACATGAATGGCGCCCAGGGTTTTGAACACGGCTCAGAACACGGCTCTGAAACTAGACCGAAATTAGGCTCAAATTAGCTGCAAGCCTCAAGGAGTAACATGTTTTTTTCGCGTGTGGTAGGACTTTCAAGGAAAGTTGTAGTTTTTCTCGCTTTCACCCTGAGTCTATCAACCAACATCTCTCTAGCCCAAGGAGACGAGGAGGTTGGGCTGCGCTCTAAGGTGGAGAAGCTAAGAAGTTCGGGCAAAAAGAGCGATCTCGGCTTGTCTTTGTATCAGCTCGGACAATATCTGGCTGAGAAAAGGAGATTTGACGATGCTCTGCCATACCTTGAAGAGTGTCTTGCAATTGACCGCAGTATTGCCAAGCCAGCTGATGTGTTTAAGGATGTTAGCGCTATCGCCATGGTTTATGGCTTCAAGAAAGACTTTGCTGCCGCCGAGAAGTTTTATGGAGAGTGTCTGAATATTGCTCGTGAGACCGGTTCTCTTAAGTTGGAAGCTTTGACTTATTCCAATCTAGGTACCAATGCTATCTTTGCTAGGCGTTATGAAGATGCACGCAGTTACTTTGAAAAGAGCAGAGACTGCGCCGCTAAATCAAACGATTATGTCTTGGAAGCGCAGGCTCGCCTCAATATCTCAAAAATTCTCAAGAGCGAGGGCAAACTGAAAGAGGCTATTTCTGAGGCTGAAAGCGCCCTTAAGTTGCTAGGAGACAATGATCAGGAGTCGCTCGTCGGTGAGGTGAATCTTGCTCTTGCCGAATTAAAAGAGCTAGCAGGTGATATCACCGGCGCTATCACCGCCTACCGCAGGTCGGCAGCAGTTTTTCTCAATTGCGGTGATACCTTGAGAGAAGGCAAGGCTCTTCTCAATCTATCAAACGATCTGCTTGCCTACGGTAGTCCAAATGAAGCGCTGCTTGAGCTAAACAAAGCACATGAGATTTTTGACCAAGAAGATGATAAGCATAGTCTTGCCTTGGTGCTGTCTAGACTGGGTTCAGCCTATGCCGATATTGGTAATTTCTCTGAGGCGCAGCGCTTTCATGGTGACTCTGCTAAGTTGGCTTTGAGTCTTTCTCAGACTAGTTTGGTCTTTGAGAATCAGTTCGAGCTGGCTTATGATTACTATCTTGAGGGGGCTATAGACAAGGCTCTCAAGCGTTTTTTAGAGCTGAACAGCAAATTGTCTGGCCAGACCGCAGAAGATAAAGAACTGCCTGGTGAGACCCTGAATTCTATAGCTATGTGCTTTAGAGAATTAGGGCAATACTCGGCAGCCGGCGAGTATTACGAACAAGCCTTTAAAAGGTTCAAGTTGCAAGGTAACCAGCTTAAGTCTCTTGCGGTTATGAATAGTCTTGCTTGTCTTTATCTCGACTCTGGTAAGTTGGATCTTTATCAGAAGAAGTTTGCCGAACTTGAGACTGCCATGAAGGAGCTTGGGCAAGAACAGAAGAATTCACTTGAGTTCAAAAGACTGGCTGGTTATGTCTACTTTAACCATGCTCAATTTCTCAATAGATTTGAAGATAGCTATGGCAGAGCATTGGATGAGTTCAAGATCGCTCTTCGTGATTTTGAAGAGGTAAGCGACCGCAAAGGCCAGATTAGAGCATTGAATGGTCTTGGATTAACCTTACTGAATATGGCAGGTGCAGCCAATAGAGCAGCGAAGCAAGTAAATGATGTGAAGGCTTTGCAGTGGGCTCAAGAGGCTCAGTCTTATTTCAAGAAAGCTGAACCACTGGCCGCTGATTCTGGGATTATCGACCTGCAATGGGAATGCACCTATGGTTTAGGTGCTTCCAATCAAATTTTGAATAATCTCAAAGAAGCCGAGACTTACTATTTCAAAGCGATTAGCTTGTTTGAAAAGGAAAAGGCAAAACATACCAGAGACGATTCAAAGACGTATACACTGGACTTGCGTGGTGCTTGCTTTCAGTCGTTGGTTACCCTGCTGGTCAAAAGTGGTCGCTTTGATGAAGCCCTAGAAATAGCTGAAAGAGGCAGAGCTAGGGCTTTTCTTGATCTGCTCGAAGGTCGAAAACAGGGACTCAGTACTGTTTCTACATCGCAATCAGAAGAGCCCCTTAAACTAACTGAAATCGGCGTGTTCTCAAGAAAAGCGGGGACTACTGATCGAGCTGTCGAAATTGTTCCTAAGGTTCAGGCAGTGGAAGGCGATTCTATAACCTCGGAAGCTTCTGCAAAGGCGCCGGACAAGGCTGAGTTGAAACAACTTGCTATCGAATCGGACAGCACAATAGTTGAGTATTATTCAGCCGGTGACACTATCTTCGTCTTTGTTGTGGAAGGCGGACAGGTGAAGACTGCTCTGCCTCTCTCAATTACATCTAGAGACCTCAATACTCTAGTGGCAAAGACATATGATTCCATTATTTCTCCACCGCAGTCATTGACTGACTTACAGGCTTCCAATGAGCGCAGGCAGAGAAATTTGCAGGAACTTCATAAGCTCCTAATTTCTCCGATTGAAGGATTTCTACCTTCCGAAACGGGAAGAGTCGTTACCATTGTTCCTCATGGAGCCCTCTATAATGTCCCTTTTGCCGCATTGACGGACGGCAAGGGAAACCTCTTCATAGAATCGCATACTCTTGCTGTCGTACCGGCGATTGGTGTCTTTAGAGGCACCCATAAACTGGCTCAATCTCAAAGTGGTAAACCCGCCAGTATGTTGGTTTTTGGTAACCCGACTATGAGGAGCGATCTCGGGATTCCGCCCCTTCCTTATAGTGAGCGAGAGGCGAAAAAGATAGCTGAGCTTTTTGGTGCTGGCGCCGTCCTGAAGACTGGTGCCGATGCCTCTAGAACTAACTTGCGGGAGCTGGGCCCTAAATCGGAAGTGATTCACCTTGCCACCCATGGACTTATTGACCAGGACAGACCTATGGATTCATCGGTGCTTCTGGCTTGCAGTTCCAATGATGATGGTCTATTTACCGTGAGAGATATTCTCAAGCTTCCCCCTCTCAAGACCAGATTAATCACGCTTTCTGCCTGTCAAACCGGTAGAGGAAGAATTACCGGGGATGGGGTTGCCGGACTTTCTAGAGCTTTTCTTCTAGCTGGAACTCCTTCCATCATTGTAAGTCTCTGGAATGTGGACGATGTGATGACAGAGTTTCAGATGAGCGCCTTCTATCAAAGTTTCTTGAGTGGAAAGGACAAGGCGGCGGCTTTGCGTGAAGCTCAACTTAAGACGGTTAATTTTATGGAGAAGGATATGAAATTTCCTCCAGCCAAGGATGGTACAAAGATTCGGGCTAATCCAAGGTATTGGGCCGCTTTTCAGTTAATTGGCGAACATAAATAGAAGCAATTTCAGGGAATAAAGTAGGGGGTAGAGAGGTGTATGCTCATGAAAAGAAATCTCTCCAAAATTCTCTCATTTAGTATTGGCGCACTTTTGCCCTTCTTTTTTGCCGTCCTCCCAGCCAGTAGCGAGTCGGAAGCAGGCTGGGGTGGTTGGAGTTCTGAAGCTCAATGGGGAGGGACGAATTCTGAAGCCAAATGGGGCGGTTGGAACTCCGAAGCCAAATGGGGTGGTTGGAATTCGGAAGCCCAGCATGGTGGCACTAATTCAGAAGCCACTTGGGGGGACTGGAATTCTGAGTCAGGATTTCCAACCGGGGCTCGAGGTTACCGAGGGCGGCGGCGCTGGTATAGGAACGGTCAAGTTCCTCAGTTTGCTAACTATCAAAGCAGTCAAAATGCCACGATGCGTCGAATTGCCAGTGACCAGTCGGTAGAGCGGGCCCACGAAAAAGATCTTGCCAATAAGCCTGATTCTTATTTCGTTCAAACTTATGGAAACACCCCGAGCCCAACCAGAATGAGTGAAGGCACTAATTTTAGCTCTGGTAATTATCAGGCAAACTACCGTACGGACTTACCACCAGCGCACAAGCCTGGTGGCATAATCGCCACCTACAGACGCAACAACTCGGGGAACTAGCCGCTTAGCCCTTGAGTTTGATTGGGAAGATTGCCGGTTTAGCCACTTCGGCTCTCAATCCGCCAAATACTCGGAAGTTGAATCCTGAAAAACCAGGCGCGCCATTGGCGCCCATATTAAAGATTGGCTCGGCTCTGACGAAAGCCGTGACTGGAAGTCTTGGATTTAGCCTTCTTCCTATTTCTCCGGTGATAATGATCACCTGGTTGTTAGGACCGCCTCTCAATCTTCGATTACCAAAGTTAGTGACTAAAGTTGTATCAAAGAGATAAGACCAAGGACCTTTTCTCCATACTCCGCCTGCTGAGTAGAACTGGTCGCCTTCTTGGAAGTTCGAGAAGGGATCTCTGAAACGTATCTGTCCGAGCACGCTACCATATATGACACCACTCATACCGACACGTCGGCTAATTGTGGCTGACGGAATGATGTCGTAGAAGGCTACTGACGGAGCATTCACCGTATTGATAAAAAGAGCGCGAGGGAAGAGCGTGAAGGTAAGCTGGGTCTTTTGATTAATGGGTACATCGTGTTGAAGTTGTCCTCCAACAGAATGAATATTTCTAGAAAGACTAGAATCGCGTTTGTCGTATTGATCTCTGAAGAAGAAATAGTTGGCGGAAACCCTAGTTCTCTTACTCAAGGCATAGCCAAGGTTCACATTTGGAAGAACCCTATAAATCATGTCTGACAGATAGGGACCATCTGTCTGGAAAGTATTCAGTTCGAAGCGCAGGCTGTTCTCTACTGAGGCATTGAAAAACACTCGTCCCGGCAGTCTGTAAAGAGCATGAGCCTTAAAGTTCTCAAAATTATTGAAGGTTGAAACTCTCTCTGGCAGGCGAACCGGAGTTAGATCTATTGGAACGAAGTCATTGCCTCTTGAGACCGCTGAAGCATCAGCTATGGCGCGTGGTTTATCTAGTGCCAGAGAATCGGCCAGTGCATCGCTTGCTGGTGCTACTTCAGGCTGAACTGCATTTAGGCTTGATGCTTGATTGCCGCCGACAACTGTCGTGCCGTCGTTATCGCTGACCGCTTTGCTTTCTTCTCTGTTTTCTTCTACTGCTTCTTTACTAGGCTTTTCTCTTGTTGCTTGCTCAATAACAGGCGCAATGACCGGCCTTAATTTGATGGTGTCGAAATCAGCGGTGTTTACTTCTTGTGGAACTACAGGCGGTACCGTTTCAGCTTTTACCGCATTGCTGAATGTCAAGCTGAAAGCGAAAAGAGCACTGTATAGAAGACCGTTTGCTGATCTATGCAGTTTTCCCAAAGAATATTCGATATCAGCTGGCGGCATACTTGTAGAAATGAGCCTGATCCAAAAACACTAGTAAGAAAGTTGTCAGAAGGTTGCCTGAGCATAGAATGCAAAGTGATTATATCCGCAAGTTTAATCTTTTGACAGTCATTATTTTTATATACGCTTTTCCTTAACAGCCAAGCAGACCACTCTTAAGAGCTTTAGCCGGCTGCAGGTGTTATATTTGCTAATCTAAATGTACGGGGAAGTACTGGAAACACGGGAATTTGCAATTAGATGCCGGAAGAGAGAGAGCCTGAGCCCAGACAGTTATCCACCAGTGGTCGAGACCCCGCCATAAGGGTTGTGTTGCAGCCCAAGGATACAAATAATCAAGGTACGGTTTTTGGTGGCATTATTCTTAGTTATATTGACCTTGCCGGAGCTGTCGAAGTTACTAAGCATACGAGGCAGCGCATTGTAACCGCCGGTATCAAGGAGGTGAATTTCCTCGCTCCTGTATATATAGGAGAGGTGGTCAGTTTTTATACCAAAACTCTTCGTGTTGGAAGAACTTCTATTACCGTTAAAGTAGATGTCGAATCAACCAGAGGTCATGAGGCGGTTCATGTCACCTCTGCAGAGCTCACTTTCGTCTGTATTGATGAACAGGGTCAACCAACTTCAATTGTCACTTACTGAGAGATAAACTTGCGAAGGAATTTGTCATGACAACTTTGGATCCAGTTTTTGAGAAAGCCGGTACTGAGCGATTGAGGCTTTATCTAGGCACTGGTTGCGGAAAAACTACCGCTACTTTCGGTCTCACTCTTAGAGCTTTAAGTAAAGGATTGAATGTTACCCTCGTCTTCTTTGACAAATTGGAGGAGAACTCCTCTGAGGGAAAAGGGTTGAGACTGCTTTCAGACAATCAGGCTGAAGGTTTCGGTAAGTTGGTAATGAACTATACCGGCGTAAATAGAGTTGGAACGGGACCGAAGGGAAGCTTTAGGCTCTATAGTTCTCCGAACGGTATACTGCCTGAAGATAAAGATGCCGCTAAGCAAGGACTGACCTATTTGGTCGAAGGCTTAATGCGCAAGGATGATATCGTGATTGGCGACGAACTTCTTGATGTAGCTAGGGTTGGATTAGTCGATTTTGAGTATGTCAAACAGATTCTCAATCTGAGACAAGATCCTACTGTGCTTGTCTTGACTGGCCGCCGCGCTCCTGACTGGCTGATGAATGAAGCTAGCACTATATCTACCACCACGCAGATTCGGCACCACGGTAGGGCAATTGAAGGAATAGATTGCTGATTAATTCACTATTAATACTGAGAGAGAGGAGCGATACACTGTTCGCTCCTCTCTCTTTTGTTATTTGTAGTTAGCTGATAGCTGACTAATTCTTACCGACGCCGGCGCTCTGGGGTAGAGACGAGGCTTTCTGAGCGTTCTGTCCAGAACCGGTTTGTACTTTAGCAATCTCCTCCTTAAGCACTTGTTCTGCTTTCATCAGCTGAACATCATTGCCGTCATTGGGACTGCGCTTCTTGGTCAGGTCTTTCATTGTGGCGTCAATCCACCACGGACCTTTGTACTCCTTGATTTCTTTCGGGTCGGTAGAAATATCATCATTGACCGGAACAATGAAATCAGGCTTGATACCAGACTTATGAATGTCGGTATCGTTTGGAGTGAGATATCTGGCAATGGTGACGTTGATTCCACTTTGATCATTCAGGCGGTTGATAGCTTGGACAAGACCTTTACCAAAAGAAGTTTCACCAACCAGCTTGGCTCTGCCGTTGTCTCTCAATGCGCCAGAGAGAATCTCACTGGCGGAAGCAGAACCTTTATTGATTAGCACCACCATTGGTACTGAACAAATTGGTTGACCGCTAACCGGTTGAACGTTCTTATAACCATCTGCATCAATTGTGCTAACGATTATGCTTTTCTCTGGAAGGAAAAGACCTGCCATTTCAATCGCGTTATTCAAGAGTCCACCCGGATTGTGCCTGAGATCAAGGATGATACCGTCGGCGGTCTTAAGTTGATTTAGAGCTTTCTTCACTTCTTCGGTTGCTTTGTTGGAAATGAAGCTTTCTAACCTTATATAGCCGATGTTTCCGGGTAGGAATTCGGCAGTAGTGACTGCCTTGATTGGAATCTCAGCTCTCTTGAGCTTGACTTTCTTTTTCTCGCCTTTTCTGAGATAGGTTATTTCGACTTCTGTATCGATAGGCCCTCTGATTTGCTTTACGACTTGGTCAAGGGATTGAGCCTTAATCGATTTGCCATCTACTTCGATAATTTCATCGCCTGCCATCATGCCAGCTCTAGAAGCTGGTGTATCAAGTATAGGCGCGATTACCACTACCTTGTGCTCTCTCATGCCCAGTTGCATGCCGACGCCGTATAGGTGAGCTTCTATTTGATGCTTCTCTTCGTCGAATGCTTCTTTGTCCAAGAACCTAGTATATGGGTCAGCCAAGCTGGCAAGCATGGTTTCAATAGCCTTATGGGCATCGTCCATGGTTTTCAACTTAGTATCATAATGATGCTGCCAGCGAGACCAATTCTGACCGTTGAATTTCTGGTCATAATATTGCTCTTTCAGTAATTTCCACGCCTGGTTGTAGAGACCTTGGGGGTCGGTGCCGGCTCTCGGCACTTGGGCTAGAAAAGGTAGCGGTTGAGACGCTCCGCCGTCGGCGATGATTATTTGGTCGGGCGCAGGCGCCTTATCTTTTGCGATGAGCAGGCTTTGTAGTCCGAAAAAGAGCAAGCAGAACAGCAGTGGTATGCCTACTCTTGCAACGACTTTTCTCTCTAGCAACTTAAGTACCCCTTTTTAACCCTGAAAGCCTCAATAGGCTATGGATTTGGTTGATTTCTATTTTTGGGTCGACTAACCCATATGGCCTCGTCTAGCACTACTGCCGGGCGGGCACATTTAGCTCAATTTCAATATTAGATCACTATGAGCACTCTATGCCTCAAATTGCCCTACTTTTTAGGTCAAATTTGCAAATTTGCGAGTTTTGTTGCGTTGGCTTGCTTTCTCTTGATTAACAGATTGACAAATTTTAATGAATTGTGAAAATGCCTTTCAAGTTCGGCTGGCTGGAGTGTTTAGCATTCAGGCAGGCTCGAAGATAATTTCTGACCATGGAAACCTTAGGCAGCTTAAAAGAACGAGGTTTTAAATATCTTGGCATTTGCCGTATGATAAGCCAGTTCGAGATTCTAAGATTGGCTACCATTGCAGTTCTCGGTCCCGTCAGTCTTAATTTGCATATCTCCCCGATATTCAAAAGGTCTCTAACGGAGTTCGGTTAGTAATAGTTTGAGGGGGAGCTTGATGTCGCCGAGTCGCAGCCAGGGTACCAGCATTCTGGACCCCGCTCAGCTGGACAGTTCATGTGTAGAGGCGTTTTCGGAGTTAGCTCCTAGCTCAGAAATGTTAGCGCAACAGTCGGTAGTCAAGCGGTCTGGGTCTCATCCGGAAGCGGAAAGCAAAGTGTCTGGTTCATCGTTATCTGCCAAGCTGGCATCTATAAAGATTTCAAAGGGCACTAAGCTCAAGGTCAAAATCTGTATTTCTATTGTCTTGTTCGCCAGCCTCTTTGTTTTTGGCAAGGTAGACCTGAGAAAAGCTCTCGATGTTGCCATGACTGCTAATAGAGGTTATCTTGCCGGGGCGGTGCTTTTATTTCTCGCTTCTACATTTTTGAATGCTCATCGCTGGCAACTTTTGGCTTCCGCTGTCGGTTTAAACAAAAGTCTGATACAGCTAGTTCAGTATTGCTTTGTTGGCTTGTTTTTCAATTTATTCCTCCCCTCAACGGTTGGCGGAGACTTCAGCCGTTGCTATTACCTGTCCAAGGGGACTGGCAAGTATGTAAATGCCTTTTATTCTGTTCTTGCTGATCGGACCGTTGGAATAGCCGTTCTCTTTGCCTTTGCCTCAGTGGGCATCATCTTTGGACCGGGTGGCGGAGGCTTGCCCATGCAGCTCAAGCTGCCTATTTTCGCAGGCACTTTGGCTATTTTTGCCGTTGTACCGTTTATGCCTATTCTGACGAATAAGTTTCTCGGAAAGGAAAACTGGATAAGCAGACAATTCAATAATTCCTGCGCTCAGGCATACTGGAACAATAAAGGTCTGATGGCTACAACTGTTCTTCTGTCTGTGATTATGCAAGTCGTAATTGTTGTTTGTCATGTCGCTATAGGAATGGCTCTGGGCTTGAATCAGATTCCGCTCTGGTATTACTTTGTTTTCTATCCTTCTGTAGCTGTTTTAGGCTTCATCACTCCCAGCTTCAATGGCATTGGCATAAGAGAATGGGCTTACACTTACTTTTTGACCATGGCTGGGGTTGATAATGCTCATGCCCTTACCTATGCAATTATGTGGCTAGGATTGACCACTTTATCTTCACTAGTGGGCGGGTTAGTCTATTTGCTGGGACATTTTCAGAAGCCACGAGAGGAAGGTTCTTTCGAACCTGAGACCGAAGTCGGTTTCATGCAGTGAAAACTAGATGATTTTTGAATGGCGCTGAATCACAAAACGGTACGTTTCTTGGACGGGATGTGTCCCCTCTCTCGTCCACAAGTTTCTGCAGTTTTTAGAAGGGCAAAAGATAAAGGTCGTAAAGCCTATTTGGTTGGTGGATCAATTAGAGATGCCATCGACTTGCCTACGAACAGAGGACGCCGGGCTAATCTGGATTTCGATTTTGCAATCGACGGCGGTGCTGTTGAATTTGCCAGAGAAATTTCCGATGAATTCGCCGGGCATTTTGTTCTTCTCGACGAGAAGTTTGATATTGCCCGGGTGGTGCTTCAAGACGGCATTGTATTAGACTTTGCCGGTTACACAGACGGAATTGAGCAAGATATCCTGCGCCGGGATCTGACTATTAATGCCCTGATGATGGACGGTGAAAAATCTGACGAAGTCGTCGACAACGTGGGCGGTATTAAGGACTTGGAGGCAAATCTTGTAAGAGCAATAAGCGAAGCGTCTCTTATTGATGATCCATTGCGCCTTCTGCGGGTATACAGATTCGCCTGTGCTCGGGCTGCACAGATTCATTCAGCAACGCTTGCGATAGTAAGGACACACTCGGAGAAACTTTCAAAGGTTGCTCCGGAGCGAATAAATTATGAGCTTTTTTCTCTACTCAATCATGATTGTTCAGCATATATCCATGAAATGGGCAGCGCAGGCTTGCTTGAGGCTATTTTCGAAGAGTTGAGAGACTGTCGTAGAGTGACGAGTAACAGCTACCATCACCTTGCTCTCTTTGATCATAGCGTCGAGACCATTCCACAACTTGAGGCTAAGCTTCCGAATCTACCGGAGTTTATACAGCTGAGCTGCAGGCGAGAGCTTATTCCAGGAATTTCTCGCCTTGCAGCAAGCAAGGTATCGGCTCTGCTTCATGACATAGGCAAACCGGCTACTTGGCAGATCCAAGAAGATGGACGCCATAGCTTCATTAGTCATGACAAGGTTGGGGCTGAAATGATTCGTCCTCTAGCTGAGCGAATGCGCTGGGCTAGGCATCTTGGTCGTCTTGTAGAAAAGCTGGTTCTTTGGCATCTCCGCCCTGGTCAGCTCTTTCATACTGGAGAACCAACTCAAAAGGCCCTCAATCGCTTCTATAGAAATGTGGGCGAAGACTTCCCAGAACTTATGCTCATTACATATGCCGATTTCGGCGCGACTATGGGACCTGGTCTTTCGGGAGAAAAAAGAGAAAAACTCGAGAAATCTTTTGACAGTCTTGTGACCGGATATCTAACGTATAAAGAGCAAATACAGAGCATGCCGAAACTTCTCACAGGCGAGGATGTCATGAGGGAGCTTGGCATTGGTCCAGGAGTGATTGTAGGAGAAATCTTGCACGCTTTGGAAGAAGCCCAAGAAATTAAGGAAGTGTCAGATCGCGCCCAGGCTGAGGCTTTTATTCGAAATTATTATGATGCAAAGAGATCGGGTAGATGAAATTCTTCGCTTGATAACTGAATCTTGTGATTAAGTCGATCCTGTAGGGGCATAAAAGAGACAGCGAGATACACGCAAGAAACGCTGCTAAGCAAAAGACCTAGTGTATTTCCCAGACGAGAAGACCTGAATGGCTTTGAACAGCCTGCAGGATTTCTTGTCGGTAAAACGCGGGTCCAATCCGGTGCTCCAAGTTATCTTCTACAGGTGAAAAAAATGAACGCTAAAGTGGACAAACTACACAACTACACAGTCATTGCCAGACTTGATGATGCTATTCCTCTAAATACCGAAGAATGGCTTGCCGCCGAGAGGCTTCTCAATCAAGTAAGTGAGTTTGTACCGATGAGTATGCTCAACGCACTTACCGAAGCTATTATCAATTATGCTGATGATCAAGCTCGCAGAGGATATATTCTTGGACAAGAAGATCTTGTTGCCGAGCTAAAGAAGAAAGCTTCAAAAATAGCCTGAGGTCAGAGCTCTCTCTTGGGCTCTAGCATGGAGCATTGGATGGAGAGCAGGACGAGAGCATAACTAAGATATTTCTTGCAGATACTACATTTGCACCGGCCCGAGTTAATCTTGTGCCGGTGTTTTGTTTTGTCTGGTTTTGTATAATTTGACATCTGTATAGAATATGTAACCGGCGGATTTTCTTTGCATACCTTTCTTCCATCGATCTCCAGCGTCCGTTCGTGGACCACAATAAATAGAGAAGAAATTGCTGATTGCAAGGTCTTTTCAGTTCATCGCAACTTCTCTCAGCGTGAAGCGGGCAAGTCGGCACACTTCTATGTTTTTCATCCACGAGATTGGGTTAACGTTATCCCGGTTACAGAAGACAATCAAGTTATACTCATCGAGCAGTATCGGCACGGTGTTGAAAAGATCACCCTTGAAATACCTGGAGGTATGGTTGATACATCCGATGCCTCTACTTTCATTGCTGCAGAGCGCGAATTACTAGAAGAAACTGGTTATGGTGGCGGCGAGACTTTTTTCCTCGGTAGGAATCATCCGAACCCTGCTATCCAGAGCAACGTTTGCGATACTTACTTTTCCTACGGTGTTAAGTTTATCAAGGCGCCTCAATTTGATACTAACGAAGAGGTGGCTATTAGGTTGGTGCCATTCGAGGCCATCCCCGAACTGATCAGTAATGGCACGATTTCACATGCTCTGGTAATTGTTGCATTCCACTACTTGGCGCAGTTTTCAAAGAAGAATTCCAGATTTGAACATCTTAGCCGCATGCTCTAAGTTTTTGGTATCGCCGGCGATGTAGGTAGTCTGTTTTGCAATGAATCGATCTGGTACGATCAAGTCATTGCCTAGAGGACCATTGCAATGAATAAAATTCTGAATTTCATAAAGAACAATGCATCGCTGACAGTTATGACCTGTCTTGTTCTTATATGTGCATTTTCTTTGAAGTTTCAGGAGGAAAAGCCCCAGAAAGTGAAATTAGAACTGGCTGTCCAGCCTCTTTCTAATGAGCAAAAGAGCCAAACTTTTTTGCTCACCGTTAAAAATGTCGATTCTAAGCCCTATACTTACCTTCGGGCTAATGATGCAAGTGGCATGCCGTCTCGTCACTTTAGAGCGGAAGTGACGACCGGAAGTATCACTAGAAAGGCCTTGAACCGTGGTTGGGACGAGATTCCATTCAAGATTCCTGATGACCAGATATTTATCTCAAGCAAGCAGAATGATGGTCTTGGCACTCGCAGCAAAGTAAATATTGAGCCCGGCGCCGTTGCTACCTCTGAAGTCAATCTCGAGAATCTACCCTCTGGCAACTCAGAAGTATTGTTCACCATAGATGATACTATCAAAGCTGCGCCGGTTCAGATTTCCATTCCTTAGCCACTAGTTTTGTTGTTTTGCAGGCTTGAGCCTCTGTTCAACCTCGGCCAACTTTTCTTTGAAATATTTGTTGTCTGGTTTCAGATGCACCAATTCTTTATAGTCACTCAGAGCTTCAGCTAATTTGCCGGCTTTAACTTCTGTTTCAGCTCGGTACTCAAGGTAGTCACTGTCAGATGGTGCTCTCTTCACCAAGACTGTATAGTCGGCAATTGCTTTGTCAAAATCTTTCAGATTACTATAAGCCACGGCTCTCTGTATAAAGGGCCAATAGAGAGCATCATTGGCAGCGATAATTTCAGAGTAAGTTTTTACCGCTTCAGAATGTTTACCAGATGTGTCGAGGAGCTTCGCTTTGGCTCCCAGTGAGTCTAAATCTTCTTTGTTTAAGCTATGAGCTTTCTCGAAATCTTCAATTGCTTTACTATACTGCTTTTGATTCTGCCACACATAGCCCCTATCACGGTAGGCTTGGCTAAAGCTAGGATTTAGCTTAATTGCACTATCCAATAGATCTTTGGCTTTAACGAACTTATCTTGCCAGCAATAAACCTGAGCCAATAGCAAATAGGTTTGGGCGTCGTTTTTGTTTAGCTTGAGAGAATTTTCTAAATAAAGCTGAGCGCGGTCATAGAGATCTGCCTTAATTAAGTTTGCTCCGTACACTCTGCATCTTTCAGCTTCTTTGACTCTAGTTTGTTCGCTCAGTTTCGTAGCTGCAATAAAGGAAGGTTTAGTTCTTTGCAGTCTTTGAACCGTGGCTATGCGCTTTCTTAATTGTGCTGCCTTATCTTTTTTCCCGAATCTTTCAAGAGCACCGGCATATTTCTCCAATGGGTAAATGAGAGTTGAGTCTTCTTCAACTTCGCATTGTTTCTGGCGTTGTGAGAGCATCTTTTCATAGTAATGAAGGCATTTCTCAGAATTGCCGCTTTTGGCATACAGGTCGCCGAGAAAATCTAGTTCTGAGAGAAGATCCAGTCCCAGAAGCGTTCTCTCATTTAAAGTCTCCTCAATAAGCTTAGCGGCGTCTTCAGTTCGACCTTGACTAAGGAGTCTTTCCGCCTCCATTCTCTTCTTTGACCAAATTTCGCTTCTTAGCTTTATAGTTTCGTTCTGTTCAGGAGTGCGACTAGCTGGCTCTACAAAGGTGCTTTCAGCCTTTGCGGAAGAGATGGGCGACACTGAAACAATTGCTGAGAGCAAAAGATAGCTAATACTCGCACGCAACTTGTGAAGATGAACTTTCATGAGACGGTCCTTTAATAGGTACTTTCTTGCTAAACTTTGACATATTCTAAATTAGAGGGGCGGGAAAGAGTGCAGCCGGTTGGATCTCCTTTAGAAATGGCAATACATGAACCGGTTCTTCACCAGTTTATGCATTACCTATCTTCAAAGAAACAGGAGATGGAGGAAGGAACAGGCAAGGTTGAAATCAAGATTAGCAGAAGCCTGCTTCTTTCTGTGCGTGAGGCCTTTCGCCAGAGCATTCTAGAAGGCGAGCGAAACTTACATACCCTTGCTCATTTATTGGCATCGATGCTCTTGGGCGAGTTCGAACTTCATAGTAACGTAATCGGTACCCTTCCCGGCTTTAGTGAACGTCCCTTTCTAATTAGAGAGAAAATCGATAGGGACACTTTGCTTAGTGTGACCGATATCGACCTTGGTGAGCATATGCTTGATCGCTTTAGATATCGCAGTCAAAATGGCTGGGTTCCTCTGGAACTATCTGCGAACTTCGTAGAGTATATTCCGCTAGAACATAGACTATCTAAGGTAAATCGTCTGACTAGCAGGGTTAAAGCTGAAGAAGAGCTTTGGAATAAAGTGACGGATGAATTATTCGGTGTAGGGGAACTCGTTTCTAGAGACAAGCACTTCAAACAGTTTAGTAAGTATGTCAAAGATATCTTCGGCATCAAGATAGTCTGCGAAGATGATCAAGCCTGCATGGAAGTGCACGAAGAATTAGAGGCTCTCACAGCAAGTCGCCTCAATCGAGAACGGCTCGAATTATATAAGCTTAGTGATGAAGCTGTCGACATTGACACGGAATCAGAGTATGAAGCCCAAGCTTTGCATTTCATTGAAACGAAAGACTATCTCAATTGCGCTCCCGAAGTTATGAAACAAACTGGCTGGCGCGCACTGAAAAGTGTTGTGCTGTGGAATGAGAGGCTCTTTGAGATACAGGTACAGCCGCTCAGCAATTACTATCTAGAGATTGACCATATGGCTGGTCCTTCGCATCGCTCTTTCAAGAGAAGGCGTGATGCCATGAGAGCCGAATTAGCAGAGCGGATTCCGCTTTATGGATTCTATAGAGATCTTTTGCGCATGCTTTTTCTTGCTGAAGAAACATCTTTTGAATGCGACCTTGCAAATGTTCAGATCATTCAGAGTGATTGAGATTCTGTTGTATGGATGAGTCTAGATCTGAAGATCAAGGTGGGACTAGGGGCTTTCACATAGTCACCTCAACCGGTTCTATAAAGAACTATTTGCCAGGGGACAAAGTCGATAATACATATTTATTACAGAAATTCCTTGGACGAGGTGGCATGGGGGTAGTCTTTTCTTGCCGCCATTTGGTTTTGAACCGCGAATATGCCTTGAAGATCATCTCTGGTAAAAATTTGAATGCTGAGACCTGGACTCGTTTCGAGCAAGAGGCTAGAGCCTTAGCTCGGCTGAATCATCCAGGTATCGTTGGTATTCACAATATGGGGGTAGATGCCGGTGTTTGCCCTTACTTCGTTATGGATTTGCTTAAGGGGCGGGGTCTTGATCAGGTTATAAAAAGAGATGGTCCACTTAACCCGCAGATTGCTTTGCCATTGTTTCTTGAACTAACCGCAGCACTCAGTGCTGCTCACCGCAAAGGTGTTGTCCATCGCGACATCAAGCCTTCCAATTTGATGGCTATTGAATCTGATGATGGAAGCGTAGTCCAACTGAAGCTGACTGACTTTGGTCTTGCCAGATTAGTTGATTCAACTGGACGTTCGCAAGCTATGACAGCAACTGGGCTTGTTTTTGGCACGCCATTCTATATGAGTCCTGAACAGATCGAAGGAAGGAAACTAGATCAAAGAGCCGATATTTACTCACTGGGGTGCACCATATTCGAGGCTTTGACTGGCCGCCCTCCATATGTAGGCGACAATGCTTTTCAAACCTTTGAGATGCACCAAACTGCTCCTGTGCCCGATTTACGCGAGTATTTTGGCGATTCGCAACCGGTTGATGCGCTGCAAGTGTTTATGGAAAAAATACTTGCTAAAGCTCAGAATGAAAGATATCAGAATATGGAGGAGGTCGCTCATGACCTTGAGCGTATTCTGGCCGGACAGTCTGTCCAAAATTACCGAGCCGGTCGGACTGGTGCAAACAGTGTCTCCTTTAGTACCGAGCATCCAAAGAATCGCAACATCCCTCGACTGGCTAGTACTGAAGATGGTGTTGATGCAAGAGCTAGTGAAGCAACTAGAGATCCCTTCGAGGACGAGTTGGGTTCGCCATTTGTGGCCTCTAACAATGGTTTGCGTAATGCCATTATCGGGTTGATTGCGGTAATTATGATATTGGGTGGAATCGGCTTATTGTCTGTACTCCGGAGTGAGAAAGTTAAACCACACGAAAGAGTGCTAACCAGACCTGTAGATAGAAACTTGGATTCTGGTATGGCGGAAGTAGTAGAGAATATGGCAAGCAGCCCCGATGATGAAGAATTTCCAGGCAAATTATCCGATGGACTATCTAACAGTCCGCTCAAAGCTGCCAGCTCTTTTCTTGGAAGAGGTGTCCTGTCAAAATCTAACCTGTCTTTGGTTGGTGCTTTGCCGGAGGAGATGAAACGGGTCGAAGCTATCAATTGGATTGAGGTTACTAATGACTATGATAAAGTGTATCGTCCAAAATTTGAAGCACATGCATTCTCAAAAGATAGTGGCTTGTCGCCGCTCATGTCTGTTTCAAAACAAGGTGCAAATTATAGACTTGAGTTTCCAGAAGATATTTATGTTTGCGCTATGGCTGTTGATGGCAGTAAACCTCGATTGGTCCATTCGAATGTTTCTCTCAAAATGAATAGTGATGTTTCTCTTTACTTCGGCTATCAGACTCGTTTCTATCCCTCAGTATTGCGAGAAGTAAGAAAGCTCAGTAATGCCGGGGTTCGAATTAGCGCTTTGGAGTTAACCTTTAGAAAATTAGACAAAGTGTTCGAAAATCTAAAGGGTCTTCCTGACTTAAAGGAAATTTCTTTCTTCAATTCAATAACTAAATGTATTAGCAATCTTCCCGAGTATGAGGAATGTCGTATATACCCGCAAGATTTGGTGCTGATTGACGGTCTGAATTCTATCGTTTCGCTTGGATTGCCTGGAGCAAATCTTAGGGCTCAAAATCTCGCCAATCTTCGATTACTCAGCAAGATCAACACCTTCAAGCTGAAAGGCAGTAACGACATTGATGAAGTTTTGCAGTTACTCAGTCGCTATCCCAACATAAAGGAACTGTGGATTATTGATTGTGGATTAAAGGATAGAGATCTAAAGGCGCTAGCAGAGCTTAAGAATCTAGAACGGTTGCGCATTCGAAGGTCACTTCTCACTCCTGCTAGTGTTGATGCTTTTTGTCGAATGTCTAACTTGAAGACTCTCTATTTGGATACAAAATGGACCAACAAAGGCACATCAAAAGAATTCCAGAAACTGAAGAGCAAGATTCCAGATTGCCATTACGAACCCATGGTAGATTTCACATACTGGGAGATGTTTCCGGATCGTTCTTTGTTTCCGCCGCCCAGTCATTAGTCCTGGTTGAAAATTGAGTAGGCAATGGATATTATGCTAGAGCCATAGCTTGATGTAGATAAAGAAGAGAATTGAGTTCTAGCTCTCCGAATTTTGGTGGTACTGGTGGTTCCGGCTTCTCTGACCGTGACCGTATCTCCGCTCAGGATGATTCGGAATCATCGCTTGGTCCTTTTGGTCTGTCTTCTGAGCCCACCAGTCCAAACTTTAATCCAGGTTTTGTCTCTACCGCTTCTGTCTTTAGTCAGCAATACAAAGTCGGCGATGTTGTAGATGGTATCTACGAGCTAGTCTCTGTCTTGGGTCGCGGTGGTATGGGTGTAGTGTTTGCTGCACGCCATAAGATGTTGGGTAAGCTTTATGCACTTAAACTAATAAACAAGGCGGAAGTTGACGAAATTGTTCTAGCTCGCTTTAAGGCTGAAGCGATGGTGTTGGCACGTCTTAGGCATAGAGCAATTGTCAGCGTTCATAATATGGGTGTCGATCGGGGTCGATGCATTTATTATGTTATGGATTTGCTGGATGGCGAGACTCTGTCCTCCTTTATAAAGAACCAGGGTCCATTGCATTTCGAGAAAGCTATTCCAATTTTCTCTGAAGTTGCCGACGCTCTGCGCGTTGCCCACGAGAGAGGTATTGTTCATAGAGACGTCAAGCCTTCAAACATAATGCTAGTTGCTGGTGAAAAATTAGGCGAGTTGCAGACTCGTCTAGTTGACTTCGGTATTGCCAGGTTGAATGTCGGTTCTCAGAGCCACACTGCCACTGGCAGCATTTTCGGAACACCGTTCTATATGAGTCCAGAACAGTGCGAGGGCACAGTTGTAGATGGAAGATCCGACATCTATTCACTAGGTTGTTCTCTATTCGAAGCTTTGACAGGCCGCCCTCCCTTCAGAGGCGGTAATCCCTTTCAGACATTTTATATGCATCTAAATATGGAGCCTCCGACTCTGGCGTCTGTTTATCCTCAGGGCGATTTTCCCGTTCCATTAGAGGATTGTCTTAGAAAGATGTTGGCAAAGAGCCCCGATAACAGACATAAGGACATCAAGGCATTAGTACATGACTTTGAGAGAGTGCTTGGTGGCAAGCCAGTTGCTTTGGAATTACGAACACAGCAAGGCGAAGACCTTGATTCCGAGCTAGAGGAAGATAGTGAAGAGTTTGAGTCCGATAAGACTGGTTTTTTAAGTCGTCTGCTTGTCCCTTCCTTAATTCTATTCCTAGCTGCAATTGGGGGCGGCGCAGTTTTGTGGAGTCAGCAGCAGTTTTCTTCGAAACCATCAAGACTCGATAGGATAGTGGAAAAGCAAGTTGCAGGTGCTGCTAGTGACCTTCAGCAAGATCCAAGAAAAGCGAGTTTTGAGCGACCTTTTCAAATGCGAAGAGTTCTGGAGTCTCCACGAGTAGAGGCTGGTGCAGGGTTGGATGCCGCTGGGGCAACACAAAAAGAGTTTGATGCAGTAGATACCTTCTATTTGTTTCGCTACAAGCCACTAGAACAAGCTCACTATATTGCTACTCAGAAGTTTATTCTGTCCAGGAAGCCTGGCTTTAGGTACGCTACTAACAAGCCGCGATCTGGTTTCGCATTCCCGAATGATTTTGTAGCAGGTGAGATTCAAATTGGTTCAAACAAGCCTAGACACGCCTACGGATTTATAGGAAGAGAGAAAAATGAACCAGTAACATTCTATTTGAATGCTGGTACTAGAGACTATCCCCAGCTGGTTGATTACTTTTCTGACGGTGACTTGTATGGGCTCGAGTTTATGAGCAATAACTATAAGCATGTTCTCGATCGATGCATGAATTGGAAGTCGCTTAGGGTACTTTCTTTCTTCAATCCCCTCAGTAAGTGTATACCTCGGCACGAGCGTTATGATGAATGTGAAATCGATGCGACGGTCTTGCGAAAGATCGAAAAGATGCCGTGGCTGATAGGCTTGGGTCTTTGCGGTCCCCGAATAAGCGGCGGTCATATCGCTCGGCTGCAGAATTTACAGCAGTTGAGAATCCTCAAGCTGAAGAGAATCAAAGATACGCCGTCTCTCTATCCAGCTTTGAAGAAGTGTTCAAACTTGAGGGAGCTGTGGTTGGTAGCTACCGACACTACCGATGGTGAGCTTGCAGAAATAGCCAAGATACCTAATCTCGAGACTTTACGAATCAGGAGGAGCAAGCTCACGCCCGCATCTTTGGCTGCATTTAAGAAGATGAAAAAACTAAGGAATTTGTATCTTGATCGTCATTGGTCGAAAGATGAGCTCGCTAAATTTAAGTCGGAGATTCCAGGATTCCAGACTGAGTCGATCTATGACACAACTTACATGCAGCTGATCCCCCCAGGCTTGGAAGGGCGAAGCGGCGAAGATTTCTAAATCTCTTACCTTACGTAGCTAAGGGGATTCTGCGGCTTACCATTGACTCGAACTTCGAAGTGCAAGTGGGGTCCGGTTGAATAGCCTGTGGTTCCTTCGTAGGCAATGACATCACCTTTAGCGACGTTATCACCGACAGATACAGCAATTCTTGAGAGGTGGGCGTATAGGGTCGCCATATTGTTGCCGTGGCTGACAATCACTACCTTGCCGTAGCCGCCATACCAGCCAGTGAATAGAACGTTGCCGCCGTCTGCAGCGCGAATTGGTGAGCGGTTTGGCCCTGCTAAGTCAACACCTGTGTGAAATTTCCGCACTCTGAAGATCGGGTGCGATCTCCAGCCGAAGGGTGAGGTGACCGGTGCTCTCAATGGCATGCACATATTTCCGCTTCCTACAGCAATCGGTCCGCCTCTCTTGCGGTTGCTGTTTTCCATGCGAAAGATCTGGGTTTCAAGAGCTGCCGATTCATTAGCAAGTTGTCTCTCTGCCTGCTCGTAAAATGCCCTTTGGCTGCGCAACTGGTCTGCCACTTGTTGCTGACTTAGCTTTTCCTTTGCTATAGCCATCGCTTTCTGTGCAATCTGAGAGACCATCTCTCCCAAGGCATTCTTTTTCTCTGATAACGCTTCTTTGTGTTTGGCTAGCTGAGCTTGTCTTGCTCTTAGCTCTTCGATTAGTTTGCGATCCTGCTCCGCTACTCTTTCTTGGTAATACAGTCTATCCAAGAGACTTTGAAGGTTGTCTACTTGAAATAGCATTTCGACGAAAGATAAGCGTTCGCCTTCATAGATTTCTCTAAGTCTTCTGCTGGCGCAGGCTTTGAGACTACCTTCTTTATTCTGAACCGTAGCAATTCTGGCTTGGGTTTCTACCATCTTGTGTTCAGTAACCGCAACAGCTTGCTTGGTGTTCTTAAGTTGCCCTGTTGTCTGATTAAGCTGCTTCTGAATAACATTCAATTTCTTGAGAGCTTTGCCCTCGGCTCTGCGAAGTTGCATTGCCTTTTCATGGTAGCTGCGTTTTTGGCTTTCCAGTTTCTGTCGCTCTTGCTGCAGTAGCCGTTTCTTAGCTTCTGTCGCGCTAATCTGCGTTTCATAGAGCGCCGATTGAGAAGAGACGCTGATTGCGTGCTCACGCGCTTCCGATGAGACTTGCATAGAAGCAAGCACCGATAGTGCTAGAAGAGCTGCGGTTCGATTTGTTTTCGCTTGCATAAGCTCCAGAATCAAAATATCCTGCATTGCCTTTACGGCTGTGACTCACCATGCTTTGCCAGCTAATAATTTACCATTGAAAACCTCGAATTTCCTTTATTCTGAACTTGGTTTAAGTGCTTTTCAAGTGGGACGTTCACTGGAACCTTAGTTCGATTTAGATATAATTTGATGCTGTTAATACTGCATAACCGCCATGGAGTTGTCACAGCTAGATATATATTTGGCTTGGACCTCAAGAATTGGTGAGTTTGCTTCCGTATTATTAATTCCTCTTTATCGAAGGACTACATAAAAATGCTCAAAGAAATTGTCAAGTACCCGCTGGCTATTCAGGGACTGTCCGAAAGTTCTTATGAGTTTGTGGAAGTCAAAAGTCCTTATTCGGGGGATGTCGTGGCTGCCATCGGGCAGGCCGATGAGAAAGCCATCGATATGGCTCTAGAGCAAGCTAAACAGACCTTTCATTCGGTAATGAAGTCAATGCCTGCTTACAAGCGGTCTGAGATTCTAAATAACGCATCAAGGCTTATCCTCGAGAATCTTGAAGACTTGGCTAGAACAATATCACTTGAAGGCGGCAAACCGATCAAAGATGCCAGAATCGAGGTCAGCAGAGCCTCCAACACCTTCGCAATTGCGGCTCGCGAGGCACTCAGCCTAGATGGCGAGCAGTTGGCTATGGATAACTTGGCTGGTAACGAAGCTCGTCTGGCTATGGTGTTGAGAGAGCCGGTGGGGGTCGTTGCCGCCGTTACTCCTTTCAATTTTCCTCTCAATCTAGTTGCACACAAGCTGGCTCCAGCTTTGGCTGCAGGCAATACAGTTGTGCTTAAACCCTCATCTAACACCCCTGTTTCCAGCTTTAAGCTGGCTGCCTTGCTCGCTAAAGCTGGGCTACCCGAGGGAGCGCTAATTTTGACACCATGCCGTGGTTCTAAAGGGAATGCCCTGGTTAGAGATAGTCGTATTGCTGTTCTAACCTTTACAGGCAGCCAGGAAGTTGGCTGGCGCCTGAGAGGCGAAGTTCATCCTGGAGTGCGGGTAATTCTAGAACTTGGCGGCAATGCTGGTATTGTGGTTCATTCTGATGCAGATATTGAATTGGCTGCTAAAGCTGCATGTCGAGGCGGCTATGCGCACGCTGGACAGATTTGTATTTCAGTCCAACGGGTTTATGTGCAAGAGAGAATTTATGAGAAGTTTCTCTCGCAGTTTAGTTCTCTTGTCGGTGCCCTAACAGTCGGAGATCCTCTGGACGAGAAAACTGATGTCGGACCGATGATAGATAGCGGATCTGTCCAAAAGACATGTCAGTGGGTGCAGGATGCAGTAAAGGCTGGTGCCAAGCTGGTGTTTGGCGGTCAGCAGAAAGGCAACAACTGTTTAACGCCGGTTATCCTTGCTGATACCACCAGCGATATGAGTGTTGTATGTCAGGAAGTGTTTGGACCGGTAGTGTCTGTTATGAAATATGACACTATAGATGATGCTCTTGCATTGATGAATGATTCTAAGTACGGATTGCAGGCGGCAGTTTTCAGCACTAATATTGATGTCGCATTCAAATTGGCGCGTGGTATTGATGCTGGTGGTGTTATAGTGAACGACACACCGAGTTTCCGCGCTGACCACATGCCGTATGGCGGACGTAAGGAATCAGGACTTGGCCTAGAGGGAGTTCGTTACGCCTTGATGGAGATGACGCAGCCAAAATTTATTTGTCTCAATTTGAATAATCAGGTGCAATAGGTACAAAGCTGCAAGTGGAAAATCACCTCAATAACAAGGACTCTGTATTCAGTGCACTGAAAGGTAAGCTAGTGGTTTCCTGTCAGGCCTCATTCGGGGAGCCGCTTTGCCACAAGAGTCATATTCTTGCATTGTCTCTTTCTGCTCTAAATGGTGGCTGTGGGGGGCTCCGTTTAGAGGGAATTGAGAACATCAGATACGTCAGAGAGTCTGTTGATAAGCTCTATGAAGGCTTCGTGCCGATTGTAGGTCTTACTAAGGCTGATGTGCCTGCTTTGGATCGACTTAGCTCGGCTTACATAACTGCTAGTTTTTTGGAAGCACAACAATTGGCTGAAGCTGGGGCCGACATAATCGCTCTAGATGCAACTGGCAGGAAGCGGGCAGACAATCTTGGTCTAGCTGAAACTATTGCGAAGATTCATGCCGAACTGGGACGCCTGGTTTGGGCTGATTGTGCGACCTTTTCCGAAGGTCTGAACGCTGCCCAAGCTGGCGCTGATATCGTCTCTACAACATTGTTTGGATACACAGCCGAAACCTCTTTGCCAAAGGATAGTGGACCTGGTTTGGAACTTCTGAAGGAACTGGTTGCCCATCTGAAAGTTCCAGTGATACTTGAGGGTAGGGTTTGGAGACCGGAAGAGTTGACAGAGGCTTTCGAACTTGGCGCTCATTCTGTAGTTGTAGGTTCGGCGATTACCCGTCCTCAATTGATTACAGAGAGATTTGTCCGGGCAATTCCCCAGCCTCTAGCAATGCCTATCCAGTTTCGTCCTGTTGACAACTATGGACAGTGTCTAGATGAAATAGCCAGTTCCAGGTGTGGCACTTGATTCCAAGTCTTAGCATAGTTTGGGTTCATCTATCCTTTTTGTTTGCCCTTTCCGGGCTTTCATTATTCGTGAGGTTGATGCAACCGCTAAGCTGGGGAGCCCTAAATGTTTTGCAGCCAATAATCGTCTTAACCGGCATTTTGGTTCCACTTCTTGTGGTAAAGGACGAACAGCTGGCGATTTGGACAGGCTGGTGCCTACTCTTGTTTTTTCATGTGCCGGCAATTTATGTGAGCAAGGCGCTGACTGATGCTATGTACGATCTCGATGCAAGCGCTATAGAAACTTGGGCAAATATAGAACCTTGGCTTATTTGGGGAAAATCTGGGAAATTTCGCCACGACCTACACATGGCTTATGCGGCTTACCTCTTAGAGAAACCCTCCGAAGCTGAGAAATATCTAGAGCCATGGTTGGCGGAGAAAGATATTCCTCCCATGTTCAAACCTTGGCCGCTTAAGTACAAGATTGATGGAGAGGCGATTCTCTGGAATTGGGAGAAAGTAGATTCTCTCTATAATGAGCTCGTAAAGGACGATGAGGTTTTTTCTCGCAGTCTCGGTCTTCTCATAGCCAGAATGAAATTGGAATTTGGTGAAGTGAAGGACGCCGCAGATAAACTTCGAGACGCACATTTCGAAGAGTCAATTTTCCCGCTCTCAAGCATAGCAACAAGCGTCTTACCCTTCTTTAGTCTCACAGGTGCACGGCACGAGTTCTATAAACTGGTAAGAGTCCTTGAGGCAACAAAAGCTCGACTAGCTCCTGGTCTAATAAGTCTTTGGAGCGCAAGGTGCGAGTTGGCATGTGGCGACAGAACTCGCGCTCAAGCTCTATTAGAAGATTGCTCTAAGTCTAAAGTCCATCTGATTCAAAGCCGTGCTTCTCGTTTGATGACCCCTTTGGTTGAAGGCGGATCATTAGACAGGAAAATTGACCCAAATGACCCTTCCGTACTAAGGGAAGTTTCTTCCATTTGGCAGCTCTTCAAACGAGCGGCATTTATCCAAGAAATTCTCTCTCCAAGAAGACAATCAATATGTGTGAACGTAATTTGTATTACATCGATAATGATGTTTGTTGTCTCAGTCAGTTTTCTTCTGCCACTTGGAATTCCAGTTGAAAGCCCAATTAGTCCACTTTCAATGGGGGTGGATTTTGAATCGGTTGTGAAGAGAGAGCAGTATTACAGGCTCATTACTTATCTCTTCTATCACAGTGATGTACTCCACATAGGCTCTAATCTAATTGGACTGTACGTTTTTGGGCGAATCGCTGAGAACATCTTCGGCTCAAGCAGGTTCCTCGCAATTTACTTTGTAGGTGGGATACTTTCAGGAGTTTTTCATCTTTTTCTCTCAGATAAGATTGCAGTGGGGGCTTCAGGAGCCATTCAGGCTGTCTTTGCCGCTTGCGCTGTTGGTATTTACAAAATAAAGATATTGCCGCGCAACCTCAAACTCCGCTACCTTAGCTTTATGGGTGGATTGACTCTATTCCAAATGGTACTTGACCATGTAATACCCTTCATTGCTGTGTTCGCCCATTTGGGCGGATTGTTATCAGGTTTCTTGATGGGCTCACTCATTTCTGTGAGAGATCCTGCAAGCTTGGCTTCGCTGGAAGGTGAGGTTGATGGCACTCAAACGTTTATCTAGGCACCGTCGTTTGCCGAAAATATAGGTGATTGCTGGGAGTTTACTAAAGCGCAAATGATGCTAGATTTATAGCTACGGTTTTATGGAAGAGATAAATGCACGATTGTCCTACTTGTAAGGTACCTCTGCACGGGCATGAGGAGGTTTGTCCCTCTTGCGGAACCCCGCAACGTCGTCGCAGAAGCTATAGCAAAATGTTGGGCGAGGAAAGCAGAAAGCCGCCCATAAATCTTCTGCCTATTGTTGGGGCAATCATGGCAGTGATTGTGGGACTTATAGTTATGGCTCAGGGCAGCTGGGTTGGTCAGTTGATGAATAAAAAGCCTCAGCCAGAGGACCCCATGGCAAAAGTGACCTATTTAGATGCAAGGCAGATTATCGAGGGGAAAATAACCGAGGGCGTTACAGGTATAGGTGGTACTGCTTCCTTCAAGTGGTTAAGAGGTGGCGCCGAGGTTGATAAGAATAGCGAGGGACCGGTAGAGGTCAACTGCGAAGTCGCATTGCAGGATAAAGAACAACGTCATCAGATAGTCGATCCTGTAAAAGACTATTTTGAGAAAGCCCAAATCACTACCTTCACTATGAATGATCCAAAGTTGAAAGCAACTTGGACCTATACAGTGTCTCCTCCGGTTCAGACTGGTACTGCTTCACCTGAAGGTGCGCAGAATGCTGCACCACCTGCGGAGCAATAGTAACCCCTAGATTCCTGGTTTCATCTCGAATTGCAGTCGGTCTACTGCAGAAGTTCTATAGCTATTCTTCTGGAAGCCAGACCTCTTGTAAAGTATGGTTTCTGGGAAGCTATAGAATCCTGCTTCATTGCCGTTTTCATCAAGTCCGATTGCTCTTAGTTGGTAGAGTCCTTGTTGCGGTAGCTTGGATGTATCGATTGAGAATCTCCTCGACTCTGTCTCGAAGCTTGTGGTCAGCGATTTAGTGGGCTTGGCTGCAATCAAGGTCTCATCCAGATCCGCAAAAGTTTGGTCTGCCCTGCTAACCTCGACCCTGTAATGGGAGAAGTACTTTTTCATTCCCTCGTCAAATTGAAACTCTAGTTTCCCTGAGGTTACAAGAATATTTTCAAGTTCATCAGTCTCAACTCTGGCAATGGTTTGCGTTTTTTCCATCGTTTGGTCAGTTAATGGACTAATTCTTGGTATAAGCCGATTTCGACAAAGCTCGATCCGCTCAATCTTCCAATTTGGTTCTAGACCAAGAAAAGTTAGACTCTTAAGCCTACTTGCTGCGCGAAATGATACCTTGTCAGCAACTGGAAAACGATAAGTGATTGAGGTTGCATTGACATTATTTGGATGCACTGCCGATAGGCATGGTCCTGGAAAAATTGACTGGGTCAGATCTGTTTCCCAGACTAAAGTGAATCTCTCTTGTGGAAGATTGTTGTACCTGGGAAATGCATAGACGATTTGGCTACTCTTTAGTGTACTTCCATACTTCCGAAGATCTATCTCTATCCATTCGCATTCTCGAAATGATTTTGCAACATTATTTTCGTCAGTTATTGGTATGTAGGAGATTCTGTGATTTATCTCTTTAGTTAGGTTTGCAGGCAAAAGTAATCTTTCATTAGAATCTGTGCTCCAATCTTTTGCTATGGATATGTCAGGCGAGAAAAATGGATTTTTTTCGCCTGGATTTACGATTAATAGCTTGGTTTTAGCTTTCTGACTTTGTCTCAAGACCTTTGTAGGATCAAAGAGATCTTGAAAAGGACGGCAAGAAATCGAAGTGATGACTTTATTGCTTGAATAGAAACTTTCAAGATTGGCTTTGCTAAGTGCTACTCTCGCCTGCCAAATGTCAGCCAAAAGAGCTTCTGATCTTGTATTGAAAGGAATATTTAGTATGCATAATCTGCTTTCATTGCTTTCTTTGTTAATGAATGGCGCACAATAGTCGGTCAGTCTGCTTTGAATTTGATCGAGTTCCTTGAATGGGACCAGGTTTATCCAGCAGATTGTGGTTGATAGAAGTGCCATGCAGATGATTTTTGACCCCAGAGTTCGCTTTTCTAACCCTGAGACAAGAACTCCAAAAAGCGAAAATAGGAAGGCCATAGGAAGATAGAGGAATCTCGTGCCAAAGAGATTCGGCAGTACCTTGAATACCTGAATAGTGGGGATAAGTGTCAGCAGGGCTGCAGTCACAGCTAGACTAATTAGCCTCCAACTAAGATTTTTTCTCACATTCTTAAGCAGCGTTATTGCTAGAAAGTAGTATGTGATCGACGACAATTGAAATTGCGGGTAAGTGACAACTAGAATTGCGCCTTCAAACCTCAATTGGTTGGACTTCTTG